>JALEPJ010000046.1 GCA_022766385.1 Rikenellaceae bacterium
TACTCGTCCGTCAGATCCTCGAAGTCCGTACCCTTGGGGATATATTGCCTTGCGAGACCGTTGGTGTTCTCATTGGCGCCTCGCTCCCAGGAGTGGTACGGTCTGGCAAAGAAGAACTGGACATCCAGTACCTTCGCTATCGCCTTGTGTCTTGCAAACTCTTTCCCTGTCAGCCTGGCTGGAGCACGACGACATCTTCATCTCGTACATATACAAGATTGCAGATATCCTTGAGAAGAAGGTAAAGATCACCATTCGGCCGAAATAGCTTCTTGATTTTATACAGATATGGAAGACACCCTCTCTGATATATGAATCAGGGAGGGTGTCTTTGTTTTCGTTTCTCGGCAGGTGCTAGACTGTGACTATAGTCAAATACTCTCTGTACTTCTTTACTGCAGTCAATAGTACGCCATAGGTGGCAATTTTAAACAGGGCCTCCTCAGAATTAGGAACTTCTAATTTGTGAATGAGTCGGTCAAGCTTGGCAATTGACGTACATTCGGATATGGTGTTATACCTCCAGCGTATCATACGCTTTATGGTTTCGCCCATATATAGTGATGAGATTACTGCTACATATTTTTTTGCAGACTGGTCGCTAATTCCACCTGCCAATAACCAGGCCTCAAAGGCTGCCGCTGTAGACGCCGATGAAGTCCCTTTAGAGGAACTATCGATTTCTAGTTCAATTTCAGATAGGTGGTCTTCAGCGAATGACCTCGGCACATAAAGGGTAAATGTTGAAGTGTCATTTACGACTGTGAATAGTCCAGTATACATGATGCTCATTACACTCAAGAAATCTCCGAGTTTTCTTGAGTGGCCAAGTGGTACCGACGGAAATGCCGGATAAACTGTGGTGCCTTTCACGCAAAGGCTTTCAGGGATCACTTTTGCGCGCGCTGGACAAGTTGTCTCATAGCGGAAGAACGGCCTTCTCATAAATTCAATACAGTCCCCATTGATTGAGAGATAATTCTCAAAGCCGTCGGACTTCATTATCTTCAGCACTTCCGCAAGAAGTTGCATAAGATCATTCCGTCTTATAAATGGAGACTGATCGCACCATCCTTCCATTGAGGAAGTTATAGCCCATTCACTTGTCGCACGAAGCCTGCCGATGCTCGGCCCAGAAAAGCCCGGACCGGACGAGGCACGCCTTCCCCGAACTCCTGGCTGAATGATAAAGTCAGGCCTCTGCCAGTCATATTTCAGGATTTCTTCCACACCCTTGAAACATTCAGTGGCATTTTCATCATCAGGAACGTGCTTATACCTCCATATTGCACGGAAGTAATTCGGATCCAATTTTCCTGCTGTCTCAGTGTCAATCCAGTTTGATATTTCTCTGTAGCGGTTGATCATCCAAGTTTCCACTCCGCCCGTCCTGTCAAACAGCTCAAAACCGAAGCCGTATTCACGCGGACCGGATGGGTTCTTGATTTTTGATTGGACGTGCTCAATAGCATCGTCGAGAAGATCCGTAGGGAGTTTGTCATTTTTGCTGTTCAGGAACGTGAGCATTCCGAACTCTGCAAAAGCCTCTTCAAGATCATTCCATGATGGGTAGCCGGCGTTGTTGAATGCATCATAATATGCGTGCATCATCTCGTGAACGAAGACATAGCCGAATACGTGGTCGGGGTTCTTGCCAATTCTGCTTGCGTAATCATTGATGTTGTCCGCATAGAGGTACACTGTAGGTGCCAAGCGTTCAAACCACAGGAGTTTTCTGGAATACAGGCCAAGCAGGGGAGTCACATCGGGATTCCCTACCTCTTGAAGCTTGCTTTGGGCCCATCGACGCCTGTCATAAATGTCCCTTTCAATCTGATTCATGATTATTTGACGGTTGGCGTCTTTTTGGTAGGCATCTATCTGCTTGCTGATTGTATCTATATCCTCTTTCAGTCTCTTGATAAGGGAGCCTCTGTCAGATACAACAACTGACAGTCCGGTTCTTCGCCTCAAATCGGCGAGCATGGAGATCCCGTCATAAGGGGAAGGCAATGTCTCTATATTCTCGAGGAGTTTTTCCTGTGAAGGGGTCAGAGCCCCGCCGTTTTCCGTTCTGTAGATGAATGCCATAGTGTTATCGTGTGTTATTATGTCAAAGTTAATACTTTTGTCGCAATAGTGAGCTTCTAAAGCCTGATTATAGCTTCATCAGCAGGTCTGCCACCCACACGGGGCACAATTTTATGTCATGCTCAAGCTCCTTCTGGGGTACCTTTGAAAGGCGTTCCCTTATGCATTCACGAATCTCGGGGGTGATTCCTTCCTTGCCGACAGACCGCATAGCAAGCGACAGGAGCTGCATCGTTATGTTAACGAAGGAGAAGATGCGCACTTCGGACGTGTGGAGGAAAATAATGTCCCCGCCTTTCTGCCCTATGCGCCTAGGGGCGCCGTCAGTTAGATAAGTGTATCGTCCTATCTGCAGGCCGGTGAATCCCATCAGGTAGGCAGCCTGGTCGCCGTAGGGGGCTATCCTTATCTGGGACTTCTGGGCGATAGCTTCCGCGATCTCATCCTTTGAAGGATAAATAATATGGATATTGTATTCTCCCACGACCCTGGGGAAGCAGTAGACACCACGGGCCAGCCTTACGATGATACGGTCGTCTGTCAGGGCGCAGAGAGCCTGCCGGATGCTGTCCGACGTGCCCAATGTGGTGAAGTCCTGGGCGAAGAAAATCTTGCCCCGACCACCCTTTAGAAGACAATCATATATTTGCTTTTGGGTTCCTTCCATAAGGTTCCAGTGGTGAATTTTCACAAAAATATAACATTTTGTATGAGTGCACATACTCAACCTAAATAAAAAATCTAAAAAACGTCCAAAAATTCTCGGGTGACATTTTTCACGAAAAATTATTTGTCCACTGAGAATCCGGCGAAGCTGTACAAACACCTGGCTTTGCTGAAATTCTCGATTCTCAGAGAGGTTTCCGGAAAGAGTGGAAGACACTGCGAGTATAAAATGGTGACACTTTTAACGTTTTATGAGACCGACTAGGAACAGATACTTCTGCATCGCAGCCAAGCGCATCAAGATGCTCTTCGAATCGGAGAGCCAGGCCGAGAATTTCATCAAGTTCAACAGGGAGGAGATGGAGGAATTCGGAGGGAAGGCCCCCGTCCGCAGCTACTATTGTTCACTCTGCGGCGGCTGGCACGTCACAAGCAATCCGAACGTGGAGTATTTCGAGAGCCACAGGTACTATGCCGAGAGAAAGGTCGACGAGATCATGGAGGAGAAGACCCTCAAGGCTTCCAGCTACGTCGACTCAGCGTACAAGAAAGGTGAAGCCTTCACGGAAAACGGCCAACACGAAGACGCAGTTCGCGCGTATCTTGATGGTTTTCATAAATATAGGAGGGATATCTCAAGAAAAGATACAGCCAATGAACTACTCCGTCTAGCGTTCGATTCCGAATGCAGGCTGACAAATCACATAATAGAATCCGGCCAGCGCAACGACCCCATCGCCTGCAAACCGGCAAAACGCCTGCTGCGTCTCCTGAAAAGGGCGGCGGAGAAATCTGACGCGGACTTCACCGATGAATACATCAACACGCTCAACATCCTTGTCGGGAGTTTTCCGAACGAGACTCCGGAGAAGCCTGCCGTCGAGCTCACGGAAGAGGAGCTCGCAAGGGAGGAAGAAGCCAAGAAGATTCGCCAGGCCGAGAAGGCCGAAAAGCGTCTGGAAAAAAGGTTCAAGGAGTACAAGCGCCGCACTTCCACCATCTACGCCAACATTCTGGCAAATCAGAAGGTGGAAAGCAGCCATCTGATTGCAAAATGCAGCTCAGAGGTGAAGGAATTCATGGAATATCCCCAGCACAGGCACGAAATCATCGAGAGCATCGACAAACTGATCGAATATCGCAAGCTCTACGACGAAAAGTGGCCTCAGACAGTGTCCGAGTAGCTTTTACGTAAGTCATTGTTTACCGTTTTCCTCATAGCATTGCGGTAAAATAGTATTTGCCGTAATGATTTAATTTATTGTTTATTAATTACTTAGTTTTTGGAAAATACCCGGAACGACAATTAATTTCCACGTACTCTAGTCTGCAGAAAATCTCCACATAGTCATCTTCCACATAACAACAAATGAAAACAGCATCATGCTCAGCATCTTCATCTGTTTCCTTATAGAGGTTACGCAAACCACTATCAGTTTCGCCCAGATTCTCTTCTCCTGCGTCGAATAAGACCCCCAGTGTTAGGATCCAAATTTTTAAGAATATCAAGCATTTTTGTGGCAGTTATTCCACTCTCTTTTTTTTGCTAGTCATAGCTAAAACATATGTACTCACAATGATTGCCATGACAATCATGACTAGAGTCATTTAATTTAGAGACGTCTGTAATAGGATCTTCATCACCATCCGAATAGCTGGTAATGACCTCGGATGCAATTTGTGGATACTTTTCCAGATGATGTTCCAGGTCTTTGACAAACTGGCCAACTGTAGCATTAATCTCCTCTAGAAATTTCATATAATTACTTTCCAGTTGAAATCCAAATAAAAATGGATCTCGATTTATTAGTTAAACATTTATATTCTTTATAATCAATATCTTAATGATATATATATTTTCATCTTCCTTTGATAGGAGTGCGTGATATCCCAACGGCCTCTTGCGGAGGTCGAGATTCAGAACCCGTAAAAATATCCTCGGTAAACAAACTTTCCACAGCGGTCATCCGGTTCGGTGCCGCAAGTTCCTGTATCAGTTCACAAAGGTGAGAGGAGCAAACTGTTTTAAGCGGACTTCAAAGCCGCAACAATCATGTAGTATTCTCTCTCAGAAAGTCTGTTTACCAGACAGGATATATCTCTGTTACGCCACAGCATTGACATAAGGCTGTCGGCGTTTGAGTACGAAGTAGATACGGTTCACAAGCTTTCTTGCAACCTTGACGATGGCCTT
>JALEPJ010000045.1 GCA_022766385.1 Rikenellaceae bacterium
TCGAGCTGACAGAGTATATGCTCGTTTTCTGAACTGATCTGTTTATAATCAACTGAGTCCGGGCTCCAGTTTACGGCAACAAGTTCGGTAGGGAAGTCCATACTGCAGTAAGAGCTTAGAAGAGTCAGGCTTCCATTACCATTGTCCTTTACAGCCCAAGGCGAGTCGAAGTCGAACCACCAGTCATCAGCGGTGATTCTGTCTATCCTGCTGTCCTTGAAGTCATTGTCGCTTGAAGCAAGGAAGATGCCCTGAAGTCCTTCTGCGAGGGCGTTGAAATAGATGCCTTTGCTGTCATCTGCCCAAACAGGACCAGCAGCATTGTACTTGAAGTCCGTTGTAAGCTCGTGTCTCTCACCTAGTTTCAGGCTACCTCCTTCCTCAATCAACTCCTGCACGAAGAGGCGCGCCTTGTCTGATTCGTAACCGTTGCGCTCCATACTCAGCCAGGCAATCTTCTTTCCGTCAGGAGACCAGACAGGTTCGGTGTCATATCCTCCGTCCATAGGAATACGTATACACGATGCGTCAGCTACATTGTAAATATATATCTCGGTATCGGTGGAGAAGGCATAGTCCTTTCCGCTGAGCTTGCGGCAGCTATAGGCTATATATTTGCCGTCAGGGCTCCAGTCGAGCTGCTCAATACCGCTGAACGGTTCTGTAGGAAGCTCGAAAGGCTCATTGCCAAGAATATCAATGGAGTTGCTCTCTCTGATCATCTCATCGAGCGATTTCACGTAGTAACTGCGCGGAATCTCGGTAACCCAATGGTCCCAATGGCGGTACATCAGGTCTTCAGTGGAGTAGGCCTGTGCTTTCGAATAATCCGAACCTAGGTCTTTTGGCTGTTCAACGAGAGGATTCTTGATGGTGCTGATGTAAATCAGGGACTTGCCGTCAGGAGAGAGTTTGAATTCAGATACCCCGTTAGGAACATCACTTAGCTGTATTTTCTTGCCCAATTTGTTCCCCTTGAGAGGGGCTTTCCATATCTGACCCTTCTGGATGAACCAGATTTCCTTTCCGTCAGCTGACCAACGGGCATTTGATACACTCTTGGCATAGCGGGTCAGCTGTACTTTGTTCGAACCGTCAATGTCGCTGAGAAAAAGATTGCGGCAGCTGCTGTTGTTCTCGAGGGAGGTATAGCTGACACCGTAGAGCACCTTGCTTCCATCAGGTGAGATTTGAGGGTCGCTCATCCTTCCGAAAGAGAGAAGAGTCTCGGCTGTCATCTTGCCATCTTCCACTTTGATTTCGGAAGGACCGATGTATCCAGTCTCTTCCGCATTTTGATTGCTACAGTTCATAGTACTTAATACACAGATTGCCGCAGCGATTGCGGCTCCCATTTTTGTTGGATGTAACATATTGAATATTATTGATTTGTAATTTTAATCGTATTGTGCGGCAGCCTCTCTGAGCTCGCGGGCTATGCTCTCCCTTACCGAAGCGGGTGAGAGTACCTCCACATCCTTGCCGAGCCTTTTTATTTCCATCAGCAGGTCAGAGTTCGGTACGACGTGGATTCTGAAGATGCGCCTTCCATTTTCCTGCCCGGTTTCCATCTGGCTGGGGTGAAGAGGCAGGTCGCGCAAATAAGCAGCTTCCCTTTCACTGACCCTCAGGTATATGAATTCAGCCTCGCTGTCTTTGTCCAGGTAGATGCCAATGGTCTGACTGTAGATTTCATCGATGTCATAGCCTTCAGGCATCTTGAAGGTCCAGCCTGTCTGCTTTATTGAACTTATCCTGTCAAGAGAATAGATTCTTTCCGCTCCTCTTTCGTGGCAATAACCCAGAAGGTACCAGCGCTTTTGGTATTCTTTTAAGGCATAAGGTTCAACTGTGAAAGTGTTGACCTCTTCCTGTCCGTATTTTCTGTAGTCCAGTGTAATGACACTGTTGCTCTCCATTGCTGAAATCAAACCGGTCAGAAATACCTGTCCCGAAGGGATGTCCTCAACAGCGACCCTGCCAGAGAGCCTTTCCTGCCCTAGAGTGAGCAAGTTGTTGACTGTGAAGGTATTGATAAGCCATCCTATGGATGATTTCTGGTCTATTGCGTCCTTTCCATAGCGTATGAAATAGCGGTTGTTCCTTCTGTCGCATTCGATCTCTATTCCGAAGACTTCGGCAATCACTTCGCGATGGTTGTTGAAGGTCCTGCGCGAATACGGGCAGTTGTACCTGTTCTTCCATCTCGCCATTATTTCGTCAAGGGAAATACCCCTTTCCCCGGCATCGATGAAGGTCTGAATGAGCCAAACATATTTGTCAATCAATTCGGTTATCATATCAGCTTATCTTACTGTAATCTTTCACTTTATATTTGTCCTTTCTCAGTTCATCCTTGAGTCTGGCATTCTGGGGAAGGCTGAGAGCAGGGTCATTGTCCAGAACGTATTGGGCGTAGTCTCTGGCTTCCGCAAGAATCCGACCGTCCTTCGCCAGCGAGGCAATGTTCAGGGCAATGGGGAGTCCGCTCTGCTGCGTCCCTTCGAGATCTCCCGGCCCGCGCATCTTCATATCCTCTTCCGCGAGTTCGAAGCCATTCTCCGTCCTGCACATCAGGTCGAGCCTCTTCTGAGACTCTTTTGAAACCTTTTCGTCCTTGACTAAGATGCAATAAGATTTTTCACTGCCCCTGCCGACGCGTCCCCTGAGCTGGTGGAGCTGTGACAGACCGAATCTCTGCGCACTCTCTATCACCATCACTGACGCGTTCGGGACATCCACTCCGACCTCGATTACTGTCGTAGATACCAGAATATTTGCTCTTCCTGCAGCGAAAGCCTTCATATTGAAGTTCTTCTCTTCATTGCTCTGCTGACCGTGAACTATAGCTACCTTGTATTCAGGGAAGGGAAAGGCTGCGACAATATCCTCATAGCCCTGCTCCAGATTCTTCAAATCAAGTTTCTCGCTCTCGAATATCAGCGGGTACACTACGAAGACCTGACGTCCCTTCGCGATTTCGTCTTTCATGAATTTGTGCAATGCATGCCTGCGATTCTGCCCGATAAGCATGGTCTGCACCGGTTTTCGGCCTGGAGGCAGCTCGTCAATGACTGAAACGTCCAGGTCACCGTAAAGAGTCATTGCCAAAGTCCTCGGAATCGGTGTCGCAGTCATCACCAAGACGTGCGGGGCAATGGATGGGCCTTTGGCCCAGAGCTTTGCTCTTTGATCGACTCCGAAGCGGTGCTGCTCGTCTATCACAGCCAGCCCGAGCTTGTGGAAGACAACATTGTCCTCAATTAGGGCGTGGGTGCCGACTATGATGCCAATACGGCCGCTTTCCAGACCTTCGTGTATGTTCCTTCTGTCCTTAGCACCGCTGCTGCCGGTCAAAAGAGCGCACTCTACCCCCGTACCCTCCAAATACTTGCGCACGTTCGCAAAGTGCTGCTGGGCAAGTACTTCTGTCGGAGCCATTATGCAGCTCTGGTAACCATTGCCATAGGCAATCAGACAGGTGAGCACTGCTACCATGGTTTTGCCCGAGCCGACATCTCCCTGAAGGAGGCGGTTCATCTGATGCCCGCTCATCAAATCGGAACGTATCTCCTTAATCACTCTTTTCTGAGCATCTGTGAGGCTGAATGGCAGGCTTTTGTAGCAATTGTTGAACGCCTCTCCTACCTTGTTCATCGGGATTCCTCTCTCCTCCCGACTGCGGATGTATTTCTGTTTCAGCAAAGAAAGCTGAAGGAAGAAGAGCTCTTCAAACTTAAGCCTGTAGGTAGCTCTGGCCAGGGCGGCTGTATCCTGTGGAAAGTGGATATTCTTCAATGCGAAGTTCAGTGAAGGCAGTCCCTTGTCGCGTATTACATAATCAGGAAGGCTTTCCTCCAGATTTGGAAGCAAGGCATTCAGTGCAGAAGCCTGGATTTTGTTCATTACCTTCCCGCTGATTCCTGCGTTTTTCATTTTTTCCGTGGAGGAATATACTCCTGTGAGAGTTCCTCCAGGTATTTGTGAACCTTGTCCGCTTACGGCATCAACTTCGGGATGAACGATATTGATGCGGCCGTTGAAACTCTGGGGCTTCCCGAAAAAGATGAAGATGCTTCCCGGTTTGAGCTTTTCGTAGTTCCATTTGATGCCCTTAAAGAATACCATCTCCATTTCTCCGCTTTCATCTGAGACTATGACACTCATACGTTTGACTGTATTGAAGCGGACGGGCCCCTGCAAGGTGTTCAAAACATTGCTGTCCGGGCCGTAGAGAGTAACGCGTTTAACCTCGGCCATTATCTGGACAAAGGCTAGGTCAGGGGATACTTCGGCTATCCTCTGGACTGTGCTCCTGTCAACATATCTGAATGGGTAGAAGTGGATGAGTTCATCTACAGTGCTGATTTCCAGCTCGTTCTTGAGCATCATCGCCCTTCTCGGTCCCACTCCGGGCAGATACTGTATGTCCATTTTCAATTGTGTCATAGTTTGGCACAAAGATAGAAAAAGCAGTGCTCAAAAAGAAATTTAATGGACTTATAATCGATACATAGGGAGTTCGGAGCTATCGATGAGTCCCCTCAGAATGGGAGCGAAGTCCTCAGTCAGCCTGAGGCGGCGGTCATTGGCAATTGCTTCATTGAAACGGTCCCTGAGCTCGCTCAGACTATAGCTCCCGTCATCAGATGAGTCGCAGAGCATTCTGACTTCCTTGATCAGCCATTTTCTGGTATTGGTCTTTACACCTTCACCCGAACGGCAGACATCGCAGCAGCCGCAGCATACGCTTTCCTCCTGGCCGAAGTAGCGCAGCAGCTTCTGCGAGCGGCATTCGCTGGAATCGGAGACGTAATCCATCATTGCCTCAACCCTTTCCCTGTAGTTTTTCAAAAGTTGGGCGTGACGGCTTGGGGAAAGAGAGATATTGCCTGGATGGAGACGGTCGTGGTGGAGATAGATGACGCTCGAATGGTCAGCCGGAATATAGTTGATGACGTGCTCGAGGGACATCTTGTAGAGCAGGACACGCAGCTGGGGAATGCTCAGACTGCATTTGGATGCCAGATTGTCCTCATCTATGCCGACGGCATACGAAAAGATTCCGGGATAATTGCGCATCAAGGCTTCGAGCAGTTCAAGCATCTTCGGGTCCGGCAGTTCGGTGGAATACAGCTGCGGGCGGGGGATTGAAATCCGCACCCTTGTATTTATGTCAATGTCTTCGCTGAAACTCAAATGCTCCTCCCGTTCGAGATATTTGATTGCATAGTGAACGCTGGCCCGGTTCTGCTTGTAATGAGCTGCGAATTCGTTCAAGTCAAAGCGAAGTTGCCTGCCGGCTCCCGTGTCGTAGGGTATCTGGAAGAAGATATGAATCTTTTGGTATATGTCCTCGATGTATTCGAGGCTCGGGAAGGAAATTGTCTCAATCTGCTTCAGATGCCTGAGGTCGGCTTCATTCCATACCAAAGCTGCGTAAGATGCCTTGCCGTCCCTGCCGGCTCTGCCTGCCTCCTGAAAATAGGCTTCCGGACTTTCCGGCATATCAAGATGAATGACAAATCTGACGTCGGGCTTGTCAATGCCCATTCCGAAGGCGTTGGTGCAGACCATAATGCGTATTTCTCCACTCTTCCATCCGCTCTGTCTTTCGCTGCGGAGTGAGGCCGACAGTCCGGCGTGATAAAAAGAGGCATTCTGTCCGTTTGCTGTCAGAAAGGCAGCGGTCTCCTCGCATTTCTTCCGACTGCGAATGTAGACTATGCCGCTGCCGCCTACTCCCTTGCAGATGCTGAGCAATTGCCCCAGTTTGTCGGTGTTCTTCCTGACGACATAGCTGAGATTCGGACGCTCGAAGCCGCTCTTCAGAAGCAGTTTTTCCTTGAATCTGAGCTTCTCCATAATATCCTGCGCGACTTTCGGAGTGGCGGTGGCGGTAAGGGCAATCACAGGGGCGCTGACGAGCTCCCTGAGTTTTCCGATTTCGAGATAATCAGGTCTGAAATCGTAACCCCATTGCGAGATGCAATGAGCCTCATCTACGACTATATAATTGATATTCAATATCTCCAGATAGGATCGGAAGAGGGAAGTGTTAATTCTCTCGGGTGACAGGTAGAGGAACTTGAAATCACCATACGCAGCATTGTTCAAGGTCAAGTCTACCTCGTGCCGGCTCATTCCTGCGTGTATGGTCAGAGCCTTGATGCCCCTGTTGCAGAGATTCTGCACCTGGTCCTTCATCAGTGCAATGAGCGGGGTGATTACGAGGGCTGTGCCTTCCTTTACGAGAGACGGCACCTGAAAGCAGATGGACTTACCGCCGCCTGTCGGCAGTATTGCGAGCACGTCCTTCCCCTCCAAAGCGGATGTAATGATTTCCTCCTGCATAGGACGGAAAGCATCATATCCCCAGTATTCCTTCAACGTTTCTTTAGCCGTCATTACAAAACTGATATTCTTTGCAAATTTACTCTTTTTTTTTATCAGTATTTGGACTTCTTCTTATTTTACTTGTACGAAATTTGTAGTATATTTGCGTGATTTAAATCAAGTCAACAAATTTTAAGAAACATATACTTTTTTTAACACAACTATGGCAAAATTGGATTTGACACAGTACGGCATCACTGGTTCGACAGTGATTGCTCACAACCCTTCTTACGAGGTGTTGTATCAGGAGGAGACCAAGGCTGGTCTCGAGGGCTATGAGGTAGGTCAGGACACTGAACTCAACGCTGTTAACGTTATGACCGGTATTTATACCGGACGTTCTCCTAAGGACAAGTATATCGTTATGGACGAGAACTCAAAGGACACTGTTTGGTGGACTTCAGAGGGTTACAAGAACGATAACCACCCTATGAGCGAGGATGTTTGGGCACAGGTGAAGGACCTCGCTGTCAAGGAGCTCTGCAACAAGAATCTCTATGTTGTTGATGCATTCTGCGGTGCAAACAAGGATACACGTATGTCTGTCCGCTTCATCGTTGAGGTAGCTTGGCAGGCACACTTCGTTACCAACATGTTCATCCAGCCAACAGCTGAGGAACTCGAGAACTTTGAGCCAAACTTCGTGATTTATAATGCTTCAAAGGCAAAGGTAGAGAACTACAAGGAACTCGGCCTCAATTCTGAGACTTGCGTTGCATTCAACGTCAGCTCTCGCGAGCAGGTTATCATCAATACATGGTACGGCGGTGAGATGAAGAAGGGTATGTTCTCTATGATGAACTACTATCTCCCTCTCAAGGGCATCGCTTCTATGCACTGCTCTGCAAACTGCGATATGAACGGTGAGAACACCGCTATTTTCTTCGGTCTCTCAGGTACCGGTAAGACCACTCTCTCTACCGACCCTAAGCGTCGCCTCATCGGTGATGACGAGCACGGTTGGGATGACAATGGCGTGTTCAACTTCGAGGGCGGCTGCTATGCAAAGGTTATCGGCCTTTCAAAGGAGCACGAGCCTGATATCTACGGAGCTATCAAACGCAACGCTCTTCTTGAGAACGTTACCGTTGATGCTGAGGGCAAGATTGACTTCAATGACAAGTCAGTTACCGAGAATACCCGCGTATCTTACCCTATCAACCATATCAACAACATTCAGCCAGGTTCATCAGCACCTGCTGCAAAGAACGTTATCTTCCTTTCAGCAGACGCATTCGGAGTACTTCCTCCAGTATCTATCCTGACTCCTGCTCAGACCCAGTACTATTTCCTTTCAGGCTTCACCGCTAAGCTTGCAGGTACTGAGCGCGGTATCACTGAGCCTACTCCTACCTTCTCTGCTTGCTTCGGCCAGGCTTTCCTTGAGCTTCACCCTACAAAGTATGCTGAAGAGCTTGTGAAGAGAATGGAGAAGAGCGGTGCGAAGGCATACCTCGTAAATACAGGTTGGAACGGAACAGGAAAGCGTATCTCTATTCCTGATACCCGCGGTATCATCGACGCTATCCTTGACGGCTCTATCCTTAATGCTGAGACCAAGAAGATCCCTATGTTCGACTTCGAGATCCCTACAGCACTTCCAAAGGTTAATCCTGCTATCCTTGATCCACGTGACACCTATGCTGATGCTTCTATCTGGGAGGAGAAGGCTAAGGACCTCGCTTCACGTTTCATCAAGAACTTCGCTAAGTACACTACCAACGAGGCCGGTAAGGCTCTTGTTGCTGCAGGTCCTCAGCTCTAGTATTCAAAAAGCGGCATAGCCGCAAACGATAAGAAGAAGGCGACTGATAAGTGATTATTAGCCGCCTTTTAGCTTGTGGGGGATAACTCATTGTGTATTAATGTTTTAAACATTTGCCTATGGGTAAAATTTTCCATAGACAAATGCATAACTCATTGAGTTATAGGCGTTTATCCTCCACGCATCTCCTATGGCTTTAAGATATGAGAAAGAATTTTGGTGTTAAAACCTGGACCTATCCTCAGCCGGTGCTGATGATAGCCACCTATAACGAAGACGGTACTCCTGATATCATGAACGCAGCCTGGGGTGGTATCAGTGACTCCGATGAAATCTCGATCGCGGTCAGCGGTACGCACAAAACCGCTGAGAACCTCCGCAAGAGGGGAGCGTTCACTGTCAGCTTCGCAACCACATTTCAAGTCGCTGCCTGCGACTACGTGGGACTCGTGTCAGGAAACAAGGTCCCCGACAAATTCGCAAAGGCCGGATTCCACGCAGTGAAGTCGGAGTTCGTCGATGCACCGCTGGTAGAGGAGTTGCCTATGGCTCTCGAGTGTAAGGTCCGCTCCTATGATCCTGAAACAGACATCCTCAAAGGGGAGATAGTGAACGTCTGCGCCGATGAGTCAATCCTTACTGATGGAAAGATTGACCCTGCTAAGCTCCGTCCGATAGTATATGACCCTGCGAACCACGACTATCTGGAAATCGGAGCGAAGGTAGGCAAAGCTTTCAGCGTCGGAAACAAACTGAAGTAAGGAGGAACTTATGACAGGACTTCTGGAATATGACTTGGGTGGGGGAGTGCGCGCCTTCACCGCGGGACGGGACGTTCAGCTGCCCTGCAGCGTGGTTCAGCCGCATCAGACCCACTCGACAGTGGTGGCCCACGTGGACAGGCCCGGTCTCACGAGGGAGGAGCTTGAAGGTGTGGACGCCCTGGTGACTGAGCTCCCGGATGTGGCCATCGGGGTCAGGACAGCCGACTGCATACCTGTACTACTGTATGATCCTGTGCACAGGGCCATCGGGGCAGTTCACAGCGGATGGAGAGGTACCGTCAACAAGATCAGCAAGAAGACTGTTATGGAGATGTGCCGCCTGTTCGGGACTCATCCGGAGGACATCAGGGCCGTCATAGGTCCGGGCATAGGCTATGACAGCTTTCAGGTAGGGGAGGAGGTGTCCCTGACATTCAAGGAATCGGGATTCCCTATAGATAAGATCTGGTCATTCCGGGGAGCAAGGAAGGAAGGCTCTATGGAAGGCGGTCATCACATCGACCTGAAGGAGTGTGTCCGCTTCTCTCTTTCCGAATGCGGTGTACCTCTATCAAACATACGTGTATCAGGTATAGACACCTACACGGATGATCGATTCTACTCTGCCCGCCGGGAGGGAATCTCCTGCGGCAGGAACATCAACGCAATAATGCTGATATGAGGCAAGCGCTGTCCTTATAAGGAGTAAACGTCA
>JALEPJ010000035.1 GCA_022766385.1 Rikenellaceae bacterium
TTTCGGGTGCCAGGCTTTCATCAATCTGAACACGGCAGGAAGCACAATTGTCAGCGTGAGGCCATTGCTTCATGCAATGATTACCCAGCTGGCAATATATTATGCGCTGTCCTGTGTAGCAATGTACGTGGAGCAGCAGGTTATCAAGAGAAATGCTTGATGCTACTGAGCTTTGAGGAGCGAGTGTATACGCCCGAGAAGGCTTAACTCCGGCTTGGCGTATGTCATGGAGTAGGCTCCTTCATTTCCCTCGCCAGGGAATCCGTAACCGTAGAAAGGTACGCCTCCGACAATCTTCTCATCCGGGAATCCTATATCCTGGAAGAGAAGATTGATGAAGTGAAGTACTCGACTGGGGAGTGAGTGAAGCCAGTCCTGTACGCTGTTTGAAGTGGTGAGGAGGTCGTTGCTGAAGCGGTCGTCATGATAGATGAATATCCTGTCCTCTTTTTTCTGTATTATTGCAATACCTCAAGGCTTAAGCGTGCTTTTTTCCAATTGCCAAATCCGAGATCGCTCTGTTTGATTCTGAAACTAAGAGTCCTCTGTGGATCAAGAGGGATGCGAAGCAGATTGACATAGCCTTCGGGTGCTGCTCCGAGTATCCTGAAGCCGGCGAAGTCTTCTTGGCAGGCGCTGAATTCCAGTCTCTGCGCTTTCTGGCTGATTGGATTGTCCTCATCGTCCAGTAGTATTACGCTTTTGAAGGTCTCCATATTCACAGCCTTTGTGTACTTTACCACTGCGTGCCCCTTGGGCCATTCTCCCGCTCCGTCGTGCTTGATAGGGCTTTCATAGCCGAGAAATTCGTCAATTGCCGCAAAGAAATAGAACATACCGTCGTGCGGCAATACTCCTTCAGGGTCAAATCTTTCGATGTCATATCCTGCTATCTGGCAGATGAAGGTGAGAGGATAGCCGTCCAACATCGGGTATTCCATGTCTTCGGGCATATCGGGATCGCCCCACCATTTGCTGTCGCAAAAGAGGTTGCGGGAGTCTTCAGTAATATCGAGTCTTATAGCCATATATTTTGTTTTTCGTGCTTTCTGCTTGGCAAATATACTCAATTATGTAATTAACTCGTTGATTTTCCAATAGTTTATTGTATTCTCCAAAAAAAATGTTAAATTTGCACCGCTTTTTGCCGTTTTGGCCGAAAGCATAGTTTTTTCCAATAATCTAATAAATCTTTTTTGCACTATGGCTGAATATTTGATGCCTGAAAAGAAGCAAGAGATTTTCGCGAAGTACGGAAAGTCCAATAAGGATACCGGATCTCCAGAGAGTCAGGTTGCTTTATTCTCCTACCGTATCGCTCACCTTACCGAGCACGTGAAGAAAAACAAGAAGGACGTTGTTACACGCCGTTCACTTCTTCGCCTCGTAGGTAAGAGACGTCAGATTCTGGACTATCTCCAGGAGCTCGACATCGAGAGATACAGAAAGATCGTCAAGGAGCTCGGTCTCCGTCGATAATCGATACGACAGGAAATGGCGAGGGATAGGTCCCAGTGATCTATCCCTTTTTTTGCTAAAATACGCTCTCATAGCTGAAGATTTTTTCATAAAGGCAGAATCAGTTCTGCAGACGCATATAAAGACGTAAAGACGAAACAGTAATGAACATTATCAACAAAAGAATCGAACTCGCGGACGGTCGCGTGATCGAAATCGAAACCGGAAAACTTGCCAAGCAGGCAGCCGGTTCAGCAGTAGTAAAAATGGGTGGCACTATGCTTCTTGCCACCGTTACAGCAGCAACAGAAGTAAAGGAAGGCACTGATTTCATGCCTCTTACAGTAGATTACAAGGAGAAATTCTATTCAGCAGGACGTTTCCCTGGCGGATTTATGAAGAGAGAGGGCAAGTCATCTGACTATGAGATCCTCATCTCTCGTCTTATTGACCGCCCTATCAGACCTCTTTGGCCGGATGATTTCCACCTCGAGGTATTCGTTAATGTAACCCTTATCTCAGCAGAGCAGGATATTCAGCCTGATGCTCTTGCCGGACTTGCAGCATCTTGCGCTCTCGCTACCTCAGACCTTCCGTTCGGAGGCCCTATTTCCGAGGTTCGCGTTTGCCGCATTGATGGTCAGTTCGTTATCAATCCAAGCTTCAGTGATATGAAGAGGGCTGACCTCGAGCTTATGGTTGCCGCTACCGAGGAGAACATTATGATGGTTGAAGGTGAGATGAATGAGGTCAGCGAGCACGATATGCTCGAGGCCATCAAGTTCGCTCACGAGGAGATCAAGAAGCATTGCCGCGTGCAGAAAGAGCTTATGGCAGAGCTCGGTACTGATGTCAACAAGCGCGACTATCCTCACGATGTAGAGGATGAGGAGCTCAAGAAGGCTGTTCACGATTTCTGTTATGACAAGTGCTACGCTCACGCGAAGTCAGCAAAGCCTAAGCACGAAAGAGAGGAGGGCTTCGAGGCCATCAAGGAAGAATTCCTCGCAACTATCCCGGAGGAGGAACTTGAGGAGAAGACAGCTCTTGTATCAAGATACTATCACGCAGTCGAGAAGGAGGCTATGCGCAATATGATACTCGACGAGGGCATACGTCTTGACGGACGTGTATGCGACCAGGTACGCCCTATCTGGTGTGAGGTTGATTATCTCCCTTGCGCTCACGGTTCCGCTATCTTTACCCGCGGTGAGACCCAGTCTCTCGCTACCGTAACTCTCGGAACCAAGATGGATATGAAGGAGACCGATGAGGTCCTCATCCAGGATGACCAGCAGTTCGTTCTCCACTATAACTTCCCTCCATTCGCTACCGGCGAGGCAAAGCCTCAGAGAGGAGTCGGCCGTCGTGAGATCGGTCACGGAAATCTCGCTCTCCGTGCGCTCAAGCCAGTTGTTCCTGTAGCTCCTGAGAACCCTTACGCTATCCGTGTCGTATCAGACATCCTTGAGTCAAACGGTTCATCTTCAATGGCTTCTGTCTGCGGAGGTTGCCTCGCACTTATGGATGCCGGTGTGAAGATCAAGAAGCCGGTTGCAGGTGTTGCTATGGGTCTTATCACTGATGAGGAGAGACCGAATGACAGATATGCCATCCTTACAGATATACTTGGAGATGAGGATCACCTCGGAGATATGGACTTCAAGGTAACAGGTACAGCAGACGGTATCACCGCCACCCAGATGGATATCAAAGTTGACGGTCTTTCATACGATGTACTCGAGAAAGCTCTTGAGCAGGCTCGTCAGGGCCGCCTCCATATTATGGGTGAGATGATGAAGACCATCAGCGAGCCTCGCGAGGACTACAAGCCTTTCGTTCCAAGAATCGAGCAGATGGTTGTATCTTCAGAGTTCATCGGTGCCATCATCGGCAAGGGTGGTGAGACCATCCAGAAGATTCAGAAGGAGACAGGCGCTACCATCACCATCACCGAAGAGCCTAATCCTGATGGAGAGGGTACTGTCGGAATTGTCGATATCGCTACCAATGATGCTGAGGCAATGGCCGCAGCCAAGGCTTGGATCGAGGGTATAGTAGCTGTTCCTGAGGCAGGCGCCGTATATCACGGCAAGGTGGTAAGCATCCTCGAATTCGGTGCTTTCGTTGAGATTCTTCCTGGAAAGGAGGGCCTTCTCCACGTTTCGGAGATTGCTTGGACCAAGACCGACAAGGTCGAGGATGTCCTCAAGGTCGGCGACGAAGTTGATGTCAAACTCCTCGAGATTGATCCTAAGACCGGCAAGATGAGACTCTCGATGCGCGCTCTCATTGACAAGCCGGAAGGATATGTAGAGCCAAGACAGAGGCCTTCAGGCGACCGTCGCGGAGGTGAGCGTCACGGTGGCAATGATCGTCGCGGCGGTGATCGCGGCGAGCGTCGTGGCGGTGATCGCGGAGGCAATGATAGAGCTGAGCGCCGTCCTCGTCCAAACGACAAGCCAAGGAACTTCGGCCACAGGAATTCTGCCGAGGCTCCTGCACCGGAGTCAAACGAGCCGGAGATGTTCTAGTTCAGCAACTGTTTCGATATTAAAGGGGGATGACAATTCTGTTGTCCCTCTTTTTTTAGTTTTTTTTCTATTTTTGTCCTGAAAAGTCCAATAAAATGAAAAGAAGAGATTTCCTGAAGACTGCTGCCGCCGCCGGTATAGGCACAGGTCTTGCCGCAAGCGGGCTTGTATCCTGTACACGCAGCTCATCCACAAAGGCTCCTGTACCATACAGTATCAACACACACGGAGCAACAGCCAGAATGCATCTGAAGTTCGAACCCTATGAACTTCAACTCCAGCATACCTTTACAGTAGCCTCATACTCCCGCACAACCACCCCGGATGTCCAGGTGGAGATAGAATACGACGGTTTTGTAGGTTATGGTGAGGCTTCGATGCCTCCTTACCTTGGCCATACGGTCGAGAGCGTTTGCGCTTTCCTTGCAAAGGTGGATCTTGAGCGCTTCAGTGATCCTTTCCAGATAGAAGAAATACTCGCGTATGTGGACAGCCTCTCTGAAGGCGACGCCCCTGCGAAAGCAGCGATTGACATTGCCCTTCACGACTTGGTGGGCAAACTCTTGGGGCAGCCTTGGTTCCGCATTTGGGGGCTTGATGCATCCAAAGCGCCGAGTACCACCTTCACCATTGGCATAGACACGCCTGAAATCGTACGCCAGAAGACTTTGGAATGCGCTGACAAGTTCAATATTCTGAAAGTCAAGGTGGGCCTCGATTCGGATGAGCAGATGATACGCACCATACGCGAGGTTACCTCATTGCCTCTGGCAGTTGACGCGAATCAGGGCTGGAAGGACAAGTATAAGGCCCTTGACGAGATTCACTGGCTAAAGGAGCAGGGAATTGTGATGGTGGAGCAGCCTATGCCTGTGAATATGCTGGACGACATTGCCTGGGTGACTGAGCGCAGTCCATTGCCAATATTCGCTGACGAATCGATACAGCGTCTTCGCGACATCCCTTCCATCAAAGGAGCCTTTACCGGCATTAACATCAAGCTGATGAAGTGCACCGGTATGCACGAGGCTTGGAAAATGCTCAATTACGCACGCGCTGAGGGCTTGAAAGTGATGCTGGGCTGTATGACGGAGACTTCCTGCGCCTGCACCGCCGCGGCTCACCTCTCACCGGGAGTCGATTTTGCTGATATTGACGGCAATCTTCTTATTTCCAATGACCGCTTCGAGGGTATGGTGGTTGAAAAGGGCCGTATGGTGCTTCCTGACCGCCCGGGACTCGGTCTGATTAAGCTGTAGCGCAATATGGAACAAAGCCTTCCCTTCGCTTGGACTGTGTTCGCATTCGCGGTCTATACCATCCTGCTGTTCGCCATTTCACATTACAGCGCCCGCGGCGGCTCGGCCAATTCATTCTTCAAGGGTGACAGGCAGGCTCCATGGTTCGTCGTTGCCTACGGAATGATAGGTGCCTCGCTTACAGGAGTCACTTTTATCTCCGTGCCCGGCAATGTCTGGACGCAGAATTTCTTCTATATGCCTATGGTCCTGGGCTTTGCCGTGGGTTATGTAATAATTGCCAAAGTCCTGCTTCCGCTATATTACAGGATGGGATTGACCTCCATCTATACCTACCTTGACGAACGTTTCGGACGTTCGAGCTATTGGACAGGAACCTCTTTCTTCATCCTTTCCCGTCTGCTTGGAGCGGCGGTGAGAGTCTATGTCGTAATTGTGGTGCTGCTGAGTTTCCTTCCTGCATCCTTTGTCGCATCACTTGGTTCTTTCGGGGCTTTTGTGCTCGTTTCTCTGGTTTTCCTGCTTCTCGTCTATCTTTACACCTACAGGGGAGGAGTACGCAGCATCATCTGGACCGATGTGCTCCAGACCAGCTTCATGCTGCTTGCCGTGGCGTTGAGCATCATCTTCATATGCAAGGATATGGGCTGGAACTTCAGGGAAATGTTCTCTTCAGTGGGTTCGGCTCTCAATGAGAATTCCTTTGTTGTGGGCAATGGCCGTCCGTTCACTTCCTGGTTCGATTGGAACTGGAGCCACGGAACCAATGTTATCAAGCAGTTCATATCGGGAATAGTGGTGACTATCGCAATGACTGGACTCGATCAGTCGATGATGCAGAAGAACCTGGCCTGCAAGGACTTGAAGTCTTCTCAGAAGAATATGTACTCGACCGCTGCCATTATTGTCGCTGTCAATCTCTTCTTTCTTCTCCTCGGTGCCCTGCTCTGCGTATATGTGAACAGCAAGGGCGGCTTTGAGGCCTTCGGCATTGCCAAGACAGACCAGATCTTCCCGGCTGTCGCCAGCACTTGCCTCGGTGCTGGAGCCGCGCTTTTCTTCCTCATCGGTCTCATTTCGGCCTCCTATCCAAGCGCAGGCGCTGCAATGACCTCGCTGACCAGCACCATCTGTGTGGACTTCCTCGGCTTCAACAGGCGTTCTGACCTTGATGAAAAGAGCAAGGAAAGGAAGAGAAAACTCATCCAGGCGGGTGTCACCCTGGCCTTCTTCCTGATAATGACCGTGCTTTTCTTAATCAGTAATGATTCGGTTATCAACATTATCTACAAGTTGGCTTCATATACATATGGACCGCTTTTGGGTATCTTCTTCTTCGGAATTCTCACACGTGCCGATATTCACGACAAGGCGACGCCATATGTAGCGGTGTTATCTCCTCTGCTCTGTCTCTTGCTCAATACCGTGCTCAAGAACAGCCTGGGCTTTGATCTTGGCTTTAGTCTGCTCCTGGTGAACGGCTTGCTGTCTTTTGCCGGTATGGCTTTGATTTCCAAGAGATAATGATTACCTGCCTTTGCCAGGAGTAATCATTCTTACTATGAGGGCAATGAGCATCAGCATGAAAATGAAGCTGCACATGCGTCCGGGGATGTCTCCGTGCCGTGCGAAGAAGCTGAGCTCTGAATTGAGATTGAGGCTGCCTTTGAGACTTGCCTCCTCCCACCAAGGGCCTGCCTGCAATATTCTTCCCTTTTGGTCAATGAAGGCGGATATTCCTGTATTGCCGCAACGGGCAATGTCGCGACGCAGTTCTATTGCCCTTAGACAGGCATAACTCAAGTGCTGGCGATAGCCGGGAGTATTGCCCCACCAAGCATCGTTGGTGATGATGGTCAAAGCCTTGGCTCCCTTGTTGACATAGCCTGTGCAGAATTCGCCATAGATTGATTCATAGCATATTATGCTTCCGAGAGGAATATCTCCGAAGTGGAGAAGGCTGATTTCGTCCTGACCTACGCATCTGCCTATTCCCACTCCCAGTTTCTTCGCGAGGGGGAGTATAAGCTTCGGGTAAGGAGTTAACTCTGTGCCAACCACCAGCTTGCTCTTGTGGTAAATTTCAGTCCGTCCTTCTGCATTCAGTGAGAGAGCCGAATTGTGGGAGCGCATCCAACGTCCCTCCTTCATATCGTAGTCATTCGGGTTTTCTGCCTTGTCAGCCATATAGAATTCCCTCGCGGAGGCTCCGAAGATGATGCCTGTCCCTTCGTGTTCGCGCAGGAAATTGAGGAAGCGGCGCCAGGTATTGCTCTGGGCATAGGATCCGACATAGATGTCGTTGGTGAAGGTTTCGGGGGCGAGGAGCAGTATCCTTTCGCCATCCTTGCTGTCAGTAAGTCCTTGCTCGAAGACATTGAGCAGTATTGTGGTCTGATCGTCCTGGCTGAGTTTCTGGAATTTATGATAAGGGTCGAGGGAAGGCTGCCCAATCAGAACTTCGAGCCTGTCCTCTGATTTTTCCTCATAATTATGTCCTATGATGGCTGAGCATATCATTGGAGCGAAGATGACCAGGAGGCTTCCGGCCATTGCCGAAGCCCTGGCCTTGCCGTTCCATCTGAAGAAACTTCCTTCGGACAGAGAGCGCATCAGGCCGAAGACGGCGAGATTGCTCATCCAAACCCAAAGCGAACCTCCGAGGCTTCCGCTGTACTCATACCATTGCACCAGTCCTGTGCTGCGGGCGAAAGCATTGCCAAGGACAAGCCAAGGCCATGAAATCTGGGCGCTGAAGTAGAATCTCTCCCAGGCTATCCAGGCCGCTGCGAGGAAAAGGTAGGGAAGGGCTCCGCGGAATCTCTTCTTGCTGAAGCGGAAGAGGCCGAAGATCAGCGACATCTGCAGGGCATTTCCAAAGATGGCGAAGAGGCCACCTCCGACCGTGGCATTGCATACCCAGAAGGTGGTGGCAGCGTTCCAAAGCACGAATGCGGAAAAATGCCAGAGCCAGAATCTGCGTATCCCGCTGTTGTCAGCGATATAATCCATACAGAGTAGTGGCACGAAGCCGAATAGGGCCAGGAAGGCGGTATGTGGGACCAACCAGGGAATACTCATCATTACAACGAAGAGAGCCAGAAGGATGAGCAGGGTCCGCTTTTCTTTTTTCATTTCGTATTGTGTTTGCAATACACAAAGGTACTTGATTTTTTTGTAACTTTGCGTCCTTGAGAAATACGAAGATTTATGTCAGAAACTGAAAATACCAAAAGCTCCTTCGGCTGGATACTCAAAAACCTGCTCGGAGCGGCAGCTTTCATCATTATAATAGCTTTGCTGGCTCATATCCTGCTCGGCGTTTTCACCCATCACGGCCGTGTAATAGAAGTCCCGGATATGACCAATATGTCAGTTGCAGAGGCTGAAGCGGCAGCTGCATCCGCAGGTATCAGAGTAGAGGTCATCGATTCCACCTATCAGCGCGGTATGGCTGCCGGAGCGGTCTATCGCCAGAATCCTGCAGCCGGTCAGTTTGTTAAAAGCGGAAGACGTATTCTGCTGACCATCAATACTGTAGTGCCTAAGAAAGAGAGCGTGCCAAATCTGGTCGGTCTCTCTATGAGACAGGCTCAGGCCGAACTTTTCTCACGCGGACTCAATGTCGGCAAGCTCATCTATGTTGATGACATTGCCACCAATAATGTGCTGAAGCAGACCTATCGCGGCCGCAATATTGATCCGGGCTCGAAAGTGAACAGCGGCTCGAGCATTGACCTCGTTGTCGGTCTCAGCTCCGATGACAACTCTACCTATATCCCGAGTGTGATTGGTCAGAAGTATGTCAATGCCATTAAGGTCATCCATGAAAGCTCATTAAATGTTGGCAAGCTCACTTTTGACGGCAGTGTCAGGAATTTCAATGACTCCATCAGCGCTGTTGTGTATCGCCAGAATCCGGTCGGAAGCAATGAGTTTCCTACCTTGAAGGGCTCTGATGTGTCTCTCTACCTCACCGTTGATCCAGAAAAGATGAAGTAGAAGAAATGACAGAATTTGAACTGGAATATGACGAAATCCCCGTTGGCGGAATAGCTGAAAACGGAGCGATACTGGAAGAGGGCGGAGACGATGAAGAGCAGGGAATGTTCGAGCATTTCCGCCTGAATGTGGATAAGGGCCAGGAACCTATGCGCGTGGACAAATATATGTCCTGCCATCTCGAGGATACCTCCCGTCACAGGGTTCAGTGCGCGATTAAGGAACAGTATGTCCGCGTCAATGACAAAATAGTAAAATCCAATTATATAGTCCGTCCCGGAGATGTGATACGTTTCGTGATGCCCTACAGGCGTCGCGGCTTGGAGATACTTCCGCAGGAAATTCCTCTGGACATAGTCTATGAGGATGATGATGTCCTTCTGGTCAACAAGGCTGCAGGAATGGTTGTCCATCCCGGTCACGGCCATTTCGAGGGTACGCTGATAAATGCCCTTTCATACCATCTTGGAATATCACAAGGACCTGAGGCTGAGGATGAAAGGATGGGTATTCTTGTGCATCGCATAGATAAGGACACCTCAGGCCTGCTGGTAGTTGCCAAGAATGACGAAGCCCAGCTCAGGCTTGCGCGCCAATTCTTTGAGCACTCCATCGAAAGACGCTATGTCGCAGTGGTTTGGGGCAATATAAAAGAGGATGATGGCACCATTGACGGCAATATCGGCAGAGACCCCAATGACCGCCTCCGTTTCAGAGTCTATGACGACCCTGAGAAGGGCAAGCGCGCGATAACCCATTACAGGGTACTGCAGCGTTTCGGCTTCGTGACTGTTGTGGAATGCAAGCTGGAAACTGGCCGAACCCATCAGATAAGGGTCCATATGAGCCATATCGGTCATCCGCTCTTCAACGACGAGAGATATGGAGGTTCGGAAATCCGTCAGGGAACCATTTATGCCAAGTACAAGCAGTTCATCGAGAACTGTTTCAAACTTTGTCCCCGCCAGGCCCTGCACGCCAAGACTCTGGGCTTCGTTCATCCTTCAAACGGAAAGTGGATGCAGTTTGATTCAGAGCTGCCGGAGGATATGGCTGCCCTCATTGAGAAATGGGACTCATATGTTTCTTCAAATCTGTGATTATTTCAGAGTCAGATACTTCCTGGTGATATTACCCTTCTTGTCCACTTCAATGATATGAGGAAGGACTGATAGGTCGAACTGGTCCAGCAGCTTCTTGTCCGGCTCGACAAACAGGAATTTAGCATCAGGGCTTTCTTTCAAAATGGATGCGGCTGCTGCTGCCACTTCGGCACAGGACGAGCAGCCCGGACTGTGGAATACTATCCATCCCGGTGAACCCTTCAAAGCCCTCAGTCTGATCTTTCGCGGCTTTATCTCCTCAAGCGGCTGCTCGGCATTGCGTACAGTCTTCAGTCGCCCCGTAACTCTCAGGGGAGCAATGCGTGAGCCTACGGGAGCCCTCGAGAGCAGTTCCTTCTCCATCTGTGCCGGTGCAATGATGGCTGCAACATCCTCAGCCTCAGACCATAAGGCAGGATCTCCTTCGATATGTTGCTCTATAAAAGGCAGGAGGGCCTTCTTGTACTCTTCTCCTTGAGAGTCGGACAGATAGTAGAAAAGGTCTCCGATCAAATGCTTGCAGAGCACACTGTCCTTTCTCTCCAGCGCGAGCTTCTTCATGTAAGCTGCGGCATTGAGTATTGCCTCAGCATCGCTTCCGTCTTCCTCGAAGAGCATTTTGAAAAGGGAGAGAGTCTCTCCTGAGCCGTAGTCGTAGGGCCTGACGCTCTCCAGGAGGCGGGACAATGCGTCCGCGTCGAGCTTTCGCCCGATTATGATTCCGTCCTTATCGACCAGTAGCATCTGTGGAGTCTCGATCACTCCGTATTCCATCTGGTAATTGGAGTCGATTTCAGGGTCCCAGAGGTGATAAATGTTCACGGCCTCGGTCTTCAGAGACCATCTTTCCTTTCTGTAACTGTCCCATTCATCGTGATTTACGCCTGTATATACGGCATAGAAATCAAGGGGGAAGTCAATGCTCTCAAGGATTTGCCTGAGCATAATGGTGGTAAGCTTGCATTTGGCGCAACTTACATCATAGAAGTAGATGACACTGGCCCTTCCTTCGGATGGAAGGCTGACCTTCTGTCCCTCTGAATCTTCCATGGTCAGTAAGGGAGCCTTCATTCCGAGCAGGGAATTGCGGTTGAACTGCGCGAACATTCTCGCGCCGAGGAGCTCGAAATCGCTGTTCAGTTTGACTTTGCCGCTCTCGAACCACTTATCCACCATATGGATGGCCACAGCCTCTTCTCCCATTATTCTTGGCTTGCTGTAATGCTGATAGATGTAGCTTGCGACGTGATTTCGCAGAAGCGAGTCTCCGCAGCTCTCCACCAGGAAATCGCATTCAGCCATCTTGTCTTCGAGGGGAAGAAGTTCGATGGCTCTGAAGTACTCTTCGAGCTTTGCATCCATTGCGGCAGCCTTAGCAGAGTCAAGCTGTTGGGCACGGATAGGCGCTGACAGAGTGAAAACTACTGTCAGCGTTGTCAATAATCTGCTTAAGAGCCGGTGCATTCTATTGATGTTCAGGTAGTTTGACCCCTTCAGAAAGGAAGAGGCTGGTATCTCCGTTATGTTGCAGCAGGTCGCGTACCGCTGAAGATGAAATGTGTGCGAATTCCTGTGCGGTAGGGATGATTATGGTCTCTACATCGGGCGCCAGTCTTCTGTTCGCATCGGCTATTGCCCTTTCATTCTCGAAATCAAGCATATTGCGTACTCCTCTCACAATATGGTGTATACCGAGTTCGTGGCAGGTATCGATGGTGAGATTGTTGTACTTGATGATGCGTATGCCCTCAATGCCCTTGGTGGCCTGGGCGATTATATCTATCCTCTCGTCCATATTGAAGAAGCCGCGCTTGTCCTGGTTGATGCCGACGGCAATCACCACTTCGTCGAACATGGTCAATGCTCTTTTAAGGATGTTCAAGTGTCCTGCTGTGAATGGATCGAAGGATCCGGGGAATAATGCAGTTTTTTTCATATCTGCCAATTGATGGGAGTCTTTCCTTCCCGGGTGAGTATTCTGTTGGTTTCAGAGAAATGGCCGCAGCCGAAAAATGCTCCTCTCGCAAGGGGAGAGGGGTGTGCGGCCTCCAGTACATAATGGCGCGAGCTGTCGATGAGCTCGCGTTTGGATTTGGCGTAATTGCCCCAGAGGAGGAAGATTATGCCATCGCAATTGTCGCTGATACAGCGGATTACGGCATCGGTGAATCTCTGCCAGCCAATATTGCTGTGGGAGGTGGGTTTTGATGCCTCAACGGTGAGGACGGAGTTGAGGAGCAGCACTCCCTGTTTTGCCCAGCTCTCCAGGTTCGGTCTGCCGCTCATCCTGACTCCGAGCTCGGACTCGATTTCCTTAAAGATGTTCTTGAGCGAAGGCGGAGCGGGTATGCCGTCGGGAACGGAGAATGACAGACCCATAGCCTGTCCGGCTCCGTGATAAGGGTCCTGACCGAGGATTACGACCTTCACCTGGTCCAGAGGCGTCAAGTTGAAGGCCTTGAAAATCATACTGCCAGGAGGATAGATTATCTTACCGGCCGCTTTCTCGCCGTGCAAAAAGCGGACAAGTTCCGCAAAGTAGGGTTCGTCGAACTCTCTCTGCAGAACTTGCTTCCAACTCTGTTCTATCTTTACGTCCATCAGAAGATATTGTCAATGACGTCAGAAATGGTGTTTACATATATGAACTCAAGACCTTTGACGTAAATCTCTTTGATGTCCTCAATGTCTTTCCTGTTCTCTTCGCATATGACTATCGTGCTGATTCCGGCACGTTTGGCAGCGAGTATCTTCTCCTTTATGCCGCCTACAGGAAGCACGCGTCCGCGCAGAGTCATTTCGCCGGTCATCGCAATCCCGGACTTGATCTTCTCGCCTCTGAGGGCTGATACCATCGAGCTGACCATAGTGATTCCGGCCGAAGGACCGTCCTTCGGAACGGCTCCTTCAGGCACGTGCACGTGCAAGTCCTTGCTTCCGAATTCCTCCGGGCTCATCTTCGCCAGCTCCGGATGCGCCTTGATGTACTGGTAGGCAATAGTCGCGGATTCCTTCATCACGTCGCCGAGATTGCCGGTCATTGTCAATGCGCCCTTGCCGTTGCTGACCTGGCTTTCTACGAAGAGTATCTCTCCACCCATAGCCGTCCAGGCAAGACCGGTAACCACTCCCGGAGCCTCATTGCCCTTCTGCACATCGTGGAAATTGGTCGGCAGACCGAGGTACTCCTTCAGGTGCTGAGTTTTGATAACGCTCGGATAATCCTCTCCGAGGGCAATCTTCTTGGCCGTTACGCGCGCGATTTTGGCAATCTGCTTCTCCAAACCGCGCACGCCAGACTCTCTCGTATAATTGTCGACAATCTGGGCAATGGCGCTCTTGTCGATGCGGAGCTCCTTTTTGCCTATTCCGTGCTCCTCGAGCTGTTTCGGCAGGAGATAGCGCTTCGCTATTTCAGCCTTTTCCTCGGCAAGATAGCCGCTGACGTTGATCAGCTCCATACGGTCGAGCAGGGCTGACTGTATGGTCGAGGTCGTATTGGCAGTGGTAATGAAGAGAACGTTGGAGAGGTCGAAGTCCACGTCCAGATAATTGTCGTGGAAGGTCGAATTCTGCTCAGGGTCAAGCACTTCCAGAAGGGCTGACGAAGGGTCTCCCTTGAAGTCGCTGGAGAGTTTGTCGATCTCGTCGAGCACGATTACAGGGTTGGATGTGCCGGCGCGGCTGATGCCGTTCAGGATGCGCCCTGGAAGTGCACCGATGTAGGTCTTTCTGTGACCTCTGATCTCGGCCTCATCGTGCATACCTCCGAGAGCAATGCGTACATACTTTCTTCCGAGAGCCTTGGCAATGGACTTGCCGAGACTGGTCTTTCCGACTCCCGGAGGGCCGTAGAGGCAGAGTATAGGCGATTTCATATTGCCCTTCAGCTTCAGTACCGCGAGATACTCGATTATTCTTTCCTTGACATTGTCGAGACCGTAGTGGTCCTCGTCGAGTACCTTCTGGGCGTGTTTCAGGTCGAGATTGTCCTTTGAAATTACTCCCCAAGGCAGGTCGACCATAAACTGAAGGTAGTTGTACTGTATGCTGTAGTCTGGTGAGCTCGGATTGTACCTTTCGAGCTTCATCAGCTCCTTGTCGAAGATTTCGCGTACCTCCTTCGACCACTTCTTGGTATCCGCTTTCTGGCGAAGTTTGTCGAAGTCGCCGCTTTCGTCCATTCCAAGCTCCTCCTGAATGGTTCTGAGCTGGTTGTTGAGGAAGTACTCACGCTGCTGCTGGTCGATTTCACCCTTGACCTTCTGATTTATTTCCTGCTTTATCTTGAGGAACTGGACCTGGATGTCGAGAACGGTGAGGAGTTTCATCGCGCGGACACGCATATCGTCGTACTGCAGGAGATCGACCTTGTCAGTGAAATTGTCCACCTCAATGGATGTGGCAATAAAGTTCACGAGGAACTGGAAATCATCAATGCCCTTGAGAGCGGAGATGGTCTCCTTCGAGCCGAATGGGGTGGACTTGAGTATGGTTGTGGATTTCTCCTTGAGAGATTCCATAATCATCCTGTTGTCAGGGGCCTTCTCGTTGACCATAAGGTCGTCAAGATAGTGTACTCTGGCCTTGATGTAAGGGTCATAGCAGACTATTCCGTCAACTGAGAGGCGTTTAAAGCCTTGGAGTATGGCAGTGATGGTGCCGTCAGGCATCTCGAGTGTGCGGATTATCCTGACAAGAGTGCCGTACTGGCTTAGATCCTGCAGCTGGGGGTCCTCCACGTTTACATCCATCTGGGGAACTGCGCCGATGAAGAGATTGTCCTTCTCGGCATCCTTGATTATGCGTATGGATTTCTCGCGGCCAATGGTGACAGGATAGACGGTCCCAGGGAAGATTACCGCATTCCTGAGTGTCAGGATGGGCAGAGTGTCCGGGATATCCGCTTCGTTGAATTTCAATGTTCCATCACCCTGCATTACGGGAATTATGTTCACTTCCGCTCCTCCGGGGATGAAAAAGGCTGTATTTGTTTTATTGTCCATCATATTTCTATAGTCGGTATTGTCAGATTTCGGGACAGTACACTCTGTCTGCCAATTTGTCAGCAGGCGTGATACTGATTCCACGCCTGTAAATATAGTCAATCTCTGTGCCATTGATGAAACTGTCACCGTTTTCTTTATAGGGTATGGAAAAGCGGCTTGCGATTTTTTCGATATGATTTTGATTATTAAAAAAATAAGTCTAATTTTGCAGTCCATTTCGAATATAATTTGAAAATCAAAATCAGATAAACGTTATGACTAAAGCAGAAATCGTAAACGAAGTCGCAAAGCAGACAGGTATGGATAAGACCGAGATCCAGAAGGTCATAGAGTCTTTCATGGAGTGCATTAAGGACTCTCTTGCAAAGGGCAACCCTGTTTATCTTCGTGGCTTCGGCAGCTTCATCATCAAGCACAGGGCTGAGAAGGCCGCCAGGAATATCACTCAGAAGACTACAATGACTATTCCTGCACACGATATCCCGGCATTCAAGCCTGCAAAGGTATTTGTTGCATCAGTCAAGGAGAATTAATTTTTAATATTTTAGAATTATGCCAAACGGAAAGAAGCACAAGAGGCATAAGATGGCTACGCACAAGCGCAAAAAGCGTTTGCGCAAGAATAGACACAAGAAGAAGTAATTCGCTTCTTGGTCTGCCATTTTAGCATTCTGCTAAAAGAAAAGGGTCTGGCCGGACGGGTCAGCCCCTTTTAGTTTACCAACATTCGTTCTTTAAAATCAAATTTCCTGATGGAAAACGAGAAAAATGAAAAAGACCTCGTGGTCGATGTAGGCTCGGCTGAAGTCAATATTGCCTTGATGGAAAACCATAGGCTTATTGAGTACAGTAAGGAATCCAGTCAGGGACACACCTTCTCGGTGGGAGACGTCTTCCTGGGACGTGTCAAGAAGATAATGCCGGCGCTCAATGCCGCTTTTATCGATATAGGAGACAGCAAGGAAGCGTTTATCCACTATCTCGACCTGGGATTGTACTTTACGGCTTTCGACCAGTTTGTAAAGAACTCGAATCCCAATGCGGACCTGAAGGGACTCTTCTCCAACATCACTCTGGGACCCATACTTGCCAAGGAGGGCCACATAGAGGATGTGCTGAAGGTCGGTCAGATGGTCATATCGCAGATAGTAAAGGAGCCGATTTCCACCAAGGGTTCCCGGCTGACCGCGGAAATTTCATTGGCAGGACGTAACATTGTACTGCTTCCCTTCGCAGAGAAGGTGAGCGTTTCCCAGAAAATCTCTTCCAAGGAAGAAAAGAAGAGGCTCGAGACTCTGGTCAGGAGCATACTCCCGAAGAATTACGGAGCGATCATTCGCACTGCTGCAGAGGGTAAAACCGCTGCCATACTTGTGGCTGAACTCCGTTCCCTTATTGAGAAGTGGGAGGGTTCGTGGCAGCGTCTCGCCAAAAACAAGGGTATTGGACTGCTCTTTTCAGAGTACAGCAAAACCACCACCATACTCAGAGACCTTCTGAATGACTCATTTACAAATGTTTATGTCAACGATGAGAAGGTTTTCGAGGAAACCAGGAAGTATATCTCACTGATTTCTCCTGAGCAGGAGAAGATAGTGAAGCTATACCAGGGCAAGGAGCCGATTTTTGATCATTTTGAGGTCAACAGACAGATCAAGGGCTCGTTCGGAAAGGTGGTGCCGATGAAGCAGGGAACCTACCTTGTCATCGAAACAACGGAAGCCTTGAACGTGATAGACGTGAATAGCGGAATACGTGCCAAGACTACCGACCAGGAAGAAAACACCTATGAGGTGAACCGTATTGCTGCGGAAGAGATTGCGCGTCAGCTGCGCCTGCGTGATATGGGAGGAATAGTTATTGTGGACTTTATTGACATGGCGTCGGGAGAGCACAGGAACAACCTCTTCAAATATATGCAGGAACTTATGGACAAGGATAGAGCAAAGCATAATGTGCTGCCTCTCACCAAGTTCGGTTTGATGCAGATTACCAGACAAAGGATACGTCCTGCTACCCAGATTGACACATCCGAAGTTTGTCCAGTGTGCCACGGCACCGGAAAAATCCATTCCAGTGCAGTGATTGACGAGCAGGTGGAGAGGGATTTGTCCGAACTGATAAAAGATAAGGGATTGAAGACGGTCAATTTGACTGTGAGCCCGATTTTGGGATCTTATCTTTCGCGCGGATTGAGTTCCTTCCTGTCCAAGTGGAGAAGAAAGTACAAATGCAAGATTAAAGTCACGGAAAACAATGACTTTGCAGTTCTGCAATATGAATTTTCGAATGATAAAGGAGAAAAGCTCATCTGATGATGAGCTTTTCTCAGTTTTATTCGCCTTAAAGGCAGAATAATCATTTCGGATTTGCTATTTTTGTAAAAACCAAAGCATTACGCCAATGAATGGAATAGGAAATGATTTCAAGATTCTCCGGGATCAGACCGTGGACGGTATCAGATATGTGGCTGCTATGCCCAGCGGTCTTGTGTGCTCATCCCTTATTGAGTTCGAACTTCATCCTGACGGAAGCCTGCACAATCTCCGTTACCAGAGAGGCTGCCACGGAAATCTTCAAGCCATAGGCCGTCTCGTCGAGGGTAAGGACGCTTCGAGCATAGCCGAGCTGCTCGCGGGAGTTGATTGCCACGAAAGAGGAACTTCCTGCACCGATCAACTGTCGAGAATACTCAAGTCCTTGAAATGATTCCTTTCATTGCAAATCTATCTTTGTGAAAACCACCTGATTATGGCAGCTAAGAAAAAGACCGGAAAAAAAGTCCCGGCCGTATCCCCTGATTTTCTGGACAGGCAGAGAGAGTCCCTCCGCCGTACCCACAGGCAGGTAATCTATTTGAATGACTATGAGTTGGCAGCAGTAAAAGAATATTGCCGCCAATTCAAGATTTCCGCAAGGTCCTCACTATATCGTCAGGCTATTATGGAGAGGATACTCTCCGGGCTGGACGAGAAGCATCCTACGCTGTTTTAGTCTCTGCGAGAAGCCATTGACACATAGTAGAGCAGGGTGGCGAGAGAACCCAATACAGCTATTACATAAGTATATGCAGCCCACTTCAGCGCATCAACTGCCATCGGAGCGGTTTCGGCTGAAGCGACATTGCTGCGCTTGAGCCAGCTGATGGCCCTCTGGCTGGCATTGATCTCTACAGGCAGTGTGACGATGCTGAAAAGCGTACTCATCGCGAAGAGGGCGATTCCCAACCATAGCAGCGAAGGTGTGATATTGATCAGGAGCACACCTGCGAGCAGCACCCATTGCACAACATTGCTTGCGAAATTGACCATAGGTACGAGGGCGGTGCGGAGTCTCAATGGGGCATAGCCCTGGGCATGCTGCACTGCATGGCCGCATTCGTGTGCAGCAACGGCCGCAGCTGCGATGCTCCTTTGGCTATAGACGCTTTCACTGAGGTTAACTGTCATAGTCTCGGGGTTGAAGTGGTCTGTCAATTGCCCTGGAACGCAGGTTACGCTTACATTATATATGCCGTTGTCCTCGAGCATCTTCCTGGCGATTTCCGCTCCTGTGAGCATTCTGTCATTAGGAATCTTCGAGTACTTCTGGAATCTGCTTTGAAGTATAGCTTGGATGAGGTAGCTGGCTACCATCACTAAAAGCATTATCAGCCAAATGTTCATTTTTCTTAATTTTTCAGGTTATATGGCAATATCGCCGACATAGGGGTATCAAAAACCAAGCCTTTGCGCTTGTATGACATTTTGTCGCAAGAAACGCTTTTTTTTAGTATTTTTGTCCCCGTTTAATGTGGCCGTATATGCAGCATAAAGATACAGATTTTTCCAGACTTGAGCTGAATCTTGGCGCCTGCAGGGACAATTACCGCTATTTCAGGTCCTTGCTCGAGCCCTCGACCAGGCTTCTTGTGCTTGTAAAGGCCAATGCCTATGGCCACGGTTCTGCGGAGTTCGCCCATATAATGCAGGATTGCGGTGCAGATTATTTGGCAGTGGCCCATCCTGTAGAGGGCGTGGAATTAAGACGTGCGGGTATTAGTCTTCCTATTCTGGTACTCACTGCCGGAATCGATTTCTTTCAGGAGATAGTGGATAATAGACTTGAACCCGGAATACCGAATCTATATACTTTGAAGGCTTTCTGCACTTATCTTTCAGGACGCAATATCAAAGATTATCCCATACACATAAAGCTGGACACAGGTATGCACAGACTGGGCTTTATGAGCAGCGAAATAGAGGAACTCAAGAACTTCCTGCTTAATGGAGCCGATTCAAGGGTGAGGGTCAAATCCTGCTACTCCCATCTCGCTGCTTCGGAAGACCCGATGGAGGATGCTTTCACTCTGAGTCAGATTTCAATGTTCCAGGCCAATGCCGATTCCGTCAGTTCAGGCATAGGCTACAAGCCTATGTATCATATACTCAATTCTGCAGGTATCCAGCGTTTTCCGCAGTTCCAGTTCGATATGGTTAGATTGGGAATAGGCATATATGGCATCAGCGCGCTGCCAGAAGTAAAGCTTAAACCTGTGGCATCCCTGAAAGTAAAGGTTCTGCAGGTCAAGACCCTGTCTCCCGAGGATGGAACCATAGGCTATGGCAGACACGGCAGAATAGCTCCTGAAGGGACGGTCATTGCCACCATACCAGTGGGTTATGCTGACGGAATTGACAGACATCTCGGATGCGGCCGCGCTTCTTTCTCGGTCAATGGCCACAGAGCGCCTACCATCGGCAATATCTGTATGGATATGTGTATGATTGATGTGACGGGTCTGGAAGTCGAACCTGGAGATACAGTGACCATTTTCGGCAGTGATCCTACGGCATCTGAATTGGCCGCTATCCTGGATACAATTCCTTATGAGATAATGACTTCCGTTCCTCAAAGAGTGGAAAGGGTCATCAAACGCTAGGGCAGGGCAGAGGCTCAATCCTCGTCGTTGTAGTCTGAGGAGAAATCTATGCCATCCCAGAGCGCATCCATTTCGCGCCTGTCCTTTTTGGTAGGGCGTCCGCTGCCCCTGTCCCTTTTGACAAAGAAAGTCTCCCGAGGGGCGTGAAGCTTGTCAAGCTCGGACTGGGGCGTCAAGTTCTCGGCAAACTCTGGAACGAGCTGCGCTCCCATTCTGTTCTCCGCTATTTTCAATACCTTGTAGCTGTATTGGACTGCACCCTTCCTGACGGAGATGGAGTCTCCCGCCTTGACTGTCTTGGAGGGTTTGGCCGCAACTCCGTTCAACTGCACCTTATTGCCATTGCAGGCCTCTGTAGCCTCGCTTCTGGTCTTGAACAGCCTGATTGCCCAAATATATTTGTCTATTCTCGTGCTGTCTGCCATCACTAATCCTCCTCGTCTTCCGGAAGTTTCTCTTCAGCATCAGGGTCAATGTAAGGGTCAGGAGTCTCAATGTCTTCGAGGAAGGTCTCTATGAGTATTGTTCCGCTCTGGCGTGGGACCAGATAGAAATCCTCAATCTCTGCCGGGACGAGCATAGTCGAACCAGCACTCAGAACATAGCTCTCCATCCTGTTATGCTCATCAGGGACCTGTATGGAAGCCTCTCCCTCCAGACAGGTGTATATTGAAAAACTGTCTGCCTTGGCTGCGAAAACGTGAAGCGGATCTTTGAGCATTATCTTGCTGATGGAGAACTCAGGCCTTTTAACCAGCTGCTCTGTAGGACTATCGCCTCCTTCGCCAATATTCTTCAGCTGAGGCTTATATGCCTTGTAATCAATGAAATCCAAAGCTTCGACCACGCTGAGTGCACTATCGAACTCTACTTCCGAAACGGTCTTGCCCCATCCTGTGATGCAAAAATCAAGAGGTGAGGCTTCGCTGATTTCGAGCAATGTGACAGCCTCTGCCGAATGAACCGTTCCCGGTTCAATCATATACCAATCTCCCTTCTTCGGTCTGATGACATTCAAAAGGGCCTCCATATCTCCGCTCAAGCTTCTTTGATAGAAATCGCTTACGTCAGCATCCTCCTTGAAGCCCAGATAGATTCTTGAATCCTCGTCAGCGTCCACCACATACCACAGCTTCGCCTTGCCCAGGAAATCATATCTTTCTGCGGCAATTTCGTCGTTGGGATGCACCAGCAGAGGTATCCTGTCCTCTGCGCTGATAAACTTCACTCCTACCGGGAACTGGCGGCCGAAACTCTTGAAAGCGCTCTCTCCGACAATCCGGTCCAGGTACATATCCATAAGTTCTCCTATGGTATTCCCGGCGAGCCATCCGTCCCGAACTTGTGAATCCCTGTAACCAAGATCTGCAAGTTCGTGGCTTTCTGCTACTCCGGCATCCTTGGGAAGAAGCTTTTCGTTGCCTTGGTCATCGCTCTCGATAAACTGTTTCTCATAAATTCTGTGCAGCCTGTCGCCGCCCCATTCGTAGGTTTCAGCGATGGGGAGGAAGCTGAGAGGGTATAGTTTCTTAATCTCTTCCATAATTATTGCGCACAAAGTAAACGAAAAAAACGTAACTTCGCAAAGCAAAGAAACAATACGATAAAAAGGAAAGACTGGATATGAAAGGTGTAAGCATTTTTCTGGCTGAAGGCTTCGAGGAAGTTGAGGCTCTCGCTACTGCTGACATCCTCCGCAGGGGTGGAGTGGATGTAAAACTTGTCTCTATTACTGAAGACAGCCTTGTGAAGTCATCTCACGGAGTGAACGTGAAGGCTGATCTCACATTCTCAGAATACCGTCAGCTCTGTTCGGCCGAAGTCTGCTGTGAGAAAGACTTTATGGTTTTCCCGGGAGGAATGCCGGGGACAAAGAATCTCGCGGCCTGCCAGGAACTTATGTCGATGATGAACGAGCACTACGGGGCAGGCGGCTCCGTAGCGGCTATCTGCGCTGCTCCGGGCTTGGTACTCAGCCAGTTGAAAGGTATTGAGGGAAAGAACTTCACCTGCTTTGACAGCTTCGAAGGCTATCTTGAGGAAAAGGGGGCCAGATTCACGCCAAAACCGGCAGTGACAGATGGACGCGTAGTCAGCGGAAGAAGCGCAGGACACGCCATTGCCTTCGGTCTGCATATACTTGAAATTGTCAAGGATACTGAAACTGTAGCGGCTGTCCGGCACTCGGTGATGCTTGACACCCTTCCTGAATAAGCATTCCGGCTATCTCAGGTCGGTGATTACATAATCCTTGCCCAACTCCTTGGTATTCAGTCTGAAAGCGCTGAGGTCCAGGGAGTTGTCCAGTTTATAGTTCCTGATGGTGATGGTGATGAGGTTTCCGTCGGAAGAACTGACATTGACTCCTGCGGGCTGATTGCCCTGAGTCAAAAAGAGCGACACTTCATTTATGCTGCTGCCCTTCTTCTTTGGCACAAGTCTGATTTCGCTTACGCTCATTCCATTGAAACTGGCAGTTCTGCTGTCCTTGTAATTGAAGGCGCTGTCCAGTGCACCGACCAGCAGTGCGGGATTTGCTTCGTAGTCAAGTTCCTGAGTATCAATGTTTTCGATATAGCACTCTTCCGCTGCCACATCCACGGTCCAACGCGTCTTGCCGTCGCAACGTATGTCCAGGCCATTGCCCTCCATCGTGAAGGCATTGCCCTGAAGTTTGACTGAACCCGAGCCGTTCATCGGTAGGGAACCGCTCATCGAGTAGCTGTAGTCGAAAGAGGCGAGCCTGCCTTGGAGGCTTTTCGCGAATGCGGCTGCGGGGTTTGAAGCGGCCGAGGGAGTTTGAGCCAAGGCTATGAAGGACGAGCTGCCGCCCAAGAGCAGCGCCATACAAACAAGGATTTTTGACAATATTCTCATTACTTCTGATATGCTTTGAGAATCAGTTCGAGGTCGTCCATATTAGAAATTAGCACTTGGCGCGGCTTTGAACCCTCCTGAGGGCCCACGATGCCTGCAGCCTCCAACTGATCCATTACACGACCTGCCTTTGCATATCCCATACCAAGACGTCTCTGAATATCGGAAGTAGAGCCTTTTTGTGTCATAACTACCATTCTGGCAGCCTCTTCGAAGCGTTCGTCAACATCCCTCATATCTATCATACCGCCTCCGCCTTCTCCGTCAGCTGGGTCAGGGTCCGGAAGATAAAATGGTGTGTTATAGCACTTTCCGTAACCGACCTGCTTTTCGATATAATCCGTGATGGCATTAATTTCATCACTGTCAATATATCCGCACTGTATTCTCTCAGTATCCACTCCAGCATAGTAGAGCATATCGCCGCGTCCAATCAGTTTTTCTGCACCTGAGGTGTCGAGTATGGTGCCGGAGTCGGTTTTTGTAGAAACACGGAAGGCAATGCGTGAAGGGAAATTGGCCTTGATGAGTCCAGTGATGACATCTACCGAAGGCCTTTGTGTAGCAATGACTACGTGTATGCCCGCAGCACGTCCCTTCTGGGCGAGGCGTACGATGGAGGACATAATGCTTCTCTGCATATTCTTGCCCTCGGAACCGTTTCCGCCGGACATTGCCAGATCGGCGTACTCATCTATGATGACTACCAGATAAGGCATGTACTTGTGCCCGTTTTGAGGATTCAGCTTATGATTCTTGTATCTCTCGTTGTAGAGTTTGATATTGTTAACATAAGCTTTGCTGAGCAGCTGGTATCTTTCATCCATCTCGATGCAGAGTGAGCGCAGAATCCTTTCAGCGTTCTTCGGGTCCTTGACGATGGACTGGCTCTTTTCCTCCTCCTCGTCTGCAGCCGTCGGCAATACGGCGAGATAATGCTTCAAAAGCCTTCCGTAAGGGGTGAATTCCACCATCTTCGGGTCAATGAAAACGAGCTTGAGCTCGGCAGGATGCTTTGAGAAGAGCAATGACGATACGAGTACGTTCAATCCCACCGACTTTCCCTGTTTTGTAGCTCCGGCAACGAGCAGGTGGGGAGCATCCGCGAGATCGAAGACCTTCACCTTCTTCTGGATGTTGCAGCCTATGGCCACAGGCAGTTCTGCCTTGCTGTTCCTGAAGGCCTCGTCGTTCAGCAAGCCCTTTACAGGCACGATGGACGGTGTATCGTTCGCTACCTCTATGCCCACGGAATCCGGAAGGGTGGTGATACGTACTCCTCTGGCATTCAGTGACATAGCTATGTCATCATTAAGCTTCTTAATGCTCGCTATCTTCACGCCAGGAGCAGGATAAACCTTGTAGAGTGTCACTGTAGGTCCGACTACAGCCTTAACATCTATGATGTCTATCTTGTAGTTCTTAAGGGTAGAGCGAATCTTATTGTTGTTTCGGTTGAGCTCCTCGTCAGATACCAAATGGTTATTCTCCGCGTGGTCCTTGAGCAGTTCAAGTTCCGGCATAGAATAGCTTGGAAGCCCCTCAGGAGGATCCAGACGCACATTGATTTTGGGAAGGTCCTTCTTGACCTCTGTAGCGATTTCCTCGCCTCTGTCAATCTCGAAATTGCCCTCGTTATCCAAAGGCTTTCCGTCCTGTTCGCTTTTCACCACTTCTTCGTCCGGAGCCGGAATATCATCCAAACCCGCTGTTTCATCCAGAGCAATGCTGACAGTCTGAGCTTCAGTCTCCCTTTCAGCAGGCAAGTCCTCAAGCTCAATAGCCGGAGCCTTCGCCGCTTCAGTCTGTTCAGTCTCCGCCACCATCTCTTCTTCCGGCTTGGAGGCTTTCGCTCCAGCTTTTTCTGCCTTGCCAAGGGAACTGAACCAGTGAGCGAAGCTCTCGCTGCAAAGGAAAACCCAGGCGCAGACTATAGCCGCAAGGAATGCAGCCGTCAATATTGGACCGAAGAGATTGTTCAGGCCTCCGGCAATGAAAGCGCCGCAGCTGCCTCCGATTCCTGAGCCGTAAAGGCAGTCCAGGCCAACAAAATCACCAAGGAAGGAAAAGACCATTGACGAAATGAAGGCTCCGGAAACGGTAATCAATGCAGTCTTAAGGAGAGAGTGCTTCCATTTTCCAGCAATCAGTCTGGCTGAAATTGCAAAGAGCAGGATTATGAGGGCAAAACTGCCCCAGCCAAACCAGTCTCCCACGAGGGTATCAGCCCACTTCAATCCCAGCTTGCCTCCGAGATTGGCCACATCCACAGCCTTGTCAAGCATGCCTGGATCCGTGAGCAGGCTTTGGTCCTGCTTCCAGGTGAAGAGATAGGACAGGGAAGCTACCAATGAAAACAGGGCAAACAGTCCCGTAATCACTCCGACAGCTTTAATGGCAGATGCCTTCTGTTGGTCATCCCAAGTTCTCCAAAATTTGAACTTCATACTTATTTCTTCCTATTGTTTGGCCTGCGGTTCTTCTTGTTGACCCAGTTTCTGTTCCTGTTCTGGGCATTTTGCTGCGTTCCTCCTACATTGATGCTCATACCCGGCCTTGCAAAGGTAGCCGAGTCATTGATTTTCGTGAGGCTTATGCCTTCCGGCACGCGGATGCGGTAGTCGGAAAGCTTCTCTATATCCTTGAAAATGGTCTCGTCAGCCACACTGTCCTTGTTCCAGATCAGGTACTGCTGTCTCATATAGATCGCCAGGGACTTGATCATAGCGGTCTTGATTTCACCGTCAGGCTCAGCTGCGATCAGGTCAATGATACTCTCGATATTCCTTCCGTAATGGCTGGCCTTGACAGGCTTGTTCTTAAGAGGAATTATCTGAGGCTTGGACTGTATTTCTTCCAATGAAGGAGCCGGATAAGGTGCGTCTATATCCAGGTCCAGCCCTGCGATAAGATAGAGATGGTCCCAGAGCTTCTGCTCGTAGTTCTCCTGGCTATGAACCTGAGGATTAAGGATTTCCATAGCTTTGACCACGGCGCGCGCCTGGAGGCTTCTCTGCTCCTTGTCCTCAATGCTTTTCAGGATTTCCACCATCCTGAGTATGTTTCTGCCATATTCAGGCATTTGAAGTTTTTCACGCTCGGTATTGTAATACAGTTTTATTGTGTCGTTGTTGGCTTCCATTGTTCGTCTTTTTGTTCAATTTACAAATATACTAAAAATGTTTTGTTCAAGTTTGTATTTCTTAGTACCTTAGAACTTCTTATTCTAATCTTCGCTTATGTTCAAGGATTATCGAGTGGCGGAGCATGATTTCCGCATCATTTTGCCCGATGACAGGGATTTCAGGCCCCTCCTGGTTCAGTATGAACCATTTGAGGCTGGAACTGTCACCCAAGCGCTCTTTATTCTTGAAATGGTGGACTCTTTAGATGCTGAAGCTGTGGAAATGCTCTACCGTGACGAGGCTCCCGATGAGGGGCAGACAGGCATTGAAATATACAGAACAGCGGAGGGTTCTGTCCTTGCCTGCATTGCGCCAGCTCGCGGAGAGGCTCCGAAGGCCCGTGTCCTTTTCAGTCCGGATTACTGTTCCGCCCGCTTCTGCTGTTCGGACGAGGATTTTCTCTTCGCGCTGAACAATGCGCTTATGCTGCAGTTCGCATTTGCTACCGCTCCTCTAAGGACGCTGGAATTGCATGCTTCCGTCATTGTCAATGGTGGAAGAGCTTATCTCTTCCTCGGCCCAAGCGGCAGCGGGAAGAGCACGCACAGCCGTCTCTGGATAAAAAACATAGAGGGAAGTGAGCTTCTCAATGATGATAATCCATTGCTCCGTATTATGGATGATGGAAGTGTTCGCATATATGGTTCGCCCTGGAGCGGCAAGTTTCCTTGTTACCGGAACCTCTCGTTTCCGGCTGCTGCCTTCGTGCGCATAAAGCAGGCCCCTGCAAACAGGGCTGTGCGTCTTGGGATTCTGGAGTCTTATGCGACCTTATATTCTTCAGTATCAGGACTTAAGAATGATAGGGCCATGGCCTCCAATCTGCACCGGAGCCTGGAGAAGACCGTGCTTGAAGTGCCTTGTTTCAATATGGAATGCCTCCCTGATGATGATGCTGCCAGAGTATGCGCGGCAGCGGTTAGGGACAATGTAGGGGGAAGTGGCAATGAGTGAAAACAGTATCAGGATACCGAATGAACTGCTCCTGTCCGAGATAGGAAAACTGCTTGCGCAGGGCAAGCGCTGCAGCCTGAGGACCAAGGGCTCGAGTATGTTACCCTTTATTCGTGGAGAACGCGACTCTGTCGTGCTGGAGGCATTGCCCGAAATTCTGGTAGGAGACATCGTGCTGGCGAAAGTGCCCGGGCACGGCTATGTCCTCCACCGGGTGATGAGGATTGAAGGGGAGAGGCTTTTCCTGATGGGCGACGGCAATCTCCGCTACGGAGAGGAGTGCAATCTAAGCGATGTGCTTGGAAGCGTTGTGTGGATAGAGAAGGACTGCGGGGGAGGATTGAAATTGCCGGAGAATCCCGAGGAAGAGGAAGAGTTCAGAAAGGCTCATCCTCGCGTCTTCTTGGATCCGCGCTCGCCAGGACAATTACGGAAAGCGCGGCTGTGGCGCCTTCTGAAGCCTTTCAGACGCTTGATCCTCGCTGTATACAGGAGAACTATGCTGGCAGCCGGAAATAGTTAATTGAATTGAAAATACTCGAAAGCCTATAGGAAAATGAAGGAGTTCAAGACTTGTATGAAAGGATTAATCAGGATGTCGGCTCCGATGAAGAGCCCCATCTTCCTGAGTGTTGTGCTTGGTGCGGCCCGAATCGCTGCCTCGCTGTTTTACGTGTGGATATGCAAAAGGCTTATCGACGTGGCGACTGGCAATGTTGACGGGGAATTGCTCCTTTATGTGGCTCTGATGTTTACGGTGATGCTCATCCAGTTGATGCTGGGTACGGCTTCCCAATGGTGGGAGGGCAAAATTGTCACGAGGAACCAGAATGAAACAAGGGCCAAGGTCTTCTCTCACGTTCTGCGCAGCGAGTGGAACGGCAGGGAAGGTTTCCATAGCGGGGATATGGTCAATCGCCTCGAAGAGGACATCCGTGTCGTGACCGACCTGGTCTGCACGAGGATACCCAATGTCATTATCACCCTCACACAGCTTACGGCGGCCTGCATCTTTCTTTTCGCCCTCTCTCCTTCTCTTATGTGGGTGCTTCTTATTCTTATGCCCGTGGCAATATTAGGAAGCCGTATGTTCTTCAAGACCATACGCGCTCTTACCGCACATATTAGGGCTCGGGACAGCGAAGTACAGGGCTATATGCAGGAGAATCTGCAGTGTCGCATCCTGGTCAAGACTCTCGGCAGTGCCGAAAAGGTGATGGAGAAGATGGATTGGCTTCAGACGGATGTGATGGACCATACCATCAAACGTCTGAATTACAATGCTATAGCCCGTGGTTTTATGCGTTTGGGCTTTATGGCTGGCTATGCCGCCGCCTTCCTATGGGGTGTATTCGGAATAAAGGACGGAAGTGTCACCTATGGAATGATGACGGCTTTCCTTCAGTTGGTCAGTCAGATACAGAACCCTATGGTCAATCTCAGTCATCATATTCCTGCCTTCATTCACGGTCTTACTTCGATCGAGAGAATTATGGAACTTGAAGAGCTTCCTTTGGAGGATGGTGGGCCGGAAGTATTGCTCGACGGCGCTCCGGGTATAAGGGTCGACAATATAAGCTTCAGATATGAGGATGCAGCTGACATCGGTCGTGATGCTGTTTTCAAAAATTTCAGCTATGATTTCCGCCCGGGAAGCGTTACCTCGGTAGTGGGGGAAACCGGTGCCGGCAAGAGTTCATTGTCCCGTATCATCCTCGGTCTGCTCAAGCCTTCGGAGGGCAGTGTAAGCCTCTACACCGAAGATGGCCGCAGTCTGCCTGCCGGAGCCTCAGCCCGTTGCAATTTTCTCTATGTGCCCCAGGGCAATAGCCTTATGAGCGGTACGATACGCGACAATCTCCTCTTCGCGAATCCTTCCGCGACTGAGCAGCAGATGAAAGCAGCCTTGCATACGGCTGTTGCTGACTTTGTTTTCGAGCTTCCTCAGGGCCTTGATACCGTCTGCTCCGAAAAGGGCAGCGGCTTGAGCGAGGGTCAGGCCCAGAGAATAGCAATAGCCCGTGCGCTGTTGCACACGGGCGGTATTTTGATACTTGATGAAGCTACTTCAGCATTGGATGTGCAGACTGAGAAGATTCTTCTCGAAAGGATTTCTTCAGCCCTGAGAGGGACCAAGACTATCATCTGGATCACTCACCGCGAAGCCATTGCAGGCATCTCTGACAATGTGTTGAGAATAGGCTGAAAAACCATTACTTGACGTCTCTGACGCATCTGACCGATGCTCCGAAGCTTTCCTTGGAACCGCTGCCCAGCATGATGTCGGCCTTGTCTTCGTAGAAATATCTGTAGTAGGCCAAATCATTATCCTTTGAGTCACTGGTCCAGAAACTTGCATATTCCAGCATACCCTGGAATTTGTTGTTGTCGCCCTCGGTGTCGAGAAGCACATATCCGCAAGGTGTGACGTCGAGTCTTAATTTATTGGTAATCTTTACATTAGGCCAATACTCCCACATCGCTTCCTTATTGAATTGTATGTCTCCCATAAAGGCTCCTGCCACTGAATCGAAGGAAGCTAACTTGTCTGCATCTTCAACTCCTGCTACTTTGGCCGCATTGGCCCAATCATCGAGGGAAGCCAGTCTCCATCCTTCAGGGCAGGCTTCCATAGCCTCGTTCCAACTGTAATACATTCCGAAGATGCCAGCAAGGTCGCTGCAGTCATCATAAACGGAAATTCCGCTTCCGGCATAGGCGAGATTGTCCCTGAACCATTCAGTATCTCCTACTCTGGTGCACCAGTATTCGCGTCCGTCTCTCGAATCGGTAAAGACAAAGTCTTTCTCAATATCGAAATCACGTCCCGTGAGGCTTCCGTTCTCGCGGTCCTCGCTGACTATGGTAACGGTCTTGGTAGTGCTGGTAGAGTAATATCCTTCCTTGAAAGCGGTGCAGGTGATGCTGAAGGTCGTGAAATCATTCGGCATCCTGAGAGTATATGTCTTGATCGTGTCCTTCTCGCTGGTAGCGTATGAAGGATACCAGAAATATTCCGCTTCGTTTCCGTCATCGTCAGTCACTCCCGACGCAGTAATATCCAGCACGATGTCAGGTCTGCTGAATGCAGGAAACTCGAATTTAGGGGAACCGGTGAGATAAGGCAATGTCTCGGTTGTGTCGTCATCTCCGCAGGATACCGACACTAAAGCTGCAATAGTCAATATGCTGAAAAGAAGTATTCTTGATTTCTTCATTATTTCTCTTGGATTATTGAACTGCAAATATGCGCATTTTTGACTTAAATTCCATTACCTTTGTACAAATACTTTGCCTAAGTGGTATGAAAGCGAATTATATATTCAAACTTGCATTGTTTCTGGCCCTCTCAGCTGCGGTATCCTGCTCTTCGAGGCCAAAATACGTTGATATAGGTGGTTATGCCCAGGGTGGCATTTACAATGTCCGCTTCAATATCAGGGACGCTTCTGTATCGAAGAACGAAATAGCAGTGCGGATAGACTCCATACTCACTCTGGTAGATACCACGCTCTCCGGCTATAACAAAGCCTCTCTCCTTTCCCGCTTCAATGAAGGTGAAAGCATAATGCCCAATTCTCTTTTCAAGGACATATATGCATATTGCCACGAGCTTTATGAAGAAACGGACGGCTGCGTGGACGTGGCTTCTGGGCCGCTTTTCGACCTTTGGGGCTTCGGCTTCTCCAACGACTCCCTGCCCGATGCGGCTGCGGTAAAGTCGGCAATGGCTTCCTGCGGAATGGCCAGACTGAAGGCCGACATCGACCTTGCCCTTGATGATAGCGGCCGCCTCGACCCTCGCGAGCTCCTGCTTTGCCCTTCCGTGGATGCGACTCTTCCCAAGCTGAATTTCAATGCTGTCGCACAGGGCTACACCTGCGATCTGGTGGCCGAATATCTTAGCTCAGTCGGAGTCAAGGATATGCTTGTCGATATAGGCGAGATCTATTGCGCAGGAAAGAATCCTCGCGGAGAAGGCTGGAGCATAGGCGTTGACCGTCCCGTTGACGGCAATGATAGCCCCGGTGCAATGCTGGATGGAATATGGAACTCCGAAGGTCGCAGCTGCGGTATCGTGACCTCCGGCAATTACCGCAAATTCTATATCAGGGACGGCAAAAAATACGCTCATACCATTGACCCTCGCAATGGCTATCCCGTTGAGCATCATCTCTTGAGCGCTTCCATCTCCGCCTCCACCGCAGCTGCTTCCGATGCCTATGCCACCTATTGTATGGTTCTCGGCCCCGAGGCTGCGAAGGAGTTCATCCTCTCTCGCCCCGACATTGAGGGCTATTTGATTTCGGGAAGCAACGAGGCTATGAGCGAGTGGGCCTCTGATGGCTTCAGCATCACATTGAACAGATAATCTCCAATACCTTCAAAAGACTCTTTACGAGGAATTCGGTGCAATTGACGAGCGCTCCGGGACATATGCCCAGACCGCTAAGCGCGGTCGTTGCCAGAGCCGAGACCATAATCGCAGTCGTCAGCGGCATTGCCAAAAGATTGCAGATGAGAAAGAAGCGCGGAAAGGTCCTGAAACGCATCCATACCAGCGGAGCAGTGAAGATCTGGCAGGAGATGCTCAATGAGGCCCCTGTCCAGATCCGGCGCAGGGGATTGAAGGCAGGCCCGTCATCGGGATAGAAACTCTCGAGCAGGGGATGAACGAGGAAGATACCGCACATAGCCAGATAGGAAAGCTGAAAGCCCAGTTCTGTGACCACCGTCGGTTTGAAGAGCAATTGTAACGTCAATGCTGTCAGCAGCACACGGAGCGGGTTCTTCTCCCTTTCGGGATCGCAGGCCGCTATTTCGCCCAGGCTGATGAAGAGCCAGGCGCGTACCGTCGAAGGATTGCCTCCACTCATCAGTGTAAAAAAGCCGGAAAAGCATACAATGGTCAGGCTCCGAAGCTTATGAGCGAGGGGAGAATTTCCGAATAACGATAATATTTTACTGATTACCATATAAATAATCCCAAGATGCAGCCCACTCAAGGCTAAGATATGTGAGGCTCCGCTCGCTCTGAACAGTTCGCTGACTCTTCTGTCCAGCCCGCTCCTGTCTCCGCTAAGAAGGGCCCGGAGCAATGCATTGCAGACACTGTCGCTGAAGGGAATGCTGTCAATGGTCGCCTGAAGCGCGGAGGCGCAGCGCCCGAAGAAAGGATGCGGTCCGGAATGAAGGGGCATGCCGGAATACGAGAGGAAACAGAAGAAGCCAAGCAATAGGAAGGTCGGGGCAATGCTTCCTCTTCCGCTGTCGGCACGACATATGAGCAGCAGGCTCAATGCGCTCAGATACAATGATATAGCTGATACAATAAGATGAGTGTCCCCAAAGAAAGGAACGCTAGATAGAAAAGCCGCCAGGACAGTGCCCGCAGCAAAGGGTATGGAAACCACCTCGATATCTCCCGCCACAACCATTTCACACCGTATTTTTGTAAAAGTACTTATAATTATTTAATTTTGCGCGGATAATCCGAAAATAACCAAATATTCATAAAATGATCATTCTTGTAATCAATTGCGGTAGCTCTTCCATCAAGTATCAGCTTCTTGATATGAAGAGTGACGAAGTATACGATCTTCTGGCCAAGGGTCTCGTTGAAAAGGTGGGACTTCCTATGGGATGCATAACCCATAAGCCTACAGGCAAGGACAAGATGTACAAGGAACTCAGTATTCCTGACCACAAAATAGGAATGCAGATTGTACTCGATGCTCTTGTGGATCCGGAGTATGGTGTGCTTAAGTCTTTCGATGATATCGAGGCCATAGGCCATAGAGTAGTCCAGGGCGCAGACTTCTTCTCAGGCAGCGCCATTGTCAATGAGGATGTTATTTCCAAGATTGAAATCTGCTGTGACTACGCACCTCTCCACAATCCTGCCCATCTCCTTGGAATCAGGGCTTGTCAGCACGTTCTTCCGTCTGTGCCTCAGGTAGTTACCTTCGATACAGCTTATCATCAGACTATGCCTGACTATGCCTATATGTATGCTCTCCCTTATGAGTATTACGAGAAGTATCGCGTGCGCAGATACGGAGCTCACGGCACCTCACACCAGTTTGTAGCAGACAAGGGAGCAAAGTTCGTCGGACTTGATTTGAACAACTCGAAGATTATCACCTGTCATATCGGAAACGGCAGCTCCATCTCTGCCATAGTGAACGGAAAGGTAGTCGATACATCAATGGGCTTTACCCCGCTCGAGGGAATGATTATGGGTACGCGTTGCGGCAATATCGATCCTAACGTTGTTACCTATATAATGAAGAAGGAGAACCTCACTCCTGACGAGATGACCACTATTATGAACAAGAAGAGCGGTTTCCTCGGAGTGTCAGGCGTTTCTTCAGATGCCCGTGACATCGATACGGCAGCCAACGAGGGCAATTACAGAGCCAAGCTCGTTTTCAAGAAGCTTTCATACGACATCATCAAGATTATTGGCTCATACATAGCCGTTATGGACGGTGTCGATGCCATCTTCTTCACAGCCGGTATCGGTGAGAACAATGTACGCCTCCGCCGTCGCGTCTGTGAGAACTTCTCATATATGGGACTCAAGTTTGATTATGAGGCAAATGTGGCCCAAGGAGTTGACACCCTGCTTTCTTGTCCTGACTCAAAGGTGAAAGTGGCCCTGATTACTACCGACGAGGAGCTGGTGATTGCCCGCGACACTATGCATCTCGTTCTCGGTGAGTAAGTTATTCGCTCTCGTAGAAGAAATCCCTGTGCGGCAGCACGGCCGAGTATTTCGCTCTGCACTTCTTCATTAGTTCGGTAGTGTAGCGCGAGAATTGCGGACCCTTCCAAGTGCTGGTATTGGTAATCAATATCCAGCACTCCCCGTCAGGGAACTGCTTTACCAGGGCACTGGTTCCTGAAAATGTGCCTGTACGTGTCCATTCTCCGTCAGGCTTAGTATCATTCCAGCCAAGGGAATAGGTATTTTCATCGAAGTATTCCGTCATCTGTCTCACGCTTTCAGCACTGATGATGTCGGGTACTTCGTTGCGTCCGTCTATCGAGGCAACGAATCTCGCGAGTTCAGGGGTTGATGCTACCCAGGCGCCGGCTCCGGAGAGCGCTCTGATGTCATTGCCACCATAGCAGCGGACTACCATTTTGCCACTGTTGTTATATTCCTGCACCGGCTCGTCATTGTCCTGGACATAGTAGCGGGTCTCATTGTCATAGCGCTGGTGGTAATAATTATTGGCAATCCTGAAATCCGTGCAAGCTGCAGGCTTGAGAACATTTTCCTGCATCCAGTCCTCGTATTTTTCCCCGGTCAGCTTTTCTATTACCATTGACAGAAGCAGATAGCCGAAGTTCGAATAGTACTGGGATGTGCCCGGCTCGAACTGCAGCCTTCTCTTTAGCTGAATCTTTACCAGGGTCTCATTGTCCGGAGGGGTGTCGAGACGGTTCTGGAGCATTATGGTTCTGGTCGAGAACATAGGGTCCCCGGCTCTGGTGGTAAAGCCTCCCTTGTGTCTCAAGAGGTCCTCTACGCTGATTTTGAAATAATTCTTATCCTTGATAATTTCAGTGTAGGTGCTGTCATTCAGTATGCCTTCAGGACCGAACACCTTGTCTGAGAGGGAAAGCCTGCCCTGTTCCTGGAGAACCATTATTCCAGTGGCAGTGATAAGTTTGGAAACCGAGGCCATTCTCAATATGGTTCCGGGAGTCATTTCTCTTTTTTTTGCCTCATCCGCCCAGCCATAGCCCTTGGCATACACCAGGGAGTCGTTTCTCATAATCGAAAGTGACAGACCCTGAAGATTCCATTGCTGCATAAAGAGCCTGATGTTCTTGTCCATCCCGGCCAGATCCGAGCTGTCAGACATCTCGTTGGTGAGTGTCTTGTTCAAGTCTCGGGGTATCCTCTCCGCTTCTGTTTCGGAATGGTGGCATGAAACGGATAATGTGAGTATGAGTCCCAAGCTGAGGACTGCGCTGAGAGAGGCTGTTGAGAACTTCATAGGCTAAATCATCCCCTTTTTCTTTGCGAAGTCAATAATGAAATCAGCTGTTCCTTCAATTCCCAGTATGGATGAGTCAATGCAAAGGTCATAGTTCGAAGCCATACCCCAATTGCCGAAGGTGACATAGTTGTAGAAAGCCTCACGCCTCCTGTCCTTTTTGGCAATGAGAGCTTCCGCTGCTTCTCTACTGATGCTCCTGCGCTCCGAAATGCGTTTCGCCCTCACTTCAAGAGGCGAGGTGATGAAAACGTCGAGACAGTCCATATCTCTCAGGATGTAGTCAGAAGCTCTTCCGACAAAAATAGCTGAGCCCTGCTCGGCGATATTGCGTATTGCATCGCTCTGAATCTGGAAGAAGCTGTTGTTGCTTATGAAGCTGTTGTTGAAGCCAAGCTTGAAGAAATTGGTATCTTCGTCACTGGTGGTGAGAAAATCCTTGCTGAAGCCGCTTTTCTTTGCGGCCTCTGTAATGAGTTCGGTATCATAGACAGCCACACCGAGCTTTTGTCCGAGTATTTCGGCGGTGTTCTTTCCGCCGCTTCCGAACTGGCGGCCGATATTGATTATGATCTTTTTCATTTCAGATTAGGATTTAATGGAACTTCCGAGTATTGACGGGTCGTCTCCGTCCTTCAGCCTGTCGAATTTTTTGAACAGTCTGATTACAAATAATGCACAAAGCAGGGTGGAGATAGAGTCCGCTATCGGGAAGCTGAACCAGACCCCGTTCTGTCCCAATGCGAGAGGCAGCAGGTATACGAGAGGGACGAGGAAGAGCAATTGTCGGCTGAGGGACAGGAAGATGGATATCCTTACCATACCCAGACACTGGAAGAAATTGCCCGAAACCATATTGAAACCCACTATCAATACGACAAAGTTCATTATCCGCAATCCCTTCATAGACATTGACTTAAGCTCCGGGTCGGAGGTGAAGATTCCTACAGCAGGTCCGGAAAGGAATACTGAGACTCCCCAGCATATCAGAGTGATGAGGCTCGCCCATTTCACTGACAGCCAATATACTTCGCGGACGCGGGAATATTGCCTCGCACCGTAATTATATCCTGCGATAGGCTGCAGACCCTGGGTCAGACCCATCACTATCATCAAGAAGATGAAGGTGAGTCTGTTGTCAATTCCGTAGGCTCCTATTGCAAGGTCTCCTCCGTACTTGCGCAGCTGCTGGTTGATGAATAGGGATACTATGCAAGCGGCGCTGTTCATAAGGAAAGGTCCCAGACCTATCGCCATAGACTGTTTGGCTACTCTCCAGTCGAGCTGGAACAGAGGTTTGTCGAAATGGACGAAGCGCTTTTTGTCAAGGAAGAACTTGAACGTGTAGCAGAGAGCCATGAACTGGCATAGGACGGTCGCGAGCGCTGCTCCCCTGATTCCGAGTCCGAAGCCGAAGATGAATATAGGGTCGAGGATGGCGTTCGTCGTCACAGTGAAGAGGGTCAGTCCCATTGCGACTTTCGGGCTGCCGGTTGCTCGTATGATGCCGTTGAATCCGAAATACAGATGCGTTATTACATTGCCGACAAGAATGATGGTCATATACGACTTGGCGAACGGCATTGTGTTCTCGCTGGCGCCGAAGAAGTAGAGAATAGGCTCGAGGAAGCACAGAGTCAATATGGTGAAAAGGATTCCTATGAGCGTATTCAGAGTGAGGATGTTGGATAGAACCTTGTTGGCCTGCTTGTAGTTCTTCTGGCCGAGGAGGACTGACATCATTGTCATTGCTCCCACTCCTACCAGAGTACCCAATGCGGTGGATAGGTTCATCAAGGGAAAGGTGACAGCGAGCCCGGAGATGGCGTATGAGCCCACATCCTTGAGGTGTCCGATGTAGACGCTGTCAATCATATTATATAAAGATGACGCAGTCTGGGCTATAATACCCGGAACTGCGTACATCTTCAGAAGCTTGCCTATTTTTTCATTTCCCAGCTCGGTCGGAGCTGTTCCTGTTACTGCCATTTGTTCGATTTTTGCTTTGTACTACTAACTAACTTGAAAATTGCTTCTATTTGAGGCCTATCATTTCGAGGTCGAAGCGGAGAGGGGAGAAAGCAGGAATGTTGGAAGAGGCCTGGTCCTTGTATCCCATATTGGAATAGAAGATGGCTATGCCCTTTTCACCCTTCTTCATCTTGCCCAAGGCTCTGGCGAAGCCCTCAATAACATCGGAATTTGATGAACCTGAGCTCATTGAGACATCGTTGTATCCGTTGTCATTGTTTTCGGAGATATTGATGACCATAGGTTCGTAGCTCTTGGATGCGCTGTAAATGCCGTGGTCCTTGGCGATTTTCTCATCGGTGGTGTCGAAGACTTTTCCGTTGAGGAGGCTGCCGGTGTAGTTGATGTTGAGCTCAACTCCGGTGCCGAGCGTGGTCGTGTCCTCCGGAGCTTGGGTCTGGATATAGTAAAATCCGTAAACGAGGGAATCAGCCGGCATGTGGAGGCGGGTCATATAGCGCTCGATGGAATCAATCTGCCACTTGGCAATGTCTGTAATCCCGTCTCTGAGCTTTATGTTGTAAATTACGTTTTCACCGCTTTCTTTCTTGAGGTAGTCTTCCTCCTTGTCATAGCGGCTGCTGCAGGTAAGCCATCCCGGAATGACCGCAGTTCTCTCTCCGCCTACCTTCATTGTGCTGAGCATAGCTTCGAGTCCAGCGTTCACGCTTGAGTAACTTCTGCTTATGACTTCCGGACCGTAGTAATAAGAATCGCTGTAACTGCCCAGCTGTTTAGCAGTTTCAGGGTTTGTCGTGGATGTGATGTTCCCGTTGAGGTCCTTGATTTCGTAATCGATATAGATATAAGGGCAATCCGCCACTCCCGGGAGGTAACCCATATTGCCCGGAGTGTCCTGAATGATGTAGATACCGGGGAAGGTCTTCTCTACATTTGGATAATGTACGGATATCCAGGCATCGAAATATCTCTTGGCTGAGTCGTTCAATCCACTGGGCGTAGACTTGGCACAGCTGCCGCAGAGCAGTGCTGCCGTAAGTCCTGCAAGGATGATTCTGGTGCTTTTCATATTATTGATGTTTTCTATTCTATCAGTTTTCTATCGTTTCTACCCAAACGTGGTAAGCCAGGGGTGCATTTGCAGGAATCGTGCCGACCTTGCTTTTTCCGAAGGCGTATTTTCCGGAAAAGAGAATCCAGCATTCTTCACCCTGCCGGACTCCTTCCAGACCGTTTCTCAGACCGGTCAGAATGTCCTTGTCGGAAAGTTGTATTTCGAGGGCGCTGTATTCCTTGTCAGTGAGTTCCCATCCGGCCGTTGTGGCAATGTCACTGGAGTTCGTCGTCACAAGTGTGTTTGTGGATGCAGAACCGGAACTGAAGTCGTACAGGGCATAGCGTATTACTGCCTTGCCCCTGGCTGTCACTTCCACGCCTTCGCCCTCCGCAAGGGTGATTCTGGTGGAGCCTCCCTGATGGAAAACCCTGCAGTCAGGATTCCGGCTTTGAAGTGACTTGACAAAGCTCTCGATGAGTTTTTCCTGCTTTCCATATTCCTGCTCCCGCAATTCCTTGGTGCAGGAGCTGCTCAGGATGACCAGAAACAGCCCCGCCATCAATGCTTTATATATGTTTTTGAGCTTTCTCATATCTGTCTCAACTGTTCTTGTAGAAATCTTCAATCGCCTTTTCTATGTATTCCGGAGCCTTTGATGCTTCCGCAATGTCCCCCGGGATATAGAGCCTTCCGCCCGATGCCTGTTCGTGTCCGCCTCCGTTGAAATATCGGGTGGCGCAAGCATTGGCCGAAGTTCCCTTTTTCGACCTGATCGAAACCCTGAAACGCTCGCCGTCCTCTTTGAGGAAGATGCTCATTTTTACCTTTCCGATGGCGAGAGGCATATTGACATAGCCCTCCAGCTCACCGTCGTGAATATCGTAGCGTCTCTGTTCTTCCGCTGTCAGCACGGTGTAAGCCACTCCTTGTGGCAATATTTTCATTTTCCCGAGCAGATATCCTATCAGCCTGAGCCTGTTCTCACGGTAGCAGTTGTATATACGCTCTATTATGGCGTTTCTGTCGACTCCTGCGGCCAGCAGCCGGGAAGCCATCTCCAGAGTGCCCGGATAAACTGAATTCGCGAAATTGTTGGTGTCTGTGGTCATACCGGTCATCAGAGCTTCGAGGGCGTGCATGGACAGGACGGAACAGTCGTCGTGGACGTCAGGCATTGCCATAAGAACCCGATACAAAAGCTCTGACGCAGATGAAATTTCGCATTCCGAGAAGCAGAGCGCGAATTGTTCCTCCTGAGGATGGAGGTGATGGTCAATCAGCACTTTCTCGGCATTTGATGCGAGCAATGCCGGAGCGACACTTTCCGTCCTTTCGAAGCCGTTGCAATCCAGGCAGAACACCAGATCGCTGCCCGCAATCCATCCGTCGGCTGCGTCAGGATTCTCTGAACGGCAGATGATATGCTCTCTGTCATCAGCATCGGGTAGGAAGTCCAGAGTCTCCGAGCAAGCATCGGGAATGACTATGCAGCACTCCTTGTTCCATCCTGTTTTAAGATAGCTTCTTAGGGCAATGGTGCTTCCCATAGCGTCTCCGTCAGGATGGACGTGAGTGACCACCGCGATGCGGGTGGCAGTCCTTATCATTCTCTCCAGAATAATTATTTTCTCGGTAGAGATAGCCAAGCTCATAACACTTCCATTTTCGAGTGCAAATTTACAAAGAATAATTGCAATTCATAAATTGATTTTATAACTTTGTCCCTCGTATCGTGCACCATTGGATAATAATATAAAAACCAAAAATAATGAACAAGATTATCAGAAACATCGTTTGTGTTCTTCTCTTCTTCGTATGCTGCGGTCTCGTGTATGCCATCTATTCCAGCATCATGCAGCCGGTGAACTTCAACAAGGAGAAAGACTATCGTGAGGAGATTGCCGTTCAGCGTCTCAAGGACATCCGTACACTTCAGGTCGCATACAAGGGCGTTCATAACAGGTTCGTATCCACTGTTGACTCTCTCAAGGAGTTCTATAACAATGGTGAAATGTCGATTATCATGCAGGTCGGCTCAAACGATGACTCAGTAGCTGTTGCACATACCGAGGCTATTAAGAAGGCCAACAGGAAGATTACTTCTGCAGACCTTCTCAAGCTTTATCAGTCAGGTGACAAGAATCTCGTATTCTCAGTTGAGACCAAGGTTCCTGTACGGGACACTCTCTTCAACGGCCGCAATGATTTCTGCATCGATTCTCTCAAATACATTCCGTTCTCAGGCAAGCAGCCGGTTGAGATGGAGGCTATCATTAAGCAGGTTTCAGGTGTGCCTGTGCCTCTCTTCGAGGCTAAGATGCCTTATAAAAAGCTTCTCAAGGGTCTTGACAACCAGCTTAGAATCAACCTCGATGCTGAGAGAAGGAACCAGAACAAGTATGAGGGTCTTCAGGTCGGCAGCATCTCAGCACCTAACAACAACGCAGGTAACTGGGAGTAGTCCAAATGGATCAAATACAGAAAAGCAGAATATCCATTCAAGTTTCCTTGAGTGGATATTCTTTTAAGTTGACAGACCGTGACGGGACGCGTTCATCCGGATGGATGGGCGCAGACCGCATCTTCACTACGCCTGAGTTCCAACGCAGGTATGACGAAGTGGACATTGCCCTGATGACTCCGAAATTTACTCTGGTTCCGGAGCAGTTCTACAGCCCTGAGAGGGTCAGACAGCTGCTGTCTGAAGTGGTGGAACTCACTGAAGGGGATACTGTATCCAGTGTTTACGTGCCTCATTTCGGAGCCTGGCTGCTTTTCTCCAACTCCATAGGAGAGTCATTGTCACGTGTGCTGGCGCAGACTGTTTTTACCACTTCAGGCGAAGCAGCACAGGTACTTCCGGAGATTTATTACATATTGAAGGCTCTCGAAACCTGTCCTGAATATAATAAGATAGTGGCTACCTGGAGGGACGGTTATCTCCACCTGGCCATTGCTCAGGGCAAAAGCCTCCAGTTGTGCAATGTTTATAAAGCGGTGGATTTCACCACTGCGGAGTATTTCCTCTTCCTGGCGATGAAAACTCTTCAACTGAATCCTGAGGTCAGCACCATCAGTTGGCGTATGCCTCTTGCTCCGGAGGAGGAAATGTCCCTGTACAGATATTTCAAGGCTGTTGAACGGATATGAGAATCATAGGCGGAAAACTTAAGGGCAAGACCATAACCCCACCTATGGGGTACAAAGCCCGTCCCACTACTGATTTTGCCAAGGAGGGACTGTTCAATATACTCAATAACGAGTATGAGTTTGAGGATTTGAAGGTACTCGACCTCTTCGGAGGCACCGGGGCCATCGCCTTTGAATTCGCTTCCAGAGGAGCTTCAAGGGTATATTGCGTCGAAATGGTCCGTGAGAATGCGAGCTTCATAAAGACCGAAGCAGCCAGATTGGGTCTGAACAATGTGACTATGTTGAGGGACAATGTCTTTGATTTCCTTCCAATCTGCCGTGAGAAGTTTGATATTATTTTCGCTGACCCGCCTTATTCACTGGAGAACCTGGACAGTCTCCCGGACAAGGTCTTGCAGCAGGACATACTCCATCCGGACTGTTACTTCATACTGGAGCACGGGGATGAGTATTCTTTCAAGGAACATCCTGCTTTTGTAAAGGAACGTTCCTACGGCAGGGTCCACTTTTCTTTCTTTACGAAAATATAAGGGTTCAAACTTTGTTTGGACTCCTTTTTTTTATACATTTGCCTTGTTATTAGAGTCTTACCTATGCTTTCATTCCTTTTATCTGTAGCAGCCCTCATTTTGGGTTACTTTTTCTATGGAAAAATCGTAGACGGCATATTCGGGCCTGATCCAAGTCGCATCACTCCTGCATATACAAAAAATGACGGTTTGGATTATGTTCCAATGCCCACCTGGAAGATCTTTATGATCCAGTTCCTCAATATTGCCGGAACGGGACCTATTTTCGGCGCCATAATGGGAGCCAAATTCGGACCCTCTGCTTATCTGTGGATAGTCTTCGGCTGCATCTTCGGTGGAGCTGTTCACGATTACCTTTCGGGTATGGTTTCAATTAGACAGGGTGGAGCCAGTCTTCCTGAAATCATTGGAAAGTATAGTGGCAAAGCTGTCAAGAACGTGATGCTTGTCTTCACTGTCTTTCTGCTGATTCTTGTTGGAGGAGTCTTTGTCTACAGCCCGGCCATTATATTAGGTGATATGATAGACGGGGGCAGTACTGCTGCCGTAATGTCTTGTTGTGCAGTGATTTTCATTTATTACATCGTAGCCACTCTGCTCCCTGTGGACAAAATCATAGGAAAGATATATCCAATCTTCGCCTTCGCCCTCATCTTTATGGCCTTGGCAATGATGATTGCTCTGATAATCAAATGGCCTGACTTGCCGGAACTCTGGCAGGGACTTGGCAACAGAGGACCGGAGCTTGGAGTCAAAGGCCAGTCCATATTCCCTTGCCTGTTCATCACCATAGCCTGCGGTGCGGTCAGCGGTTTCCACGCGACCCAGAGCCCGATGATGGCGAGGTGTATGACAAACGAGAAACTCGGCCGCCCTGTTTTCTACGGTTCAATGATTACCGAAGGCATTGTGGCCCTCATCTGGGCTGCTGTGGCTTCTTATTTCTTCTTTGACGGAGGTGCTGAAACTGTAGGCTCAAGCTTAGGCGCAGCCGCCCCTGAAGTAGTATCCGATGTTTCAAAGGCCTGGCTGGGAGTACTGGGCAGTGTGCTCGCCCTGCTCGGAGTCGTAGCTGCTCCGATTACCAGCGGTGACACCGCCCTCCGCAGCGCCAGAATGATAGTCGCAGACTTTCTTCATCTGGACCAGACCAAGAGAAGGAACCGCCTGATCATTTGCATACCTCTCTTTGTCATCGTCGCTTTTGTCCTTTGGTTCAATATCGCTGACGAGGATGGATTCAACACTATATGGAGATACTTCGCATGGGCGAACCAGTCGCTGTCCATCTTTACTTTCTGGGCACTGGCCACCTTCCTCGCAAGACATAGAAAGGGCTGCAGCTACCTCATTTCGATGCTCCCCGGCATCTTTATGACTGTAGTCTGCGTCTCATACATCTGCAATGCCCACATCGGTTTTGGCCTTTCTGTCGGACTAAGCGTCACAATAGGCGTGCTGGCAGCATTGCTCCTCTCGACTATTTTCTATATAAGAGTACTCAGGAAGCGTGCAGCTTAGATGCTGAAATTGTGGTAGTGAGGGCCGAAACGCTCGAAAGCGGCCCTGTCAAGGGCCTCGCGGTCTTCAGGATGGGCAATGCTGATGAGCAGTTTCGCTCTTTCCTGGCAACTTCTGCCATATAAATCTACTGCACCGTATTCGGTCACAATCCAATGAGCATCGGAGCGAGGGGTCACGACGCCGGCTCCCGGATGGAGTGTGGCTGTAATCTTGCTCTGACCCTTGAGCGTCCTCGAAGCGAATGCGGTAATGCTCTTGCCGCCCTCGCTCATAGTTGCGCCCCTGACAAACTCCACCTGTCCTCCGGTGCCGGAGAAGAGCCTCGTGCCAATCGAGTCAGCGCAGATCTGTCCTGTGAGGTCCACTTCGACAGCGGAATTGATGGCCTTCATATGAGGGTTCTGCGCAATGATGAATGGATTGTTCGTGTATGCAATGTCCTTCATCAGGACATCCGGATTATGGTCAATGAAGGAATAAACATCCTGACTGCCCAGCAGGAAGGAGGAAACCACCTTTCCGGTGTCAATCTTCTTGTTCTTGCCATTGATGACCCCCTTCTTGATGAGCTGGAGCAATCCGTCTGCGAACATCTCCGTATGCAGGCCAAGGTTCTTATGGTGCGCCAACTCTCCTGTAAGGGCGTTTGGCAATGCACCTATGCCCATCTGCAGGCAGTCTCCGTCCTCGACAAGGCTCGCGCAATTCTTGCCTATGAGCTTCTCGACATCGGTTGGCTCCACGAAACCGGCGGTCACGAGAGGGGTATCATCTTCCACTAAATAGTCGAATTTGTCGAGCGGGATGAGATTGCCATAAGCGAAGGGAACGTTGGGGTTGACGACCCCTATCACGAGCTCGGCAGTGTCAATGGCTGCGATGGAGCAGTCAACCGATGTGCCGAGACTGACCATTCCGTTGCTGTCGGGGCGGGATACGTTCACGAGTGCAGCTGCGAGCTTGATATGCCCCTCCCTGTAGAGTCTTGGAGTCTCTCCGAGATGCACGGGAAGGTAATCCGCATAGCCTGCATTTACATTCTTCCTTACATTCGGTCCGATAAAGAAACCCTGGTCGAAGAAGATACCCTCATACCTCTCCTCGCTGTATGGTGCGGGCCCTTCAGTGTGGAAATGATGGAAGCTCAGGTCCTTTATATCGCCTGCGTCGGCTCTGCGGCAAAGCGCTTGTATGAGAATGTGAGGCACGCTCGCGACACTGCTCAAGTGGATATGGCTGTGCGATCTGATATGGCTGACAGCTTCGTCTGCTGTCACGAATCGGATGTCTGTCATTTATCTTAGTGTTGTGATTATGTTAGTGCACTATGTGAAGTGCTTGGCTTCATAAAGCCACGCAAAGATAGTAATTTTTGTTAATTTTGCTGAACAAAGAATTCATACTGATGAATACAAGGAAAGAAAAGCTCGAACAGTTCGGAAGACTGCTGGATGTAATGGACAGTCTCCGTGAAAGATGTCCATGGAATGCAGAACAGACTATGGAATCGATACGTCCTATGACGGAGGAGGAAGTGTATGAACTCAGCGATGCCATACTCAAGCACGACAGTAATGAAACCTGCAAGGAAATAGGAGACTTGCTCTACCATATGGTCTTTTATGCCCGTATTGCCCAGGAAAAGGGCGAATTTGACATTGCCGATTCTATCAGAAAGATCTGCGACAAGATGATATTCCGTCATCCTCACGTATTCCGTCCCGACGGCAGTCTTGTTCCTGAAGGCGAAGCCCCGTCCGCAAAGGAGATTGCCGACACTTGGGAACTGGTCAAGGCCAAGGAAAAGGATGGCAATAAGAAGGTGATGTCCGGCATTCCTCATTCCATGCCGGCGCTTCTGAAGGCATTGTCAATGCAGGAGAAGGCCAGAGGCTGCGGTTTCGATTGGGAAAAGCGCGAGGATGTCTGGGACAAGGTCAGGGAGGAAGTGGACGAAGTGAACGAAGCCATTGCCGGCAGCAATGCCGCCCAGCTCGAAATGGAATTCGGCGATTTGCTCTTTTCAATCATCAACGCCGCACGTCTGTATAATGTTGATCCTGAGGCTGCATTGAACCGTTCCTGTGAAAAATTCCGTGCCAGGTTCGGCTATATTGAAGACAGGACTATCAGACAGGGCGTAAGCTTTTCCGATCTGTCGCTTGCTGAACTGGATGCCATATGGGATGAAGCGAAAGCCAGTGGACTGTGATAATTGTTCGTGTCGGATGTTTTTACTAAATTTGTGCGTTTCAGTTTGCGCCGATGTCAAAGTACATTATCACAGAAGTAGCTTCCAGAAGGGACTTGATGAAGTTTATCAGGTTTCCCGATGAGCTATACAGGGATAGTCCCGAATATGTACCGGCTCTGCATTCCGATCAGATTCATTCTTTGACCAAAGTTTCCACCCTCAGCTATTGCAAGCGCAGAATGTGGATGGTACTTGACGGAAAAAAAGTCGTAGGCCGCATCTGTGCTATGATAAATCCCAGGTACAATAATAGATACGGCACCCGAAGAGCTCGTTTCGGCTGGTTTGACACTGTCAATGACCTGGAAGTGGCGAAACTCCTCATAGGTACAGCGGAGGCTTGGGCGCGAGAAGAGGGAATGGACGAAATTCACGGACCTCTATATTACAATACACTCGGGAAGCAGGGAATGCTCGTGGAAGGGTTTGAGAACGTGCCTCCTTTCAATTGCATCTACAACTACCCCTATTATAATGACTTGGTTTCAAAGCTTGGCTTCGTGAAGGAGTGTGACTGGCTTCAGTACAAGGTAAAGGCTGATGCACCTCTGCCTTCCAAGGTTGACAGGCTTTCAAAGCTGCTCCGTGAGAGATATGACTTCCGTTTTGTAGACATCGACAGTCTGAAGAAGGACAAGGAACTGGTCAGGAAGTTCTTCAAGGTGTATAATGAAAGCTTCTCGTCCCAGGTTTACAACTTCGTTCCGTTTACGGATGAAGAGATTGATGAGGAAGCCAAGAGTGTGATTCCTCTTGTTTCGGGCAAGTCCAGTACTGTGCTGATGGACAGGGATGGCGAAATCATCGGTTTCGCTATTAATTTCCCATCCATCTCCCAAGCACTACAGAAGGCAAGAGGAAGACTTTTCCCTTTCGGATGGTATCATCTGCTCAGGGCTATGAATGACTATAGCGTGACCGACCTTATGCTTAACGGTGTCGTGCCACAGTGGCAGAACAAGGGCGTGAGTGCCGTATATATGAAGGATATCTGGGAAAAAGCCGCCCGGATCGGTATGATTACCGGCATTACCAATCCTCAGATAGAGACCAATACTGCGGTCAATGTCTGGACCAGTTTCGAGTCGGAGCCTTATATGAGGCGTCGTTGCTACATAAAGAAAATAAATTAACAAAGAACCATATAATACAATGGCGGATAATACATTGCTTGAAAAGGTCCTGTCTCTTCAGGATAAATACCAGTCTCTTCAGGATCAGCTGTCAAGTCCTGACGTGATGTCAGATATGAAGAAGTTCGTACAGCTGAACAAGGATTATAAGGAGCTCGAGCCAATAATCAAGGCCGGTCTCGAGTACAAGATGATGCTTGATGAACTAGCATCTGCAAAGGACATCCTAATGAACGAAAAGGATGAAGATCTCCGTGAGATGGCCAAGGAGGAGGTCGCTGAAATCGAGCCGAAATTACCTGAGATGGAGCAGAATATCAAGCTCCTTCTCATTCCGGCGGATCCTGACGATTCCAAGAACGCAATAGTTGAAATCCGTGGCGGTACAGGCGGTGATGAGGCGGCGATTTTCGCCGGAGACCTCTTCAGAATGTATTCGAAATACGCCGAAAGCAAGGGCTGGAGAGTTGAGGTAACAGACCAGACCCCTGGCACTTCCGGAGGTTTCAAGCAGATAGTCTTCAAACTCTCTTCTTCTGAGGGTGTATACGGAACTATGAAATACGAGTCCGGAGTACATCGCGTACAGCGTGTGCCTCAGACCGAGACCCAGGGCCGAATCCAGACTTCAGCTGCTTCTGTGGCTGTTTTTCCCGAGGCGGGAGAATTTGATGTCGACTTGAACTGGAATGATATCAGACTTGATCTCTTCTGCTCGTCAGGACCGGGAGGACAGGGTGTCAATACCACCTATTCGGCTGTGCGTCTCACCCATATCCCATCGGGACTGGTTGTGCAATGCCAGGAGGAACGTTCCCAGTTGAAGAACAAGGAAAGAGCTTTCGAGGAACTCAGAACCCGTCTTTACAATCTCGAGCACCAGAAATATCTCGATGGTATTGCTGCCAAGAGAAAGACTATGGTTTCGACCGGAGACCGCTCTGCAAAAATTCGCACATACAACTATCCTCAGGGTCGTGTTACGGACCACCGCATAAATTGGAGTATGTACAACCTGCCAGTCTTTATGGACGGAGCTATCCAAGAGTGCATTGACCAGCTTCAGGTAGCTGAAAATGCGGAGCGTCTCAAGGAGGCCGGAGATGCGGAATAGCAGCAGTATCCTGCTTGGATTATAGTTTTCAGGCTTATGTCTTTGGGGGATAGGGTACCGGTATATCTGGTGAGCAGGACTCATCTATGGGGAACAGTGACTTTTGTGGCGCTGTTTTCATTGGCATATACTGTCTTGAACGTCCCTTTCAATGACAATTCCTGGTTCGAAATAGGGGAGGACAGGGTGTTTGCATTGACCTTGTCCTTCTTCATATCTTCCCTTGCCCTGATTATCCTCGGCAAGGTCCTCATCACCGCGCTGAACCGGAGCGCCAGGGGCCTGACCATGCTAGGCTATATTGCTTGTCTGTTCTTGGAAATGCTCTTAATCTCACTGGATTATGCTCTTCTGACGGCAATCGGTTCGAAGCAGGGGATAATTGACATAGAAGCGATTTTCTGGATGGACTTTTCCGGCGCGCTCGTTGCTGCACTGGTCGAGCTGGGATTTCCGTATCTCTTCTGTGCTATGTACTTTGCTCTCAATGACAAGAACAAGATAATCAGGGTGATGAACTACAGCACCGTCGTGTCGGATGATGTCATTGCCCCAAAGGATGAGAAGAAAATCACGCTTTTCGACAATAACGGAGTGCTCAAGCTTTCCCTGAGCCCGGCCAATCTCTACTACATCGAATCAGATGACAATTATATCAAGGTGTGGTATACCGACAGCAAGGGTTTGCTGAAGCAATATATGCTGCGCTGCCGTCTCAAGACGGTGGAGGAGAGCTTCATCGACAGCAGTCTCGTCCGCTGCAATCGCAAGTATATTGTCAATATGGACAGGGTAAAGGTTCTAAGGAAGGTCAAGGACAATTATGAACTTGACCTTGACAATGAGCAGATTCCTGCCTTGCCAATAACAAAAACGTACGAGGAACAGGTCCTCGCACGTTTCAATGATTCCCGTAGATAAGCCGGATTTCTCCTCCTGGACTTATTTTCTGTTTTTCCTGCTCTTCCTCAGGTGATTGACGCTCTCAGCAACCATAATGTCCGAGGCAATGCCCCTGGCAGCCAGCAAGTTACATATCAGTGCAAGGAGAGGGAAGATGGCTGTGAACCTGAATACCAATGCACCGCTGGTGGTGAAATAGTCCACCGCAATCCATACCTGAAGACAGAGGGTCACCAATGCGGAAAGGACGGCTGTCCTCATTTGGAAAACTCTGAATCTGAATGCCGTCAGGGCGAGGATATTGAGGAGTGAAATGATTAAGAGCAATACAAGATAAGGGATGTATTCACTGTACTTTATTGTCTCGGCGAATCCTCCGTTCCCGTCTGGTACAACGGCCTTGAGGCTGAACAGCATCGATACAGTCAGTGCAGTAGCGATGAATGAATATAAGGTTTGAACTCTTTGCCACATAGTGTACTGGATTTTTACGAACTGCAAAAATAGGAAAAACGGAATTAATATCCTATCTTTGAACTCCAACCAAATAATTATGACATTATGAAAATTGCTGAGTCGGAACTTATAATCAATAGCGATGGATCTGTATTCCATATTCACCTGAAGCCAGAAGAACTTGCTGACATTGTGATACTTGTAGGAGATCCTGGCCGTGTGGATATGGTGGCGGAGTATCTTTATGACCTGGAATTCAGGCATCAGTCCAGAGAATTCGTTTCAGTGACCGGAAAATACAATGGAAAGAGGATTACAGTGCTCTCGACGGGTATTGGAACCGACAATATCGATATCGTTATGACAGAACTTGATGCTCTTGCCAATGTCGATTTTGAAACCAGGGAAGTGAAGAAAGAACACAGAACGCTCACAGTTTTGCGTATAGGTACTACGGGAGCCATACATCCTGACATTCCGCTCGGTTCCTTCATCTTCTCTCATTTCTCTGTGGGAGTTGATGGCTTGCTGAACTGGTACGAGAACAGGGATGAAATAGCTCATCTTGATATGGAAGAGGCTTTCAAGAAGCACGTAAAATGGAACAAACATCTGCCTGACCCTTATTTCGTAAAGGCGAGTGACAAACTCATCAAGAAGTTTGAGGACTGTACAGTAAAGGGTGTAACTATCTCGGCTCCAGGCTTCTACGGCCCTCAGGGAAGAGTGGTCAGACTGGGGCTTGCCATGCCTGCCATGCTTGAGGATTACGAAAGTTTCCGTTTTGGCGACTATAGGATTACCAATTTCGAGATGGAGGGCTCCGCTCTGGCAGGTCTGGCTGCTCATCTCGGACACGATGCCGGTACTGTATGCTGTGCCATTGCCAATAGGTATCTGAAGGATGCCGATACCGATTATAAACCTAATGTGCGCAAACTTGTGGAACTGTCGCTTAAGAAGTTGACCGAGGCTTGATAGCAGTTTGGACTGAAATAACTTCTTTTCAAAATAATAGCAGCTTGTGCTTCAGTATGGCACAAGCTGCTATTATTTTTGCATCAGTTAAATGATGATGTTATGAAAAACACGGAATTCAGCTATAACGCTATCGAATCGCTCTGCTCTTCAGAGGATATTCTTGACAACCTTCTCGGTCTCATTGAGGATATGGACCTTGAGATTACCGATGTCAGGATTGTTTAGTCACCCGGGTATTCTTCTTGTCCTTGGTCAGGGAGAGTTTCAATACAGGAAGCAGTTTGCCTTCAGTGCTATTGCCCAGCATCCTGTCAGTGATGATGAACTCTGATACCGGATCCTCTATGTACTTGGTAATGGCTCTGTTGAGAGGTCTCGCTCCATAGGCGGAATCGTATCCGCTCTCAGCGATGAAAGCCTTTACCGATGGAGGGATTGATAGCCTGTAACCCGCATCTGCCACCCTGTCGCAAAGACTCTTGAGCTCTATTTCCACAATTTTTTCGAGTTCTTCGCGTCCCAGAGGATTGAAGTTCACCTTCTCATCCACCCTGTTTATGAATTCAGGAGGGAAAAGCTTTTTGATAGCTTTGTCCACAACGTTCTTCCTTTCCTGGGCTATGTCCTTGCCCGAGCGTGCAAAGCCCACTCCGTTGCCGTATTCCTCGAGTTCCCTGGTGCCGACATTGGAGGTCATAATGACTATGGTGTTCTTGAAACTTACAGTTCTTCCGTTGCTGTCGGTCAGTCGTCCGTCGTCGAGAACCTGAAGCAGTAGGTTGAAGGTGTCAGGATGAGCCTTTTCTATTTCGTCGAGCAGAACCACACAATACGGTTTCCTTCTGACTTTTTCGCTGAGCTGGCCGCCCTCCTCGTGTCCGACGTATCCCGGAGGTGCTCCCACCAGTCTCGATGTAGTGAATTTCTCTGAGTATTCGGACATATCTATTCTGATCATATTGTCCTCTGAATCAAAGAGATACTCTGCCAGACACTTGGCCAGTTTGGTCTTGCCCACACCTGTTGGACCAAAGAAGAGAAAGCTGCCGACCGGCCTGTCGGGATTCTTGAGCCCTGCCCTGTTCCTTTGAATGGCACGGACAACAGTATCAACAGCCTCGTCCTGTCCTATGACCTTCTTTTTCAACTTCTCCCTCATCTCCATCAGCCTGTGGCCTTCGCTCATGGCGACTTTGCTGACAGGAATGCCTGTCATCCTTGATACGACCGTGGCTACATCGTCGGCATCGACGACATTACTGCACCTATGGTCCTCCGCCACTCTGAGGCGTACCATAGAACCGGCCTCGTCCATTACGTCTATGGCCTTGTCAGGAAGTGTTTTATCGGCAATGTACCTGTCTGATTGGCGTACACAGGCCTCCAGAGCCTTGTCTGTGTAACTTACATTGTGGAAACTCTCGTAATTGTTCTTGAGCTTTTCCAATATCCTTATGGATTCCTGGACATCGGCAGCTTCGATGACCACTTTCTGAAAGCGTCTGTCCAGAGAACCGTCCTTTTCCACTATCTTGGTGAACTCGTCCATAGTTGTGGCAGCTATGCACTGGATTTCTCCACGGGCCAGAGCCGGTTTGAGCATATTGGCCGCGTCCAGACTGCCCTGTGCTCCTCCGGCGCCTACGAGGGTGTGGAATTCGTCTATGAAGAGTATGATGTCGGGATTTGATTTCAGGTCGGCTATTATGCCCTTGAGCCTCTTTTCGAAGTCCCCACGGTATCTGGTGCCAGCTACGACGGAGGCTATGTCCAAGGAAATCAGTCTCTTACGGCTCAATACCGGGGATACGTCACCCGAGGCAATCTTGATTGCCAGGGCTTCAACTATTGCTGACTTGCCTACTCCCGGCTCTCCGATGAGCATAGGGTTGTTCTTCCTTCTGCGGCCGAGGATTTCGACTATGCGGGCGATTTCCTCCTCCCTTCCCACAACGGGGTCAAGGATTCCTGCAGCTGCAGCCTTGGTCAGGTCGTAGCCGTATTCTTCGACGCTGATTTCATTGCTCTCGCTGATCTGTTCAGCTGCGTTATTGACAGCCTCTTCGAGTTTGGCCACCTCCTCGGGATCTGCTTCCGGAAGGCTTGGTTGTGCCAGACCTGTGTCCTGCACGAAGGTGAGAAGGACTGTGTATCCGGCTCCCTTGTCTCTGAGGAAGGCGGAACTGTAGTTCTCGCTGGATCTGCTGATGGCAAGCAGGAGGTGTATGCTGTCTGCTTCTTCGTTTTTCAGTCTTGTAGCCTCGAGTATTGAGAGGTTCAGTATGCTTTGAGCCCCGCGTGAGAATCCTACTTTTTCAATGTCGGAGTAGGGGATGCTGTCCTGAAGGAAAATATGCGAGTCTATGAAGCTTTTGAACTCACTCAACTCTATTCCCAGGCCGGCGAGGGCTCTGCATGCATTGTTTTCTGCGTGTCTCAGCAAACCGAGCATCAGGTGGTCTACGCCTATTCCGTAGCTTCCTGTGCGCATCGCTTCTTCGCGGGCGTATTTGACTATATCGTTGAGTTCTTCGGCAATCCTCATTTTCATGGAAGAGTATAGGAGCTGCTTTTTTGATGATGGCAAGCTCGAAGTTTGTACCTGCAAAAGTAAGAATTTTCAAAGAATTTTGTTAAATTTGCGTGTTTATAAGATGCCGTAAATCATAGATTCTGGTTTCTTTGCCCGGAAATTAAGGCCGGCTTTGAGGAAATAATGGCACCATGACACTTGAACTATGAGGCAATCGTTTGATAATCAGCAGATAAGCTATCTGCGAAAATGAAACTAATGTTAGCTGATACACGCTTATGGCAGAAGAATTGAATAATAATAACGAACAGTTTCTTGGCATAATAGAACCGGTGGAAATCGACCATGAGATGAGGACCGCATATATCGATTATTCGATGTCGGTCATCGTTTCCCGTGCGCTTCCGGATGTCCGGGACGGACTCAAGCCTGTTCAGAGACGAGTTCTCTTCGGAATGGATGGCCTCGGACTGAGCTACTCCGGACAAACCAAGAAATCTGCGAGAATAGTGGGAGACGTATTGGGTAAGTTCCACCCGCACGGCGACTCCAGCGTATATGATGCCCTCGCCCGTCTTGCCCAGGACTGGAACCAGAGATATCCTCTCGTTTTCGGTCAGGGTAACTTCGGTTCAATGGACGGTGACCCTGTGGCAGCAATGCGATACACAGAGGCCAAACTTCAGAAAATCACAGAGGACGTGCTTGGCGACCTCGACAAGGATACCGTTGATTTCCAGTTGAACTTCGATGACACCATCCCCGAGCCTACCGTGCTCCCTACCAAGGTGCCTCTTCTCCTGCTTAACGGATCTTCCGGCATTGCCGTCGGTATGGCTACCAATATGGCCCCTCACAACCTCTCAGAGTGCTGTGATGCCATCTGCGCTTATATTGACAATCCTGACATTACCGTTGAAGGCCTGATGGAGTATATCAAGGGACCTGATTTCCCGACCGGAGGCATTATCCAGGGCCGTCAGGGTATCATTGACGCATACACCACCGGCCGTGGCAAGGTTGTAGTCCGCGCAAAGACCGAAATCGAGGAGAACGACAGGGGACGCGACTGTATTGTCGTAACCGAAGTGCCGTATATGGTCAACAAGAGCGAGATGATTAAGAAAATCGGCGAGATGGTGGAGGACAAGAAGATTGATGGCATCGCCGATATCAAAGAACTCACCAACCGAGAGGGTATCAGGATCGTCTTCGATCTCAAGAAGGACGCCAATGCCAATGTCGTGCTGAACACCCTTTTCAAGTACACTCCGCTCCAGTCAAGCTTCGCAATCAACAATGTCGCCCTTGTCAATGGCCGTCCGCGTACCCTTTCTCTTAAAGAGATTATCAAGTACTTCGTGGACTTCAGGCACGAGGTGGTCGTTCGCCGCACCAAGTTTGAACTGGACAAGGCCCAAAAGCGCGCCCACATACTCGAAGCCCTCATCAGAGCCATTGATCTGATTGACGAAATCATCGAAATAATCAAGAGTTCAGCAAATACCGAGGTTGCCAAAACACGTTTGATGGAGGCCTTCGGCTTCGATGAAATACAGGCTGCAGCTATCCTTGAGATGAGGGTAAGGCAGCTCACTGGACTCGAGAAGGAGAAGCTTCAGGCTGAGTATGATGAGCTCGAATCGTTCATTGAGCGTTGCCTGACCATACTGTCAAGCGATGAGGAACAGCTCAAAATTGTCAAGCAGGAGTCGATGGAGCTCAAGCAGAAGTTCGGTGATGAGCGCCGTACAGAGATCACTCTCTCTGCTGACGAATTCAATCCTGAGGACTTTTATGCCGATGAGGATGTGGTCATCACCATCTCCCACTGCGGCTATATCAAGCGCACCCTTCTCTCTGAATTCCGCGCACAGAATAGGGGCGGCGTAGGAATGAAGGCAAGCGCCACCAGAGACGAAGATTTCATTGAACACATATATGTGACCAATATGCACAGCACCCTGCTTCTCTTCACACAGAAGGGTCTGTGCTACCGAATCAAGGTTTATGAGCTTCCTGAGGGAACCCGGAATTCAAAGGGCCGCGCCATCCAGAATCTCCTTACCATTGATTCAGATGACAGCATCAGGGCCTATGTGGCTGCCAAGTCCATCGAGGACCCTGAGTATGTACAGAACAATTTCGTGACCCTCGTGACCAAGAGGGGAATAATCAAGAAAACCACGCTCGAAGCCTATTCGAACAAGCGCAGCCGCGGCAAGGGAATCATTGCCATCACTGTCCGCGAAGGTGATGAACTGCTCGAGGCAATACTCACCAATGGCAATCACGAAATAATGATTGCCGCACGCAATGGCAGGGCCGTCCGCTTTGACGAACACGATGTCAGGGATCAGGGCAGAGGCGCTTCCGGAGTGAAAGGCATAAATATTGAAGAGGACGACGAAGTGGTTGGAGTAATTTCCGTTGATCCTTCAATTCCTGATGCTGAGAAACCTAATGTGCTGGTAGTCAGTGAAAATGGTTATGGAAAGAGGTCTGTAGTGGAAGACTATAGAGTGACAAGCAGAGGTGCCAAGGGTGTACGTACCATAGACATCACCGAAAAAACAGGCCCACTTGTTGCTATGAAGGCGGTAACTGAAGAAAATGACCTTATGATAATCAACCGCTCGGGTATGACTATACGTATGGCGGTAAGTGACATCAGGGTGGCAGGAAGAGCCACACAGGGTGTGAAACTCATTAACCTCAGAGGAAACGATTCTATCGCAGCTGTCTCTGTTGTATCAAAAGCTGAAGTGGAGGAAACGACTGCTTCGGATTCGGAAGAATAATCATTAACATTTTATAATCAATTCTCTATGAAAAGGATTCTTTTGGTGATGGCCCTCGTGTCATCAATGACTATTGCCAATGCTCAGCAGGCTAAGGACATTGCAGCAGCAAAGGCTGCAGTTGAGGCTGCTAAGGCTGATGCTGACAACGCTAAGAAGGCTACCAAGGTAGCTACCTGGCTTAACCTTGCCAGCAAGTATATGGCTGCTTATGCTGCTCCTGCAGGAAGCGGCTGGGCAGGAGCTACTAGCCAGGAGCTTGCTCTTGTTATGAAAAATGCAAGACCTGTATCTGAGGAGACTGTTGTTGTCAACGGTAAGGAGATGACCAAGACCTCTTATGCTAATGCTGATTATTATTTCGCTGATGGACGCCTTTCAGTGATTGACGTTACAAAGCCTATTTTTGATAATGCTCTCGAGCTCGCTCTTGCTGCATATGTAAAGGCTGCCGAGGTTGATACCAAGGGTTCAAAGACCGCCGATATCAAAAAGGGCATCCAGACTATTGCAGACAAGTACAACGAGGAGGCTTTCTATGCTTACACTCTCGGTAATATGGAAAAGGCCAGCGAGAAGTTCGAGGCTTGTGCAAAGGCTTCCGCTACCGCACCTCTCAGCAAGGAGGACGGTGAGGCTATCTACAACGCCGGCTTTACAGCTTCAAGCGCAGGCAACTATGAGAGAGCCAAGGCAATGTATGAGAAGTGCATCTCTTTGGAGTACTCAGGTGAGGACGGTGACGTTTACGCAAAGCTTGCTGATGCTTATGACAAGCTCGGTGACAAGTCTCGTGCAAAGGATATCCTCGAGCAGGGTTTCACTGCTTTCCCTTCAAGCCAGGGCATCCTCATCGGACTTATCAACTACTATGTTTCTACCAACAGCGACACTGACCGTCTCTTCACTCTCATCGACGATGCAAAGAAGAACGAGCCGAACAATGCTTCTCTCTACTATGTTGAGGGCAATATTTACAAGGAGCTCGGCGACGTTGAGAAGGCTGTAGCTGCATACGAGAAGTGCGCGGAGATCAACCCTGAGTATGAGTTCGGTTTCATCGGAGCCGGTATCCTCTATTACAACCAGGCTGTTGAGATTCAGGAGAAGGCATCTCAGGAGTACGATGACAACAAGTATATGGCTCTTGTTGCAGAGTTCGAGACTGCCCTCAAGAACAGTATCCCTCAGTTCGAGAAGGCATATGCTATCACCAAGGACAATGAGACCAAACTTAGTGTAGCAGACTTCCTCAAGAACGCTTACTACCGCTTCCGTGACGAGGATCCTAAGTATATGGAAGGATACGAGAAGTATTCAAAGATTGTTGCAGGTGAGTAGTCCTTGTTGACGAATCGTTAACGGAGTGGTATTGCTCCGGCAAATGAGAGAGGCTGACCCAAAAGGTCAGCTTCTGTTTTTTTTGGGGTGGGAGAGAGAAGTTCAGGAGGCTAACAACGGAAAACTAAATCCCTCCCACTCCTGCGGAGTGGGCTCCTCCCGTTCACAAGGCCACGGGCGGCCATGGTTTTCCTTATGTTACCCTCCTGAACCCCTACATCGTAAGCTAAAATATAATGGCTATTCTTTTGGTAATCAAAGGAATAGCTACAGCTTTGTCATGGAAATATTCTGCATATCTGAAGTGCGAAAACAAACACACAATCCATACGATGACATAGGTACTGTAAATGCAATCCTTGACAACTTCGACATCAGCGAAATCGCATCCACCTACAAAGGAGGCGGCACAACGAGCTATCACCCTCGTATGCTGCTCAAGATAGTCGTGTATGCCTATCTGACGAACATCTATTCCGGTCGTCGCATGGCTTCTTTGCTGGAGGAGAACGCAGATGAACCTCAGAAAGTATGTCGCCCATAAAGCTAAAGTTAGAGACAAATATGCTCAGAGCATGATAATAGTGGTCAAAGAACCATTACTGAAGGCCGCTGTGTAGTTGTCGGAAGGCTCTGACAGAGCGTGGCCGGCCGCGGCCTCGTGAGCGGCTCCCGAAGGAACGAAGTTCCGAAGGGTGGATGAAGCGAAGCGGAACTCTGGCGGAGCCTTCC
>JALEPJ010000037.1 GCA_022766385.1 Rikenellaceae bacterium
ACTGGTGATAGGAGGTAATGTCGCAGAGCCTCTCATTCCTGTCTGGCTGGCCATACCTGTCATAGCAGTATTAACCTATGTATGTTGTGCTGTGACCAGCAAACTCATTTCCCTCATACCGGGAAGCAGGTGGATAATAGGGGCCTGATGCTCCCTTGGATCATCTTATGGACCACAGCAGCCCGACATTCAGGTTGAGCACTGTGGTTCTTTCTTTGAATATGCAGCTCTCCCTCGAACCTGTCGGGTAATAAGTGTCAGCGCCGACTCCCATCTGCAGAGCCAGATGTCTGCCAAGGCTGTATCTGGCATTCGCTCCAAGACTGGTCGATAACTGGAAACCCTTGATATTCAGCTTGTCAGAATTCGCAATTCCCCATGCCCCGGTGGCTCCTGTTATCGCGCTCAGGCTGAAATGCCCATTTTTGAAAAGGTCATAGTTCAATATCAGAGGTATTCCGATGTAATTTGCCTGCGCCTTTCCCAGTTCGTATTGCATCTTTCCATCAATCTGGGACCAGCTGATACCGCTGCCTATGCTAAAGCGTCCAGTCAGATACTTCTCGGCAATGAGACTCATCTTGAATGACACGTTCCAGTCATAATCAGACAATTCGGTTTTCGTGACATTGCCCTCGGTGTTCTCGAATGGTGAGTTGCGGAGTGGAGTGGCTATTGCTTGATAGCTTGAAGCCGCCGAAGCCATCGAAATTGCATTTGTTTTGCCAGATACCCCACCTGCGGAGAAAGAAATCACGCTCGGGTAGCGCCTGTCTTCTCTGTCCTCTTCGTGCGGCCAATCTTCGAAATCAGGCTCGTCAACTCTCTCTGTTTCTATTGTACTTGATTCAATGTCAATGCTTTGAGTCTGCTCGCCTTCGCTGCAGACAGTCTCCTCATCATCAATGTCAAGCAGCTTTGTCTCTTCGCTTACGGGTAACTCACTTGCAATTGAAATTCTCTCCTGAATGGGAGAACTTGGAGTCTCTTCTGCGAGCATTGCCAAAAGCTCAACATTTTCTGTCTGTGCCGGACTGGCAGGATTGACACTGGCGCTCAATATTTCGACTGGTGCATCATCTCCACGCTTATTGCCAGAAGGCAGAAGGAGGAAAAGGGTCAGGCAGGCGGCAATGCTCGCAGGAATCGCTATTGTGAGTCTTTTCCGCCAGTCCGGACTCTTAACCGGCAGTGACTTTGGCTGTTCCGCCAATGAAGACTGGAGCGCATCCCAAAGCCCTTCCGGCTCAGCCATACTGTATTGGTTGAGTTTATCTTCAAGTTGTTCTGTCCAATCTCCTTTCATTGTTTTATCTTTTCTTTGATCTTTTTGGCGAGCATTGCCTTGGCTCTGTGATATTGCGATGCTGAAGTCCCTTCCGATATGCCCAGCATCGAAGCTATCTCCTTGTGACTTTTCTTTTCGAAGAGATATAAGTTGAATACCGTTCTGTAACCTTCCGGCAAACTGTGTATGGCTTCCAGAATATCGGATTCAGCTATCGATTCGATATCAGGCGGCTCGTCATCTGCTATATCCGGAATAGCTACGTCTTCATTGAAGACACTCAGTTTCTTCTTCTCCCTGAGCCTGTTGACGGCTTCATTTACTGCAATGCGGCTGATCCAGGCCCTTAATGAGCCTTCACCCTTGTAAGTAAATTTGTCCAGGGAACGGAAAGCTTTCAGATATACATCCTGAAGAATATCCTTAATCTCCTCTCCATCAGCGATATATCTCGAACAAACAACTGATAGGTATGAAACGGTCTGTTCATAAACGGAGCGCAGCGCGTCAATTTCACCGCGCTGTGCTCTGCTTACTATGTCGCTTGTAATCTTCAAGTCCTACCAGTCTGTTCTGCTGCAATAGTCGAATTGCTTTTCAACCATCTCTCTCTGGGTAGAGCTGTACCACTTAAGTGTAAGCTTTACGGTCTTGCCGCCAGTGTCAGGCAGACTCTTCAGAGGGAAGTTCATAATGAAAGCCTGAGGCTGTCCGTCAATAACGTTATTAACGTTCTTGTGCTTTACGACAAGCTCATACGGGTCATCAGGGTTGGTGCCATATACAACGTTGATTTCGTGCTTGCTGTTGTACCAAACAGGAATATTGAAGCAAAGGTTAAGATAACCATCCTCAATCATTGTTGTAGGGAAGATGCTCTCTGAAACGTACAGACCTATGCTTGAGTCGCCGTAGTCTGCATCAGGGTCGTAGAGCACAGGATTCTTGGTCTGAATTGTATCAATCGAGTAAAGCTCTACATACTTGGTGTATTTGTACTCCTCAGCTGCAGGGTTAGCAGGCTTGTTCTCAGGATTCTCGTAAAGCTTGTACTGAACGAGTGCGCGCTTCTCCTTTTTGTCCTTGAATGGATATTTGCTAAGTGAACTGTTCAAGACTACAAGCGCGGTGGTGTCATCCTGCTTTAGATAATAGCTTCCATCTTCCTGGATACGGAAAGTAACGCTGGCGTTGTATACGTCCTTCCACATGTCGTCCTTCTTGTTGATATCACAAGAAACGAAGGAAATGAGGGCCGCAGCTGCGAGTAATGATTTAGCGATTATTCTGTTCATCTCTTAAAAAATCTTTATGGTTTTACAAAATTAGTTATCTTTTCAAAAGCTTCTACAACAATAAACGCACGATATCTTATTTCCTTGCATCTGGGTCCTTAAGAAAATTAAAATTTTTATTAAAACGGTTTATTTCTTTAAGCCCTTTGTAACATCAGTATTCTAATACACCTATTTGTGAACGTTTCTTAGAAAGTTTCTCCTTATAATTGTCTATCAAACTCTTGTATTCTGGACTGTCAATAAGGTTGTTCAACTCATTAGGGTCTTTCTCCAAATCATAGAATTCATCATATCCAGGAATGATTCCATTTTCATCATAGAAATGAATAAGCTTGTATCTTCGGTCGAAGATACCATCGTGACGCATTACATTGTGTTCCGCTGTGTCGTCATAGAAGTGATAATACAATACATCCCTCCAATTTTTCGGTTCTTTACCATCCTTCTCGAGGATAGGGAGGAGAGACTGACCATACATATTGTCAGCTTTTTCAACTCCGGCAATATCGAGGAAGGTAGGACCGAAGTCAAGATTCTGTACAAGCGCATTAGAAATATTCGCTCCCTTGTTGCCGGGATAATGGATAATCAGAGGTGTCCTGAATGACTGTTCATACATAAATCTTTTGTCAAACCAGCCGTGTTCTCCCATATAGAATCCCTGATCGGATGTATATACGATCATAGTATTGTCCATAAGGTCATTTGCCTCAAGATAATCGAGAATCTCTCCGACTGAATCATCTACAGATTTTATTACTCTCAGATAATCCTTAACATATCTCTGAAATTTCCACCTGACTATATCGTCATGAGTCATGTTCTCCTGATTCTCAAAGAAGTTCTTGTTCTTTTCAGCATATGCTGCATACCAGCTTTCCCTTTCGTCCTCAGTCATTGACCACAGGGCATAAGATAGCATTATGCCTTGGTCATATTGATGCGTTGAACCTTCATAACCATAGAGTTTCAAGTCATATATCATTGACATATCCTCATCGATTCTCATCCTCTGCTCTTTGGTGGCAACTCCCCTTGTAGCATAGTTATCATAAAATGTATCTGGAATAGGAAATTCCACATTCTCATAGAGGTCAAGATATTTGAAGTCCGGCATCCAATTCCTATGTGGTGCTTTGTGGTGTACATACAGAAGGAATGGTTTGTCCTTTTCCCTGTTCTCAAGAAATTCTAAAGCATGCTCAGTAATAAGGTCTGTTGCGTAACCTTCTTCCCTGATATATTTACCCTGAGTTTCTTCTGTTTTGAAAACAGGGTTGTAGTACTCACCTTGATCATTCAGGATTCTATAGGTATCAAAACCCCTTGGTTCGCATAACATATGCCATTTGCCTATAACGGCCGTCTGATAACCCGCATCGTGCATAAGTTCAGGGATGAATGTTACAGTAGAATCCATTACATTTGACAACATAGTCTGACCGTTCTGGTGACTGTAAAGTCCTGTCATCAAACAAGCACGGCTTGGGGTGGAAAGGGAGTTTTCTACATAGGCTCTGTTAAAAATAATCCCTTCTGCAGCTAATCTGTCCAAATTTGGTGTTGGAGCTAGCTGTGATAGTGGGCTGCCATATGCACTGATCGCTTGAAATGCGTGATCGTCTGTCATGATGTAGACGATGTTCATCCTGTTCTCATCCTTAGATGAATCATTTCTGTTACATCCGCTAAAAGGGATAGCAGCAATAAGCGGCATTATTCTGGTAATAGTTTTCATATAGCTTATGTTTGTTGCAAATATCGTCTATCTAATCTATTGTATCTCTCAATACAGTTTCTATTTCAGTCTTGCCCAAGGGATGATTGCAGCGGGGGCTTGTTTTTCCAAAATAAGTTGTTTCATTTTTTCCATATACGGAGCAACGTGAGAATAGAAATACCTATATCCTTCACATAGTGCATTCATTCCCGTCTCTCCTTTTTCTGTTTTATTGAATCTGTGTTTCGGACATTCTCCGTTACAGGCGAAGAGCCATTGGCAGTTTCTACATTTCTTAGGCAGAGAGTTTCTTTTTTCTATTCCGAATGAAATCATTTTTTCTGAACACATCAGTTCTGACAATGACGAGTCATTGATATTGCCTAATATCCTGTCCGTATAAACGAAATGGTCGCATGGATACACATCGCCATTATGTTCTATTACGGCATTGTCACCGCAAGTCTGACCATAAATGCAGGTGCCGGGTTGCACTCCGCACCAACAGGCCAAGGTCGCATCAAAGAGCCCGATAAACCAACGGCCCACGTCATTGCGCACCCAATAGTCAAAAATGTCTGTCATGAATTTGCCGAAGGACAATGATTCTACAGACCATATAGCCAGTTGTGAATCTGGCGTATCAGGATCTACGATGTAAGGACGTTGTTTTTTATCCTGACGACCTTTAGTGTCTTTAGGATACTTTACGTGCTCCAGTACTGGCATATATTGCTGATAATGACTGCCTATGCTTTTCAGGAATTGATATACCTCCAATCCTCGGCCTTCACTGCAATGATTTATGGTGGACATGGTGTTGAACTGCACACCTTCCCCACTTAGTATGCCTATTCCTCGCATTACTCTGTCGAAGCTGGGTTGGCCTCCCTTGTCTTTACGATATTTGTCGTGAATGTCCTTCGGACCATCAATTGAAACCCCGATCAGGAAGTCGTTCTCTCTGAAGAATCTGGCCCACTCTCTATTTAATAGAGTAGCATTTGTCTGCAGCGTGTTGTGAATTATCTTCTCCCCGGCATATTTCTTTTCCAGTTCAATCGCTTTCCGATAAAAGTCAAGCCCAAGAATAGTTGGCTCCCCGCCGTGCCAATTGAACTGGACTTCTGACACGTCATTGGCTGAAATATAGTCGCGTATGACCGTCTCCAGCATCTCTTCGTTCATACGTGGTTCACGCCCTCCATAAATGGCCGTTTTGTCCAGATAGTAGCAATAATGGCAATCCAGATTGCACAGTGATCCGGCTGGTTTGAGCATAAGATTGAATGATCTTGGACCGGTAATCTTCATCGCGTCCTGAAGAGTCATTGTGTTCTTGAACTGATCTGGCATAGTGTGAATAAATGTTAAGGCTTTTTCACAAACCTTAGATTTGTGGTATAATTATCCATACCTAAGGATTGTAAGACAAAGATAGTGAAAAAAATAGCCCAATATCAGACTATCAGGCTATTTACGAGAATACCAATTTTGAAAAGATAGTTATTTCACCACAATACATACACTTTCACTGGATTTGTATCCTGACCTGCAGGCTTTTACAATAAGAATATTGCCTTTTTCGTCATTAAATTCCTTTTTCGAAACTACTCTGTAAACAATGGATGAACCGGGTGTTGGGCAATCGATTGAATACCGGTTATCAACACAGCTAATAATTGGTGCCTCTACAGTAAGTGCTTTACCTTCTGGACGGAATATCTCTTTCCACTGATCTTCAGTCTTTGCGTTCCAGTATTGTAAATCGAGCGCTTTCCTCTCGGAATAGGGCCACCATTGTCCAAATACTAAATGATGATGGTGTTGTCCAATAACCCAGCCTCCTCAATCTCATCAAAGTACTTTTGCGACTCACGATCCATTATGGCAATGTTTGTGTACATTCTGGCCAAGTCGTTTCTGGTTTCCTGAACATCAGGCAGATATGGGAACCTGCTCATGTCAATTTCCTCAGGCTGAACTTCCAAAGTTTCTTTCCTGGTCCAGAGCTGGCTCTCGTGAGTGGTCATCATATTGAAAATGGAAAGGAATGGTTGCAAGAGCTGCATTTATGATCTTTGTATCGTTCATAATGCATTCGTGACAGCAGAGACTAATGCAGGAAAGAATACACATTATCAGTATCAAACAATGAAGATATTTGATTGCTATTTTTGAATATGAAGTTTGACTAAGAGATAGGAGAAAGATTATGTGAATATTCATTTTTTAATCTATTAAAACATTATATTTGCTCGGTTTTAATCCAAACAAGAAATGATACACATAACTTTGCCGGATGATTCCAAACACAGACTGGTCTTCTATCTGGCGATGGAAGAATATATTGCAAACAATATAAACGAAATAGCCCCTCCGGATGAGGAAGGCCGCCACGAAGCTTTCTTCATCTGGCAGGTGGACCCGACAGTCATCTTCGGTCGAAATCAGGTTATGGAGGCTGAGGTCAACATCGACTATTGCCGCGAACGCGGTATCAAGCTTTTCCGCCGCAAGAGCGGTGGCGGCTGCGTCTATTCCGACAGCGGCAATATTATGCTCTCCTACATCTCCGACCGCACCGACGTAAGCAGCACTTTCGACCTTTTCCTTGATAGGCTCGCCAATTGTCTCAGCGCTCTCGGACCGCAGTCCGAACGTTCAGGCCGCAATGATATACTTGTTGCCGGCCTCAAGGTTTCGGGCAATGCCTTCTTCAAGCGTCCGAACTCCAGCATAGTCCACGGCACACTCCTCTTCGACAGCGATTTCGAGGAAATGGAGAGAGCCATCAGCCCCTCTCACCTGAAAATGGCAAACAAGGGCATCTCATCTGCGCGCCAGAGAGTCATCAATTTCAAGGAGGCCTTGCTTCGTTATGGCAATGACAAAGCCGCGGGTATGGAGGATATCACTTGTTTCAAACGCTATCTCGTTGAATACTTCACATCTGGAAAAGGAGAAAGGATGCTCTCGCCGGAGGAATTGCGAAGTATTGAAGAGATTGAAAAGACTTACCTGGATCCTGATTTCCTGCTTGGCAAGAATCATCTCTGGTCCGAAATCTATCGTGGCCGCATAGATGGGGTGGGTGAAATGGAAATTGACCTTCAGATGGAGAATGACCTTATAGTCGAATGTCGTCTTCGAGGAGATTTCTTTCCTCTCAAGGACGGCCTTGATGCTTATTTGACTTCTATTCTCAAGGGCAAACGCAATGATGACAATGATGCTGGTGCTTCATTGGAAGCATCAGAACCTGGCGAGTATGTCCTGAATCTTACAGGGAAAGCCCTTCGTATACTTTGCTTTGGAAAAACCACATAATACAATTAAATTAGCACGAATAAATCTTAACCAGGACGACAATGGAAGAACAGTACAAACTAACTTGTCTTTATGAGCAGCATATGGCGTTGGGCGCTAAGATGAGCCCGTTTGCCGGCTTTATGATGCCTATTCAGTATTCATCCATTACCGAGGAGCACATTGCAGTCCGTACCCGGGTTGGAATGTTTGATGTTTCGCATATGGGTGAAATCTTCATCAATGGAAAGGATGCCAAAAGATTCATCAACCACATCTTTACCAATGATATCTCGCAAATGGCTGAAGGCCAAGTCCTTTATGGAATGATGCTCTATCCGGACGGAGGAACTGTTGACGACCTCCTTGTTTACAGGGAGTATAGCGAGGACCACTATCTGCTCGTTGTAAATGCATCGAACATCGAAAAGGATTACAAGTGGATGCTTGAAAACAGCGTAGGATATGAAGTCAATATTGACAATCAGTCCGAAGTTTGGGGACAGATTGCTGTCCAAGGCCCTGCCTCTGAGGAACTTGTCAACAAGGTCCTTGGGGTCGATGTATCTCCTCTTACCTTCTACACTTTCAATGATTATCAGATCGGTGGAAAGAGAGTCATAATCAGCCGTACCGGATATACCGGAGAGGATGGCTTTGAAATCTATTCAAGCAAGGAGGATACCATCCGTTTCTGGAAAGACTTGCTTGATGCGGGGGTAGTACCTTGCGGACTTGGTTGCCGCGATACCCTTCGTTTCGAGGCGGGACTTCCTCTGTACGGAGACGAACTCAGCGCTGAAATCTCTCCTGTAATGGCCGGATTGTCAATGTTCTGCAAACTTGACAAGGACGAATTCATTGGAAAGGATGCGCTTGTAAAGCAGAAGGCGGAAGGTACTGCCAGGAAACTTGTCGGAATTGAGATTCAGGACAAGGCAATTCCGCGTGCAGGATATCCTGTTGAGCTTTCTGATGGAACTGAAGTCGGTGTCGTAACTACAGGCTATCATTCCATCTCATTGGACAAGAGTATATGCTTTGCGCTGGTGGACAGTGCATACGCGGCTCTCGGTACTGCTCTCAACATCAGAATCAGAAAGAAGGTATTCCCGGGTGAAGTTATCAAAAAGAGATTCTATAAAACAAACTATAAGAAATAAATAACACTGAACATTATGAGTAAGATAGTAGAAGGATTGCGTTACAGCGATTCACATGAGTGGGTAAAGGTTGAAGGTGACATCGCAGTTATCGGCGTGTCTGATTTCGCACAGTCTGAAATGGGTGACATTACCTATGTCGATATGCCGGACGAGGATGAGGAAGTGACTGCAGGCGAGGAGTTTGGAGCTCTTGAAAGCGTTAAGGCTTCCAGCGACCTTTATTGCCCTGTCAGTGGTGTCGTAGTTGAGAAGAACGAAGATCTCGAGGATGCTCCTGAGAAGGTCAATGAGGATGCATACGCTAACTGGATCATCAAGGTGAAGATGAGCGACCCTTCAGAGCTTGATTCCCTCCTTGACGCAGCTGGATACAAGGCTCTCATCGAGAAATAATCCCTATGGGCACATTCTCCTATTTTCCGCATACTGAAGAGGATATCAGGCAGATGCTTGACCGTATAGGGGTATCTTCTCTCGAAGACCTGTACAGCGACGTGCCACCTGAGTTCCTTTTCAAGGGCGAGTATGACCTGCGCGACGCAATGTCAGAGCAGGAGGTCCGCGATTTCTTCGCGGAATTGGACGCAAAGGACAGTCGTCTGAAGGTGTTTGTCGGTGCCGGTGCATACGACCATTACACCCCTTCAGTGATTCCTTATATCACTTCAAGGTCGGAATTTCTAACTGCCTATACTCCTTACCAGGCCGAGATATCTCAGGGTACTTTGAGATATATCTTTGAATATCAGTCTATTATCTGCGAGCTTACAGGTATGGACATTAGCAATGCCTCTATGTACGACGGCCCTACCGCCGCTGCTGAGGCCATGAAGATGGCCCTTGCCTGCACCAAGAAGAAAAAGCGCATACTTCTTTCCAGAACTCTCCTTCCGAATGTTATCTCAGTAGTCCGCACCTATGCGAAATTCCACGGTGTTGAACTTGGCTATATTGAGGCTGAAAAAGGACAGACCGGACTTGCATCACTTCAGGAGCAGCTTGCTGCCGGGGATGTGGCAGGTATCATTGTCCCGGGAATCAATCGTTATGGCATAATTGAGGATTACAACGGCTTTTCTGAAGCTGTTCACGCAGAGGGCGGTATTGTCATTGAGTATTGCGATCCTTCTGCGCTTGCAGTCATCAAGACTCCTGGCGAATGGGGCTTTGACGTGGCTATTGGTGACGGTCAGAGTCTTGGTATACCGGTTTGCTATGGCGGTCCTTACGTCGGATTCATGGCCTGCAGGAAGGATTATGTACGCAAGATGCCTGGACGTATCGTCGGCCAGACTACAGATGCAGACGGAAAGCGTTGTTTCGTGCTCACTCTTCAGGCCCGTGAACAGCATATACGTCGCGAAAAGGCCACCAGCAACATATGTTCAAACCAGAGCCTTATGGCTTTGTATGTGACCATCTATGCTTCACTTATGGGTCCTCAGGGCCTTAGGGATGTGAACAATCTTTCTTACGGCGGTGCACATTATCTGCACGACAGACTTCTTGAGACTGGCCTGTTTGAGGACGTATTCCCAGGAATGCCTTACTTGAAGGAGTTTGTTCTAAAACCTCTTGTTGATATTGAGAAACTGCAGAAGGCTCTTCTCGATGCAGGTTTCTTTGCGGCTCTCTCAACCGAGGAGGGCTATGTAAGTTTCTGCGTCACTGAAAAGAGGACAAAGGAAGAGATAGATGCCCTTATTGAAACCGTCAAAAGCCTGAGATAAAATGAGATACTACGATAAACTTATTTTCGAGCTTTCGAAACCGGGCAGGACTGGTTATTCACTTCCTGCCAGCAAGTATCCAGAACTTCAGCTTCCTGCCAGCCTTTCACGTGAAACGCCGGCCGATCTCCCGCAGGTCAGTGAAGTGGATGTTGTGAGACATTATACCAATCTCTCGCAGATGAACTTCGGAGTCGATACCGGCTTCTATCCTCTCGGCAGCTGTACTATGAAGTACAATCCGAAAATCAATGAGGAGGTTGCGGCGATGTCAGGCTTCAACTCTCTCCACCCTCTTCAGCCAGAATCAAGCATTCAGGGTGCTCTCGAGGTATATTACGAGACAGAAAAAGCACTTGCGACCATTACCGGTCTCGACCGTTTCACCTTCCAGCCTTGCGCAGGAGCACACGGTGAGCTTACTGGCCTTATGATTATGCGTCAATATCACATCAGCCGCGGCGATTTGAAGCGTACCAAGGTGATAGTGCCTGACAGCGCTCACGGAACCAATCCTGCATCTGCCGCCGTTTGCGGTTTGGAGGTGATAGTTGTAAAATCAAAGGAGAATGGACTCGTCGATGTCGAGGATCTCAAACCATTGCTCAATGACGAAATTGCCGGTATTATGATGACCAATCCTAATACTCTCGGTCTTTTCGAGCGTGAGATTGGTGAGATTGCCGCCCTCGTTCACGAATGCGGCGCTCTTCTCTATTACGATGGAGCAAATTTCAATCCTCTCCTTGGAAGGGTCCGTCCTGGTGATATGGGCTTCGACATTATGCACCTCAACCTGCACAAGACCTTCTCTACCCCACACGGCGGTGGCGGTCCGGGTTCAGGACCGGTGGGTATCAAGGAAAAGCTTCTTCCTCATATCCCTGTTCCTTATGTTGCGAAGAATGAAGACGGTACTTTCTCGATTGTGAAGAATTCAGCCGATTCTGCAGGCACAGTATCAGGTTTCTTGGGCAATTTTGGCGTTATCCTCAGGGCACTTAGCTATATTTTGATGCTAGGAAAGCAGAACATCCTTATGGCTGGCCCTTTGGCTACCCTCTCCGCAAATTATATCAAGGAGAGTCTGAAGGATTGCTATAAACTTCCTATCGATACTGTCTGCAAGCATGAGTTTGTATTTGACGGACTTATCAACGACGGTGCTGATAAGACTGAGGATGGACACGGAGCCACTACACTTGATGTTGCCAAGCGCATCCTCGACTACGGTTTCCACGCACCTACCATCTACTTCCCTCTTCTCTTCCATCAGGCTCTTATGATTGAGCCTACTGAGACTGAGTCTAAGGAAACACTGGACGAGTTTATAGACGCAATGAGAAAGATTGCAGCTGAGGCTGCAGAAGACCCTGCTTTGCTTAAGAGCGCTCCTCACAATGCACCTATCAAGCGTCCGGATGATACGACAGCAGCAAGACAGCCTATTCTGAAATACAAGGACAGCAAATGAGACTGACAATTATCGGAGCAGGACCCGGCGGTTATGAAACCGCCGTGGCTGCTGCTAAATCAGGAATTGAGACTGTTATCATTTCTGACGGACACGTTGGAGGCACTTGCCTCAATGAAGGCTGTATTCCGACCAAATCATTCTGCCGCAATGCAGAGGCGATGGATCTTATCGCTAATGCTGAAACCTTCGGTATCGGGGATTTGTCATACAAGTTCGATTTTAGCAAAGTCCTCGAAAGGAAGAATTCCGTTGTGGCCCAGCTCCGTTCAGGTGTAGAAGGTCTTCTTAAACATAAGAACATTACTCTTATCAGAGGCAATGCTTCTTTCAAGGATGCCCACACTGTAAGAATCAGTTCGGATAATCCTGAGACCGACGGTCAGGAAATTTCATCTGACTATTTTATCATCGCTACAGGCTCGCATTCGGCTACTCTCCCTATCCCGGGGAATAAGCTGGAGGGAGTGATTACGTCTAAAGAAATTCTTGATATTGAGAGTGTTCCAAAGAAACTGTGCGTTATTGGAGCGGGTGTGATAGGACTTGAGTTCGCTTCTATTTTCCGCAGTTTCGGTTCCGAAGTCAATGTGCTTGAGTATTGCAAGGATATACTCCCTCGCTTCGATACTGATCTTGCTAAACGTCTGAAGCAGGCTCTTGTGAAGCGGGGCATTGGAATTGAGACAGGAGCCCAGGTGCAGAGTATCGAACGTGATGGAGATAAGCTTGTTGTCACTTATTTGAAAAAGGACAAGGAGTTCCGCGTTGAAGCCGACAAGGTTCTTATGGCTGTAGGCAGAAGGCCGAACACTACCTCTGCTGCAATTGATGCAGCCGGTATTGAATACGGTCCTCGGGGAGTCGTAGTTGATGCCGATATGCGCACCAATGTCCCACATATCTTCGCCATTGGAGATATCACTGGTGGTATGATGCTGGCACATGTAGCTACGTTCCAGGGGAAGCTTGCCCTTAAAGCAATACTTGAAGAAAGTGGTATGTGCAGCAACGGTGATGAAGCGAGAATACGTCTTGACATTGTCCCGGCAGCAGTCTTTACCAAGCCTGAAGCTGCGACTGTCGGCAAGACTGAAGACGAGTGCAAGAATGCTTCTATTCCGGTCAAGTGTCTAAAGTCATTTTTCAGGGCCAATGGAAAAGCCCTGAGTATGGATGAGCCTGAGGGCTTCTGTAAGCTTGTTGTAGCCGAAGGTTCAGAGGCTTATGCCCCCGGACAGATTCTTGGCTGTCATCTCTTCGGAGCTCATTCTGCCGATCTTATTCAGGAGGTGGCTTCATTGATGAACCACAATGCAACTGTAGCTGAACTTGCTTCAACTGTCCACGCTCATCCTACACTTGGAGAGGTTATATTGGATGCTGCGCATACAGCATTATAAATATACTATTCTCACTCGACTACATTCCTGAAAGCATAGCCAAAGTACAGGTAACTGCAATTGCCGGCTATTGTACCCTCATTCTCTCCCCAGAGGAAAGGCCAATCATCGTAATTCTCGAAATGATCCGGCTGCCTGAAAAGCAGACCCGGCGCAAGATTTCCTGGTATAGTAGCAAAGTCAGCCCTATTATTGCCATAGAAAACATTCTTCGGCCTTGTCGCATCTAATGTGGCAACGAGAGAATAATTGTGATACGGGTGACAACCGAAGATGTAGTTCGCAGCTTTATAAATATGTTCCTTGCCAATGATATCAGGGAAATATCTGTTCGCAGTGGCTACCACTGTGCCGAAGGATACAACATCGCCGCTTCCGGCCCAATTGCCAAGATTCATAGGAACTCCGTATGGATTGTTCTTCTCGAGACTTACAACATACTCTTTGTACTTGGCAATATATGGACGCAGCTTCTCTCTGTAACTATCTGGCATATAAGGAATTGCATCCATTGCTGTAGATATCGAGAAGTTTACGTTCCTGTCAAGCGAGCTCCAAATCTGTTTCTCAAATTCTTCAAGGTAGCTCTTCTCGCCTGTCGAAACATACAGCTGCAGATTGGTACCTGCACTGCTTCCTCCGAAGCCGAAGAAACCACCGTTCTGCCTCTTGGCAAGTAACTCTGCTGCCTCATTGGAAAGCCTCTTTGACTCTCTTATTGCCCTTTCCGCCAATTCATCATTGTAGCCCTTCATTACTCGTGCTACTTGGGCAAATACCTGTGCTGCTCTTTGGTCGCTGGCCGGATTTCTGTTTGTGAAAGCCCACATATCATCCGGGGTACCGCTTGAAAGACCATCCTCGCTCACTTCATAAGGTTTGAGTGAAGGATCGTAATGCCTTCCATCTGTGATGGTGGCAGCATCTCCAAGATGGTGATAATTATCCAAGACTGAATTTGAGAGGGTTGTAGCCATATGGCCGATATTTTCTGCCTGGGCTAAGAGATTGAGAGCGCCATGTTCTATGTACTGGAGTATGTCAGGTTTGCCATCAGGTCTGTGTAGATCGACATATCTCTGATTCTCGTCTACAAAGGTTTGGTCGCGCATTGGCTTGAAGTATTCCCAGATGGATACCAGGCTCTGAACAACTCCGATATTGGCATTGGTTTCTATATCGAAATCGCCTGCATCAAAGAAGCCTCCAACATTGAGTCCAGGAATAAGTTCGTATGGCTTATATTTAGTGTCCGTATTCTCACCTTGGAAATGCATATCGAAATGATCAGATGGCGGAGCCTGAAGATATCCTTCCTTGAATGGTTCTCCGTGCCATATTCTGTATCCCTCGTTTACAGTCATATGGTTCATATGGATAGGAATCCAAACGTCTGATGTTGCGTCAGTTATCCTATCATATACATGATTTGCAACTGTAAAGTCATCGGTCTTTTGATCCCCATACTGAATATAATAGAAGCCCGGTTTGTTTACTTCGGAAAAATCGAATTTTGCATAATTGTATTTGAAATATTCACCCCAGACTGTGACTGGACCCTCGAAAGCACAACTGACATTTCCATCCTCTTCTATTCTGTAAACGGAAGCGCTCTTGAGTACCGTATCGTTCTTATCCAGCTCGATTACGGCAATCTTCTGCTGCGCTGGAGTATAGCCTACCTGAGAGAATCCGATGTTCGGCTTTCGTGTCCAATCCTTTATCCTGTTCGGCTCAATGTACCAGCTGAGAACCTTTCCGGTTTTTCCTGAAGGAAGGAGGCTGCGCAATACGAACCAACCGTTCTGGGCAAGTATTCTGCCATCATAGATGCTAATATCAGCATCATCCGATGTTATTTTGATCATTCTTTCAGGGTCGTCCTGCGCCATTATGATTCTCTTGCCCGATGCAAGTGGAAGCGGATCTACAAACATACCCGTGCCTCTGTCATCATATGTTCTGAAGCCTTTGAACTGTTTGACTTTTTCGCTGTTGTCCCTTACTATTGTGTTGCTAACAGCGTATTTTGAGAAACGTCCCGGTCTTCCGTCAACCAGGTAAGTCTTGCTCCAGTACTGTGAAGGCAAGAATTCCAGATTGAAACCGGCATCTCCTTCAAGCTCAGCAGGAACAGGCTTGTCGAGGTGGATTGAGAGTTCCACACCCTTGTCCTTGGCCTTTACCTCCAATCTCGAACTGAAATCATAATCCGGGAAATACATTGTCAATGAGATGATTCCGTTCTCAATGTCAACCACTCTGTCAAGAGTCTTGGGCACAAGGTCCCATTGTTCCGGAGTGTTGGACAGGCGGACAGCGCCTCCTTGGGCAATTCTGACTCCGTGCTGGATTATTTCAAGCCCGGAGTTCTTTTCATCATTGAAACCACCAGTGAACTGATTGTTATACACAAGTATGTTTAATCCCCTGGCTTCGAAGTATTCATTCGGGCCAATTTTCAAGTCCTGTGCAAAGAGACTTGCACTTGCTGTGCAAAAGAGAACTGCGCAGCTGAAGCTGATTGTTTTAATAATGCTTCTCATAAAGCGTGTATTTCTTGGTTATTAGCTGTTTCTAAATATAGAAATTAATTTTTTGATATTATCCCTCAAAACCCGTAAATTTGAGAACTAATACTTAATAACATGAAAAAGTTTTATGTGTTTTCACTGCTTCTGTGTCTTTCCAGTTTGATTAATGCACAGAGCTCATATTTGATTGACAAGAATATTGCTGTTTTCTATCCTGCTGATTTTCAAAATGAACAGCATCTTCCTTCCCCAATCTTCATAAACGAACTTGTCCCTGTCGCTGAGCTACCATCAACTTGGAACATAAGGCCGGAGTATAGCAGCGAGAACGGTAAGACCGTAGTTACACTAAAGATAGGTGATAATGATGATATCTATGGTACCGGAGAGGTGTACGGAGACCTTAGAAGAAATGGAAAGACCGTAGAATTCTGGAATTCAGACAATTATGGTTATCTAAAGAATGGAGGAAAGAATCTTTATCAGTCTCATCCATGGGTACTTGGCGTTCGTCCTGACGGCAGTGCATATGGTATCATTGCCGACAATACATGGAAGTCAAAGCTCGAATCCATCGGCAATGTCTTGAAGTTCACCTCAGAGGGACCCGCATTCCGCGTTGTCGTAATCGAAAGAAGCAGCAGCGAGGAGGTCCTCGAAGCTCTTGCAAGCCTTAGCGGTCATATGGAGATGCCGCCAATCTGGGCCATTGGCAATCAACAATGCCGCTATAGCTACTACCCTGATTCGAGAGTTATGCAAATAGTCGATAGCCTGCGCCAGGAGCGTATACCTTGTGATGTTATCTGGATGGATATTGACTATATGGACAAGTTCAAAGTCTTTACTTATGACCCTAAAACTTTCTCTCAGCCTCAAAAGCTTCAGGACTTTGTTCATTCTAAGAATATGAAGACTGTCTATATGATAGACCCGGGTATCAAGGCAGAAGACGGATATTTCGTATATGATCAGGGAAAGGCCTCGAACTATTTTGTCAAGACTCCTGACGGAAACAACTTCACCGGAAGAGTATGGCCGGGCAATTGCAACTTTCCTGACTTTACACGTCACGAAGTCCGTACCTGGTGGAGCAATCTTACACGAGATTTCATGCTTAAGGGTGCTGATGGTCTATGGAATGATATGAATGAACCGTCTGTATTTGATGTTCCTAGCGGAACTATGGACGAGGATGCCCTTCATCAGGGAGAAAACTCCGATATCCATGCATCTCATCTCCGTCTTCATAACATTTATGGAATGAATATGGTGAGAGCTTCAAGGGAAGGTTCCCTTCTTGCTTTTCCAGACAAACGTCCATTTGTCCTCTCACGTTCAAACTTCCTTGGAGGTCAGAGATATGGCGCCACTTGGACAGGAGATAACATGTCCTGCTGGGAGCATCTTCAGATGTCTATTCCTATGACTTTGAATCTCAGCCTTTCTGGACAGCCTTTCAATGGACCTGATTTGGGCGGTTTCGGAGCCGATTGCGATCCTGAGCTACTTGCTCACTGGTACGCTACCGGTGTTTATTTCCCTTTTGTCAGAAATCATGCAGCCAAAGGTACAAACAGCCAGGAACCTTGGGTCTTCGGTGAAAGGATAGAAAATATCTGTCGTACTGCTGTCAACCGCAGATATGTACTTCTTCCTTATATTTACTCCCTTTTCCGTGAAGCTTCTGTCAAAGGCTTGCCTGTTATGCGCCCTGCATATTGGTCTGATCCAAGCGATAAGAATCTCCGTGGTGAGCAGAGAGTGTATATGCTTGGTTCAGATCTGCTTATCATTCCTCGTTGGGCTAAGAATCCAAATCTACCGAAGGGAGATTGGGATATTGTTCAGTTCGAAGAAAAGGATGATATGTACCAAGCCTTTGTAGCTCAACGTCCAGGGAGCATAGTACCTATAGCTAATCTCTATCAGAATACAGTAGAATATAAGACTGATAGCCTGACTCTCCTTGTAAATACCAAGGATGGCTTGGCAGAAGGCTGGATGTATGAGGATGCTGGTGATGGCTTCGCTTACAGATCAGGAGAATATGCTGAATACACTTTCTCTGCCAGCACAGATGCAAAGGGTGTTGTAAGCGTTTCAATAGAAAGAACTGCAGGAGAGATGGATAGTCCTGAAAAGATGATAAGGATAGCTTTGGTTTGCGACGGAAAAATCACCTACTCACCTTGGACCAGGGGCAATAACGTAAGTATTAAGTCTCCGAAGGAAAAGGAGTATTCTATTGATGCCTCAAAGTTGAAATTTTCGGAAATAGACATTGATGCACAGCCTTCGCTTCAGAAGAAACTGAGAGAACAGACCAGAAAGATGGAAATTACTGGTCAGCCTTTCGAATGGTAAAAAAACTTGTTGATATTGAATGAAGTATCCCTATTTAATTTTTGATATTGACGGCACCTTGATAGATACTGAAAAGACAGGTGTACTGTCCCTTCAAGAAACGATTGAAGTCTTCATGGGTAAGACCTTGCCCTATGAGGAAGTATACAAGTTTTTTGGTATTCCGAGCCATAAGGTTGCTTCTCTGCTTAATTGCCCTCAGGAGGAAGAATTTGCCTCCCTTTGGGAGCATAAGTTCATTGAAAAGAGATATTTGATGAAAGCTTTCGATGGGGTGGAAGCATTACTGAAAATTCTAAGTGATGCTTCTCATAAATTGGGCGTTGTAACGTCGAGATCCCGTTTTGAACTTGATTCCGATCCTGTTTTCGCTAGGATGGCGCAATACTTTGATATTGCCATAAGCTCAGAAGATACTTCAAAGCATAAGCCAGACCCTGATCCTGTACTCGAATATCTCAAGCGGACTTCAGACTTGTATGGCGTTGATATTGATCTGGATAAATGTCTTTATATAGGAGATACAATGCATGATTTCAAATGCGCCAATGCAGCCGGCATTGATTTCGCTTTGGCTGATTGGCGCTCAAGAGGTCTTCAAGGAATTCCTGCGCAATATATCTTCTCAAACTGCGAGGAACTCATTAAGATATTGGAGATTAATTAATGCTGACTTTTCCCTTTTTTGTGTAGCTAAGCGCTATCAAACAGTCTGCAAGTATTAGAATAATAATTCCGCAGAGTCCGCATGTCCCGCACAGCAGGTCATTGTTTGCAGTAAGATATATTGTAGCAAGGCCTGCTGTCGCGTTCATAGTTCCGTGTGAGATTGCAGCCGCGATTACAGACTTGCTTCTTTCTGCAAATAACTGAAATACAGGAGCCAAAGCCATACAGAATAGAATCATCATGAATACTCCAGCTATTGGGTGTTCAGGATAGTTGTGTCCCATTAGAATTACAGGAGCATGCCAAAGACCCCATATGAAGCCTATTATCAGAGCTTTCTTCCAAAACCCCATTTCCTTAAGCGCTTCAAGCAAATATCCTCTCCATGCGACTTCTTCACAAAAAGCGAATAAAGCATTGATTGTGAGACCTGCTATCAAACCTAATCCTATGGTGTAGAAGAAGATTCCCCAAGGCCCGAAACTTGGCATTTGTGCTATAAGTGTCATTAGCACAGGAGATTCAGTTGTAATGTCCACTCCAGGAACAAGTCCTGAAGCAAACATTGCCAAAGCATTAAATACAGGCATAGCCAGCCATGCAAGTACCCACCATTTATTGATACGGAAAGATATATTGCAAGCTTTGAACACCTTTTCTTTGGAAATCAGTTGGCAAATTATTACTGATATCATAGGTATCAGCATATATGCTGATGCAAACAAGGTCCCGAAAACGCTCTTGTAATCACCACCCGCAAGTTTGAATATTCCTGCGAAAACTAGACTGATTGCAAAGCAAATTGCTGTAAATCTTATTAGTTTTTTCATCGTTTTCTTTGATTCTCAAATTTTACTTTCTCATTTCTTACGCATATTGCTCATACCGAAAGGGAACAAAGATGTCTTTGCTATTGTAAAATGCTTCATGCCAAATGGAATTCCTACAATTGTAATGCAAAATATCAAGCCGCAAACGATATGTATCAAGGCTATCTCCCACCAGCCAAGCAATATCCAGATTAAATTGCCGACCAAGGAAAGACAACCAGGCTCCCCAGGCGCGAAATCCATTTCTCTGCCAAAAGGTAAGAATGCATATGTTCCAATCTTTATCAATTGTACTCCGAATGGAATGCCAATTATCGTAATGCAGAACACCAGCCCTGATATCCAATACATCAGGGCAGTTAATAATCCGCCCAAAATAAGCCAGATAAGATTACCCAGGAAGTTCATATCAGAATTATCTTATAACCTTGGTGAATTCCGGTACGCTGCCTTCTTCATTGCCGACAACGACGTATACCTTTGAGTATGATTTATTTCCGTCCCTACCCTGACTTACTGCAGTATAAAGGAATTCTGTACCATCCGAGGTCTCTCTGCTTGCAAAGCTGACAGGACTGCCGAGTGGCATTGGATATGATGAACAAGCTGCATTGAAAATTGCAATTTCTTCATCGCCAACTTCCTGCTGCTCAGGGAATTCAGGAATATTCTCCACCTCACCTTCTTTATAATCTCCGGCAATGAGGAAGCGCTCGACCTCTTTAGCAGCTTTGGAGATTCGTGCGTTTCTAATCCCGAAGCCATCCTTGATGTTCGCATCAGGCCAGTTCTTCTTTATATCAATGTAGCTGCTTTCAAGGCCACCGCTTCCGAAAGTACAGAAAGGAACAATAGTCTTCTCTCCTGCATCAACTGTTTCTAAAAGAGAAATCATTGGAAGTGCGCAGGTACCGTACCAGATTGGATAACCTATGAATATCACATCATACTCTGACAATTTGCTTTTCAGAGGAACAAGTTCAGGCAATGTTCCGTTAGCTCTTTCTTCATTGCATCTCTGAATAGTTTCATCATATGTCCCGTTGTAAGGTTGAGTAATGTCTATTCTTTCGATGTCAGCTCCAATTTGTTTGGCAATCTCTTCAGCAACAACTTGTGTTGCTCCTGTTTGTGAGTAATACAGTACCAAAGCCTTGCTCTGGTCTTTTGTGCTGCAGGATACAGCTGATGCAATCAATGCTAATGATGTCAAGATTCTTTTCATTTTTTACATATCTTTTATTTAAACTATTCGATTGTCAATGCTTCAGCTTCACCTCCCCAAATATCAATGAATCTTAAAAAGTCTTCTTTTGATATAACTACAGTAGCTGTATTGTCGCATGGATGGAAGCTCACAAATTTTGCTTTCAGCAGTTCTGAGTCATAAAAGAACTTTACTCTATGTCCATTATCAAACAATTCCTTAGGATCTGCATTATTTAAGTCCATATCGTGTATTAATCCGAATACACAAACAGAACCAGGTTTTACTCCCAAACATCTTTCCATTCTTTCTGGTGATGCAAATGACAGTTTGCCTTGATGAAGCATGTGTTCCAAACTATGTATATCAAGATCCTTATGACATATATATGATATTAAATAATGTCTGTTTCCCTTGTGATTTCTCATAAAGAGGTTCTTGCAGTGAACACACTCATTTCCCTCTGTATGAGATACATCTATTTGTTTCCAATAATCCATGGCCTCTTGTATGGTAAATAGAGGTGGATGTTGATAAATGTCATAATCAATACCGTGGTCTTTTAAAAAGTTCAAAACCTCAAGTATTTTAGATGAATATTCCATTAATCTAATTTGTTGATTTATAATATTTCATCAAGGCATGCATCAAGTGAGGCTTTAAGTCCGTCCTTATCAAGTTTCTGACCAATGAAAACCAGTTTCTGCATCCGGTCGCCGTAGAAAGGATCCCAATCATTTGCCAGGCTCGGTTCTTGAATCATAAATTCAGCAAGTTGGTCCTTAGGCATTGTGGCATACCACTGACCTGCATTTTTCAAAGAGAACTGTTTTCCTGCTTGCTCGAAGAGATAACACATATCATACTGATCGCTAAAGTAGCAGATTCCTTTTGCCCTTATTATATTACTTGGCCATTTTCTTGCAACAAAGTCATCAAACTTGTTGATGTCAAATGGAATACGGCTTTTATATACATAGGTTCCTATACCGTATTCTTCAACTTCACCGCCTTCATGATCGTGATGATTGTGATGCTCGTGATGGTGTTCGTGATCATGTTCGTCTTCATGTTCATGCTCATGCTTGTGAAGGTGTTCGTGCTCATCCTCATCCTCTTCCTCATCTTCATCTTCATGTATTCCTTCAACCTCACGTATCCAAGTTGCTGATGTCGCGACTTTTTCAAAATCAAACAGCCCAGTATTCAATAGTGTGTCAAGTTCTACATTGCCATAATCACACTCTATTATTTTCGCTTTTGCTTGAATTGCTCTAATAATCTCTTTTATTCTGTCTAATTCTGATTTTTCTACTTCAGAAGCTTTATTCAAGAGAATTATGTTGCAGAATTCTATCTGCTGAATTAGCAAAGATGCGATGTCTTCCTCGTCGATATTATTTGATATCAAGTCTTTACCGTTATTGAATTCATCTTTCATTCTAAGTGCATCAACAACGGTTACTATACAATCGAGCCTTGCTGTTCCATTTTTTGATAGATTTGGAGCCACTGAAGGGATTGAACAAATGGTTTGAGCTATAGGCTCAGGCTCACAAATGCCACTTGCCTCAATTACAATATAGTCGAACCTGTTCTGTTCTACTATCTCCTGCAGCTGCTCTATGAGATCCATTTTCAATGTACAACATATACAACCATTCTGCAGTGCAACAAGACTTTCATCTTTCTTACCAACTATTCCTCCTTGCTGAATAAGATCAGCATCAATATTTACTTCGCCTATATCGTTTACTATTACGGCAAATTTGATTCCCTTTTTATTATTGAGTATTCTGTTTAGAAGTGTAGTTTTACCGCTCCCAAGGTAACCGGTAATCAGAAGTACCGGCGTATTATCCAAATATATAGTCTTCATTGTTTATAATATTTACTTATTTCTTTAAACCTATATTATGCAATAATTTCCTGAATCCTTTATATCTCAGTTCTTCAATCATCTTTCTCTCTTCTTCTAGTTCTTTTGCGTATTCAGTAGGATTCTCGTCATAAAGGGATGGATCTACAAAGACTGTTGCTCTTGACTCAGTATTTTCTTGAATCCCTTCAGGCTTACTTATGTTTGGTCCTGCTGTTTGTACCGGACTTGGTACCACTATCAAATTTTCCTCATTATTTTCCTGAATAGTTTCTATCGTTTGAGAAATTTTAGTTTCATTCTCAACAGCATTTACAGAAATACTCGGTGTTTCTTCCATGTTTTGTACTCCAGATTCTTCCTTTAATTTCTCTTTAGCTTCACCCTGTAGGGGTTTTCTATTTGTTTTTCTGGAGGCCCTCTTCCTTATTATTGACTCTTCGTCAACATCATCACCTTCGATGATTGGAACAAGACGAAAATTTCCAAATTTCAGTGTCGTTAGAATAACTTCTTCAGACAGGGCTTTTTGAAGATACTCATTTTGGCTGTCTCTGAATTTTCTGCTACTTATAATTATCATAATCGTATTTTCTTTATGCAAATATAGTAATTGGTACCATTTATTTCACATATTTTCTTATAAATTTACGTTTGTAACAATATTGTTATGCTGTTTTCGCGGTGAGTTGTATAACTATTTGAAATTCAATATAATAACCAAATATGGTACCAAATATTAATATCACTCTCCTATCAAGCATTATCGTCTATACTATTATCTTAGCTGTCTGAATATCAGCTACCGAAATAAATTAGTTAGCATTAATACAGATTTGTTTATCATCATATTCAATGCTAAAGTTATTCTTATTGCTTCTCTATTCCACTTCGCTTCGTAGTTTTCTTGTTCTTCTTTCACTACCCTCAATAGGGATATAGTATTTGTTATTTAATTGTCTTATAACTAAGCAGCATAAAGGCCAGCTTCATTCTTCTATAGAAGTCTGCTGGCCTTCCATATATTGCTATGTATTATTTCATTTGGCGCTCTTCATAAATTCTATTGCCTTTATCATTGACTCAGGTTTTCCCCACTTTATCTTGTTTTGTTTCAGGAATTCAGCTGTTTCTTTCTTTCCATAGGCGTCGATAAAGTCACTTTTAGTTGCTTTGATAAGCTGTTCTCCATCGTAGAGATACAATACATCTTCAACCACAAGACTCTGCTCGTATTCTCTTGCTTCCAGCGCATTTCTTACCCTCTGGTTTAGACTTCCTGGTATCAATACCTGGGTCATATCAAGATTACTTGCCGAATAATTGTTAGTTGAGATACCATATCCTATGTCGACTTTGTTCATTTCATCATAGTTGATTCTCTTGCCTTTCAATATACTTCCATATTCATTCTCAAGCACTTTTTCAAGGACTTGACTTCCAACTACAGTATAGACTTTATCCTGAATCTTGATCTCTTTTAAGTTCAACGAAAGCATATCAAGGATTACTTCATCCTTTGTTCTTACATAGTGTATATGGTCATCGGCTACACATATGTTGACCAAGGCCTTCTGATCTCCCTTTCCGTCGACATTTATCAGTGTGGCATTCTGAAAGTCTTCATACACATACGGCCATTTATCAGTAGGCGTAAATCCTTGTGAAAAGGCAGAAATCGAGCTCAATATGAGCATCGAAGTCATCGAGATAAATAAATGTTTGAAATTCATATTATTGTCCTTATAAACACTTTATTTGACTAATATACGAAAAAATTGCTATCAGTATTATTTCTACTGTTAATTATTCCATAGTTCCAAAAGAATATCCTGTACCCATACTGGTGGTATTTCTATATCAGCTGAAAACTCAGTATCCGGAACCTTACGCATATGTCCTCTTAAAATATTCATTTGATGTTTGCCAAGCTTTTCTTGTCCTAAGTATCTAATAGAATTAGACACCAACATCATCGTTTCGTTTAAAAAACCGAACATTTTTACTTCGGACGTATGATTAAATATAATTTTATGACCGTTATATAATTTTATATTTCTTGGAGCACCGTCACTCAGGTATGTATTCGATGAGATCCTCATACCGCTAAGACCTAATCGATATGCAGCTATATCTCCATATGGTATTATTCGCACTTTTTCTTTAAATGCTAAGGCATAAGCAATTGATTCATCTGATGGTAATACTATTTTTCCATTTAAAATTTCAGGGAAACAGTATATACCTCTTGCTAGTCTATATATCATCTTATCAGATACAAGATTGCATAGTGCTATCCGTGTACTTCCTTGTGATCCCAAATCAATGAAGTCCTGAATAAAGAATATCTTTCCCCTATCCCAGGATAATACTCTATCTCGAATACTCTTTTCTGTTCCAATCATATTAACAAAAATATAATATTTTTGTTAAATAAGAGAAAAAAATAAAAAAAGCCCGTCTATCGACAGGCTGAAAATAGAATGATACACTCCCCCCTACTCTTCTTCGGTTGTATCAAGGATTTCTCTAATCGATTTGACATCTGTCCGAAGAGCAGCTTTCTTCTCTGAACGCTCTCTTCCCCTTAAAACCATATTGCCCTCGAAAATAATTCCGTACTCATCCTTCAGATGATTCCTGATGGCAGCGATTACATAGCCCTGGGGATTGTCAGCTCTATTGGCTGAAGGTGCAATCCTATCAAGGAAAGCCAAAAGATTGAATTCGTGACTGGCAACATCAAACAAGCTGATATTTGCTTTTATTCCACTTTGATCAAAATCCAACTTGTATTGAAGATAATGGTACAAATCATGGTCAAGCATCATTGACGGATCAACCATCTTCCTAACTGCATCTGTTGACTCATTCTGTAGATTATGTTTTGGGAAGAAAGTAATGGAAGAAATTGCCGGTCTCCCCTTCCTGCCTTTATTGACATCAGCTGATTTAGCGAATACAGGAACATAGTCAAAGGTATAAGGGCTTACGCTATCAAGCTCTTTTTTCGCTGCGTCAATAGTATTCTTAATAAAATCATCAACCTTCTTATATTTATCTGTCAGGCCCCACATCTTTCTAAGATCAGCAATCGTATAGGATATAGGAGTTGTTTGCTTGCTTACAAGTTTATATATACGCAATGAATACTTTCCGCGCAGCTTTACAGCAGTTTCCAATTCATACTTGCGGAAGCCCTTACTGAAATCGAGCATTGCATTCCATATATTACGATTAACACGAATTATCATCTTTCCGGAAATCTTATCTACATCGACATCATTGAGAATGCTGGTCGCCCTATACTTCTGATCATCTTCGTACTCGAGAAACTTGCCCATCAAACTTCTAACTGCTGTCTTCGCCTTGGAGTAGTTCTTATCATCTTCGCCAGAAAGAATATCCTTTACTGGAATTGTAATCTCAGCATCCCCCCACTCCCCTACATGGACTTTACCCAGGCTAGTGCCACCTTTAAAATCAAGTCCTTTTATCTCCCTTTGTGCCAACTCAACAAGCCTAAGAAGCAGACGTTCGGAATAAATACCGAAGTCATGTCTGACAGTCGTAAAAATATATGATTCAACAATTTCCTTTGAAATAACCTCGTCTGCCATATAATGAAATGATGAATTTTGCGAAAACAATAATACCAGCTGTATTTTTTTTGCCGAACAAATATAATGAAAACTCGCAATATTTCCATTAAGTACGAGAGAGTTATTTTTCACATTCGCAAAATAAAAACAATGTGGTATTCTATTACTCGCAGAACTCGTAAAAGAATTCTAATTCTCGACTTATCCTGGAAAAACAGTATTCCAGAACTCGCATATATGCCTTCCAGAACTCGCATAAATACTATAAATGATATCGGGCAATGCCCTTATAATCATTAGATTACAGTAATTATTCTAGATGCCGTTAAGTCATTGATAAGTATTGATTCTTATTTAATAAACAAGGGAAAAGGAAAGAGAAATAACAGCAGATAAATTAGTAATTATTCTATTTCTCGCGAAAAGTGGCAAAGTAATCCGGAACTCGCACAAATAACCATATATAAGTAATATTAAACTCGCGTAAACGTCTTCCATACCTCGCAAATAAAATTATATTATCCCATCTAAAACACTAAAAATCAAACAGTTAAAACTTATTTTCAATTTCTTGTTAAGTCATTATTAAGTATTGATTATATTTAATAAACAAGAATAAAGGAAAGAGAACATAATTTGATGAAACAAATATGTTAGTAATTTTACCATTGTGTTTTATTCGCTGAAAATAAGTTTCTAAACAAATTATTAACAAGATCATTCCAGCAATCTTTTTTGTATTGTTATATCTTTATATTTAAATATATACTTGTTTCTCATTGAATTTATGCGAGTTTTAGAATAAAAAGAAATCAGTTCACTATAAGCTTCTAACTCTAATATAATAAGTATTCTATTTCTCGTTATATATCTCATTATTTGGTATTCTTAAACTCGCCAATCTATCAACTTAGAATTGCAAAATGTTAGTAATCAATACTTTAGCTAAAGTAAATATTAAAGCTAATATATATGTATTATTGTATTCCTAAACTCGCTTAATCTTCTAATACCGAACATAATTTATATTTGTATACTTCTGATTTAGTATTGCTGCATCTATATTTATAGAAACCACAAAAAATATTTTGATAGTTTTATATATAATTGTAAATTTGTATATCAATTAGTATTAGATTATGGGACAAACTATATGCTTTGCAAATAATAAAGGTGGTGTAGGTAAATCAACAACCTCCGCTGCTATAGGTCAGGCCTGGGCAAAAATGGGTAAAAAGATTCTTTTTGTTGACTTGGACTCTCAGGCAAATCTTACTTCTATGATATCACCACTTGCACCTGACCAACATGAATCTACCATAAGAGATGCGTTTCTGAATAGTAAAGATCTAAAAGTCGAGAATGTATCAGAGAACATTGATCTCATTCCTTCAGAATTGTCTCTTTCCAACTTCGACAGAGATACTGCTACTTTTACTGGTAGAGAGTACCTTCTGGTTGACCTGCTTAAACCTCTTAAACCTAAATATGATTTCATTATCATTGACTGTCCCCCTGCACTTGGCCTTATTACTTATAATGCAATGATCGCTTCTGACCATCTAATTATGGTTACAACAGCAGATGGACTCAGTTATTCAGGTCTTGTTATGGTTGCAAATCTTTACGCTGATGTTAAATCAAGTGATCGTTTAAACAAAAACTTGAAATTGTCAGGCGTAATAATCACAAAGTACGAGAAAAACAAGCTTTCAGAAATGTATTATAACAAGATTAGGGAAGATCTTCGGGAAGTTGTAATAGAACCTGTAATTCATAAAGCGACGAAGATTGCCCAGGCTGCTTCATTCGGCCAGAATATTTATGATTACGATCCAGACGGAAAGGCAACACAGGAATATCTCCGTGTAGCCCAGACTCTTGCTCTTCGTGTTATGGATGACATTGAATAGTATTCCTAATCACTTAATATCTTATTGTTTATTTTGAATTATCTGGAGTAACATTATAATAATATGGCAAAGAAAGTTGATCAGTTCGAAAAGTTCCGTGCAGCTACACTGGGACGTCCATCTGAGCTTAGTAGCGTTATTCAGTCTTCACAGTCTGACAACAAAAACACAGAAGTAGAAGTAGTAACTCCTTCTGCAACTCTCGTAGAACCGATTCAATCTACGCAAGAATCTCTTCAGGTTCAAAACTCTACTGTTGAGATACAGAACGGAAAAGTAAGTAAGAATGCTGACAGAGAACTCGTAAGCTTCCATATTGCCAAAGACAGGAAGAAGAAACTTGGTCTTTTAAAGTATCAACAAGAACGTTCTTTTGGTGAACTCTATAGTGAAGCTATTGACGACCTCCTGAAGAAGTATGGAGTCCTTGATAATTAACATCACTCCCCTACCCTCTTCTTTACTGTAAATTTTCAAAAGTGATTAGTGATTTCAGAACTTATCTGAAATCACTTTTTCTTTTTCCAGTTAAATATATCTATAAATTTATATACATATATTAATCTATTATATATATTTAAACATATAATCAATTTTAAAATATGAACATATACCTTAAATATATATATTTATTTATACACAAATGAATAATTATATTACTATAAAAGTATATTTATAATAATACAAATTTACATACTGACTGTATATTGATTCTAATTCTATTATATCTATATAGAATTATAGAAAAGTATAATTATAGGTGTATATAACTATAGAAAAGCTTGTCGTAAAACATTCAAATATAGTGAATTAATAGATTTATCTAAATAGAAATGTATAAATATAGAAATGTATATTTATCAAAATAATATATCATTATATCATTATAACAATATAACATTATAAAAGTAAAACAATATAAAAGAATATTACTATAAAAGTATTTCACTATATATATTATTAAATATTTCTATATAACAACATAATTATATCATTATATATCAATATATAAATATTTATCAATATAGCTAAAGATATTAAAACATATATTTATATAAATATAAACATATATACTTATTTGCTTATATTTTTCTTTAAGCTCTATTCTATTACCTATAAAGTTCTGATCTCCCCTTCTCTTTATTCTATCCTCATTCAACAACTACGATACTATTTCTATAGAAGTATAATTATAATTAAATAGATTACTATAAATACATTTATATCAACAAATAATAATATATATCTATACTAATATAATTATATTCATTTATAGAAAACTATAACTAATAGAATGACGCTAAAGAATTGCCAATAATGGAAATAGGGGAGTACACTCAGAATTTTGTTATGTTGTCTGAGAGATATTGCCACCAAGGTTTAGCTGAACTCAATATCCTAAGAAAAGACTCGCTGCCCATTTCTCGTATAAACTCGTCCGGATCGCATGGCTTTGGGAACTCTGCGACATAGAGTTTCTTAAAGTCTGGTTTTATGTCGAGAATGCTTATTATGCTTCGTCTATTGGCATTGAAGCGTTTGGCATAGTCAGGATTTCCGTCTTTATCCTTATCCAAGTCTAAACATAGAGTAATCTTTTGTACGTTCCTGTTGAAAGCATCACAAATCTGCGCACGTCTCTCACCACTCAAATATGCTCCTCCAATGGCAACAGCACCTGAAATGCCTTTGCTTGTCGCTGTCAAGGCATCCAGTTCACCTTCCATTACTATTAGTGTCTTCGCTTCGTACCCTGTACTTATATTGAAGAATGAAGTCTTCCTGTCTAAGTTTTTGTTGACAATATATTTAGGCTGTGTGTCAGGATTAATAGATCTGAACAGAAATCCTTTGATTTTCCCACCGCTACGGAAGGGGATAGAGAGTATATATTCCTTTCCTACACTTGTGTATCCGTCAACAGATCTGACTTCGCACGCAAATTTGAGATCCTCAAGGCTGAATCCTTGTCTCGGATTTGTAATGTATGCCTCAACTTTATCCCAGGCTGGTACAAGTCCAAAGCCCAGAGTTTCAATATCTTCCTCGCTAAAACCACGAGTGATGTTCAGGTACTTCCTGACATCTTTGGCTACAGTACCTGTGTTGTTGTGCAAATTCCACTTGAAATAAGCTTCCAGCTTCTCAAGTAATCTTTGACTTGTGCTTTTTGTATCATATAGATTTCCTGAACCGTTCTTAGGTACTGAAATACCCAAACGCTCAGCGGCGAATACATAAGCCTCATAAATCGTATTCAGACCATTGTCTTCTTTCAACTTATCGATTATTGCTATCTTGTTGTCCCATTCTCCCTGTTCGCGGAAGAATAAATCGTTGGCATAAACAACAGTCTTCTCTTTATTAGGCTTTTTAGGTAGGCTTAAGTCTATTTTGAAAGGACTGGCCCAATGGTCATCCTTGCTTCCGGCTTGTATGCGTCTGAAGCAATAAGCCGGAAACAAAGAGTCCAAATGCTCGTATATAATAGGATTGGCTACATTCCTCTCCCATTCCCGCAATATGTCTAGATAATCTGCCATTTATGATTACAGATTCTTCTGAGGGTAAAGCTCATTCCACCAGCTGTCATCCTCCTGAAGGTATTTCGAGAACCAGGCGAAGATGGTGCGAAGCCATTGTCTGCGCTTTGCATAGTCGGAAATACCGTGATTCTCGCCGTCCACAACGACGAAGGCAGTGTCATTGCCAAGAATCTTCAGGGCAGTGAACATCTGAATGCTCTCCCCGATTGGAACATTCGTATCTGCTGAACCGTGGAGGAAGAGCAGAGGAGTATGAATCTTGTCGGCATTGAAAAGGGTGCTGTGGTCAACGAAGAGGTTCTTATTGGTCCAAGGGTAATTGTCAGCCATACTGACTTCGCTGTATGAATATCCCCAATAACCTTCACCCCAGTAGCTTGTGTGATCGCTGATGCCGGCATGTGAAATACCAGTAGCGTAAATGTCTGTCTTAGAGAGCAATAATTGAGTCATAAAGCCACCGTATGAGGCGCTGAAACAACCTATGTGCTCCTTGTCAACATAAGGGTGGTCTTCGCAGAACTTCAGGGTTCCTTCAATGATATCGTCGGAAATAACATCGCCTGCGGTGTTGACGTGTCTTGCCGCAAATTCCTGACCGAAGCCAGCTGCTCCGCTTGGGTTGATTACATAGAAGATGTAACCCATTGCCGCGTAAACCTGTGGAGAATATGATCCGTAGCAATATCTCGCAGTAGGGGAGCAGCCTCCGTAATAGTGGACAATGAGAGGGTACTTCTTTGATGGATCGAAGTCAGGAGGAAGCACATAGAATCCGTTGATGAGGTCTCCGCGGCTGCTCTTGAACTCATATGCCAGGCCTTCTCCCATCTTCACGTCACCAAACCTTTCTGCATCAAAATCATAAAGAAGGGTCTCCTTACCACTCTTGAGGTCCATACAGTAGGCTCTGTCGCCATTGACCAGGCTCTGCCCGTAATATACAAGCACAGGAGCCTTGTCTGCAAGGTCGAAAGCATAAAGATACTCCTCGGAATTCTTCATCCATACAGCCTTGCCGTTCTTTGGGTCGATTCGATAGAGGTTCTGCACATCCTTATCCTCTGTACTTGCGTAAATCTTGCCGTCTGCGCTGCTCCACACTGCTGTGGAAATGGAAGGATTGAACTTTTTCGTGATAGGATTGACCTTGCCGTCCTTTATGTTCAGCACGAAGAGCTGGATGTCGTATCCGTTAGGAATCTGTCCCGGTTTCACGTCCTTGCCGACACCATTGAATGCCTCGGCAGTACCGGTAATAAGCAATTGGGTCGCGTCAGGGGAGTATTGCGCCGCATTTATGAAGCCATCGTCCTTGACAATGGTCTTAACCTCAAGGCTCTCGAGATCCATCTCGAGCACTGAGCTGAGCTGTGTAGGACGCTGGCTAAGTCTCTCCCTGCTGGTCATAAAGAGCAATTTGCGGCCGTCGCGGGAAATGTCCGCGAGCCAGGTGTCGTGCCAGCCATAGGTCAATTGCTGCAAAACACCTGTGGCAAGGTCGTACTTTGCGAGATAAGTGCGGTCTCTCCAGCCTGGCTGTCTGTCATTTGGTGTAAGTATCTGATGCACATCACCTTCGCTCGGACCTTTCTGCACCAGTGAGTAAATCAGGAAGTCTTCGGTAGGGGCAATGGTGAAACTCCCTTCCGGAAGTCCTGAGCAGAGCAATGACTCCTCTCCGCTTGCAGGATCACAGCTGTAGAGCTTTCGTACATTGCCCTCAATCCTGGTGTAGTAATATCTGTCGCTGGCAGGCATCCAGCTGACATTTTCTCTTGTGCGGGCGAGTATCCTGCCGTCGCTGGCCTGGATTATTTCATACCAGTATTCATTGCGGCCGTTATTGTCTATATTCCTGTGTCCCAGCTTGATATACTTGCCGGAGGCGGAGATGCTGATTCCTCCGCAGCTGATGCCGTCGGTGTTGTAGTCAAGGGAGAAGATGCGCTTGCCGTCCTCGCGCAGGCTCAGACGTCCTTCCTTCTCAGGTATGACACTGACTTTCAATGAGTCATTGCCCTCAGGACCGCTGATGCATTTGATTACGAACTCGTGGGTACCCGGCTCGAGTTTCAACTTGTCATTGGCCTGAACCTTCTTGCCGTCGAAGTAGAGCTTGTAGTCCTTCAGACCCTTGATGTTGACCTCGGCCTTGGTAAAGATGCGGTTCTCCACATTGAAGCCCAGAAGGTGGAGGGCTTCCTTTCCTGCTGCCGGGATGGCATTGACCGTAACGGCATTATCCAAAGCGTCGAAAGGCATTGACGAATCCAGAATGGAGTTCTTGTTGAATGCGTCACCCTTGATATTGACACTGTCAATCAGATGAGGCATAGTAAAGGCGTATGGGCCTGCGTGTCTGAAAGAATTGATTTCAATGGCATTGCTCTGAGCAAGCGCGCTCATTGACACGAGCAACAATGCGAGGCTTTGGAAAGACTTTTTCATATCGGGTATTTGGTTAAGTTCTGAAAAATTATGAGGACCAAACTCAACAAATGTATATATTTTGCAGGTGAACTCCAAGGATTTATTGAAGTCTTGTATGCGATGAACCACAAGCCATGCAAACGCGTCCGGCTCGGATTTCCATACTTGGTGAAAAGATAAGTTAGGAAAGAGCAGCTTTGTCTGTTGTATCAAGCTCCTTTAGGATATTTTTCTTAACTTTGAAAAATAAAACATATGGTACGGTTATGAAAGACAATAGTACGAGCAATACATACAAGTTTTTGTTCATCTCTCTGATGCTGCTGGTAGTTGCCGCTTCGGTTGCAATCTTCTTGAACCACAACCGTTACGAGAAGGCGATGGAGGAGCATATTCAGAACGCACTGAGAGTAGAGGAGATTGACGCCACTCCTATGAATATCCTGGGCGACTATTCGGTGCAGATCTTGGAGGCCGGTGTCGAGACCCAGTACACTGCTTCCATCAGGGAAGACAGTCTTGGAAACCCGGTGATGACTCTGTATGACGAGTACGAGCCACGCAAAATGATGCTCACAATAAATGAGGACGGAAGCCTGTACAGCGATTACCTGGGAAGAGGCATTATGAGTTTCAAGAGCAATATTGGAAAAATCATTATCAGATTTGAAAAGGAGGATATGGTATGCACACTAACAAGATAGCGACTCTGGCATTGGCTGCAATAATGCTGGCCGGATGCTACAATCCCAATATTACCGACAGCCCCGAAGTCGAGGACCTTAAGAAGGAACTTGCAGAACTGCGCAAATCGGATTCTGAGCTCAGGAGTAAGTATATTGCACAGAATGAGGAGCTTAGCTCCATTCTCAACGAGTTGGCCAGCATAACGAGCAAGACTTCGGATCTTCGCTTGAATGTGGAGATGGGTGCTGCCAGGCTCACTCAGGCGGAACAGATTTCAAAGAGTATATCCAATATCAAGGGTAGAATTACTGCCCTCGAAAAGGCCGCCGATGCTATTGGAGTAAAGAACAAGGAGTTCCAGACTATGATAGATGGACTCAACAGTGTCCTGGAGGAACAAAGGCAGCAGATTGATATCCTGAAAGTTGAGATCGAAACGAAGAACCGGACCATTACTTCACAGAAGGATACTATTGCGATGCAGGATATGACCATCAAGAAGCAGATGCTTGAGCTTGAAAAAACTGTAGCTCATCAGGCGAAGCTTCTTTATGAAGCAGGCAAAGAATTGGAGACTATGGGTGACCAGGTTCCTGAGGTAAGTTGGAAGAAAAACAAGGAAAAGGTGGAGGAAATGCGTCAGAACCTCTACCGCAAAGCTCTCGAATACTACAAGCAGTCCTATGCAGAAGGCTATTACGAGGCAAAAGACAGGATATCTGCATTGATTGCCAAAATACAAGCTAATTAGAGGATAGAATGAAGACAAAACCTTTTCTTCGCCAGGTAGCCGAACACTATCTGGAAAGAGGCTTACACACTTATCTGTTCATATTCCCAAACAAGCGTTCCATTGCCTTCTTCAAGAAGTATGTCTCCGACGTGCTGAAGGAGATTGGTGGAGGCCCTGTCATTGCCCCGGAGATGATGGGCGTCAGCGATTTCTTTTCGGCAATGACGGGACGTCGCAGTGCAGACCGCATCACTCTTCTCCTCAAACTCTACGAGTCCTACAGGCGTATTGTCCCCGGTGGCGAATCCTTGGACGATTTTCTTTATTGGGGGGATTCGCTTCTGTCGGATTTTGATGACGTGGATAAGTACAGGATAGAGGCCAAGGCCTTGTTTGCCAATATCCTGGATCTCAAGAACATGGATAGCAGCCTTAGCGAACTTGAACTTTCAGATGAACAAAGGGCGGCGATATTGCGTCTTTCCAATTGCTTCCTTCCTGAAAATTGGAATAAGGGCGGAGAGGGCAAACTGGATGTGAAGGAACGCTTCATAAAGGTTTGGGAGTGTATGTATGACCTGTACCTTGACTTCCGGACTTCCTTGACAAAAGAAGGTCTTGCCTATGAGGGTATGGTCTATCGTGAGCTGGCGGATTACCTTGAGCAGGGAAGTGCAAAAGATGCTTTGCACCGTATGGAGCCTTCGATAGAAAAGTGCGTATTCATTGGACTTAATACACTTAACCAATGCGAGACGGCAGTACTCAAAGCTCTTCAGAATGAGGGACTTGCCGAGTTTTGCTGGGACTTTTCCGGAGAAATGCTCACAGACAGCCTGAATCACGCCTCCCATTTTATGAAGGGCAATATCGCACTTTTTCCGAATGCCTTCAGCCTCGACCCTGAGGGGCTTCCGAAACCGACTGTGCATATCGTAGCCGTCCCGTCAGCCACGGCCCAGGCCAAGGTTCTGCACGACATCATCGAGCGCACAGATGTTAAGGAAAGAGGACTCGACTTCGCTGCGGTCCTGCCGGACGAGAGTATGCTCATCCCAGTGCTATCGAGCCTTCCCGATGTTGGAAAGGTCAATGTCACTATGGGTTATCCACTGGCCTCAAGCGAGTGGAACACGCTGATGCGTAGCATAATAGCGCTCCAGCAACACTTGCGCGACGGAAAATACTTTTATCACGCACAGGTCTCCGATATCTTCTCCAACGGCATCTTCAAGGGAATACTGAGCGAAGATGAGAAATGTATTGTGGCCGCTGTTATGGCCCAAGCGAAGGCCTACATCCCTATTACCGATCTTGCGAAGGGGGAGAGCCTTAGAGTCCTCTTCAGGCCTGTTCTTACTGATATTTCATTGCCTTCAGCAGATCAGATCCGTTCTTTTGCAGAATATCTTGTTGAAGTAGTAGAGACTATTGCCGGAAAGCTTGACAGGGAGAAGGATGCTCTTCAGCTCGAGTGCGCGTACAGGTATCTCCAGTGCATCAGACGTCTCGCGGGTATAAGTCTTCCCGTATTGCCAAGGAGCTTTATCAGGCTGCTGGAGCAGCTTGTATCCAGATTGTCGGTGCCTTTCTCCGGCGAACCTCTTGAGGGGCTTCAGGTGATGGGGCCTTTGGAAACGAGAGCCTTGGATTTCAAGCATCTGGTGATTCTGAGCGCGAACGAGGGCGTATTTCCAGGACACAATAAAGGAAACTCGGTGATACCTCCGGAATTGAGACACGCATTCGGATTGCCGACCTATGAACTTCAGGATACTGTATGGGCTTATTATTTCTATCGTATGATTGCCCGTTCGGAGGATGTATGGATGGTATATGATTCACGAACTGAAGGGCTTTCGAGTGGGGAGGAGAGCAGATATATCAAGCAGTTACGCTATCTATATCCGGATAAGTGCTTGCTGGTCAAAGAGTCCGCTTCCTTCACCCTGGGGACAAGCGAAGCCCTTAGGGAGATACATATGAGCCCTGAGGATGTGGAGACCCTCAAGAATTATACGTATTCAGCATCGTCCATCTATCTTTATTCAAAGTGTCCACTGGCTTTCTATTTCCACGCTATCCAGGAACTTTATGCTCAGGATGATGTGAAGGAGGACCTTGATTCAGGTATGCTTGGAACCATTTGTCACGATACTCTTCAGGCTATATATTGCTGTGAAGAGGCGATGAAAGCGGATTACTTTTTTGACAAAACTGAAGTAGGGAATCCTATTTCCAAACTCACCGTTGGGCTCGTAACAGAGGACTTTTTGAAAGGATGGCTTTCCAGAGAGGATGATATACGTTTGAAAATCAATGCTTTGATTTGTCATACTCTCCAGAGTCCGAAACTTGAAGGACGAAATCTTGTTTTCGCTGATATAGCATTGAAATACGTCTGTGGCGTGCTTAAGGCTGATCTCGATCTTCTCAGAAAGCACGGACGTATCGAAATACTCGGACTTGAGCAAAAGTATTATGCACAAATCGCCGGTCGCAGATTCAAGGGCTATATTGACAGAATTGACCGCTTTGAGGACGGTATGGTAAGAGTAGTTGACTATAAGACAGGAAATGACAGGCAGGATACTCTGAACCCGGAACTTGGACCGGAAGAAAGCGTTAAAAGGATATTCGTATCCGATATAAGGAAATACAAGGCAGCTCTCCAGTTTCACATTTATGACAGGATGGTGGAAAGCAGGCCTGAGTTCAAGGCTTGCAGGATATTTAATTCAATGTATTCCATATCGGATCTTTTTACACGTGAAGTAGAAGTGTTTCCAATGGATGCGGAAAACTCTGCTGCCATAGACCTTAAGCTGGAGAGTCTTCTGGATGAAATAGAGAATCCGTCAGTTCCTTTCACAATGACCAAACTCGACCCGAAAACGGTTTGCCAATACTGCGATTATGCTGTAATATGCGGGCGGGCAACAAAGTAATATAAATATTTTTTTATATAAATATATGGCGCAATTATCCAATTCAGACGAGTTGATAGACAGCTTGAGGGTCAACGGTGGAATAGAGCTGAAGAAGGCCTCGGCAGGTTCTGGGAAGACTTATTCTCTTTCCAGGGAGTATATTTGTACCTTGCTCAAAGGAGGACAGAATGAGAGGCATTACCATCGTCATATCCTGGCTGTAACCTTTACTAACAAGGCTACAGAAAGTATGAAGTCCAAGATTATCAGCGACCTCCATACCTTAGTGGACAGGCCTTCGGACTGCGGTTTCAGCTCATATCTGAAGGAAAAATGCGGTTTTGCCAATGATAGGGAACTTAGCAAGGCTGCGCGCAGGGCTCTGAATGACCTCCTTAACGATTATGGCGCATTCTCTGTCAGCACCATTGACAAATTCTTTCAGAAAACCCTTAAATCCTTCGCTTGCGAGATAGGACAGAGTTCGGATTACAGGGTGGAACTGGACAGGGAAAGTCTCATTGAAGAGGCCGCTGACAGGCTCCTGGATTCATTGTCTGTTGAGGATGATTCATTGCTCAGATGGCTTTCCGATACCACTCTTGAGAGAATTGAGAATGGAGAGAAGTTTAATCTGGACAGCTCCCTGAAGGACTTTGCCAAAGGCTTTCTTTCTCCTGAGTATAAAATGAAGGCAGAAGAGCTTGGTGTAAATGAGGAATTGGCTTTCTCGGAGGACAATCTTAAGAAACTGACGGCAATATGCCGAAAGATAATAAGGGAGTATGATAAGGCTTTCGTGGATTGTGCAAAAAAGGCTGATGAGGCATTGAAGAACAGTCCCGCCTGTGATGTCAAGGGCAGGGATTTGAATAATCTCAGGTCTCGTCTGGCAAAGTATCTGGCATTTGAAGGCGGTCCCATTGACTTTTCAGCCAAGGGCTACTGGACCAATGCTTGCGAAGATTTCTCCAAATTGATACCCGCAAGCTCAAAGATAAAACTGTCAGAGGCTGAAGCAGAAAGGCTTACATCTATTTTTCAGGCACTCGATTCTTTCTCTGGAAGGAACTATTACATACGCAGGACTGCGGGGATGCTTTCCCAGCAGATTTATGTTTTCAGGACTGCCGAAGCCCTGAGAAGAGAATACGACGGGCTACTTGCAGAGATGAACGTACTGGGACTTGACGACACAAACAGTATCCTGAAAGACATAATAGGAGGGACGGATGCCCCTTTCATATACGAGAAGACTGGAACCAGATACAAACACTTCCTTCTGGATGAGTTCCAGGACACATCTGTAATTCAGTGGGAATGCTTCAAACCCCTGCTGATGAACAGCATAGCAGAAGGCTGGTACAATCTGATTGTGGGTGATGTGAAACAGAGCATATATCGTTGGAGGAATGCTGATTGGCGCATTCTGGGCGAGCAGGTGGAGAGGGATATGCAGCGTGTGGTTGTCAATCCTTTACTGACAAACTGGCGCAGCGCCGGCAATATTGTCCGTTTCAATAATAAATTCCATTCCTTCTTGGCAGAAAGCAAGGGCGAGTCCCAGCTTTATTCCGATGTTATACAGCAGATTTCTCCGGCGGAAAAGGTGGAGGGCTGTGTTGACATTGCTTTCTGCAGTAAGGAAGTCTATATGGAGCATATACTCAGCTCTATAGGCTCTGCCCTTGAAAGAGGCTTCATGTATATGGATATGGCAGTCATTGTGAGGACGAACAAGGAGGGTGGTATGGTTGCGGATTTCCTTTCCCGCAAGGGTATTCCGGTGGTGACTGACGATTCATTGAGGATAGGCTGCTCTTCCTGTGTGCGCAAGGTCATTGCCGGGTTGACGATACTGGATTGCCCAGAAGACAGAATAGGCACTTATGAGGCGGACGGCCGCTTTGAACCTGAATCACTTGAGTCGTCCCGTTCGCTCTTTGAAATGGCTGACAGCCTGTTCCGCCAGCTTCCGGTCGAAGAGGTGAACAGGGAGGCGCTTTTCGTTCTGGCATTTATGGACCTGGTCAGGGAGTTCAGCTCGTCAAAGGGTAATTCCTTGCATTCCTTCCTGAAAATGTGGAAGGAGACTGGCTTGAAGAAGACGATTTCCTGTCCAAAAGGTACAGACGCTGTGACCATAATTACTATTCACAAGAGCAAGGGTCTGGACTATCCTTTTGTGCTGCTCCCAATACCACAAAACAGCAGGAATGGAAATGCGACAGAGCTTTGGGCTGCCCCTGATATAAGCGGGACACCTCTTGAAAGCTGCACCCCTGCACTATATCACGTAACTCTAACGGAGGATTCGCTCTTCCGTGAAGACTACGAGAAGGAGAAGAAAATGGCACAAGTGGACAACCTGAACACTTGGTATGTGGCAATGACGCGTCCGAAGCAGGAACTTTGTATCATTTCTCCTGAGGCTTCGGGATACTCGCCACTGTCACAGGATCTTAAAAGATTCTTGCAAACAACTGAATTGGAATTCTCTGAAACCAAAGCCCCGATAGAACTTCAGGATGAAGTGGGAGAGAAATACTCGCGGTATATATATGGTACTCCGGTAGTCAGGCAGGCTCCAACACAGAAAAAGCTCTCGGAAGATATGCATATAGAATATTTCCCTGAAAGTGGAATTTCAGGAGTCAAGGGGCAGGTCCGTATCAGTGATGATGCGGCGGAATATTTCTTGGGTGACGATTCCGTATCCCGCAGGAAACGCGGAATCGTGCTGCACGGTATAATGCAACACATCAATGCTATAGATGATATCTATGATGCTATCAGCCAGGCTGTTATGTCAGGAGACCTGGATGCGGCCTCCGCTGATGCTACCCGGGAGGAGCTTTTGGAAGCACTCAGGAACGTTGAGGACAGGGGCTGGTTTGGCAATGATACAGCGCAGGTCCTCTCGGAGAGGGATATCCTGAGCGCAGGCGGTAAGGAAAGACGCCCTGACCGGGTAATCATCGAAAACGGAAAGGTCAGCATCATCGACTATAAGTTCGGAGACAGCCACAAATCCTACATAAAACAGGTTAATGAATACAAAAAGCTGTTCAAAATGTTGGGCTATGAGGATGTCAAGGCCTATCTGTGGTATGTCCTGGAACACCGCGTCGAGGAATACTAGTATCTGTAGCTGACTGCCTGGAGGTCGGAAGCCCTTGAGCTTGAGCCAATTTCAAGTTTGTACTCGCCTTTGAGAGGAGTCATATCCTGGGCGCTCTCATTCCACCAGGTAAAGGTCTCGCCGTCAAGGTCAAAGCTAAGTTTCACGGTCTTTCCCGCAGGTATGCTTACTCTTTGGAAAGCTCTGAGAGTTCTGACAGGGGAGAGAGGGTCATCCGGCTTGCTGACGTAAAGCTGAACCACCTCGTCCGCATCCATGGAACCTGTATTCTTAACTGAAATGCTGATTTTGCCCTTCTTGACTTTAGGCTGTCCATATTCAAAGCTGCTGTAGCTGAGTCCGTAACCGAATGAGAAGAGCGGCTCCTCGGTCATAAATCTGTAGGTGTGTCCTGCCATATCATAGTTCTCGAAATCCGGGAGCTGGTCCACAGACTTATAGAAGGTAACAGGCAGCTTGCCTGAAGGACTTGTACGGCCGAAGAGTACATCAGTTATGGCTGTACCGCCCTCCTGTCCAGGATACCAGGCCTGGAGTATGGCATCACAACTCTCTGTTTCAGGAACCAGTCCTATCGCGCTTCCGGAGAAGTTGACCAAAATCACCTTCTTGCCTGCATCGTGGAGGGCTTTAAGGAGTATCCTCTGTACTTCAGGCAGTTCGATATCTGTCCTGTCTCCGCCTGAGAATCCAGGAAGATGTACTGACATCTCCTCACCTTCGAGACGTGGAGAGATACCTCCGGCGAAAATCACTGTCTCGTAGCCCTCAAGCTCTGCAAGCACACTCTCCACATCAAGAGCCGGAGCAAAGGTCTCACGCAGGGCAAGGTCTCTCTGAGCATACTGAAGCATATCTGAAACGTTGATAGCGAATCTTTCCGCAGCCTTCTTGATTTCCTCTTCACTCATTTCAAGGAAGCGGGCAGCGAAACCTGGTGCCGGCTGGTATTGAATATCCATTACACCGCAGCCCTTCACGTACTTCAGATTCTCTTCCGCTACCATTGACTTCAAGGCTTCAAGAAGAGTGATTGAGGACTTAGGGATAGGGTTGTAATTGCCCCACATCATTTCTGCATCGTTCGCGTTAGGGCCTACTACGGCTATTTTCTGTCCCTCCTTGAGCGGAAGCACATTGCCTCTGTTCTGAAGGAGTACGAGGCTCTCTGTAGCGATTTTCCTTGAAAGTGCCTTATGTTCAGGACCTTCTACTATGTCGTCCTGGAGATGGCTCCAAGGATTGATATCATCCATCTCGCCCAATCTGAAGCGTGCGGTCAGAAGCCTTCTGAGATTCTTGTCTACGTCCTCCACTGTGATGAGTCCCTGTTCAACAGCGGCCGGGATGTTCCTGTAAACCGAACCGCATTCGGTATTGATACCGGCTTTAACTGCCATAGCTGTCGCTTCCACTGCATTTTCAGCTACTCCGTGGCGTCCAGGGACATAGAAATCGCTGAGTGCATAACAGTCTGAGGTTACAAGGCCTTCGAAGCCCCATTCATCCCTCAATATGTCGGTCATAAGATAGTCGCTGGAGCCGCAAGGCTCGCCTCTGAAACGGTTATATGCTGTCATAACCTCTTCCACGTTCGCCTTGGTCACAAGGTCCTTGAATGCAGGGAGATAGGTCTCGCGAAGGTCTCTTTCGGATACTACTGCATCATATGAGTGGCGTGTCGATTCCGGACCCGAATGAACGGCAAAGTGCTTTGCGCAGGCGTGGAGCTTGCGGATAGGGGAGTCATCAGGTCCTTGAAGTCCTCTTACAACTGCCATTCCAAGCCTTCCGGTCAAGTAAGGGTCCTCGCCATAGGTCTCCATACCGCGTCCCCATCTCGGATCCCTGAAAATATTGATGTTAGGTGTCCAGAAAGTAAGACCCTCGTAAATATCGATCTCACCTTCTCTTTTGGCAATGGCATTCTTCACCCTGGCCTCGTCGCTGACAGCAGTGAAAACATCATACAGCAGCTCTTCATCAAAGGCAGCAGCCATTCCCACAGGTTGAGGGAATACGGTGGCCGATCCGTTCCTGCCCACTCCGTGAAGCGCCTCATTCCACCAGTTGTACTGTTTGATTCCGAATTTTTCGATGGCCGCGGAATTGTTCATCATAAGCGAGGTCTTTTCCTCTATGCTGAGCTGGGCCAGAATCTCATTTACCCTGCGGTCAATTTCAGCGTCGCTAAGACCTGGATAAGGGTTCTTTTCGTTTGTACAGGAAGCCAGGGCAAGCATTGCCGCCACCCCGGCAAGAATAGCTCTCCGAATAGTTTTCATCTTGAATGTCAATTGGTTATCAGTTATTGTTCAAAGTTAAGCTTTTCAAAGCAGAAATCAAAACGCAATAGACTGAAATCAACGGGCATCAAACGAGCAGATGGCTAAGGAAGGTTCTGGTCTGCTCCTTGTCGAAGCCTCTCTTCCTCGCATAATCCTCTACTGTCCGTTCGCTGACCCTTCTGATTTCAGGATAAGCTGCTGAAGGGTGGGCGAAAACAAAAGCGCAAATGCTTGCATCCGGCACCATTGCAAAGCTCTCGGTGAAACTGATGCCCAGCTTTTCCGAATCCGGAATCAAAGCCAGCATATCTCGTTTCATCGTATGGTCTGGACAGCTGTAATAACCCGCTGCAGGCTTGACTATGCGGGCGTTTGAACCCTCAGGCAGTTGAGCCTTAAGCACTTCGTCAACCCAGGATGATGCGGCTTCGGCCAGAGTCACCCGAACCGAACGCAGGAGCATCGAGGCATAGTCGGAGCTGCATGCCGGACAGTCACAGCCTCCGCTTTCCTTACCGTGCACGGCCACTGCGAACAATCCCAGCGCAGCTTTGAAGCCATACTCCTCCTTAGGCAGGTAATCGGCAATGGAGAGCCTCTCCCCGCTTTCCTGGCGCATCATTGGCAATATTGCGCCGCTGTTGAGCACCATCCTGTCCTCCGCGTCGGTATAAGCTTCTTCGAAGTGAAGTGCCAACCTGATACTGAGACTCCCTTCGGCTCTCAGTCGGGCAATGAGATGTTCAGCATCCTTGCGCAGTTTCGCATCCTCCTTCACACCCCAGACAGCGAAGAGCATACGCCAATCGAAGTAATCCATTACCTCGTCAATGCTAAGTTCGCGTACGGGTATGTCCTTGAAAGGACAGCCGTGTATATAGCTTTCTTCTGGATAGCCTCTGCTGAACTGCATCCTGCTTCCCTGTTCCTCCTGCTTCTTCTTTTTTTCAGCCTCGGCTGAAAGATAAAGCTTTCTGAGCTTCTCCTGTTTAGTGTGTTCTTCTGCCTCAAAAGCCTCAGTGTCAGCCATATAACTCTTGCACATCACAGCCGAAGCCGATGCGTCGGACCCATAGAAAACGTGTCCGTACAATGGCGCCAGTTTCACTGCAGTATGCACTGCGGAAGTCGTAGCGCCTCCTATGAAGAGCGGCAATGACAGCCCCCTCGCGCTCATTTCGCGGCAGAGCTCCTCCATCTGGAAAAGCGAAGGGGTAATAAGACCGCTTACAGCTATCATCTGAGCCCCGCATTCCAAAGCCGTATCCAGAATCTTCTCCTTAGGCACCATCACGCCCAGGTCAATCACCTCGAAACCATTGCAATTCAACACTATAGCCGTAATGTTCTTGCCTATGTCGTGCACGTCTCCCTTTACCGTCGCAATGACGATTTTCGGTCTGGCCTTTGTCCTGCTTCCTTCGTCCTCTCCCATATAAGGCCTGAGCAAGTCCACTGCATCTCGCATTATGCGGGCGGATTTTACTACCTGCGGCAGAAACATCTTGCCTTCGCCGAAATACTCTCCGACCCTCTTCATACCGTCCATAAGCGGCCCCTCAATGACATTGACGGCAGTCCCATATTGCCCTAAACACTCCATCAGGTCATCCTTCAGATTGCCGGCCTGTCCCCTGACGAGGGCGGAAATGATTCTTTCTTCGGCTGTTCCTGCCGCAACAGTATTGTCAGCGTGCACTGCCTCATTTCCGTTTTTGGCAATTGCGAGAGCTTCCTGGGCCTTGGCAATGAGCCTTTCGGTGGCGTCCTCCCTCCTGTCGAGTATCACATCCTCGACGGCTTCCAGCATATCCTTGTCGATTTCGTCGTAAATCTGGAGCATACCCGGATTGACTATGCCCATATCGAGTCCTGCTGCGCCTGCATGATAGAGGAAGGCGGAGTGCATAGCCTCGCGGACGGGATTATTGCCCCTGAAAGCGAAGGAAAGATTCGAGATTCCTCCGGAAGTAAGCGCTCCTTTCAGATTGGTTTTAATCCACCTTACCGCTTCAATGAAGTCAATGCCGTAACGTCGGTGCTCCGCGAGTCCAGTGCCTACTGAAAGCACATTGACATCGAAAATGATGTCCTGCGGCGGCACTCCAGCCTTTTCTGTGAGCAAACTGTACGCTCTTTCACAGATGGAGATCTTCCTTTCATAGTCTGTCGCCTGACCTTCCTCGTCGAATGCCATCACTACCATAGCCGCTCCGAGTGCGCGAATGGTGCGCGCTTTTTCCAGCATTGCCTCCTCTCCCTCCTTGAGTGAGATGGAGTTCACAATGCACTTGCCCTGAGCATTCTTGAGGCCTTCGACTATAGTCTCAAAATGCGATGAGTCAATCATTATCGCGGCGCGGGCCACTGCCGGGTCATTGGAAATGTGTCTGAGGAAGCGCTTCATTTCTTCTCGGGAGTCCAGCATCGCATCGTCCATATTGATGTCGATGATATCGGCTCCGCCGGCAATCTGGTCGGCAGCGACTTGCAGCGCGGTCTCATATTCGTGTGCGGCAATCAGCCTCGCGAACTTTCGGGAGCCTGCGACATTGGTGCGTTCTCCGATATTGGTGAAATTGTTTTCCGGATCTATCCTTACAGCCTCCAAGCCGCTGACCGTCAATATATTGTCCGCCTTTGGCAATACTCTTGGCGCTATACCTTCAAGAGCAGCTGCGATGGCTTTTATATGCTCTGGAGTGGTGCCGCAGCAGCCTCCAGCTATGTTCAGCAAACCCGCTGACGCCATTCTGGCGAGGGCTTTCGCCATATGCTCAGGGCTGTCGTTGTAGTTTCCGAGCGCGTCAGGAAGACCTGCATTGGGATGACAGCTTACCCTGCTCTTGCTGAACAGGGCCACATCTTCCACCAGAGGTTCGAGCTCGTCCGCTCCGAGTGAACAGTTTAGACCGAAACTGAAAAGCCCGGCGTGTTCTACGCTTCTGTAAAAGGCTTCAATGGTCTGTCCTGTCAGGGTGCGTCCGCTTCTGTCTCCTACTGATACTGAGACCATTACAGGCAGTTTCAGTCCTAATTCGGCTATCGCCCAGAAGCAGGCCTTCACGTTGAGGGCATCGAAACAGGTCTCGATCAAGAGTAAGTCCGCACCGCCCTTGACCAGGGCGCTGACCTGCTCCTTGTAAGACTTGGCCATCGCGTCAAAGTCATATTGCCTGTATGCCGGGTCGGATATGTCCGAGGCAAGGGACAGTGACTTGCCGGTCGGACCTATGTCTCCGGCTACCCAAACCTTACGACCCTTCTCAGCAAGTGCTTCGTCGGCAGCGCGGCGGGCAATGGCAGCTGAGGCATAGGCCATTTCGCAGGCTCTCTCTTCGAGCCCGTATGCTGCCTGACATATTCTATTGGCACTGAAGCTGTTGGTGCTGATGATATCGGCTCCGGCAGCGATATATTGCCTATGTATATCGAGGAGTATTTCCGGATGGGTGAGGTTCAGGCATTCATTGTTGCCCTTGAGTTCCTTGCTGCAGGCAGCGAAGGCTTCGCCCCTGAAATCATCTTCTTCGAGGCCGTAATTCTGGAGCATAGTACCCATTGCTCCGTCGAGGATCAATATCCTCCTGCTGCATTCTTCTAGAAGCATTCCCTAATGACTTTAATAACATTGGAGGCTTTGCCCATAGTGTAGAAGTGGATGGCCGGGACTCCGTGGGATAGAAGGTCCTTGCATTGCGCCGTACACCATTCCTGGCCGATTTGATAGCAAGCCTGCTTGTCGTTGGCGTGGGCCATCATCTCATCTGTCAGCTCGACAGGAATGTTGATTGAGAAGGCTTCCGGCAATTGCCCTATCTGATTGGCAGTGGAGAGCGGCTTCAGACCGGGGATAATCGGAACCTTGATGCCGGCCTCGAGGCAGCGGTCACGGAAACTGTAGAAGTCCTTGTTGTCGAAGAACATCTGTGTAATGATATAATCCGCTCCTGCATCTACCTTTTTCTTGAGGTTCAGGATGTCCGTCTCAATGTTCGGGGCCTCGAAATGCTTCTCAGGATAGGCTCCTATTCCTATGCAGAAGCTCTCCTGAAGCTCCCTTTCCCGTTCATCGCGCCTTATTGCCTCCACAAGCTCTGATGCATAGCGGAATCCACCCGGCATAGCTGTAAAACGCTTCTCTCCTGCGATGCAATCTCCCCTGAGAGCCATGATATTGCCAATGCCCATAAAGCGGAAGTCCTCCAATTGTGACCTTATCTCGTCGGCCGTATAGCCTCCGCAGATGACGTGAGGCACGACTTCAAGCTTGAAATTATCCTGGATGACGCTGCAAACAGCAGTCTCGCTCACTCTTCTGCGCACCAGATGACGACTGTAGGATCCATCCTCCAGCGGCCTGAATTCAAATTCGTCCCTATGGTTTGTGACATTGATATATGGGGGATTGAACTCCATCAGGGGCGCAATGTTCCTGATGAGTTCATCCTTGGTAATGCCTTTGAGAGGCGGTACAATTTCCAAAGAAAGGAAGGCTTTGTCCTGTTTGGACAATATTTCACTGATTTTCATTCTGAGATTCTTGTTTAGGATGGAGTTCGAGCAAGAAAACGAATCTCGCTCCATTGCTATAGTTCTTGTCCAGGAATACCTGCCCTCCGAGCTTGTCTGCTATCAGCTGGCAGATATTCAGTCCCAAGCCCGAACCCTGGTCAAACTGATTCAATTTGATAAAACGCTTGAAGATGAGTTCTGCCTTGTCTGCCGGGACGCCGGTGCCGGTATCAGCCACGGAGAAGCAGATCTTACCAGGATATTCCGTGAGGGAGCAATGGAGATGGATCTCGCCCTTGCTTGTGTGCTTGCAGGCATTGGTGAGGTAATTTATCAGTACCTGTTGAACTCTTCTTCCGTCCGTCATTATCAAATAATCGTCCGGTACTTCTGTAGTGAAGTATAAATTAACTGCGGCAGTCTTGCGGTACTCAACCGACATCAGCGAGTTACGGCATATGCTGTTGACTGAGACCTTGGCGATATTGACGCGGTAGTTTCCGTGTTCAGAATCAGCTATGTCCATAATGTCTCCCACAAGCATATCCATCATATTATAGCTGTTCCGGATATAAGTATTGAATTGCTCTTTTTCTTCAATGCTCCATGTGCCGTCAGGCAGTCCAAGCAGCTGCGAGAAGCCGAACATCGCATTGAGAGGGGTACGGATTTCGTGGCTCATATTCTGCAGGAATCTGGTCTTTGCCTTGTTCGCGGCAATATTGTCATTGATAATCTGTTGCTTGCGGAATTCGGCCATCTTCTCGTCCTCAATCTGGCGCACTGTCCATATGAGGTGGTTTATCCTGCCGTCACTGAACCTATCCGCCACCAGATACTGCCACTCGTACCAAATGCCACGTTTATCCTTGTACTGATTAATGATCAGATGAGTGTGGGCCATACGGCGGTTCAGGGTGGATGTTTCTGTAAAGTCAGACATAACCTGTCGGAACTCCTCAGCCACTATGTTCTGGAGGAAGTAGTTGATAGCATTATCAAGTCTCCCGGTCTTCAGAATGTTACGGAAATTATCACTTATATGTGAATCGTACTCAGTCGAAAGGAAACTGCCTTCTTCGAGCGTGATATAGTTGATGAATATGAATGAGTGGGCGAGAGAATTGATGGTTAGATACGCCCTTTCTTTGCTCCTTATCTGCTCAGTGACATCTGTGCAATAGCCTGAAATGATGGCTTTCCCGTCAGACAACTTGTGCACGGAGCCTCCTGTCATCAAATGTATTATGCCTTTTGTAGGATGTCTCCAAGCGTGGGTGTTTGATACTATCTTTCCGCTATGCATCGTCTTATATTCGACCTGCTCGATGTCGTTGCGGTCATCAGCCAACCTCTCGTGGAAAAAAACATAAAGGTCTTCGGGACTTAAGTTGTAGTCCTCAATTCCCAGAATCTTTTGAAAGGCCTCACTTGCCACCATAGCCTTACTCCCGGCCTCATTCGTATAGATTCTCCAGATTCCGTATCCTGCGTCGGAGATGATTTGAAGGTTTTCTGTCAGCTGCTTGTTCAGAAGGGCAATCTCTTGAAGACTCTTTTCAACAATGGAATAGGCTTGGTTCAGCTTCGCTTTCTGCTCCTGTTCAGATCGGATAATGTCGTCTATGCAACGGAAGCCGAAGCCTATCAGATTCGGATTGTCACCCATAAGACGTGCATATATGACCTGGAGGTTCTTGATATTGCCCTCGCTAATAATCCTGAATCTTATGGTATGCTCATTACTTGTACACAGGGACTGCTTTACATACTCAAGATTTGTCTTTTGTCTGAGCATATCCCTGTCTTCCGGGAAGACATGTTTGTTTATATAGGCATCCCATGTTAGCTTGTAATCATGAGTACGGCGTTCCTCGTTCTTCTGGAGTATGCCCCTGACTTTGATAGGGGTGGAGTTCTCGAGCAATAGATCTACTACAAAGAAATCCTCGATGTCGCGTGTCATCGATTCTAAATAGGTATAAAGCTGCAGAATAGATTCGCGTTCTGCCATAAGCTCGTGTTTAAGCCTGGCTTCCTGCGCCATTGAACGCATATGCAGTATCCTTCCATAGAGAGCATTGCCAACTACAGTCGCCAGCGTGAGGTGCTCAGAATTTATATGTGGATTCTCAATGCAGAGAAGGCTAACTATTCCGCCATTGAAGAAGAGGGGAGCGATAATGGGCAAGTATGGATTCTCATTATTCCATTCCTCGCTTTTATCCAGAACGAAGGCTCCTTCATTCCTGTATTTATTTTCCCATATCCGTATTAATTCAATGGGAAGTGTTTTTTTCGGCGGGATGCTTGTTTCCCTTTCAGGATGCATCCATGTGTATGTGCTAAGTAAAAGATTTCCGTCCGTACTCTTTTCGTAAATGGCCGCACTGTCAGCATCATAGTGCAAACCAAGGTCATTCAGGGTGTCTTTTATGATAACCTCGCTTCCTGTATAAGAGCTGAGATGGGCCATAAGTACCCTGATGGCTTCTTCCTGGTAGCTGATGTTACGGTTTGCTTCGGTCATTTGTAGTACACATTTTTGGGAAAATAATCGTAAAGCTAATAAATTGCTGCGATTTTTCAAAAGGAAGGAGACTTAGGTCTTCCAAAATGGAAAAAAAGGAAGGCCAGTACTATTTCCGGCCTTCCTCGTATGTAATTCTTCCGTATTGTTGGGTAAGAGTATTACCTAACAGCGATTTCGTTGAGTTCAGTCTTTGGTGCGAGAGCATTGCTCACCTTCCAGCTCTGGGCTTTCTTAATCTGGAATGAAGCATTTGCGCGGATATCCTCTACATTGGCTCCGAACATTGCCTTGTATGAACCTGCTGCCGTCTCCCAAGCGGATGTGCTTTCGTTGAAAGAAGCGAGAGTGTAAGCGTCAACGGTCATTGTAAGAGTCTGGCTCTCACCAGGCTTCAGCTCACGTGTCTTTGCGAAGGCCTTGAGCTCCTTGGCTGGCTTAACGAGGCCGCCCTGAGGTGCTGCTATGTAGAGCTGAACGGCTTCCTTGCCTGCTGCCTTACCGGTATTCTTCACAGTGATGCTTGCAGTGATGCTGCCGTCCTTTGCTACCTTCACTGAAGGAGCGCTATAAGCGAAGGTGGTGTATGAAAGACCGTATCCGAATGGATAAGAAACCGCCTTCTCAGCGGTGTCGAAATAGCGGTAACCTACCCAAATACCCTCGTTGTAGTCAGTATAGTCAATATCCTTGACAAGACGCCTTGATGCAGCTCTTCCACCCATAAGTGCAGCGAGGTCGAAGCCGCCTGCATTCTGCTGCTGGCCTGCGTAAGGGAAGTTCTGTGATGAAGGAATGTCGAAGTAATTGAGAGGGAAGGTCATAGCAAGCTTTCCTGAAGGATTGGCCTTACCTGTGAGAATGTCAGCCACTGAGTTGCCGACCTCCTGACCAGGAGTCCAAGCGAGGAGGATAGCATCCGGCTGGTTCTTCCAAGAAGCTGTCTCGATTACACCGCCGATATTGAGGACAACAACCACCTTTTTGCCCACTTTCTGGTATGCGTTGCAAACATCGGTAAGAAGGTCACGCTCCTCTTTGGTGAGGAGGAAGTCATTGTCGATGCGACGGTCGTCACCCTCGCCGGCATTGCGGCCAATGACAACTACGGCAGCGTCATTGCGGGCAACGGAAGCTTCGACTGCGGTCTTGGCCATCTCGACCTCTGCTAGTACAGGTTCTCCGAGGAGGACGCCCCAACCGCCCTGGTTAGCAGAAAGCGCATCGCGGCTGTTTGCGAACTGGCGGTAATCAGCATAATACTTGGCAATCTTCTCGTCAATGTTGAGGCCTGCAGCCTTGAGCCCTTCGTCAATATTGCGGATGTATGGCTTGTTCACATTGCCTGAACCGGTACCGCCGGCAATCGACTTGTACGCGTTGAGGCCGAAGAGCGCTATGTTTTTCACATTCTGGAGAGGAAGAGCCTCTGCATCGTTCTTGAGAAGCACCATACCCTCGACAGCTGAAGAGCGTACGAGCTCGGCGTGAGCCTTGAGGTCCGGCTTGTCAGAGTACTTGTATCCATTGAAACGAGGGGTCTTGACAATGTAGTTGAGCATATTGCGCACATTCCTGTCGAGATCTGCCTCAGGGAGAGTACCGTTCTTCACTGCCTCGATAATCCTTTCGGTCTCAACATCAGCGCCTGGCTCCATAAGGTCGTTCTGAGCGATAACGGCTTTGACTGTGCCCTGCTTGGTGCCCCAGTCGGTCATTACTATACCCTCGAATCCCCAGTCGTCACGGAGAACCTTGGTGAGGAGGTCGTGGCTCTGCTGGGTGAACTCACCGTTGACCTTATTGTACGATGACATAACAGTCCAAGGCTGAGACTCTCTGATCGCAATCTCGAAGTTCTTGAGATAGATCTCGCGAGCGGCCCTCTGGCTTATGCGTGAGTCGTTTTCCTGACGGTTGATCTCTTGATTGTTGAATGCGAAGTGCTTGACTGATACGCCGACACCATTGCTCTGAATACCGTTTACATAAGCGGCAGCAATCTTTCCGGAGAGGATAGGATCCTCTGAGAAGTACTCGAAGTTTCGGCCGCAGAGAGGGTTCCTGTGGATGTTCATACCCGGTGCAAGGAGCACGTCCGCACCATACTCAAGGACCTCATTGCCCATAGCCTCGGTCACGTCCTCTACGAGTTCGGTGTTCCAAGAGCAGGCAAGCACTGTTCCAACAGGGAAGCCGGTGCAATAGAAAGTGTCGCTGGTTCCCGGACGGGTAGGATTGATACGAAGTCCGGCAGGACCGTCAGAAAGGACGGTGACAGGAATCCCGAGACGCTCAATCGCCTGAGTTGTTCCGGCAGCACCAGGAACGACTGAAGCGGAACCTGTCGGAACGGCTGCATTGCCGGCAGTCATACTGCCCCAACCGCCGCCCGTTACGAGCTTGGCTTTCTCTTCGAGTGTCATTGCCTTGATGACTTCCTCAATATTGTCCTTTGAAAGTTTTGGCTGAGCACTTGCGCAGAGAGTAAGAAGCGCAGTGCCGAGCAGAAGAATGGTTTTTTTCATTGTTAGTGTATTTGTTTGGTTTTTCCAACAACAAAGATAATGATTGTGCAGCAAATTCGCCAAAGTAGTAAAGGGGAGATACAAAAGAAGCCGACTGAAATCTATTTTTCAGTCGGCTTTATCCGCTTTTGTGGGAGATGAGGGATTCGAACCCCCGACCCTCTGCTTGTAAGGCAGACGCTCTGAACCAACTGAGCTAATCTCCCGAAAAATTTCCTTTTGTTGGGACTGCAAAGGTACTGCTTTTTCTGATAAAACCAAATCTTTTTTAACTTTTTTCATTATCCTTCGTCAATACTTTAGGATTCTTATGCAAATGGCACGGATTTTATGTATCTTGCGTTGAATAAAGAGAGATGGATGATCATATCTTGTGAATTATGAGAAAGCTTATTTCGACTATATTTTCGATTCTGGCCCTGACAGCGGCTGGGGTTTGTTCCGTTTCCTGCATCTGGGGTGGAGGCTTTGATGATATTGATAATAATAACGGCTCTGGCGGCGGGCACAGGTATCCTACCGGAGGCGATCAGGAAGGCGGCTCGACCGATCCTGGCACTGATCCTGGCACTGGAGATAACAAGAGCATCTTCCCTGGGGATAAACTCTATCAGATAAAGGCAGACGCTGTCTATTATGGGGATACGAACTACGACGGTGTGGATGAGTATGTAGTCTATTTCTATTGGGGTGAATACGACGAGGACGGTTCATTCAAATCAGAGGGAACGGAAATTGCCTTCGACCTGCTCTGCAAGCATACGGGAGATATGCATATACCAACAGGTACATACAATTGCACTTCTGATGATTTTACACCAGGACACTTTCTGGATGGCTATGAGCAGGATGGGTATATCTACCCTTCTTACGCATATTTCCAGAAAAGCAAGAACGATAGCAAGACGGTTCGTATTACATCCGGCAATATGACCCTCGGTCGATCAGGTGAGAAGTATCAGGTGAAGGTCTACTTCGCGACATCTCAGACACCTGATAGCTCTTCTAAAGGTAGTTATCTCTTGCAATATGAGGGGGAAATACCTGTTTCCGATGGTAGAGAAAGCGGAGGCGGTGATTCCGGTGTCGAAAAGACAGTGGAAATGAAGGATATCTCCCGCGTGGAGATACAGAATTGGGGCCAGATTTGGCAGGATAATGATGGCAAGACTCTTCCAGTTTCCGATTGGATTTTGTACCTTTACGGCCCGAATGCCGATAAGGACAATGAATATGCGATGATCGAGCTCCTCGCACCAGTGGGGGCCAAGGCTATTGAAACGGGAATCTATAATGAGGTTATTGCCCTCGGAGACCCTTCATTGTTCAAACCGGGAGCATTGCTCGCAGGATATACTGAAGGTGAAGACAATATTGCCTATGGTACCTGGTATTGCAAGGACGGAGTTGCGTATTACGCTGCCTCAAAGGGCTCCCTGACGGTTACGATAAAGGATGACCTCTATGCACTTACTTTTGATTTTGTGGATGAGGATGAAACATACGGCGGTGCATTCAAGGGCACATATATGGGAGCGGTTGAATATGTTGACAAGACTGCGACCAAGGCAGGAGAAAGCCGTGGTATGAAACAAAGAATGATTCGGAGAAGGCCTGTCCGCGCCTGTGTTGCCGGCAGGAGCATTGCCGAATAGTATAAGGTTCTGGGGATGTTTTGGTTTTGACAGCATCGATTCGGGACAGTAAGCACGCCGTGAGTCGGAAGCCCTCACGTAAATCTCAGTTTCCGAAAAATTAGTTGGCAACAACAATTATGCACTCGCTGCCTAATCTACCAAGTAGTTTAGCTTAATCCGGTCCGCCAAGGCTGCGGGCCCGACGAGTATCCCTCCGTACTTTATGCCGGTTATGAGCGGAAATAGGGGTATCAATCAAACCGGATGCATGCGGTAATGCCTCTGAATCCGCATTAAGACGTAGAGGATAAGTTTAGGATGGCCCGTCTTCCGGCAGCCCTATTCCGACAAACAAAGGAAGAATAAACGTGTAGAAAGCTGTTTTGTACGTTGTTTGGACGGCGGTTCGAGTCCGCCCATCTCCACAATAAAAGGCCTTCCAGCTATGCTGGGGGCCTTTTATTGTGGAGATACGCGCTTGCTGGGCAAGCGCTTCTCCTTCTCAACCCCAGTCAGCTGCGCTGACAGCCCCTGTCAGGGGCATACGGCCTTCGCTCCTGCTTCGGCCGGTGGCTTCGCTGCTTCGACTTTCTTGTGAAAGTCTCGCTGACGCTCCGCCACGGCGGCTGATGCCGCCCACGGGCTGCGCCCTCTAATCGTACCTCATTTTGTACCCCATTTTTTGGGGAGATTTCGGACTCGAACTTGAGTGAATTTGTGTGGAGGTGTGTATGGCTCAGTTTCTTTCATATCGGTCGCCCTTACTGGTTCTCACGCCGGAGTTCTCTCTGCGCCCTCTGATACTCGTCGGCCAGGGCTCTGGCCTTGCCTACGTTGAAGATGATCTTGCGACCGACCTGAGAAACGATGGCATCGTCAAGTACTCCTTCCTTCTTGAGCATGTAGATGGTGCTTTGGCAGCACCCTATCTTCTGGGACAGTTCGGTGATTCCGTGGGCATATTCGATGACTTCCTTCGGTTCTTCGCCTGCGGCCGCATTCTCTCTGCCCAATTCGTTCAGCTGGAGGAATTCTTCCCCCGTCATCTGCCAAATCGGCTTTGCCAGAAGCTGGCTGAGTGTTGGTTTTGTTTCCATATAAATTCGATTAAGGTTATTAACTGAAAAACCGCCTCCAAATGGAAGCGGTTGCAATTATATGTAACAAAAATGATGGAAAATTGACTAAAAGAATATTAATCAGTTTTTCGTCAAATACGCAGGCTAACCGGGTGGATTTCAACGAAAAAGAAGCGGTTGAAATAATTCACGAAATAATGCCTCGCGCAGAGCCTATTTTCTATTGATAATACTATTCTCAATTTCCTGCAATTCAAGCATATCTTGCCTATCTGCCTCCAAAGCTTCATATTCACGCCTCCTCTGGTCATATTGTTCATAAATATCTCTGACGCGTTTTTCCATCACCTGATTGGAAATTCGCCCTGCGTCAGGCAATATGGTCTGGTTTTGAAATGTCAGCATTGCATCGACGTTATTGCGCCAAAAACTCATTGTGAGATCACGACGCTCTTTTACACGTAGTTCAGCCGATTCAAGAAAGATTGTGACAAGTCGGTTTAATTTATCCAGTTCGCTCTCTTGAAGGTAATTCTTGGCAATGAATATATCTTGTTTGCGGACAATACTACCTTTCCATGAAGTAAGCCCCATATTAGATTTTCCAGCATCTGCCCGTTCCATAATTAGTTCTGCGGCAGTATGATTTGTTACCGCGTACAAAAGTTTGTTTTGTGTCTCTGCAAAGAACATCTGGACCGCTTTATCGCTTGCATCATAGTCGCTGCTAAGCGCAAATAACTCTCTAAGTTTCTGATAAAAGCGCTTTTCCGACGCTCTGATATCCCTAATTTTGGAAAGCAGCTCATCAAAATAATCCGGTCTGCCATCAGGATTCTTCAAACGGTCAGAATCAATAACAAAACCCTTTACCAGATACTCCGATAGGTTTCTCGTAGCCCATTGGCGGAACTGGATGCCTCGTACTCCTTTAACACGATACCCGACAGCTAACACCATATCCAGAGAGTAATGTTCCACCATATATTGCTTCCCATCAGAAGCAGTTGTCAAAATATTTTTGACAACTGCAATCTTGGGTAATTCTTTCTCTTTCAATATATTGGTAATATGATAACTGATAGACTGCTTGGAGGTGGCAAAAAGTTCCGCCATCT
>JALEPJ010000049.1 GCA_022766385.1 Rikenellaceae bacterium
ATATGCTGTCCGGAGCAGTTTTGAAGTATATGCTGTCGGGAAGCTGCGGAAGATTATGCCTCAACGGGTCCGTTTCCCTTGCAGGGACGGGCATTGCTACAAAGAAGAGCGAAAGGGCGGCATATGCCCCGATTATGCTCAAAAAATTGCTTTTCAAGGTTATAAACTGAATCTATTGCTCCACAAAAGTAAGAAATACTTGGAAGAAAATTCTTTTCTAATAAAAAAATACTAAATTTGCAGCCTATTTTGCCTTTGGTGACCCCAAACGGTCCCACCCCGGCTTTGAAATAATTAAATAATTAATATCAATAACTATGCAAAGTAAAGGTGCTATCAGATTTGTAGCCATTTTGCTTGGACTTGCCTGCCTTTGGCAGCTTTCTTTCACCGCTGTGACCAGAATCCAGGAAAGAAAGGCTGAGAAGTACGCTGAAAAGGCTGTACAGGCTGTTCAGAATTCGGCTGCATTCGCCAAGGTCCCTGCAGAACAGGCCGAGTTCTACCTCGATTCTATCAGGAACAACCAGAGCAGATGGTATACAGATTCCATCTCAGCCGAGAAAGTATATTTCGGCTACACATTCAAGGATGTAAAGGCTAAGGAGATCAATCTCGGTCTCGACCTCAAGGGAGGTATGAACGTGATGCTTCAGGTTCAGCTCGAAGACCTTATCAAGGCTCTCGCAGGTGCAAACCAGACTCCGGAGTTCAACCAGGCTCTCGCTCTCGCGAAGCAGCGCAGTGTGAACTCTCAGTCAGACCTCGTTACCCTCTTCGCAGAGGCTTGGAAGGAGGTTTCAGGCGGTCAGAGACTTGCACAGATTTTCGGTACATATGAAATGAAGGACCGCATCAAGCCTGAGTCATCTGACGACGAGGTTGTCTCTGTCATCAAGGGCGAGGCAGAAAGTGCAATTGCCAACTCATTCAATGTCCTCAGAAACCGTATCGACCGTTTCGGTGTTACCCAGCCTTCTATCCAGAAGCTCGGAAACTCAGGACGTATCCTCGTCGAGCTCCCTGGTGTAAAGGAGCCTGAGCGCGTTAGAAAGCTGCTCCAGGGTACTGCATCGCTTGAGTTCTGGACTACATTCACCTATTCGGAAATCTACCCTTATCTCGTTGAGGCCAACTCGGTCCTCGCTCAGCTTCTTTCAACAGATGCCGAGCCGGCAGAGGAGACAGAGGCTTCAGAGGCAGAGCAGGACGTGGTGGCTGAGGAGCTTGCACAGCAGAGCTCTGAGGATGAGCTTGAGGCATACAAGAAGCTCAACCCCCTCTTCTCAGTTCTCCAGCCTTCACAGCTCAGGGACAATGCCTGCATCGGTTTTGCAAATGCTATCGACACCGCTGCAGTGAACAAATATCTCGCTATGCCGCAGGTGGCTGAGGTATTCCCTGCAGAGTTCAAGCCTATGTGGTCGGTTAAGCCTTCTCAGTACATTGCCGGTGAGAATGTTTACGAACTCATTGCCATCAAGGCTTCTCTCCGTGACGGAAAGGCTCCTCTCGATGGATCTGCCGTTACCGATGCCCGCGTATCATATCAGCAGCAGGGCGGTCTTCCAACCGTTTCAATGACAATGAACGCAGAGGGCGCCAACACCTGGGCACGCCTTACCAAGGACAACATCGGCCGTCAGATCGCCATCGTTCTCGATGGTACCGTATATTCATATCCTACTGTCAATACCGAAATTACCGGCGGTAACTCGGAGATTTCAGGTAACTTCGACGTTGAAGAGGCTACAGACCTTACCAACGTGCTCAAATCCGGTAAACTCCCTGCTCCTGCAACCATCGTACAGGAGTCTGTAGTAGGACCTTCACTCGGTTCCGCTTCTATCAGGGCCGGTCTCATTTCCTTCCTTATCGCATTCTGCCTCGTGCTCCTCTATATGGTATTCTTCTACCAGGGTGCAGGTCTCGTGGCTGATGTCGCTCTTCTTACCAACGTGCTTCTCCTTTTCGGCACCCTCACCTCGTTCGGTGCTGTCCTCACTCTCCCTGGTATCGCAGGTCTCGTCCTGACCCTGGGTATGGCTGTGGATGCGAATGTGATCATTTACGAGCGTATCAAGGAAGAAATCAAGGCTGGCAAGGGCATCAGCAAGGCAGTTCACGACGGATACCAGAATGCTTACTCTGCAATCATTGACGGTCAGGTTACCACACTCCTTACCGGTATCGTTCTCTTCGTGTTCGGTTCAGGTCCTGTACAGGGCTTCGCTACCACATTGATCATCGGTATCATCACATCTGTCCTCACTTCTATCTTCGTTACCAGAATCATCATCGACGACAGACTTGCAAAGGGCAAGAAGATTACCTTCGAGAACAAACTTACCGCAAACTTCCTGAAGAACACCAATATCGACTTCATCAAGGGTCGCAAGTACTCATACATCATTTCTGGTGCAATCATCGTCATCGCTATCCTCTCAATCTGCTTCAAGGGCTTCACTTACGGTGTTGATTTCACCGGAGGCCGCACCTATGTAGTAAGATTCGACCAGACAGTTTCTGCTGAGGAAATCAGAGCAGCAGCTGAGCTTGAGTTCGACGGCGCTGTCGAGGTTAAGCAGTTCGGTAATGATGCTCAGATGAAGATTACCACCCAGTATAAGGTTGAAGATGAGTCTACCGATGTTGACAAGGAGGTTGAGGCTAAGCTCTACAACTGCTTGAAGGGCTTCTTCGAGACTCCAACCGACTTCGATGGCTTCGTATCAACTCTTGACAACCCTAACGGTATCATCAGCTCCGATAAGGTGGGTCCTACCATTGCAAACGACATCAAGAGATCTGCTATCATCGCAGTGCTCATCTCCCTCCTCGTAATCTTCGCATACATTGCAGTAAGATTCAAGGGTTGGACCTGGGGTCTCGGTGGTGTTGTATCACTGGCACATACTACTATCATTGTCATCGGATTCTTCTCACTCTTCACAGGAATCCTTCCATTCAACCTGGACGTTGACCAGACCTTCATTGCGGCTATTCTGACCATCATCGGTTACGCTATCAACGATAACGTGGTTATCTTCGACCGTATCCGTGAGAATCTCGGTCTCCATCCGCACGACGACTTCAAGAAGACTGTAAACTCTTCACTCAACGCGACTTTGACCCGTACAGTGAATACTTCAGTATCTACCCTCCTCCCTATGCTTGCCATCGCAATCTTCGGAGGTGAGTCCATCAGAGGTCTTGCAGTAGCTCTCATCCTCGGTATCCTCATTGGAACCTATGCTTCAATCATGATCGGTACTCCTGTCATGTTCGATGCAGCCGAGAGAGCAGCCAAGAAAGCTGCGGCTAAGTCAGCCGATAAGACTGTCAAGGCAGCAAATAAGCAATAAGCTCTAGCGAGAAATCCAAAACAATATGTTAGAAGGTGGTTGGCAATACGTCAATCACCTTCTTTCTTTTTCTTAGCGCTTCTGCACGCGGCGGGAGCGGAGGCATCCCCACTCGGCTGGCTATGGGGGTTCCCTAGTTTTGCCAGCCGTCGAGCTTCCCCAGTCGTCAGATCGTGGGGGATAACTTCCTGATACACAGCGAATTAAAGGATTGTCTATGGGAAATGTTACCCATAGACAAGTGCTTAAGTTATTGATATACAAAGAGTTAAGTCCCACGCTGCGTTGGTCGGAGTCCCCATCCTCGCGCGTAGCTGAAGCCCACTGACCGAAGTCTCCACGCCGCAGCAAATTGTGGCCGGGGCCAAAATATGTCATCTCCTTTTATTATCTTTGTGCTTCCCGAAACAGAATTTCAATATGTCATTCGTCCATCTTCACGTACATACTCAATATTCCATCCTTGATGGATTCTCCTCCATGTCCAAACTCTTCAGCAGAGCCGAAGAACTCGGTATGCCTGCAGTCGCTATAACGGACCACGGAAACATGTACGGCGTCAAAGAATTCCTGAAGCTGGCCTCAAAGCATCCGAGCGTCAAGCCCATCATAGGCTGCGAGGTTTATGTTACCAGGCATTATGACCATAAGATGAAGGACAGTAATCATAGGAAGTATTATCACCTGATTCTCCTTGCGAAGAATTATGAGGGTTATAAGAACCTGATGAAGATAGTCTCGACCGGGCATATTGAGGGTTTCTATTTCAAGCCGAGAATCAGTCACGAGGTTCTTGAAAAGTATCACGAGAACATTATCTGTTGTTCAGCCTGTCTTGCCGGAGAAATACCTCAAAACATTATAGCCGGAAACATTGATGCAGCGCGTCAGGCTATACTACAGCATAAGGCCCTCTTCGGTGAGGATTATTATCTTGAGGTCCAGCTTCACAAGACTGAAGTTCCTGGTCTGTCTTTGGAAGTCTATGAACATCAGCAGCTTGTGAATGAGGTCATATTCAAGCTGGCTGAGGAAACAGGGGTCAAGGTCATTGCATCCAATGACGTTCACTTTGTGAATAAAGAGGATGGTCCGGCTCACGACAGGCTCATCTGTCTTACCACCAACTCCTATGTGGATGACCCCAACAGGCTCCGCTACACCCAGCAGGAGTACCTGAAGAGCGAAGAGGAGATGAGTGCTCTCTTTCCTGAGCATCCCGAAGTCATTTCCAATACCATAGAGGTTGCGGATAAGGTGGAGGCATATTCCATTGACAGGGGGCACGTGCTTCCGAAGTTCGAACTTCCCGAGGACTTCCTTAACGACATTGACACTTATCTGGAGAAATACAAGGAGGTCATTGACGAGGGCCGTTGTGACAAGAACGGGGTTTTCCGCGGCGATGAATTCTGCCGCTCCGTGGCCTATCTGTGCTACCTGACCTACGAAGGCGCACACTGGAGGTACGGGCAGGAGCTCAATCAGGAGCAGGAGGAGCGCATTGACTTTGAGCTCAAGACCATATGCCGAATGGGCTTCCCGGACTACTTCCTCATCGTTTCCGACTATATTGCGGCATCCCGCAAGGCCGGTTATATGGTCGGTCCGGGGCGAGGCTCGGCTGCGGGTTCGGTGGTGGCTTATTGCCTTCAGATTACCAATCTCGATCCGATTAAATACTCATTGCTGTTCGAGCGTTTCCTGAATCCGGACCGTATCTCGATGCCTGATATTGACGTCGATTTCGAGAATCTGGCCTTTGCGCATAAGTATGTGGAGGATAAATACCAGGCCGACCACGTTTCCCGAGTCATCACTTTCGGCACTATGGCGGCGAAGAGTGCCATCAAGGATGTGGCTCGCATCAGCCGGCTTTCGATAGACGAATCGAACCGCCTGACCAAAATGATTCCAGACCGCCTGAGCGAGAGAGTGGAGAAGGTATATCCTTTCAATCCCAAGTTCGATGAGCTGAAACCGGGCTTCAAGAAGTTCGAGGCACAGGAGGAAGTGGACGATCCGGACAATCCGGGACAGAAGCTGACAGTCACCAAATGCTATCAGAAGGGCCTCGAGGAGGTAGATGTCAAGATCAACCTTAAGAATTGCTACCGCCTCGTGCCGGAACTCAAGGAAGAACTCGAAAACGGCAGCGAAATCAATAAGGAAGTGCTGAAATACGCGCTCCAGCTTGAGGGTTCGATACGTCAGGTTGGCCAGCACGCCTGCGCGACCATCATTGGCCGTGGCAATCTCACCGACTACATCCCAATCTGCCTCTCCGAGGACAAGGAAAGCAAGGAGATGCTCTGGACCTCGCAGTATGACGGCCATTACATAGAGGATGTCGGAATGCTCAAGATGGACTTCCTCGGCCTCAACACCCTGTCCATCATACACAAGACTCTGGACAATATCAAACTCCGCCACGGAATTGACATTGACATAGAGGCTATTCCTATTGACGACGCAGAAACATATGCGCTCTACGGCCGCGGCGACACCACTGTTGTGTTCCAGTTCGAATCTCCTGGAATGAAGAACTGGCTCTCGAAACTGCACCCCGAGCGCTTTGAGGACCTTATTGCAATGAACGCTCTCTACCGTCCTGGTCCGATGGACTATATTCCGGACTTCGTGGAGAGGAAACTTGGCCTGCAGCCCATCTCCTACGATCTCCCGGAGATGGAGGAGTATCTGGCAGAGACCTATGGCGTGACGGTGTATCAGGAGCAGGTCATGCTCCTCTCACGAAAACTCGCCGGCTTTACCAAGGGCGAGGCTGACAAGCTTCGTAAGGCAATGGGCAAGAAGCAGATAGCCGTGATGATGGAGCTCAAGGACAAATTCATGAAGGGCGGAGTCAAGAACGGTCATCCTGAGAAAATCCTGGACAAAATCTGGAAAGACTGGGAAAAGTTTGCGCAATATGCCTTCAATAAGTCCCACGCGACCTGCTATGCCTGGGTCAGCTACCAGACCGGTTATCTCAAGTGCCACTATACTGCGGAATTCCTTGCGGCCAACTTGAGCTGCAACCTGAACAACGGTGAGGAAATCAAGAAGATAATGGCCGATTGTAAATTGCACAAGGTCAAGGTATTAAGCCCGGATGTAAACGAATCTCTCTCTTACTTTACCGTGAATAAGGAGGGCAATATCCGTTTCGGTCTGGCCGGCATCAAGAGTCTGGGCGAAAAAGTGACCGAAGCCATACTTGCCGAGCGCCAGGCAAACGGACTCTTCACCGACGTTATTGACTTTATGGAAAGAATGGGCAGCCAGATCAACCGTCGAGCCCTTGAGACCCTTGTCTACTCTGGAGCCTTTGACTCTATGGGCTACAGCCGCTCGCAGTTCTTCCAGCCAGGCAAGAGCGGGGAGCTGGCAATTGACGAGATTGTCAGGTACGCCGACCTCTACAGGAGGGATACCGTGGACAGCTCGTTCTCGCTTTTCGGCGACGCTGAGGAGGTGAAGCCTCAAAGACCGGAAATGCCTGCACCACCCGAGACCGAGGACACATTGACCCTGCTCCAGAAAGAAAAGGAGCTCGTGAGTATGTATATCTCTGCGCATCCTCTCGACAAATATGCATTTGAAATCGAGAACTTTACGACGGTTGAAGCCGTGAAAATCAAGGACTTGAGGGATACAGCCGAGATGAACAACAAAGCGGTGAAGTTCAGGTTCGCAGGCATTGTTGCAGACTCCAAGCCGGGAACGACCAGAACGGGCTCGCCTTGCATACGCGCCCTTATCGAAGACTTCAGCGGCCAGTACGAACTGATGCTCTTCGGCAAGGAATACGAAACCTGGATGCCGTATCTTAGCCTGCACAACGAGATTTTCGTGGAAGCCGAAGTCAAGCCACGCTTCCGCCTGAAGCCCGAGGAGATGGCCAAGGGCAAGACTCCGCCTTACGGAATGTCCATTACCAAAATGATGCTTCTGGGCAATGTGGGAGCCTCATATATGAAGTCCTTCGCCCTGAATCTCACTACATCCCAATTGACCAAGGAATTCCGCGAAGCGCTCATTGCCCTGCTCAGGAAATACAAGGGCAAGACCGACCTTCATATGCTTCTTTTCGACCCCAAGACCAGATATAATGTTGAGTTTTACTCCAGAAAGTTCAAGGTAAACGTATGCAGCGACTTTATTTGCTCCTTGAAGGAACTGGGTATAGAGTATGAAGTAATTACTGCATTTGATTGACAATGCAAAGAACAGTATTGGCTTTTGTTCTGCTGATAAGCGTCTGCTTTGCGGCAATGGCACAAAAATACACCATCAGCGGTTATATCACAGACGCTGCCTCAGGAGAGCCTATCATCGGAGCTGCCGTCATTGACAGTAAGAGTACAATGGGTGTCGTCACCGGCAATACCGGTTTCTACAGCATCTCTCTCGAAAGGGGGGAGCACAGCCTGATTTTTTCATACCTCGGCTATAGAGATAGGGCAGAAGTCCTCTGCCTTGAGCGCAATGTCCAATTGAACATTGGCCTGGAGCTCTCGCCCGAACAGCTCGAAGGCGCGGCGGTCATTGCTCACAGAAGTGTCACCGGTGCCCGCAGTACAAGAATGAGTGCCATTGAAGTGCCTGTAAGTCAGATCAAGGCTATACCGGCCATAGGCGGAGAGGTGGATGTTATCAAGGCGCTGCAACTTCTCCCGGGAGTGCAATCCGGCTCTGAAGGCAGTGCAGGCCTTTATGTCAGGGGTGGAGGCGCTGACGAGAATCTCCTCCTGATGGACGGAGTGCCTCTATATAATGTAAACCATCTCTTCGGCTTCTTCTCCGTCTTCAATGCGGATGCAGTCAAGAATGTCACTCTCTACAAGGGCAGCTTTCCTGCTCGCTTCGGCAGTCACCTCTCCAGCGTCATTGACGTACGTCTCAATGACGGAAACGACAGCGAGATTCACGGCAATGTGTCGATTGGCGTCATTTCCTCGAAATTCAATTTGGAGGGTCCTATCGTAAAGGGGCGCACTACCTTCAATGTCTCTGCGAGACGCACTTACCTCGATCTTCTCGCCAAACCTATCTTTTGGCATGTCAATAGGGATATGAAAGATGACAGCAAGAATTACGACAAGGTTATGGGAGGCTACGATTTTTATGATTTCAACGCAAAAATCACCCACAAGCTCCTCAATGGTGACCGCCTCAGCCTAAGCTTCTACAGCGGTGACGACAAGGCTCACGTCTACAACAAGAACAGTAACTACTATGAAATAATCGATCACTACTATGACGAGGAGAACCAAAAATACATAAGTATCCCGACAGGAATCTGGAATCTGAATAAGACCAATATGAATATGGGCTTGAGTTGGGGCAATCTCGTCTCTTCTTTCAAGTGGAATCACGAGTTGACTCCGAAGCTGTATATGAGCGCAGGCGTAAGCTTCACCCGATACAGAAGCTCCCTGAACATTAAATTAGATGAATATTCCAGCTCTTATCAGAACAACAAAGAATTCGATATCACCAAGGAAGATATAAGAACGAGATACAATTCTCTCATCGGAGACTTCGCACTCACGGCCGACTTCGATTGGAGTCCCGCTGTCGGGCACGATGTCAAATTCGGAAGCACCTATACCTACCACAGATTCAACCCGGGCATAGTTACCTACAAAATGAGATTAGAAGGAGACAGTATGGAGGAGGGAAGGAACTTCAGCCAGTCTGTAGGGGACAAGGCCATAGCTGCCCACGAAGCCGCTCTTTTTGCTGAGGATAATTTGGCCATAAACCCTTGGCTCAAGGCCAATGTCGGCCTGCGCACCTCCATCTATTCCCTGAAGGGCAAGAGCTATTTCTCGGCCGAGCCACGACTCTCCGCCAGAGCTCTCATCACTGACAAAATCTCGGTGAAGGCCTCATACAGTGAAATGAGCCAGTATATTCACCTGCTCTGCAATTCGAATATCAGCCTGCCTTCAGACCTTTGGGTGCCAGTAACCAAGCTGATCAAGCCTATGCGTTCACGTCAGACCGCAGCCGGAGTCTTCCTGGATGAAGGTGATTTCGAGTATTCGGTGGAGGCCTATTTCAAGACTATGAACAATCTTCTTGAGTACAAGGACGGAGCTTCATATTTCAATACTTCGACTGGCTGGGAAGAAAAGGTCAGTCTCGGTCGCGGCTGGTCCTACGGACTGGAGTTCTTTGTTCAGAAAAAACTCGGCAAAACCACTGGCTGGGTAGGCTATACCCTAGCCAAAGCCATGCGTAAGTTCGACAAGCCTGGTATGGAAATCAACAACGGTGAGCCTTTCCCTGCGAAATATGACAGACGCCACGACCTCAGCGCCACCATCAGCCACCAGTTCTCTAAACGCTTCGATATCAGCGCCAGCTTTGTATATGCCTCCGGCAATAGAGGCAGTCTCTCTTTCGAAAAATATCCTACCGAACCCATCATTATGGATGAAACAGAAGACGGTTCTTCCGCTTTCAATGATATCAATTCCTACCTGTCCGGCAGGAACAATTACCGTATGCCCCCTTACCACCGTCTGGATTTGGGTATGAACTTTCACAAACAGAAGAAAAATGGCACAGCCATCTGGAACATCAGCGTATATAATGCCTACAATCATCAGAATCCATATCTTTTGACTGTAGACACTCATTACGAATACGATAAGAATGGTAATCTCCTAGATACTTGGCCTGTACTGAAGCAGGTATCCATTTTCCCTATAATCCCTTCAGTTTCATATACTTTTAAGTTCTAATGTTATGAAGAAAGGATTAATAATAGCCGCTATATCGCTGGTCACACTTCTTTGCTCCTGCTCCAAGGAGATAAAGTTCAACGGAGTTTATGACGGAGAGAAACTGGTGCTTTACTCCTTTGCCAATCTGAATACCAGGCTTACTGCCAGAGTGTATAAATCACGCTTCTTTCTGGCCAAGGACTACAATTATGAATATGAACTCATTGACAATGTCGAACTTAGCGTGGATGTAAACGGGGACAGGCAGTACCCTTTCGTCAGGGAAGGCAATAACTATGTCTCGGAATATGTACCTCAGGAAGGAGACCACATCAAGGTGACGGCATCCCACAAGGATTTTAAGACTGTCTATGGAGAAACTGATGTACCCAAGCGTCCGAAATTCGGAATAGACTCATACAAAGTCACGCAATCTGGCCGCCTTGAATTTGATTTGACGATTCAGGATCCGGAGGAAGAAGATAATTATTATCGATTGAACGCTTGGCAGAACCAGAAATTTGAATGGGAAGAAGAAGCAGAATTTCTGTGGATTAATCATAGTATCTATTCCAATGATCCTATCTTCAATTCATCGCAATTGGGTTCTTACATTGATAAAATCGATGGCTCGGACCCTAAGGTGCCGGATTTCTTTGATGACGGTGCCTTCGATGGTTCTTCTCATTGCTTCCGTTTCTGGATTAATTTCGACCATCATGAAGAGGATAAGTCAGACGACATCAGACCTGAAGACTTCAAGCTGACTGTAGATGCTGTCTCAGAGAGCCTTTACAGATACAGCCTTTCCCGCGAAGCAGCGAACAATATGGACGGAATAGCAGAAATTTTCGGAGAACCGGTCAGCATCTATAACAATATCGTAAACGGAATAGGCTGTGTCGGAGCAGTGAGCCGTCTGCAGTTCAGCTTCGATGGCCGCTATCAGTAATCCCGATTGTGGCATCCACGGGAGGCATTTCCCTGCGATTGTGGCAAGAGAAAAATACCGTAGCCAATTCTTTTCTGAGAGAGTCTTTCATAATACTTTTGCACTGTCAAACGGGACCTCAGTTCCCGCGACTGAATTGCAGTACATTAAAATATACAGAAATATGAAAGCACTCATCATCATTGCCGTCTGCCTTACTTTGGCATTGTTGCTCAGAATCATTGAGCTTTTCACCAGCAGAAAGAACATTAACAGTGTAGGCGGAAGGGCCAATAGAAACTCAAGGAATATTGCCAAGGTGGATATCACCGATGCAGAGAGTCTCAAGAAAGCTCTTGAACTCTACAAGGACCTTGCGGACTGAGCTTTAATAGTACAATAATAGTTACCCATCCCGACGGGCTACGTGTCCGCCGGGGTTTTATTTTACAATAGTTCGGTAAAATTATAAAAGTTACACCGCGGCGCGAACGCCGTAGAATAAAAGTTCTTTGAAATCAGTGTTATTTAATCGCATGTTCGGAGATTTTCCGGACATTGCAATAAATCGTTCCACCATTGCAGCGTTGT
>JALEPJ010000003.1 GCA_022766385.1 Rikenellaceae bacterium
CGCTTGGGAGTCTGACCGAAATACTGCCGATAGCAAAATCGTGTGGCAGTTCCAAACAAAGGATGCAAGGGTAAAGCTGGCTTCATTGTACCCGAAGATCGTTGAATGTTAATTTCTATATGTCGTTAAGACGTTACACTAGGGGTTCAGATAAATACAGGCTGAATGTCCCTTTATGTGTACGGAGACAATTATAGGGCGTTCTCCGTTTTTTTTGGCCTTGCTCTCTGAGGCTAGATAGAATGTTGTCGGCATATAGTAGGCGTTTTTATTTCGCCTACAAAAATGCCTACTATTTTTTAGTCAATTCCAAATACACTATAACAATTGCTAATAACCGTACTGTATTGAAAATCAGTAAAAAACAAAAGCAGCAACTCCTAAGAATTGCTGCTGGTGCCCCGGACGAGACTCGAACTCGTACGCACCTTTCGGCGCAAGGGATTTTAAGTCCCTCGTGTCTACCATTTCACCACCAGGGCAACGATTCAGGCTATGTCAAGCCTTTTCGACTTGCAAATATAGCATTTTTAATTTTAATGATTACTCAATGTTATACCTAAATTAAGTTCAGCAGCGGAGAAACTTTTCTTCATCCTTCTTCCAATAATGCTGTGTATATCCGCAGCGAGGGCAGACAACACCCTGCTTCTCTCTATATTCTATCAACTTACTTTTGCAACTGGCCTCATCAGGAAAGGCGTTCATAAAGTCTATATGTCTCATATCACTATATGTTTATAGAGACAAAAGTACAGACTGGATGTGCCGTATTGCTGCTCAAGCTCATTTTAGGTAAAAAACTAATTATTCATAAAATAGAATTATCTTTGCAGAGATGTCTCGACTTCGCTCGACATGACAATGGATATGGGAAAAAGGAAGGAAATGATACAGGCGCCGATGGGGGAGACCAAGGTCCTTCTCCATACCTGCTGTGCACCATGTTCCAGCGCGATCATAGAGGCAATGATGCAGAATGGCATAACTCCTGTCATATTCTACTGCAATCCGAACATATATCCGCAGGAGGAATATGAGATCCGCAAGAACGAATGCACCAGATATGCAGAGTCTCTAGGCCTTGAGATCGTAGATGATGATTATGACCATGAGACATGGCTGGAGTCGGTAAGGGGCATGGAAAACGAGCCGGAAAGGGGCGGCAGATGCCTCAAGTGTTTCAAAATCAGACTTCTCCGCACTGCAGGATATGCGGCGGAAAAAGGCATAAAGGTCATAACTACGACTCTGGCCTCATCCCGTTGGAAATCTCTGGACCAGATAAACGAAGCCGGCCGATGGGCCTGCAGTCAGATAAACGGGAACTTCGACGACAGTCGGCCAGAGGTAGACAAGATCCCACCAGTTGACCGTGTCATCTGGTGGGACCAGAACTGGCGTAAAGGAGGCCTTCAGGAACGCCGTCTGCAAATCATCAGGGAATATGATTTCTACAACCAGCAGTATTGCGGCTGCGAATTCAGCATGCGTAAGGATGAATCTCTAAATAAGTCATTCTGATCTTATTGTCAATGTGGCTTTCTTCACCCCTTTCCGCACCAGCCTTCTTCAGTGCAGTGCATTCCCTTTCTTCTCCGGCCGCATTGTGGAATCTCTGCCCGTCGCTTTCCATCTTGGTTACCCAACTTATGTCTGCACCTTCGGCAAATGCAGTTTCCTGAACTTCCGCTTCCTGCGGCAGGGGTGTCGGATTATCGGTGTCATTCCCGCATGAAGCAGCACACAAGATGGCTGCATGTTTTTATATCCTACAAAGATTTAGGTTTTTTGATTAACTTTGTCTGAATCTGATGAAATTGATGCCAGTGACAGGAAAGAAATATCTTATGATCATATGCATGGCTGCTTCAATCTTTACAGCAGCCGTTTCCTGCACCCGCGCGCAGGAAAGTCCATTCGAAAAAGATCTTCAGAGGATAGACGAGGTCATTTCGCGGGCTGATGATTACATGGACATTAAGGAGCAGAGGATTTCCACGATAGAGAACATGCTCCATTCACGTGGTGTGACTCCGCTTCAGCAGTATCATATCTATGGCGAGCTATATGATGAATATGTAGCTTATCAGTTTGACAAGGCAAAGGATGCATTGGACAATCAGCTGAAGCTGGCAGACGAGATAGGTAAAAAGGCTCTTAGACATGATTCCATGATAAAGAAAGCGCATCTGCTGACTACTGCGGGATACTATCATGAGGCAGACGCACTGTTCGGACAGATAGATACGACATCTCTCGACAGCAGCCAGATGGTGGACTGGTACATGGCCCGTCAGAAATTCCTTTCCGATTATAATGAATATGTATCTTCGGCCGGATTTGCTGTTGAAGACTATGACAAGGTCCCGTATTATCAGGCGAAGATTGTACGCGGCCTTCCTGAGGGTTCGTATTACAGCCGTCATATTGAAATCCTTTCCCTTATATTCGAAAAACGCTATCGCGAAGCCAGTGAGCTGAATATCAGTCTTATAGAATCTTTGAACAAGGATTCGAGAGACTATGCGGTGCAGACATACTGGCAGGGCAAGATATGCGAATTGCAGGGGAATGCATATGAAGCCATCTACTGGTGGACTGAATCCGCAATATGCGATATCAAGGGGGCGATCAAGGATAATGCATCTCTGTCTACGCTGGCGTCGAAACTCATCAATCCTCAGGATGCCGACCGGGCTTTCAGATATATCCGTTTTTCTCTTGACGATGCCACTTTCTATAATGCCAAGCTCAGAAAGGTCCAGCTTGCGACGTCGTTCCCTGCAATCGAGAAGGCATATACGGACAGCAAGCTGAGTCAGGAGAGGGATAGAGTGTTCTTCATAGGCCTTCTGGGGGCCGTGGCTCTGCTTCTGGCATTCTTCTGCATGCTTGCGATACGAATGTATTTCAAGGACAAGGCTTCGGCAGATGACATAAGGAAGAAGAACCAGCAGCTTCTTCTCTATACCAAATCTATCGAAGAAGCAGAGAACAACCTCAGGAAGACAAATCTGGATCTTGTGGAGGCAAATGCCGCAAAAGAGGAGTATCTGGGCCTGTTCCTGTCCATGTGTTCAGGTTATCTTGACAAGCTCAAGAAGACTTTGCCAAGGGATCAGTATGAGGCCGAACTCAAGAATTTCTACAAGACTTTCGATACGTCTTTCATCAAGCTCTATCCGACCTTTGTCGAGGATTTCAACAGCCTTCTCAAGGAGGATCAGCGCATAAGCCTGAAGGATGGGGAGATGCTGAATACAGAGCTCCGTATCTTCGCTCTGATCAAGCTCGGCATCAATCAATCTTCTCATATAGCCTCTCTCCTGAGGTACTCTGTGAACACGATCTACAACTACAGGGCGCAGATCAAAAATGCTGTCCAGGAAGACCGTGAAAACTTCGAAGAAATGGTCAAAAAGATAGGTTCAAGACAGTAAAAATCCACTTTTTATCATATCGGGTTCTAAGGATAATGTGCTTGTTTTCAGTACTTTGACCTTAAAACTTTTATTCTTTTCGTCCACTTTCAAGAATGCGCTATGACCTACCTTGTGGGAAATGGTCCACTTTTTTGCGCCTGAATTTTGCCTTAATTAGCAGAGAGTCAATTACATAGATATGATAAGTCCACTAATTTAACCCAAGCCGGCTACGAGCAGTGAAATGGAGGATTATTTTATTAAATTTGATGACACGAACTGAAATTCGTAATACACATTATTAACAACACATAAACACTAACCCATGAAACACCTAACTTATCGAATCGCCCTTATCTTTGCGATAATGGGTCTGAGCTGCGCCAATGCGTTTGCTCAGCAAGTGAAAGGTACAGTGAAGGATGTTTACGGAGAACCAGTGATCGGCGCAGCCGTGATGGTGGACGGAACATCCATTGGTACAACAGTCGATCTCGACGGTAGCTTCGTCTTCAACCAGGCTATCCCGTCAGACGCTGTCTTCGTTGTTTCTTCAATCGGTTACAAGACTGTCAGCGTTCCTGCAAGCGGCAATCTCAACATCGTGCTTGAAGAAGATACGACAATGCTCGATGAGACAGTCGTAATCGGTTACGGCGTCCAGAAGAAGAGCGTCGTCACAGCAGCGATTTCATCAATCACATCTGAAGACCTCAAGAAGACCGCAGCAACACGCGTGGACAACCTTCTTCAGGGTATGACCTCCGGAGTGACAGTCACATCGACTTCCGGTGCTCCTGATTCAGGTTCCCAGATCCGAATTCGTGGTATCGGTACCATCAACGACTCAAACCCTATGTATATAGTTGACGGTATGCCTGTAGGCGGCATCGACTACCTTAACCCTAACGACATCGAGCGTATCGAGGTCCTCAAGGATGCGGCTTCAGGTGCGGTTTACGGTGCTCGTGCGGCAAACGGTGTGATCCTCGTCACCACACGTCAGGGCTCGAAAGGCAAGACAACAGTAAATTATGACTTCTCATACGGATGGCAGAATCCATGGCGCAAGCCACAGGTTCTCGACGCTACAGAGTATGCGATCATGATGAACGAAGGCTATGTGAACAATGGTCAGGCTCCTATCTATGCAGATCCTTATTCATTCGGAAAAGGAACAGACTGGGTAGGCGCTATCTTCAATGACAATGCTCCTGTTCAGCAGCATGACCTGAACATCAGCGGCGGTAATGATCGCGTACAGTATTCTACATCAGCTGGTTTCCTCTCACGCGAGGGTACCATCGGAGGTAACTTCGGCCGCGCAAACTATGACCGTGTCACACTCCGTCAGGCTCTCAATGCCGTTCTCTTCGACAACTCAGAGGATCGTGACTGGCTGAACAAGATGACAATGCAGTCAAGCGTTTCTTACGCGCATATCAATTCTACAGGTATCTCTACAAACTCTGAGTTCGGTTCGCCGCTCGGCTCTGCAATCGGTATGTCACCGCTCGAGCCTATCTTCGCTGACGCTGCCACAGAGGAGAGCTACAAGACTCTTTATCCGCTCGGATACGACTACATCATCCGTGATGCAAGCGGCCGTCCTTATACAATTGTAGACGGTACCATCTACAACGAGCAGAACAACCCTCTCGCAATGCTCGAGCAGCCGGGCGAGAAATATTGGACTGACAAATTCGTAGCTAACGGAAATATCGAACTCCAGCTCTGGGACGGTCTCAAGTTCCGTACTCAGGTAGGTGTGGACATGGCATTCTGGGGAAGCCACGGCCACAGCGAACCTTATTTCCTTTCAACAAAGAACTACAGCTATGAGACTACTTCTGACACCATCTCTTATGACAAGAACGGAAACGAAGTGATCACAACCAAGACCAACTATGCTACAAGCGCATGGCAGTCGATGAACCGTTCGCTTTCTTGGCAGGTGGAGAACATACTTTCTTACAACAAGACATTCGGCAACCACACAGTGTCTGCAATCCTCGGTCAGTCGGCTCTCTCATCTTCATCTTCAAATGTAGGAGCTTCTGCAAACGGTCTCATGTATCCTTACGATCCTTATAAGATCTCAGTGAACAATACCGTAGGTCAGACAATCAACGGTGACCGCAACGGATGGGGCTCATGGAACTCAATCCCTTACAGACTCGCTTCTTACTTCGGACGAGTTTCTTACAACTACGCTGAGCGCTACATGGCTGAGCTTACAGTACGTCGAGATGCTTCAAGCCGCTTCGGTGATAACAACAAATGGGGTACATTCCCTTCATTCTCACTTGGTTGGAACATCAAGAATGAGGCGTTCATGAAGGATATCACTGCTGTTTCAGCATTGAAGCTCCGCGCATCCTGGGGAGTAAACGGTAACGACTCTATCGGTAATTTCACATATGCCGTTTACATGAACTCAGGCAATAATTACGTATTCGGTTCAGGTGCAAACGGTTCCGAGGTCATCAACATCGGTGCAAAGCCTTCAGGACTTGCAAACCCTGACGTGAAGTGGGAGGAATCAAGACAGACCAACATCGGTCTCGATGCAGCATTCTTCAACAGCCGCCTCACAGCAACATTCGACTGGTATCGCAAGAATACAGCCGGCATGCTTCTTTCAATGCCTGTACCAGGATACTCAGGAGACTCTTCTCCTATAGGTAACCTCGGTGACATGGTCAACAGCGGTGTCGAGATGGAGGTAGGTTATCGTGACACTTACGGTGACTTCAACTGGCATATTTCTGCTAATGCTACATATAATAAGAATACCCTCACTTATCTCGGTGACGACGCAACAGACCTTTATGGTTCAAGCCACAAGATTGGTCAGCTCACACGTGGTGAGATCGGTCTTCCATTCCCGTTCTTCTATGGTTACAAGACTGACGGCGTATTCCAGAATGCAGCTGAGGTTGCTGCTTATACAAACGCTGAGGGCAACATGATCCAGCCTAACGCAACTCCTGGTGACTTCCGCTTCCAGGATATCAACGGTGACGGCCAGATCACTGACGCAGACCGTACCATGATTGGCAAGGGTATTCCTGACTGGACATTCGGTCTCAACCTCGGTTTCGACTGGAAGGGCATCGATTTCAGTATGCTCCTTCAGGGACAGCTCGGTGCACAGGCATTCAATGTTACCCGTCGTACAGACCTTTACTACATCAACCTTCCTAAGACAATCCTCAACCGTTGGACAGGTGAGGGCTCTACAAACTCGGCTCCTAAGTTCGAGTTCACATCGGCAAACGAGAACTACCGCGTTTCCGACTACTGGGTAGAGGATGCATCATTCCTCCGCGCACGTAACGTACAGCTCGGTTATACTCTTCCACAGAGCCTTACAAAGAAGGTCTTCATTCAGCGCCTCAGAGTTTACGCTCAGGCCGAGAACCTCTTCACTCTTACCAGATACACAGGTTGTGACCCTGAGGTTACAGGTGGTAACGGATTCGGAACAGAGCTCGGTATCGACCGCGGTGTATATCCGCAGAACCGTACTTTCTCTGTCGGTGTAAACCTTACATTCTAATTTAACAGGATGATATTATGAAAAAGATAATAATTGCAATAAGCGCATTGGCTGTCCTTCTGATGTCTTCTTGTACGAAGGAGTTCGTCACCGTGAAGCACAATTCATCGGAGCCGCAGTCAGAGTACTATATCAATGAGTCTCGTATGTTCGAGGGCCTTGTTGCCGCATACGACCCTCTCAAGTGGTATGACTATTTCTACCAGTATACAGACTTCCAGATGATGTCAGACATCATGTCTGACGACATCTACTGCGGAGGTTCAAACGACGGTGACCAGCCTAGCCTGGTGAAGATCCACTACTATACATCTACTCCTACCACGATCGTGGATGTTCCATGGACAGTTTCATACTCAGGTATCAATCGTTGCTGCCACGTTCTTGAGAACGTAGACAATGTACCGGGCATGTCTGAGGCGACAAAGACTCTCTATAAGGCTGAGGCAACGATCCTCAAGGCTTTCTACTACAATATCCTCTGGAAGTTCTGGGGTAATGTCCCTTATTATGATACAAACCTCGAGGCTCCTTATACTACTCCTCAGCTTTCTGCTGACGAGGTTTATGAGAACATCGTTACAAAGATCGAGGAAGCTATCGCTATGGATGTCCTTCCTATGAAGCAGACTCCTGAGAACTACGGCCGCGTTACAAAGGCAATGGCTTACATGCTTTATGCTGAGGCTGTAATGTATCAGAAGGATACAGAACGTTATGCACAGGCTCTCTCATACATGAAGGAGATAATCAGCTCCGGCCAGTATTCTCTCGTAGCTGACTTCGCAGGCATCTGGGCAGAGACCGGCGAGTGGGGCAATGAGTCGATCTGGGAGATCAACTACATTTCAGAAGGTGGTGTACGTGACTGGGGCGCACCTATCGCAACCGGCGGTAACGTATATTCTACTCTCATCGGTATCCCTGGCGGCGTAAGCGGTCAGTTTGATGACGGTTGGGGATTCAGCCCTGTAGCTGCAAAGGCTTATGAGATGTATGAGGATGGCGACACACGTAAAGACGGCGGTATCTACAACCACCTTGCTGTAGTAGGCGAGTATGGCAACGGTATCAACGGAGGACGTTGGCAGTCGACAGGTTACTTCCTTCTCAAATACATAGCAAGAACAAACGGAAACCATGGCTTCAAGGCTTCAAACACCATGAACTATGGCAACAATAAGCGAGTTTACCGCTTTGCCGAGACTCTCCTCAACGCTGCTGAGCTTGCAGCTCTTACAGGAGGAGATGGAAGCGAGTATCTTGCTCAGGTACGTGCTATCAGAAACTGCTCTGACACAGACACTTCTATCGACGGCATCATCGAAGAGCGTCACAAGGAGTTCGTGGGCGAAGGAAAGCGCTACTGGGATCTCGTACGTACAGGAAAGGCTGCATCTGTTCTGACAAAGGCAAACCGTCAGTTCGACGGAAGCCAGCCTATAGACTGGACAGAGAACAAGAAGTACTGGCCTATCCCGCAGTCAGAGTGTGACAAGGATCCTAACATCGTACAGAACAACTACTAAATCCGGATCATCATGAAAAAGTTATTTAAATATATTGCAGTTCTGGCTGCATCCGTGCTGGCTTTCGGATGTTATCCTGAAGTCCTGACTCCGGACCAGAACAAGCTGCCATCGGCGTCTGACTTCGACGTGGAGATTGTTGTCGATCAGGCTACCAACTATGTTACATTCACAATGAAGAACCAGGGCGTTGTCCCTATGTGGATCTTCGGTGACCAGAAAATCGACAAGACAGCCAACTCAAGGTATGCATATACCGCCAACGGCATCACTCTTCGTTTCAGGGATGCAGGCGAGCATCAGGTTGAGGTAAAGGCTTACAATGCCAACGGTATCTCACAGGGTTCTCAGATCTATACCTTCAATATCGAGAACACATTCCGTGATCCTTTCAATGCAACTCCTTATATGAAGGCGGTAGCAGGTGAGTGGATGTGGAATCATGATGTTGACAAGCATTTCGGTTGCGGTCCTAACCTTGCTGACCCTATCGGCTGGTGGGGTGCAGGTGCCAATGAGAAGGCAGATTGGAGCCTCTATAATGACCGTATGACTTTCACTGAGGACGGACAGTATACATTCAATCCGGGTGAAGACGGAAAGGTTTATGTGAATGCTGGTTTTACCGCTCTCGGTACTTCTCCTGATGGAAACGACTTCCTTGTCGACATTCCAGAGTACACTACTACTTATTCTATCGAGAACAACTGGAATGCGGCAGGTATCGAGGAAATCTGGCTTGTCCTTCCTCCACAGAAGAACCTCTCTTATATCCCTAACCAGACCATTTATGACAACCCTCGCTTCATGTTCATGGAGTCTAAGACTTCTGCAATCAAAAAGGAAATGAAGCTTGCTGCAGCAGAGGCTCCTAACGGTGATGGTACAATCTCATGGTATTATAACTTCGTTCCGGCTGTCCATGTCGCTACTCCTGAGGAACTTCTTGCAGGAACTTCTGCAGAGGGTAAGGTTTGGGTTATGGATTCAGAGGCCAAGGGTCACCTCGGATGCGGTGAGTCTGTTGAGAATCCTGCAGGATGGTGGTCTGCCGGTGCAAACGAGAAGGCTGGCTTCGGCTTGTATGATGACGAGATTACATTCTATCCTGACGGCAAGTATACATACAGTTCAGGTGCTGACGGCAAGATGTACATCAACTGGGGTGTGACAGCAATCGGTCCTAACCCTGGAGCAGAGCCTGATATCGATATCGAGTGGCCTTTCACTGAGTCAACATATGAATTCGACGGTGAAACCATTACTCTCGCAGCAAATACTCCGATGGTATACGTACCGTCAGACCATGTATGGAACAACCCTGTATTCCATGTCGCAGAGATCACAGAGACAACTCTCAGAGTTGTTGCAGACAATCCTGGCTGCTACTGGCAGATGATCTTCAAGGCACGTGACGTCAAGGGTCCTACAGGTCCTACACTCAACGGAACAGAGCTTCCTGCAGAGCTCTCTGTAAGTCAGGGAGATATCATCGAGGTGGGAAATCTCAATCTTGCAGAGACTTGGGTAGACCCTGACTTCTTCGAAGTTTCTGGCAATGCTCTCAAGTTCAAGGCAGTAGCAGGTGACTATCAGTTCTCATATGACAAGAATGCAAACTGGATCAGAGTGGTCCCTATGGTAGACGGTGCAAGAGCTACTTACGAGAACGGCAAGGCTCTCTGGATCATCGGTGACGGTGGTGGAAAGCCTTCAGTAGAGAATGCTATCGGCTGGAGCACAGGTGAAGCACCTCTCCCAATGGCTCAGATAGGTGAAAACACATATCAGATTACTCTCGCAATGAAGGGCGAAGGCGGTTCTATCAAGGTGTTCGGTCAGTCAGACTGGGGTATCGAGTGGACAAGCAACAAGTACAGTTCATTCAACGGCAACGGTCTCTTCAAGCTCGGTAATGGTACTGACGGAGATAACGGTAATATCTATCATACAGATTCTCCAGCCGGCTATTATGTATTCACAGTTGTGGATAACGGCGGAATCTTCGATATGACTGTCGATAAAGTCAAGCAGACTGTATGGGATGCAGCTGCAGATTCAAATCTTTGGCTTACAGCGAATCTGAATAACATGGATTTCTATTTCGCGACTGGAGAGGGATGGTCGCCGATCGATCCTGCGAAATATTCAGCAGACGGAAACCATTACTACCTTACATTCCCTGAGGCTCTCGGTGCACTGCAGTGGCAGGCTCAGGTGAAGTATAAGACTCTTGGATTCAGCACAAGCGCTGACAAGACTTATGACTTTCAGGTGAAGATCCTTTCTTCAGAAGATCATCCTAGCATTACCATCAAACTTGTCAAGGAAGGTGATGACAATACTTACTATTGTACAGAGAGACACGCTGTTAAGGCGGATGAAGAGTTTGTATACCGTCTTGATAACGTAGCTGGTATAGATATGGAGGATGTTCAGCTCGTATTCGATTTCGGAGGCGGCGTAGGCGGCTCGACACTGGAGTATTACGATATTATCTTCCAGGAGCATCGCGCTGAATAATGATCAGATCAGGCAGGGGTACGGGCCCGAGGGCACTGCCCCTGCCTTTTTAAATTATCATCTTTATGAATTTCAAGACTTTATCGATACTGATACTATCTGCGTTGTTATGTGGTCTATGTGCATGCGAACGTCCTGATGAAGGCGGTAACGATCCTGTCAGGACTGGCAATGTGACCGTTTCTCCAGAAGAAATCAGAGTGGGGAGTGATGCTGTCGAGGTGAAGCTTGAGCTTGCATCTGACTGCGACTGGGGCATAAATTCCGATGACAATACATGGGTTTCCGTATCTCCGAGCGGAGGCATTGCAGGAAAGACTGCAGTGAAGGTCAAGATTGCTGAGAATGCTACGGGAGAAGTCCGTGAAACAGCACTTACAGTCCGATATGGCACTTCGAAACTCTCTGTCCCTGTATGGCAGAACTATGATGTCGTGGCAGTAGAGATTTCCGATGCGGCATTCAGGTCATATCTTCTCGGAGCATATGATGCAGATGAAGATGGAGTCTTGAGTACGAAAGAGGCTGCGGCGGTTACAGAGATCAAGGCTGCCGGCTGCGGCATAAAGGCTATGCCGGAACTGAACACAGTCTTCAAGGATATAACATATCTTGACTGCTCCGGAAATGAACTGACTCAGCTCGATCTTTCCGGTATGACAAAGCTTGAATATCTCGACTGTTCGGATAACAAACTTACAGAACTGGATATAGCTCAGCTTGTAGGCCTCAAGACAATGAATGCGACAGGTAATCCTCTGACGGCCATCTACGTATGGACGAAGTTTACCGAACCTGACGGATTCAGCAAGCCTGATTCGGCTTCATATGTGGAGCCAAGCATAGATACTCCTGCAGGATACCAGTTGGTATGGCAGGAGGAGTTCAATGAAACAGCTACAGGTCTCCCTGATACCAAGAAATGGTGGTATGAGACGGCAGAACCTGGCTGGGTGAACAATGAACTTCAGACATATATCGCAGGTCGCAAGGGCGACATCGTTACAGCGGATGTAAGCGACGGAACCCTCAAGATCCGCGCAATCAAGGACGGCAACAGAGTATATTCTGCCCGTGTAAATACAAAAGAGAGCTGGACATACGGCTGGTTCGAAGCCCGTTTGAAGCTCCCGAAGGGCAAGGGCACATGGCCGGCATTCTGGATGATGCCGGAGACATGGTCAGGGTGGCCAGACGGCGGCGAGATCGACATTATGGAACACGTAGGATGCGTTCCGACAGAGGTGTCATCGTCAATTCACTGCAAGGCATATTACCATGCCATAAACACGCAGAAGACCGCTGCAAGGAAGATCGCGACAGTGATGGACGAGTTCCACGTATATGCACTTGAATGGACTCCTGAATATATAAAGACATATGTTGACGGAGAATTGCTGTTCCATTATAATCCAGATAATTATCCGAAAGGCAGGAATAAGGACACATGGCCGTTCAACAAGCCTTTCCAGCTGAAGCTGAATCTCGCATGGGGCGGCGACTGGGGAGGAATGTACGGCGTGGATGAAAGCTGCCTCCCTGCAACATACGAAATAGATTATGTACGCGTATTCCAGATTCCTGAATAAATTGTAACATTGCGATATGAAAAGAATTTTAAGCGCAATCATGCTCATATCGGTACTGGCGCTTGCATCATGCGGCATGGAATCGAAGAGCGATATCGACAAAAAAGTCGATGAACTTCTTTCAAAGATGACCCTTCATGAGAAGGTCGGTCAGATGAACCAGCTTTCCGGTGGAGCGTGGCTTGTGGATCAGGCTGCAAAGGGAGAGGTAGGATCTATTCTCAACTGTGTGGATCCGGCAGAAATCAATGCTGTCCAGAAAGCGGCGGTAGAGCAGAGCCGTCTGGGTATTCCTATCCTTGTAAGCCGTGACGTCATCCACGGATTCAGGACAATTTTCCCGATCCCGATCGGACAGGCGGCGACATTTGATCCTGCGATCGTGGAAAAAGGAGCGCATATTGCTGCTGTAGAAGCTACTGCAAGCGGTGTGAGATGGACATTCTCTCCTATGCTTGACATAGCACGTGACCCGCGCTGGGGCCGTGTGGCCGAAGGTTCAGGTGAGGATCCGTATCTCGATGCGCTTATGGGTGTGGCCATGGTGAAGGGCTATCAGGGAGATGACCTGAGCGATCCGACTTCAATGGCTGCCTGCATCAAGCATTTCGTGGGTTATGGTGCAGCAGAAGGCGGACGTGACTACAATACGACAATGATTTCGGAGCGTTCTCTCCGCAATACATATTTTCCTGCATTCAAGGCCGCTGCAGAGGCCGGAGCCGCAACTCTCATGACTTCGTTCAATGAGATAGACGGTATTCCTTCTACAGGTAACAAGTGGCTTCTCAAGGACATCCTTCGCGATGAATGGGGATGGGACGGAATGGTAGTGACGGATTGGAATTCGGCTGGTGAGATGATTGCCCATGGCTTTTCACGTGACCTCAAGCACACCGCGGAACAGGCGATAAACGCAGGTGTCGACATGGATATGATGTCATACGGCTTCATCCAGTATGTGGAGGAACTCGTGAAGGAAGGAAAGGTTTCCGAGAAGGAAATCGACCGCGCCGTGCGCAATATCCTGAAACTCAAGTTTGAACTCGGACTGTTCGAGCATCCTTATGTCGACGAGACTGCCTCGGCGAAGGTGGATTATGCACCGGAGCATCTCGAGGCCGCAAAGCAGTGCGCGATCGAGTCGGCAGTTCTCATCAAGAACAATGGAGTCCTTCCGCTTGCCGGAGCAAAGACAATTCTGGTCACAGGTCCTCTTGCTGACGCTCCGCATGAGCAGATGGGAACATGGGCGTTCGACGGCCAGAAGGAGCATACGCTTACTCCTCTTGCGGCTCTTCGTCAGGAGTATGACGTGATCTGGGAACCGGGACTGGACTATAGCCGTGACAAGGACAGATCTGATTTCGCAAAGGTACGCATCGCTGCTTCAAGAGCGGATGCAGCTGTTGTATTCGTTGGTGAAGAGGCTATCCTTTCAGGAGAGGCGCATTCGCTTTCCAAGCTCAATCTTCAGGGTGCGCAGAGCGAGCTTATTGCAGAGGTGGCAAAGTCAGGAAAGCCGGTTGTGGTTGTGGTTATTGCCGGCCGTCCTCTTACCATCGAGCGTGATCTCGCAAACTGCGATGCAATGCTCTATTCGTTCCATCCGGGAACAATGGGAGGTCCTGCACTTGCAGACCTCATCAAGGGAAAGGCAGTACCTTCGGGAAAGCTTCCTATGACATTCCTCCGCGATGCGGGACAGGCTCCGTTCTATTACAACCATAACAACAGCGGACGTCCATGTAACGGTACAGAAACCCTGCTGGATGATATCCCTATGGCTGCAGGACAGACATCTCTCGGTTGTACGTCATATTATCTTGACACAGGCTACGGCCCTCTCTTCCCGTTCGGATACGGACTTTCATATACGTCATTCGAGTATGGAAAGCCTGTTGTGGAGAATGCGGAGCTTGGCCGTGATGATGTGCTCAGAGTAAGCTTCGATCTCAAGAATACCGGTAAGTATGAAGGTACGGAGGTAGCTCAGCTCTATGTTCAGGACAAAGTGGGATCTGTAGTCCGTCCTGTAAGGGAACTCAAGAGATTCGAGAGAGTGAATCTGGCCCCTGGTGAATCAAGGAAGGTGACATTCGAACTTCCTGTTGCCGAGCTCGCATTCTGGAATTTCGATATGGAATATGTAGTTGAGCCTGGTGACTTCAGGCTTTGGGTTGCAGGCGATTCTGCTTCCGGAACTCCAATTGATTTCGTCGTAAAATAGAATGAAACATTTTTTCCTCATTCCTTTGATCTTATTGTCCCTGTCTCTTTCCGGATGCAGGGAGGAAATCAGCGCCTCAGAACAGGATAAAGCGCCTGCAGGCTATCTTGAACTGCTTGAAGCATATGAAGAGGGACTTTCGTTCTCTTCTGCGGAACATGTCTCTCAAGGCTGTGTCCTGACCTTCGGAGACGGCTCAATGATAACCGTGCCGGAGACCTCGTTCATTATTGATGACTGTACCGGAAAAGATCCGGTAAAGTGTTGGGTAACAAGCGGATGGTGGTGCAAGGATGGTCTTGTTCTGGGAATAAAGGCTGATTCGTCCCTTTCAAGGGAAGAGGCTCTGCCTGTATATGTCTATTTCAACGAAATGACATTGTACATGAAGCTCAGCAACTATGAGTTCCTTACATTCTCAAGCGAGGCTCTGGAGGAGGAAAAGGACCGGTTGGAAAAGCTTGAAAGGATGCAGAACTTACCGGTGATCAGAATAAAGACAGACGGTAATGCACAGATTCTGGACAAGAAGAATTATGTGAAGGGAAGTATAACCATATCTGATCCTGAGGGATTATATGGTGACACTGAAGACTTTACGGCAAGAATGGGCATCAGAGGGCGAGGTAATTCCACATGGGAATGGCCAAAGAAGCCTTGGAAGGTCAAGCTGGATGAGAAGGCTTCTCTTCTTGGAATGCCTGCAGACAAGGAGTGGGCTCTGCTTGCGAACTATTCAGACAGAACCCTTATGCGTAATATCGTGGCTCTGAAGATCTCGGAAATATGCGGATTCAAATGGACACCGCGCCTTCGCAGCGTAGAGGTATATCTGAACAATGAATATCAGGGCGTATATACGCTTTGCGAGCATAAGAAGGTGTCATCAGACAGAGTGGATATAGATGTCGCTGATGAATCGGATGCTCCTGAAGAGGGCGGATATTATCTTGAAATGGAGGAGAATCTGGATGAGACCACATGCTGGTGGACAGGAATGGGTGTCCCTATGATGTTCAGCGATCCTGAGGTTCCGACTCCGGCACAGTTGAAATATGTCAAGAATCTTTTTGCTGATTTTGAGGCTTGTCTGTACAGCAGCGATCTGGCCGATCCTGTGAAGGGTTATGCCGGATATATCGATGTGGACTCGTTCATAAACTACTACATCATACAGGAACTGACAAAGAACATTGACGGAAACCTGCGCAAGAGTTCGTTCATTACAATAGAGGCCGGAGGAAAGATGGAGATGTACCATGTGTGGGACTTTGATCTTAGCTTGGGCAACTGCGGCTATTTCGACGGAACTATAGGAAACGGCCCTGAGGGCTTCTGGATCAAGGATTATACCTCCGGAAGCTGGAGAGGAGACAACTGGTTCAACCGTATGATGAAAGATCCTGCATTCGTCGCAAGACTGAAGGAAAGATGGAACGAACTGATGCCTGAGCTTTCGAAGATTACTGACTTCATTGAGGAACAGGCCATTGTTTTGGATAAGGCTCAGGAAAGAAATTTCAAAAAATGGGGCATAAACGCATCTGTAGACTGGGTGAAGTTCCCGTCTCTGGGCTCATATGAAAAGGAAGTGGACTATCTCAAGTATTTCTATTCGGAAAGACTTGGATGGCTGGATAAGGAAATTGACAGCTTATAAGGATATGCATAGATTCAGACTATTATTTGTGTCGGTACTTCTCTGCCTCTGCGCGTGCAACTGCACTGAAAACGGAGATTCAGACAAACCGGAAGGTCCTGCTGACGAAACCAAGGACGTCACTGCATATGTGACGACTGCCGATATGAAGAACCTTTTCAGGAAATCGGTATTCTCGTTTACTGACCTGAATGTACTCGACTCATACAATGTAAGGTATGACAAGACTTCTCTCGGAAAGGAGATAGACGGTTTCGGTCTTGCTGTGACGACTGCGACATGCTACAACTTGATGAGGATGTCACAGGACGATAGGACTGCCTTCCTGAAGGAGATCTTCTCTCCGGATGAAGGTCTGGGATCAAGCCTCATACGTGTTTCTATAGGAGCATCGGATTTCTGCCTCCATGAGGAATATACATGGTGCGACAAGCCGGGGTTGGAGAACTTTGCAGTGCATGAGGAAGACAAGGAGTATCTTTTCCCTATACTCAAGGAAATATATGCAATCAATCCGGACGTGAAGATAATCGCATCCCCTTGGTCATGTCCTAAATGGATGAAATGCCGGATGCCGGGAGGAAACGACTGGGATGCTTCGAAATTCAACACCCCGGTCACAGAAGAGAAGGATTATGATTCATGGACAGGAGGCCGTCTGAAACCTTCATGTTATCAGGCATATGCCGGATATTTCGTAAAATGGGTTCAGGCTATGGAGGGTGAAGGGTTTAATATCCATGCCCTTACTATGCAGAATGAACCTCTCAATCCTGGTAATTCGATGTCTCTTGTGATGCCATGGCAGGATCAGAAGGAATTTGTCAAGATTCTTGGACCGGCTATGGAGGAGGCAGGCCTTGGTGATGTACAGCTCCTGCTGTATGACCATAACTTCAACTATGACAACAAATCTGGACAGGACAATTATCCGCTGAACATATATGCCGATCCGGAGGCGTACAGATGGTCAGACGGCTCTGCATGGCACAGCTATGGCGGTTCTGTTACTGAGCTGGATGAGATTCAGGCGACATATCCTGAGAAGTCAATCTATTTCACAGAGGCATCTATCGGTGAGTGGAATTATAACTTTGCCAATTGTCTTATCAATGATTTCTCTACTTTGTTCATGGGAACATTGAAGAGAGGCGGCCAGGGCGTGACGCTCTGGAACATGATGCTTGACGACAAGAACGGCCCGTACAGCCCTCAGGAAGGCTCCTGCAAGTCATGCTACGGAGCTGTGACCATAGATTCTTCGGACTACAGCACAATAGTCAGGAACAGCCATTGGTACAATGTGGCTCATGCTTCTGCTGTCGTAAAGCCGGGTGCAAGGATGATGGAAACTTCAGGATATTCCTTCCCTTCAGGCTTCCAGTGCCAGATGTTCCTGAATCCTGACGGAACCATAGGCGTGCTCATGCTGAACGAGAAAACTTCTTCTCAGCAGATTGTCTTCATAAACGACACATTTACAGTGAAATATAATGTACCTGCGAAGTCGTTGGTGTCGCTCATGTGGCAGGAATAAGAGAAATATTTTGTTCCTTAATGATGCTGTTCCGACGCTCCTGCAAACCTCCTTTGCGCCAATTCTTCGCCCAGAAGAGTACATCCTCCACCTGAGCGCAAGTCCATTGCCCCCGAACAAGGGGAGCAGCAGGCATGCAATAGCAGTTTTATTGTCTTAGAAGTATTTATTCTCCTCGCGGTCGAGGGCAATGAAGATGAAAATCATCACGGTAAAGGCCCAGAGCGACGAGCCTCCGTATGACAGCAGAGGCAATGGAATGCCGATTACCGGCATCAGGCCTATGGTCATTCCAATATTGATGAAGAGATGGGTGAAGATGCAGCTCGCGACGCAGTAGCCGTAAATGCGCGTAAAGGACTCCCTGCTCTTTTCTGCATCGGATACTATTCGCCATATGAGGAACACGTACAGGGCAATGACGACAAAGCAGCCGACGAAGCCCCACTCTTCGCCCACGGTGCAGAAGATGAAGTCCGTGGACTGCTCAGGAACGAAGCCGTAAGTGGTTTGAGTGCCATGAAGGAAGCCCTTGCCCATCAAACCGCCGGAACCGATTGCGATTTTGGACTGGTTCACGTTGTAACCCGCTCCGGCCAGGTCCTCTTTCATTCCCAGCAGCACCTCGATGCGCGAGCGCTGGTGGTCCTGAAGCACATTGTTGAATAGGAAGTCGGTTGAGACTATTAGGGCAATGCCGAGGAAAAGCGCTCCAATCGATGCCCAGGTAAAGGTACTCTTCTCCCTCCAAGCCTTGATCATCATCATAGGAATGCGTATGCCAATCAGCAGAATCAGCAGCCACATAGGCTTGAATCCCAATATAAAGGCCAGTTTGGAGTGACCGATGATGGCTTCGCGCACGGAAGGATCCACCTGCCCGATGATGGAAGAGCCCGGTATAATCATCTCGCATAAAGCAGTCCATAATCTTGGCAATAGGGCCAGAGCCAGCATCAGCGGTGCCTCCCTAAGCAGCCATTGCTTTATCCTGTCATTCTCGTATGCTATGCAGAGGCTGATTGCCGTCAGCAATATGGTCAGGGACCCGTACGGAGATATGGTGAGAGTCGTGATGAAGAGCAGTATGCACATACCTGCAATGAGGAGAAGCCAGCCCGAGAGCCCCTCACGGTAGAGCATAAAGATGAATCCCGCATAAACCAGGGCAGAACCGGTCTCGCTTTCTGCAATGATGACCAGCATAGGTATGCCAATTATTGCGGCTATGCTGAGGAAATCCTTGGCCTTGCTTAGCTTATAATGCGGTTTGCTCATAGTGGCTGCCAGGAGCAATGAGGTTGTAATCTTCGATATTTCAGCCGGTTGGAATTTGATCGGCCCCAGCTCAAACCAGGAATGGGAACCCTTCGTGTCCTTGGAAACGAAAATAACCAACACGAGCAGGCCCAGGACGAAGAGGTAGGAAGGCGTGGCTATGACTTCCCAAAGTCGCGGGTTGACAAGGAAGAGTATGATGGCAGCAAGCCCAAGCGAAGTCAGTATCCAGATGAACTGCTTTCCGCTTCTGATGCCCCAGTCGAAAATGCTGGCCTGATTCTCATAATGTACAGAGGCATAAATGTTTATCCATCCAATAAAGATGAGCAGGAGGTAGCAGATGACCAGCTTCCAGTCAACCGCCTGTTTCAATCCTCTTTTGTATGTTCTGCTCGGTTCCAGCATTATTGTTTCAGTCTTTCTTGACCCTTGACATCAGGTCTGCGTTGAGTATTCTGTCCTCGACGGCCTTCCTCTCGGGTCTGATGCCGCCGGTAAGGTATTGCTCCATCATAAGAGACGCGATAGGGCAGGCCCAGGTGGCTCCGAAGCCTGCATTCTCGATATATGCGGCAATGGCAATCTTCGGGTCGTCCTTCGGTGCGAAGCAAATGAATACGGAGTTGTCGGCTCCTCTCGGGTTCTGTGCAGTTCCAGTCTTTCCGCACACCTCAATTCCGGGGATTGCAGCAGATGTCGCAGTCGCTCCTCCTTCTCCTCCGCCGTTGACGGCCATATACATTCCGTCAATGACCTTGGCGAACTCAGTAGTATCGACCATAGTGTACTGGCGCTCGTGATAAATCTCGTCTATCTTCACGTTTTCCGAGTCCTTGATGATGTGAGGAATAAAGTAATAGCCTCTGTTGGCGACAGTTGCACAGAGATTTGCTATCTGCAGAGGTGTAACTCCTATCTCACCCTGTCCTATGGAAAGGGATATGATGGTGGAGAACTTCCAGCCCTTCTTTCCGTATAGTTTGTTATAGTAGTTCGAAGTCGGGATATTGCCACCGAGCTCTGCCGGGAAATCGCTTCCGAGCTTGCGCCCGAAACCGAAGCTGAGCACATATTCCCTCCACTTGTCGAACGAGTCCTGAATGCTTGAGTACTTCTTGTTTTCAAGTATGTTCCTGAACACGTAGCAGAAGTAGCCGTTGCAGGAAGTCGCGATCGCGTCGAGAAGCCGCAATGGTGATGCGTGGCTGTGGCAGCCGAGCTTATGGCCATTGCCATAAGGGAAACCGCGGGAGCAAGGGTAGCGGTCGCTTGGCTGCAGCACTCCCTCTTCGAGTCCGATCAGGCCGTTTACGAGCTTGAAAACAGACCCCGGTGGGTAGGATGCCTGTACGGTGCGGTTGAACATCGGGCGGTAAGGGTCCTTTATCAGCTCGTTGTAGTGCTGGCCTATGTCAGCAAGCTGATCGACGCTGATGCCGGGGCTCGACACCATTGCCAGTATCTCTCCTGTTTTAGGTTCAATGGCAACGACGCTGCCGACCTTGTTCTGCATCAGGCGCTGGCCGTAGTTCTGGAGGCGGGCGTCGATGGTCGTGACGATGTCATTGCCCGGTATGGCTTCCTTGTCCATCTCGCCGTCCTTGTAGGCGGTCTGGATCTGGTTGTGCGAGTCGCGGAGGTACACGTGGTAGCCTTTCTGGCCCCTCAAATCCTCCTCGCAGACAGCCTCGATTCCCGTCTTGCCTGCATAGTCTCCCGGTCTGTACTTGCCGGGATGCTTCTTGATGTAGTCTGCATCCACTTCGGAAACGTAGCCGAGCAGATTGCCACCGGCATCGATGGGATAGTCGCGCACGCTGCGCATCTGGCCCTTGAAACCCGGAAACTTGTATTGTACTTCGGCAAACTTCATATAGGTCTGAGGAGGCACCTGCTTCAGCATAGTCTGGGACTGATAGCCTATGCTCGATCTGTGGCTGCGGTAATAGGCCATCTTGTCGCGGATGAACTGTACATCCACGTCGAGGGCCTCGGCCAGGGTCAGGGTGTCGAACTGCTTGACCTCCCTTGGCGTGACAATGATGTCGTATGCGACTTTGTTGCCGACTATGATTTCTCCGTTCCTGTCGTAGATGATACCCCTCGTGGGGTAGATTTCATCATAGACCATAGAGTTGTTGTCAGAGCTGATTTTGTACTTGTCCTGAAGTATCTGGATGGTGAACAGCTTGACCAGCAGTATGGAAGCCGCGATTCCGAGTCCGATGAGGAGTTTGTTCTTCCTGTTGATTTCCATATCGCAGACCCTTTATCTGTTGGTGGAATACTTTTCTGGCTCCAGAATGTCAACAACGAGCAATGACAGCAGGAAACCCAGCAGAAGCGAGGCTTCGAAACGGGCGGCTGTGAACCAGAATGGCCTGGTACCGGCCCCGTCCAGCCAGAGGTACACTATCAGGAAGAGGCTCTGTGCCATGATCAGTATCAGGGAAATCTTCCAAATGCCCTGGCGCGGGATGGATATGTCCTCTTCGCGTGCAAACACTTCATCGCCGCAGACCAGCCTGATGATGCCGAAACGGAGCAATGCTACAGGGAGCAAAGCCGCTATGTTCAGACCTATCACGCCATCAGCGAAGAAATCCACTGCAAAGGCAGAAATGAAAGAGATGATCAGCGTGGCTACAGTGTCCCTCTTGATAGGTATCATCATAATCATCGCCGGAAGTATGGACAGGGTCACGAACTGTGTGAGTCTGAAGAAGTTATAGATGCAGACCTGCCCTATCAGCAGGAGTATGAACGCGAACAGGAAACGGTTCTTTTTCATTTGTCCTTGACCACCCCCTCCTCAAGGCTCTCCAGAAACAGAATCTCATCGCGCCCGTTGTTTACCGCAATGGTGACGAAGCGCAGGGCTGAGAAACTCTGGAACAATTTGACTTTGATTTCATTGACAGCGCCGTTGACGATGCGTGACTCTCCTGCTACGCCGAGCGGAATATCAGCCGGGAAGATGGATGAGAAGCCGCTGGTCCAGACAGTGTCACCGGGTGCGAACTTGTATTGGAGAGGAATCTCCTTCAGTATAGCCCCATCCGAACTGATGCCGTCCCAGACGAGAGGCCCGATAGCACCCTCGTTGCCCAGGCGTGCACTGATGCTGACTCCGCTGTTCATAAAGGACAATCCGTAGGAATAGTGTTTGTCGACGGCGTCAATGATGCCGACTATGCCGTTGCCGGTTATGACCCCGGACTGTGCGCTGATGCCGTCCTCGGAGCCCTTGTTCAGGATGAAGTAGTTATGCTGTTTGTTTCTGCTGAGTTTCACTATGCTCGCCGGTATGAAACTGAATTCGGATTCTGAGGCAAGACTGTCGGTGAACGCGCTGTTCTTTTCCATAGCCTCCATCCTGCGGTAAGCCCTCAGTTCCTCCGCGAGCCTGAAATTCTCCTCCGAGAGTCTCTCGTTTTCGCGCCCGAGACTGAAGTAATGGGCAATGCTTTCGCTACCGCCCCAGAGCATAGCCATGACACGGTGTGAGACCTTGTCAATCCATATTCCCTGCAGTTGTCCTGACCTTTTTAGCATAGCGAACGCAGCAATCTCCATCAGAATGAAAATTGCTGCGCCAAGTATCCGGTATCCAATCTTCTGTTTCCGGGCCATCTGCTATCTCATCAGGAAGGAATAGTTCTCAGTATTCTTGAGTGCCATACAGGTACCTCTGGCCACTGCGTGAAGAGGGTCTTCCGCAACGTGGAAAGGAATGTTCACCTTCTCTGAGAACCTCTTGGCCAGGCCCCTGAGGAGCGCGCCGCCACCTGATAGGAAGATGCCGTTCTCCACAATGTCGGAATACAGCTCCGGAGGAGTCTGTTCAAGGACGTGGAGTATCGATGTTTCGATTTTTGCGATGGACTTGTCGAGGCAGTGCGCTATCTCCTGGTAGGTGATGGTAGCCTCAACAGGATGAGCGGTCATAAGGTTTGGTCCCTTGACGATGATAGGGTCCGGTTCCAGTTCATCGCTGCCGAGGTCAGGAGTGACTGCTCCGACAGTAATCTTGATTTTTTCCGCGGTAATCTCGCCTACGCGTATATTGTGCTGCTGGCGGAGATAGTACTGGATGTCGCTTGTGAATACATCGCCCGCAGTACGTATGCTGTCCTGGAGCACAAGACCTCCGAGGGAGATGACCGCTATCTCGGTGGTACCTCCTCCGATGTCGACGACCATATTGCCCTTAGGCGCCTCTACGTCCAGGCCAATACCCAGCGCAGCGGCCATAGGCTCGAAAATGAGATATACGTCGCGACCTCCCGCATGCTCCGAAGAGTCACGTACGGCCCTGATTTCCACTTCGGTAGAGCCTGAAGGAATGCCCACCACGATCTTGATGTTCGGGGTGAAAAGTGATTTGCGAGAGCTGTTTACCTGCTTGATGAAACCGCGTATCATCATCTCGGCGGCATTGAAGTCGGCAATCACACCGTCTCTGAGGGGACGTATGGTCTTGATGCCAGGGTTGATTCTTTCGTGCATCAGCTTGGCCTTCTGGCCGATGGCAATGCACTTGCCTGTATTGTTGTCAACGGCTACAATGCTTGGCTCGTCCAGGGCAATCTTGTTGTTCTGGAAGATGATGGTATTGGCCGTGCCGAGGTCCATTGCCAGCTCTTGAGTCAAAAATGAAAATGCCATTTTATTTGTTGTCTGATTAGTTTTCTTTCAAAGTTGTAAAATTACGAAAAAAACCTAAATTTGCGGGAGTTTTTCAGGAGAAAATGGAGAAAAATAAATACGTCATCGTTATGGCCGCCGGTCACGGCTCCAGAATGGGCGCCGCCATTCCTAAACAGTTCATCGAATTGGAGGGCAAACCGATACTCCAAAGGACCATAGAAAAATTCGCTTATGCTGTACCGGACATCAAGGTGGTGACCGTACTGCCCAAGGACTATGTCGAGGGCTGGAAAAGCCTTTGCAACCAAAACAATTTTTACTTTCCCCAGCAGCTGGTTGAAGGAGGCATCACACGCTTCCATTCCGTACGCAATGCCTTGTCCAGAATACCTGACGGAGCACTGGTAGCCATCCACGACGGTGTACGTCCTTTGGTAACTCCTGAACTTATCCGGAGGATGTTCGAGCGTATGTCCCGCGAAAGGGCCATTATCCCCGTATTGCCTTCAGTGGATACCCTGAAAGCAGTAAGGGCGGAGAAGGATCAGGATGGAAAGACTGTGCTGCACAGCATTCCGGGCGTGGTTCTCGACCGCTCTGAAATATACAGGGCCCAGACACCTCAAATTTTCCATTCGGAAGATATCAAGAGGGCATACGAGCAGGCTTACGACACGGCATTTACCGATGATGCCAGCGTAGCCGAAAAAATGAATATACCCCTCTCCTACATTGAAGGAGAGAGGTACAATATCAAAATCACAACCAAGGATGACCTGGATTTCGCGAAAGCTATTCTGTCATTGGAGATAATGGTCTAAAGCTGGCCTTTTCATAGCCCTTCACCCAAACCTGACGCTCGAAGGCCTCGTCCAAAGAAATCATAGTGTCCGTGGACTGAATGAAAGGAATTTTCTGGATTTCGGTCAGCAATACCTGCATAAGATGTTCATTGTCAAAGCAATACAGCTTAAGCAGCAGGGATGCTCTGCCGGTTACGAAATGACACTCGACTATTTCCGGAATGTGTTTCAGAGAGTTGACCACATCCCTGTATTTGTTGGCCTCAGAAATGGTCACACTGATGAATGCGCATACGTTCAAACCCAAAGCGCGGGGCTTCACAAGCAGGCGCGAACCTGTTATAACACCGTTTGATTCAAGTTTTCTGACCCTCTGGTGTATGGCTGCACCGGACACACCGCATTCCCTGGCTATCTCCAGGAAAGGCATACGTGCATTGTTTACGAGAAAAGACAGAATCTTCTGGTCTATTTCATCAATTTGGTAAGACGAAGACATCTATGCAAACAAATTTTAAGCATTTATGTGGGCAAAATTAATAAAATAATTTTAAATCAAAATCTTAGCCCGCTTAAAATTGAAACTTACTTCGCTTTTCTGAAGCTTTTTCTCTTCTTTGAAGTAGGCTCGGACTCCGCTATAATCCGTTTGCAGTCCTCCTCTGTCAGTGTCGCGGCATCGGTTCCCTTAGGGATTTTATAATTGGAATTGGCGTGCTTGATATATGGTCCGTAACGTCCGGCAATGACCTTGATATCGCTCTCTTCGAATTCCATAATGGACTCGTTTCCAGATTTATTTGAGCTGGCTGCGTCAATCAGGACTATGCATTCCTCGAGGCTGATCTTCAGCGGGTCGGTGCCTCTCGGCAGGGAAACATTGCTCTCGCCGTATTTCAGATAAGGACCGTAAGGGCCTTTGGTGGCAATGACATCGGTCCCGTTGTAGCTTCCGACAGTCCTCGGCAGCTGTAACAGTTTCAGAGCGTCTTCCAAAGTGATGTTCTCTATCAATTGCCCCTTACCCAAGCTGGCGAACTGGCGGTTCTCACCTTCGCCCTTCTGGACATATGCTCCGAACTGGCCGAACTTGGCCACTATCATCTGCCCGTCCGCAGGGTCAATGCCGATTTCGCGTGAAACCTTGTTGTACTGGCCGTCGCTGAGGGATTCCTGCACCTTCGTGTGGAAAGGGGCATAGAATTCCGCTATGACATTGTTCCATACCTTGTTGCCCTCGGCGATGAGGTCGAAGTCCTTCTCGACATTGGCGGTGAAATCGTAGTTCAGTATATCCGGGAAATTCTTGACCAGGAAATCTGTCACGATCAGTCCAAGTTCCTGAGGGAGAAGCTTGTTCTTCTCTGCGCCTGCAATTTCCGTCTTTTCCACCTTGCTGATGACTCCAGCCTTCAGGCAGAGATTCACCACAGGCATTTTCACGCCCTCCTTGTCTCCTTTGACGATGTAGCTGCGGCCGTTGGCAAGGGTGCTGATGATGGATGCCCAGGTCGAAGGACGGCCGATGGCGAGCTCCTCCAGCTTCTTGACCAAAGTTCCCTCCGAATAGCGCGGAGGCGCCTGAGTGTATTTGCAGTCGGCATTTATGCTTTTGGCAATCATAACATTGCCCGGCTCCAGCTTCGGGAGCTTGATCTGCTCATCGTTTTCCTCCTCGTCGTCGCGGCCCTCCATATAGACTTTCAGGAAGCCGTCGAACAGCACCCTTGATGCCTGGAGAGCGAATTGCTCGCTGCGCTTGTCGGAATTGATTTTCACGCTGGTGTTCACCAGCTTGGCGTCGGCCATCTGTGATGCGACTGTCCTTTTCCAGATCAGCGAATAGAGCTTCTGCTCCTGAGCGCTGCCCTCGATGCTGACATTGTCAATGTAGGTCGGTCTGATGGCTTCGTGCGCCTCCTGTGCGCCTTTTGCCTTGGTGCGGTATTGCCTCGGATTAGAATATTCGCTTCCGTAGTTGTTGACGATGAAATCCTTGGCGGTATTGATGGCAAGGGACGACAGATTGGTCGAGTCGGTTCTCATATAGGTGATGAGACCCCTCTCGTAGAGGCTCTGGGCCACTCTCATCGTGACGCTGACCGGCATATGAAGCTTGCGCACCGCCTCCTGCTGGAGGGTCGAAGTCGTGAACGGAGGTGCAGGATATCTATTGCCCTCCTTCTCCTCCACCGAAGCTACGGTGAATCTGGCTCCAATACAGTCCTCAAGGAACTTACCTGCCTCGTCAAGGCCCTTGAAACGGGTGTCTAGAGTCGCTTTCAGCTTGACAGAAGCAGGCGCTCCCTCTGGATTGAAAATGCCCTCCACCTTATAAAAAGGCTCGTGCCGGAAGGCCATAATCTCCTTTTCCCTGTCAACTATGAGGCGCAATGCCACCGATTGCACACGGCCGGCGGAAAGATTGCGCTGAACTTTGCGCCAGAGCACGGGTGAAAGCTCAAAGCCGACCAGTCGGTCGAGCACCCTTCTCGCCTGCTGTGCATTGACGAGGTCCATATTGATATGCTTGGGATTCTTTACTGCGTTCTGGATCGCGTCCTTGGTAATCTCGTGGAAGGTGATTCTCCTTGTCTTCAAAGGGTCCAGTCCCAAAGTCTCGCAAAGGTGCCATGAAATGGCCTCTCCTTCGCGGTCTTCATCGGATGCAAGCCATACTGTATCAGCGGCTTCTACATCTTTTTTGAGCTCAGCCACCACCTTCTTCTTGTCTGCCGGAATCACATACTCCGGAATGAAGCCGTGCTCCACATCTATGCTCATTCTGTTGTCCTGAAGGTCGCGGATATGACCGAAACTGGCCTTTACAATGAAATCATTTCCAAGATATTTCTTGATTGTCTTCGCCTTGGACGGAGACTCTACTATCACCAAATTCCCCATAAAAATTCCTCTGGTCCCACGTTTTTGTTTCGAGAATGCAAAGAAAATCACAATCCGGCCAATTTTCCAAATTTAAATGCGTAATTTTGCAGGACGTATTCACGGCCGTAATGGCCTCAACTATGTTGAGATAAGTAAAACCGGGCGAGTCCCCGAACTCGCCGACATTTTTGCGGAAATGAAAGATACTACGAGAAAGAAAATAGTCAAATGGTTCTGGGTATTGGTTACAGCGCCGATTGCGCTGATTCTTCTGCTCCTTCTTCTGGTGGGGCTTTTCGCCAAAATCCCGTCATTCGAAGAACTTGAGAATCCGGACAACAAGCTTGCGACCCAGGTGATTTCCGAAGACGGACAGGTCCTCACCACCTTCCATGTGGAGAACAGGACCTATGTATCCTATGACCAGCTCGCTCCGAGTCTGATTCAGGCCGCCATCGCTACCGAGGACGAGCGCTTCTACAAACACTCGGGCATAGACTTCATCAGCCTCGGCCGAGTGGCTGTCAAGACCCTGCTTCTGAACAATTCCAGCCAGGGAGGAGGAAGTACCATTACTCAGCAGCTTGCCAAGACCCTCTATCCCCGTCAGGAGGTGACGAGCAAGATTCCGGGTGCATCGAAGTTCGTTATGGTCTGGAATAAGCTCAAGGAATGGATTACTGCGGTCAAACTCGAACGCGACTATACCAAGGAGGAGATTATCGATATGTATCTGAATTCGATTTTCTTCGGCAGCGGAGCTTACGGTGTGCGTGCTGCTTCCCAGACCTTCTTCGGCAAGGAGCCTATAGAACTGAATGTCGAGGAGAGCGCAATGCTCGTGGGTATGGTGAACAAACCAACCCGCTACAATCCCCGCCTTAACCCGGACAAGGCCCTGGTGCGCAGGAACTTCGTAATTGGACAAATGGAAAAAGCCGGATATCTGACAGAGGCCGAGCGCGACTCCATCAGACTCATTCCGATAAATGTAGAGAACTATCAGGTGCAGGACCACAATGCCGGACTTGCCCCGTATTTCAGGGATATGCTCCGTCGCGTAATGAATGCCGAGAAGCCTAAACGTTCGAACTACAGTATGCCTGAGGACTATTCGGCCGATTCCCTCCGCTGGGAGAACGACCAGCTTTATGGCTGGCTGAACAAGAACAAAAAGCCGAGCGGGGAGAAATATGACCTTGACAGGGATGGCCTGCGTATCTACACTACCATTGATTCCCGTATGCAGAAATATGCGGAAGAGGCTGTGGCTGAGCATCTTGGAAAGACTCTGCAGAAGAGTTTCGACAGAGAGAACAGGAATCTCAGGAACAAGCCTTTTGCCAATGATGTTGAGGATGATGTAAGAAACAGGCTGATGAGCCAGGCCCGCCGCTGGAGCGACCGCTACCGCCTGCAGAAGAAGGCAGGAATGTCTGAGAATGCGATACTCAAGCAGTTCTCCGAGCCTGTGCCTATGCAGGTGTTCAAATGGAAGGTCGAAAAGGACAAAAACGGAAAGGAGAGGGTCAAGGGTGTCGCTGTCGATACCGTAATGACTCCGGACGATTCCATCAAGTACTACAAATCCATACTTCGCGCAGGCTTTATGGCCATCGAGCCGTCTTCAGGCCACGTAAAGGCCTATGTCGGCGGCCCGAACTACCGCTACTTCAAGTATGACAATGTCAGCCAGGGCAAGCGCCAGGTAGGTTCGACGATCAAGCCTTTCCTGTACACGACGGGCCTGATGAGCGGAATGTCACCGGACAGGGAGTTTATGAACAATCCTATTTCCTTCCCTTTCCCGGATGGCACCGTCTGGACTCCTCGAACCACTGACAAGGAAGAGTACAAGGGCAAGCCTCTCACTATGAGACGCGGTCTTCAAATCAGCTCGAACAATATCTCAGCTTCGATAATGAAAGCGCTCTGTGAGGGTGACCCGTACTACAGCACCGGTCCTACTGCAATGATCAGTCTTATGCGCAATATGGGCATTACCAGCCATATAGACCCGGTACCATCCATCTGCGTGGGTGCAGCCGACCTGAATGTATTCGAGATGGTGGCAGCTTACAACACCTTCCCTTCGGGAGGTATCTACTGCGAGCCAATCTTCGTGATGCGCATAGAGGACAATACCGGCAATACCATCAGCAGCTTCACCAAGTCGCAGAAGCAGCCTCTCAATGAAACTGTAGCCTACAATATGGTGCAGATGATGAGGGGAGTGGTCGACGGAGGAACCGCCAGCCGTCTGCGCAGTGTGTACGGTCTGAAGGGCGAAATTGCCGGCAAGACAGGAACCACCAATGACAATTCCGATGGCTGGTTCATCGGATACACGCCTTCGATTACAGCCGGAGTATGGGTGGGCTGCGAAGACAGACAGGTTCATTTCCAGTCACTTGCACTTGGTGGTGGTTCGAATTCAGCCCTCCCTATCTGGGGCCTTTGGATGAAGAAATGTCTTGCTGACCCTAAACTTACGATTTCGGAAGCCGACCACTTTATTGAGCCTGCCATCAAGATACTTCCTCAGGATGGACAGGTTACCGAAATTCAGGAAACTATCGTTTCCAGCAAGGAACAACAGGAAGAAGAATCATTCTTTGATTGATAAATGGCTAAATACAATTCTGTAGCAGTATTCTACGGCAGCGACTCTTCTGAATGGGAGGTATCCTGCCGCAGCGGTGAGTTTACCGCATCACGTATTGACGGAGAAATTTACGACGTATATGAGATTCTGGCCCGCTTCGGCAAATGGGAGCTCGTCGCATACCGCAAGCGCCACTCTATGCGCGTCATCTTCCCTGAAGGCGCGCGTCCTCAGGTTGACAAGACGGATTGCTCCATAATTGTCAATTGCGAAAAGGTGATGTTTGATTACATCTATATCATGCAGCACGGCAGACCGGGCGAGAACGGTCTCCTTCAGGGCTATTTCGAGATGCTGGGCATTCCTTACAGCGGCTGCAATTCCTTTGTCAGCGCTGTAGCCTTCGACAAGTTCGCCTGCAAGAATTACCTTCGTGACGTTGACTTCGTACATTGCGCCCCTGACATCTTCGTGCGCAAGGGAACAGACATCAGCGACCTCAAGGACAGGGTTTGCTCGAAACTCCGCTTCCCGGTATTCGTGAAACCTACCGACGGTGGTTCCAGCTTCGGAATCACCAAGCTGGAATCGGTGGATGAGTTGGAGACGGCTGTGAATTTCGCCTTCTCAGAGGGTCCTATGGTCATCATCGAACAGGGCATTTCCGGCCGTGAGCTGACCTGTGGAGTGTATTTCGATGGAGAAAAGGTCAAAGCTCTCCCTCCTATTGAGATAGTCACGGAGAATGAGTATTTCGATTATGACGCCAAGTACAACGGCAAGAGCCAGGAACTCTGTCCTGCTCCGATATCCGCCGAGGAAACAGCTCTCGTGCAGGATACCACTTGCCGCATTTACAAGCAGCTCGGCTGCTCGGGCGTTGTCAGAATAGACTATATACTCGCTGAGGACGGACTTTATTTCTTGGAAATCAATACCATACCGGGTATGACCAGCGCTTCTCTCATTCCTAAGATGGTCAGGACCGCGGGTATGGATATGACGGCCTTCCTCTCCCAGATTATCGAAAACTCCTGATAGGTTCCGATGCTTCTGTCCGAGTTCATAAAAGAGGCTGTTTCCGCCCTTGAGCGCCTTTATCCCGTTCCTGAGGCCAGAAGTCTGGTCAATCTCCTCTGCGAACACGAACTGGGAGTCAAAAGCTATACGCATATTATTGAGCCTCAATATCTTGTCCCGGATAATAAGCTGGAGGATATGTCTGCTGCGATCGACCGTCTGGCAATGGGAGAGCCGATACAGCATATTATCGGCAGCGCTCCTTTCTGCGGCCGCAGCTTCAAGGTGACGCGGGATGTGCTCATTCCGCGGCCAGAGACTGAACTTCTGGTCAATGAAGCGGTGAAAGAAATCCTCAGGCTGCGGTCCGAAAGGGGCGAAGGATCATCCGTGCGAGTCCTCGACCTTTGTACCGGCTCGGGCTGCATAGCCTGGACTCTGGCATTGCCCCCGGCAATGGCCGAAGTGGTGGCAGTCGATGTCTCGGAGAAGGCTCTGGAAGTGGCCTCCTCTCAGCTGTTTGGGCACGAAATCGATGAAAGCGCATATGCGCGCCCCCTCTTTGTTCAGGGCGATGTTCTGGATACGGATCAGGATTTTGAGTATGGTCCATTCGATCTCATTCTCAGCAATCCGCCATATGTCAAGGAGTCTGAAAAGTCCCTGATGCGCAGCAATGTTCTTGATTATGAGCCTTCTATAGCTCTTTTTGTGAGTGATGACGATCCCCTGCTCTTCTACAGGGCAGTAGCAAAATGGGCGGACCGTTTCCTAAGGGAGGGCGCGATGGGCATAGTGGAGATCAATGAGGCCCTAGGAGATGAAACGATGGCCCTTTTCAGGGATGCAGGATTCCGGGAATTGAGGCTCATAAAGGATTTTTATAATAAAAACCGTTTCGTTTCCTTCCGTAAATAGCCCTCCGGCGTAGCCCTGCGAGTGTTTTTGAAGATTAGCCGTTTTCTTTTTCGGAAAGCGGCTGTTTTTCATTCACTTTGCAGACGAAACAGACATACTATGAACATCGAGCTATGAAAAACTTTACGGTCGCCGGGGCAGCCGCCAAGCTGTGGCTGCTTCTGGGGCTGTCAATAATGGCGGTCCCTCTCTCTTGCGAGAAACACACTGAAGACGAAGATCCCCTGAGTTCGAAGCTGTCTCTCAGCGAGCTTGCAGGCATCTTTTCAGCCCTTCCCCTGGAACAGGAGCATCTGGACGAAGTCTTCTCGGCAGTAAGCTCATCTTCGGCCAATGGCTATGATGAGGAATACACGATGTCGCAGCTGTTCAGTGCCCCAGGAGAGGGAGTTGGCGGCTCCGAGGTAAAGTCGGGGCAATGGTCGTATCCCCTGCGGGAACTTCTAAAGGAGCACGTGCGGGTCAATTATGCCACTAAGGCAGGCCCTTCGGCAGACGAGTACCTGGAGGCAATAATGGACTCTGACGCACAGATCTATTGGCCTTATTCATCATCCTGGGACGGGAAGACTCCGCCCATCATTACCTTCGACCCAGGCGTTGAGGCACTTTCCAATGTGGGCTGGTTCCGCCGGGAGGACGGTGTGGTGGAGGAACTGGTCGTGACGGAGAAGATGGCTATGGAAAGGCCGGTATGGGTTATCAATTCAAACGACGACAGTGCCTACACATCTTTGGAGCTGCTGCGCCGACAGGACCCGTCATGGGGCAGCGGAGGCAGTATCATTGTCAGCCCTAAGCGCAGCGGGGCAGGATTTTCAGAAACGGGTACTTCCTCGACAAGAGCTGGAGGAGAGGCTTCGCCAGTTCCGTTAGACTCTGAAGAGAAGAAGGTCAAATCACTGCTGCTCAAGGATTTCACTATGATAAGACATTATGACTGCTGGTTTGCAGGTGCATCGGAGTTCTTCGTCAAATGCGGGGCGGTGGAGGATTTTACAGCGAGTACGGAGGCTGAATTGAGACTCTATGTTCCGAGCATCACTGACTTTATGATTTCCGTTAAGCGTTCGCAGCTTGGCCAGAAGCTTCCGTTCAATGCCCTGTTGGTTTCAGAATGGACTGAACAGTTGGAGAATATGGCTTTGATGATAACAGAGGATGACGGCGGCACCAGAACCAGCTGGAACTGTTCAGCCATGGTAAAAATCAAGTCCAAGAGCTATGGATTCGACATTTCCCTGCCTTTCAACAGCAGGGATGACATAGTCTGGAGAGGGCAGGTTTCCAGGAAATATTTCGAGGCATATAACGATGTTGAGGGACATTTCGGGGATGTCTATCTTACCTTTGAAATTTTATAGGCTTTGAATGTTGTGTGAAGTGTTAAAATTCATATATTTGCTTCTATCGGTTGATTAAGCAGAAACCGACAGAATGAATATGTTCAATAAACTGACTTACACTAGAAGACGCTCAGCTCTTGTGGCCGGAATGAAGGCGCGCGGAGCATCCGGACTGGTCCTTTTCGTTGGTAACGTTGATGCTCCGGCACAGTATAGGGACAATTGCTACAAATACCGTCAGGACAGCAACTGGATCTATTTCTTTGGAATCGATGAACCCCGCTTTGCAGCCACCATTGACCTGGATAACGGGGATGAAACCGTCTATGCAGACGATTTTTCTATAGATGACATTATATGGATGGGTCCTACACCTTCTGTGGCGTCTCAGGCGGCAGAAGTCGGTGTAGAACATACTGCAGCATATTCGGCTCTGGATGAGGTTGTTGCTAAGGCCAAGGCCCAAGGAAGAAGCATACATTTCCTTCCTGCCAGCCGCTATTATCAGGCGATGAAGCTCGCGTCTCTGACTGGACTTGCACCTGAAGATACCTTCTCGAAGGGCAAGGCAGGCTGTCCTGCAGCGTCATTGCCAATGGTTGAGAGTGTCATCGCCCTTAGACTGATCAAGGAGGAACAGGAGATTGCTCTCATTGACGAGGCTTGTACTCTCGGCCAGAAGATGCATAGCATTGCCCGTGACAATATCCGTCTCGGCATCAAGGAGCAGGAGATAGTCGGTGCAATGGAAGGCTTTGCAATCGCGAAGGGCTGGGGAGTTTCCTTTGCCACCATTCTTACCCAGCACGGTGAGATTTTCCATTGTCACTCACACGATGCTCTGGTTGAGGATGGCAGGCTGATGGTCATTGATGCAGGCCTGGAGTCCAATGACCATTATGCTTCGGACTTCACCCGTACCTATCCTACAGGAGGCAAGTACACTTCAAAGCAGAGGGATATCTATCAGATTGTGTATGAGTGCAATGAGCTTGCATTCGAGCTTTCCCGTCCTGGTACGTCCTATCGCGATGTCCATTTGGCAATGGCCAGAAAGATGCTTGAGGGCCTGAAGTCTCTTGAGCTCGTCAGGGGTGATGTTGACGAAATGCTTGCTCAGGGTGTTGCAGGTCTGTTTATGCCTCACGGACTTGGACACAATATGGGTATCGACGTCCACGATATGGAAGATTTGGGAGAAAACCTCGTAGGATACGGTTCTGGACAGAGCCGCTCGTCACAACTCGGCCTTGGCAGCCTCAGAATGGCCCGCATTCTTGAGCCAGGACATGTTATCACTGACGAGCCTGGTATCTACTTCATCCCAGCCCTCATTGAAAGCTGGAAGGTAAGCGGCCAGGGCAAGGACTTCATCAATTACGACAAGTTGAAGTCTTACTACGATTTCGGAGGAATCAGACTCGAGGATGACGTTCTGATTACCCCTGATGGAGCGCGCAGACTCGGTGCAAAGCGTTTGCCTATTGCGCCTGATGACGTTGAGGCTGCAATGGCGAAATAAGAATAAAAGGAACAACGATGCTTGCACTAAGTATTATCGCAGTAATTGCCGGAATAATAGGAATAATCGGCAGTATAGTCCCAGGGCTTCCGGGTCCACCCATCAGTTGGGTAGGCCTGCTTCTGGCTTACTTGACCCACGGACCTGGCAAGGATGGGGACCCAATGAGTCTCCGCTTCCTGATGATATGGCTGGTCGTTACAGTTGTGGTGACTATTTTGGACTATGTGGTACCGTCCTATTTTACAAGAGTTTCAGGCGGCACCAAGACTGCGGGGCGAGGAGCTATTGCCGGCCTGATAGTCGGGCTTCTGGTTCCTCCTGTCGGGATTTTCGTGGGTACTCTTCTGGGAGCCTTTCTCGCGGACTTCTTCATTGAGGACAGGGGAGCGTGGCAGTCTTTCAAGGCTTCAATCGGAGCCTTTTTGGGCTTTCTCTGCGGTACTGGAATGAAACTGATTGCCTGCGGTATGATGTTCTATTACACAATAGTGTTTCTATAGTCTTTGTGGTCTGGTGCGGATTGGTATGAGGCGATGGATAAGATTTTCAATGACTTGAAGATTAAGGATTTCGGCGTGGCGTTGCTGGATATGGCGATGCCACGCCTTTGCGTTGTTTGCGCTTCGCCCCTTCTTTTGCGTGAACGCTGCATCTGCACTTCGTGCCTGATGGACTTGCCCTTTACCCATTTCTGGAAGCAATCCCGGAATCCGATGGCTGACCGTTTCAATGAGCAGATTCAGAAAGCCTTTTCTTCGACTTCAGATCCAAGCTCTTTCGAGCCTTACGCCTATGCTGTATCCCTTTTCTTCTATAACTCAGAATCCCCGTACAAGCGCATTCCGCATCATCTCAAATACGAGGGAGGTATAGCTTCCGGACGTTTCTTTGCTGCAATCCTGGCCGATAGGATTAAAGGTTCAGAATTCTTTTCTGATATTGATTTGATACTGCCTGTGCCCCTGCATTGGCGGAGACGCCGGAAAAGAGGTTATAATCAGGCTGAGGTAATAGCCTCGGAACTGGCCTCGGCCCTTGCAGTGCAGATGAATACTAAACTCTTGGTCAGAAAGCGATATGCTCGGTCCCAAATCAATGTTTCTGTCGAAACGAAAGGCGAAAATGTACGTGGAGCATTCGCCCTGTCCAAGTCTGTAAACAAGATTGGTATGCCTCGTCACGTCCTGATTGTAGATGACACCTTTACCACCGGATCTACGCTGAACGCCTGCCGCGAGGCTCTTCGTACTGTCTGGCCGCCTTCGGTCCGGATATCTGTGGCTACTCTTGCCTACGTGAGTGCTACCTGACTTTTGCTTTTATTCAGGTAGATTCTTCTTTGGATTGGCAGGTACTCCGAGTTTTATGACCTGACGTGCCGACTGCACTATACTTCTGCCTGAATCTTTCAGTTTCTCTGAACAACTGTCGTAATATCTTGTGGCTTCAGCAAGTTTGTTACCCATTTCAGCATGTGCCTTTGCGAAATCAGCCACACGTTCCACCATCCTTTCTGCTGCAGCTATGATCTGCTGCTGATTACGAGCCTGCTCGACATTGGTCCAGGCTATGTTGATCATCCTCAGGAAAGGCATAAGGGTCTCTTCACTGCAGATCAGGACTCCTTGTGAATAAGCCTCTCTCCATAGTTTTCCGTCTTCGTTGTAGGCAAGCTGCAGTGCCGGATAATTCGGGACGAACATAAGAGTGTAGTCGAGCATACGGTGTTTTGGGCGCAAGTATTTATCATAGCTTTTCCCCGCCAGTTTCTTGACTTGCTCCCGTATCGCAAGCAGATTCCGTTTTGAAGACTCCCTTCGTTCCTGCTCATTTTCTGCTTCTACGTAATCACTGTATGCTGCGAGAGATACCTTCGCATCTATCACAATATCATTGTCGTCCGGAAGGTGCAGGATAAAATCGGGACGCATAGTTTTTTCCGTGTCCTCATTAGTTATCAGGAAGCCCAGTTCATCCCTCAAGCTGGCTTCTTTCTCGTAATCGCGCCCCTCCACAAGTCCTTCAGCATTAAGAAGATTCGCGAGCACAGTCTCTCCCCAGCAGCCTTGAAGCTTTTTCTGTCCCCGCAGCGCTTCTGCCAGATGATCAGCTTTTCCTCCTATGCTGCGGCTGTGCTCCTCGAGGCTCTTCACTGCCGAATCGAACTTCTCCTTCATCTCCGCCGCATCCTTCAATTGCGTACGGCAGTTGCTTTCGAAGGCCTCCTTCATATCCTTGAGCTCCTTCCCAAGGTCGCCGCTGATATTGTCAAAGGTTTCCTTCGCTTTTTGAGTCAATGCTTCCTCGCGAAGCTTCAGCAGCTCTTCGGTGCGAGCGCTCATTTCGGCCTTGACTATTGCCAATTCCTGCTCCAAGTCCTTCTCGTGCTGGGCTTTTAGCTCTTCAATATGGGCCTTGTGCTGCTCCTTCAGCTCGCTGATGATCGCCATATTCTGCCGCCTCAATTCCTCAATCGCCGCCTCGGCGCTTTTCTTCCCCGCAAGAGCCTCCGCCGCCCGTCCTTTCCAGCGCAGAGTCACAATAATATGTGTCAATGCCCAAACGGCAACAATAAGCGCGATTCCGCAAAGTATGTATATCAGTTTTTCTCCCATTTCTTCCTCTTTTTTTGCAAAGATAGTGTTTACTTGTGCCAGGCTGAAGCACAAGTGCTAAAATTTTCATTATTTTTTGAAATATCATGTGTGTCCACTAAAAATTGTGGACGGTTTATATAAGTTTAACAATTAAAACAAAGTCGGTTCACTCGACTCATCAAGTTCATTGACAATATTGTAGTTAGGTTTACTGAAGAGTTTGTCAAGAGGTAAAGTCTCTGTAAGTGAGACATTTGCCATTTGCAGCCTTTCATCCTCGGCGAAGGCGCTCGTGAAGAAGATGAACTTCCTCTTGTTCTCCTCGTACGGAATGGCATCCATGGCGTTCATGTCATTCACTCGGGCTTCAGTTATGTGAAAGAACGTTGGAATAGAAGTTTCAATGTCATACAGAGTATGAACCTTGATTCCTCCCTTTCCCTGGTTCTTCCTATAAATAGCCCACTTGAATGCATTCAGGCAGAGTTCTATCGTAGTTGAGTCAAATGCATACACATGTCCGTTCAGCTTGAAGATGTCAGTCGCTCGGCATTCTCTGGCTTCTGCGATTACGCGATATGCGAACTCCTCGAAGATACGATAGTCGCGATTGTTGTTCGCCTTTGAAAGATTGCTCTTGGTGGCATATTTTCCAAAGCCCAGATGATAAGCTTTCCCAGAGAGTGCTTGTGTCGCAAGAGCAACATCACGAAGGCTTTCACGATTGGCGAGTTGTCCGAACATCAAGACTGCGAGCTGGTTCCAGCAAGTAAAAAACTTGACGTAACGATTTCCGTCGTATTTGTTTGATAATCTGAGGAATACATCCTTGTCGAGGAAATCTAAAAGCTGTGAGAACACGTATTTTCCGTTATGCATGTGCCATTCTACAATAGTCTGGCAAAGATAATTTCAAATCGGCGCGGTCTCTAAGCCCTTGTAACGACCTAACTTTCAATATCTTCAAAGAACTTTTATGAATTTTTAGTGGACACTAATGCTGAAATATACTAACTTTAGAATCTTGACGGAGTGGAGTCCCCCTTTCCATTTCACGAAAGATGCGAGATCGCCCGAACTATTGCCTTGTAATTATTATAATATATTGAATATGAGGAGATTGCCTATTCTTTTTACGAGCATTGCCCTTGCTTTGCTTTCCTGCACCGGAGAGGAGAGCCTTGACTCTATTGCCCGCCGCGTATATTCCGTCGCCGATATTCAGATGAGGGATATTGACAACAGACTTGCTCCAGACTCTTATCCCAAAACATACGAGAACGGAGTCCCGAAGGATTCGGACCAGGGCTGGTGGTGTAGCGGCTTCTATCCCGGCACACTCTGGCTGCTGTATGAGCAGACGGGAGACGAGAGCTACAGGAGCCTTGCCGAAAAGCATACACTGAAGCTCTCCGACCTGCCCGACAAGATTACCGACCACGACATCGGCTTCCAGATTGCCAGCAGTTTTGGCAATGCTTACCGCATCACCGCCGATACTTGCTGGCTCGCGAGTCTCAAGAAGGGAGCTTTGTGCCTTGCCGGAAGATTCTCGCCGGTGACTGGTACTACGAAGAGTTGGAATTTCAGTCGCAATTGGGATTTCCCCGTCATCATTGACAATATGATGAATCTGGAGATCCTGACTATGGCATCCCGTCTATTTCAGCTTGACTCGCTCGCGGAAATCGCTTGTACTCATGCCAATACGACCATAAAGAATCATTTCAGGGACGATTTCAGCTGCTTCCACCTTGTCGATTATGACAGCACTGATGGCCACATTCGCGGCAAGCAGACGGTTCAGGGTTATTCGGATGATTCTGCCTGGGCGAGGGGACAGGCCTGGGCGCTTTACGGTTATACTATGATGGCCCGTGAAACCGCTGTGGAGCAATATCTCCATCAGGCTGAGGGGATAGCCGATATGCTGCTGGAGCGACTCCCGGAGGACGGCATTCCGTACTGGGATTTCGATGACCCGGCCATTCCTGATGCTCTGCGCGATGCCTCTGCCGGAGCCATTATGTCCTCTGCCTTTGCGGAGCTCGCAGGAATGACTGCATCTTCTACCAGGTCCAAGGCTTATCGCCAAATGGCTGAGCGTCAGCTGCGTACCCTCGCCAGTGAGGCGTATCTAGCTTCCCCTGGGACCAATGGAGGCTTCCTTCTCAAGCATAGTGTCGGCAACATCCCCGGCGGCACCGAGATAGATGTTCCGCTCAGCTATGCCGACTACTACTTTATCGAGGCCCTGGGCCGGCTCATTGAATAAGCTGTTCCGTTAGGGCCAAGCTTGCGCTGTTTGTCGAGGGGCCTGTTGTTCGTGGGGGATAACTGCCTGATACACAGCAAGATAAGCACTTGTCTATGGGTAAATTTGCTCATAGACAAATGCTTAAAACATTGATACACAATGACTTATCTCCCACGATGCGCAGGCAGGAAAAGGGATTCTGGCTGTATTGTTCACATCCGTCACATCATCATATTCTACCCCATCCCTGGACTGGAAACAATTCGTGGCAAAATAACCGTTTCCTTTGCCGCTCCATTCCCAATTACAATGCACTAGCATCGTGTAGCATCTAATTGTTGTATAAAAGGAAATATTTTCAAAAATTTGCTGAGCCATCAAACTCAACACGTTACGAATATGCCTATCCAGAAGTACGTGATAATCTTCTCTGCTTCCGAACGCAGGGGACTTACCAAGAGTGTGAAATCGAAAGTAATCCATCCATTGGACACCATATGAAGGCAGAATGAACTGCCGGGCATATATGCCCCATACACATAGCCCCAAAATGGGCGCCGACAGGCGAATAAAGAAAAGGATCCGACCCTCGGTGACGGGGAGTTCAGATCCTTTGTTTCTATCGTTATAAATGTGTGCCCGAGGCCGGACTCGAACCGGCACGCCGTTTGAGGGCAAAGGATTTTGAGTCCTTCGTGTCTACCATTTCACCACTCGGGCGGCAGTGCGCCTTTTTCAGCACAGGTTGCAAAGGTATCGAAAATTCCTTAATAATCAAATTTTTCTGCGTATCTTCGTAAACTATGAATACTTTGAAGATTTTTGTCAATGAAGATTTCTCCTCCCTTCCTGCCCTTTTGACGGGAGAGACGGAGCTTTTCCTCATTTATGATGCCAATGTTGAATCTTCAGCCAAGATGCTGATTTCTTCCTGCGAGGCCGCTGCTTCTGCCATTAAGGCCAGTCTTGCCATTCAGACCTCGGAAGCGGTGAAGACTATGGATACGGTAATGAGTATTTGCAGTTTCCTTTTGGACAATGGCGCGAGCAGAAAGGCCCTTGTTCTGGCCTTGGGCGGCGGCATTACCACCGATATGGCCGGATTTGCAGCCAGCATATACAAGAGGGGAGTGCGATTTGCCAATATTCCTACCACCCTCCTGGCGCAGGTCGATGCTGCCATCGGGGGCAAGACCGGAGTCAATTTTGAGCACTACAAGAATATACTCGGAGTTATCAACCAGCCGGAATTCACCTATATTGCCGGCAATGTTCTCAATACCCTCGGAAGGCGTGAGTATCTGTCCGGAGTGGCGGAACTCCTGAAGACCTTCATCATTGCCGATGCTGAATCTTATGCAAGGGCGGTGGAGGATTTGAGGCAGGGCAAGCCTGTCGGCGCCGGGCTTATCGAGGCTGCGGCACGAATAAAGGCTGGGGTGGTCGAGCGGGATGAAAAGGAGAACGGAGAGCGCAGGAACTTGAATCTGGGGCATACTGTCGCACACGCAATAGAATGGTGGCAGGGTGAGGACACTGAGATGCAAGGCGTTGATACCAAGGCTACTGACTACTCCCACGGAGAGGCTGTTGCCATAGGAATGGTCAAGGCGGCAGAGCTTTCGGAGAAGTTGGGATACTGTAAAAAAGGTCTTTCCGCGAGAATCAAGGCTGATTTGGAGGCCGTGGGTCTTCCTACGGAATGCTCTATCTCCGTTGATGTTTTTGCCCGGGCCATAAGTCAGGACAAGAAGGCTGTGGGAGATTCAATATGGTTCGTGCTGATACGCTCGATTGGCAGGGTTGAAGCACGCTATATGCCTCTGGATGAGGTGATTGATGCGTTGCGATGAGCTGAGCGCGAATACCGCAGGCACAGAATGATAACAGTCCCGCGAGGACTTTGAAAGATAAGGATATGATTTGCACCAGCATACAGGGCAAGACTCTTGAGGAGATTTTTGCCATTCTTGAAGAGGAAGCGGTCGAGATGGCTGAAATACGCCTTGACCGTTGTCCCTTGACTGACAGTGAGATAGAGGAACTGTTCTCGAATACGGACACGCCGCTCGTGGCGACTTGCCGCATTGCCGAAAGCGCGGATATGCAGGAGGCAGAGCGCAAGTTGCGCACCGCAGTTCAGGCGGGAGCCAAGTACATTGACATAGAAATCGAAGCCCCGGCGCCTATGGGAAAGCGTCTGCGTCGCGCGGCGAGGGAGAACGGCACCACCCTGATACGCTCCTTCCACGATTTCGAGGGCACAGCTTCGCTTGAAGAACTTGAGCGGATAGTCATTAAGTGCAAGTCCTTCGGCGCCGATGTGGTCAAGGTCGTTACTACAGCGAAGAGCGCAGAAGACTGCAGGACCATCTCCAGGCTTTATGGCGTGAAGATACCGCCAGAGGCCTTTCATCTCCATCCTGGGCTTGAGGGAGAGCTTGAGCCTGAGCGTATTGCAGAGGGAAGCCTGATCGCGTTCTGTATGGGCGAGGCGGGCCGTATGAGCCGTCTCGATGCGCTGAAATATGGCGCTCCTTTTACCTATGCCGCCCTCGATGAGGCTTCGGCGACTGCTCCGGGGCAATGGTCGTTTGCCGAAATGTCCAAGGCTTTGTATGGCAATGCCGAGGGCTTCTATGCTGAGCATCTGGTGATGCCGGCCTCGAAGAGTTTCGCACAGCGCGCAATCATTGCCGCAGCCCTCGCGGAAGGAACTTCACACCTGAGAGGCTATTCACCCTGCGCGGACAGCGAGGCCGCAATTGCGGTAGCACGCGCTCTGGGCGCAGAGGTTACGGAAGGTGAAGTGTTGACTATCAAGGGCATAGGCCCTATTGACAAGCCCCTTCTCCTAAATTCCCTCCATACCGGCGAGTCTGGCCTGCTCACCAGGTTGATGATTCCGATTCTGGCAAAAATCGGCAATGGAGCCATACGTGTGACGGGCGAGAAAACCCTTGTAAAACGCCCTTTGAGCGGAGCCAATGACATAATGGCGGCTTTTGGAGTGACTTTGCACAATGTCGAGGAGCATCCTGGCTCCAAGGAAATCTTCGTTCCATTGAACATAGTCGGTAATCTCATTCCGGGCCGTTCTGACATTTCAGGCAAGGGAGGCTCCCAGCTCATCTCAGGACTTCTTATGGCCCTGCCTTTGGCTGACAGGACTTCAAGCCTCTTTGTGAGCGAGCCGAAAAGCATACCTTATCTCTACATAACCCTCGACGTCCTTCAGAAATTCGGAATACGTGTAATTACCGAGCTGGAAGGCGACAAGGACTTCCTTGAAACCCAGGACTGGAACCGTTGTACGGGTATGAGCTTCAAAATCAAGGGAGGGCAAGCATACAAGGCCGTTGACATGAGCCTTGAAGGAGACTGGAGCGCTGCGGCCAATTTCTGTGTAGCCGGAGCCGTTTTCGGAAGTGCATCTGTGGACGGACTCGATACCCGTTCGCTGCAGGCCGACTTGACCATAATGGACGTGCTCGTAGAGGCCGGAGCCAGCATTTCACAATTTGACAATGACTGCGTGGATGCGGTGAACGAAGCCGCGACCGCAGCAGGAGTCAATCCTCATACGGGGGCTGTGAATGTGGTCAAGGCCCCTCTGAATGCCTTCAGCTTCGATTTGAACAATGCCCCTGACCTCTTCCCTATAGTGGCCATTCTCGCTGCCTTCTGTCCGGGGCGCAATGTCATCGGCGGCACAGGCCGTCTTGCCGGCAAGGAGAGCAACCGCGCCCTCGCCATACTCAATATGCTCCTCCAGATGGGAGTCAATGCGAAAATCGAGGGCGACAATATGATAATTGAGGGTCATTCTATGGCCTACAGGCTTCTGAACGGCAAGCTGCTCAAAGGCGGAGCCTATACCTCGAACCACGACCACAGGATGGTGATGGCTCTCAAGGTGGCCTCACTTGGAGCGGAGTCTCCTATTATTATCGACGATGAGGCCTGCGTGGCCAAGTCATGCCCTGATTTCCTCCAGATATTCGGCAACTGATGAGTACGAGCAAAGGTCTTATTGCCCTCAGCCCTCTGGCTGTTTTTCTACTTGTCTATCTGGTGACATCCTTGATTATCAAGGACTTCTATGCTGTGCCTGTGACTTCCGCCTTCCTGGTGGCGTCCATTTATGCCGTCCTGACCACGGGCGGGCTGAAGCTTTCTGAGAGGATAGAGATCTTCTCTACAGGCGCAGGCAATTCCAAGGTCCTCCTGATGATTTGGATTTTCATCCTTGCTGGCGCCTTTGCCCAAACGGCCAAGGATATCGGTGCAGTTGATGCGACGGTCGGACTGACCCTTTCCATCATACCTCCGAAGATGCTCTTTGCGGGCCTCTTCCTCACCTCCTGCTTCATTTCAATGGCAATGGGTACGAGTGTGGGCACCATAGTAGCTCTTGTTCCCATTGCCGCTGGAATTGCCTCAGAGACAGGATCTTCCGTAGCATTTATGACGGCAATCATAGTCGGAGGATCCTTTTTCGGAGATAATCTTTCCTTCATCAGCGACACCACCATTGCCGCGACCAGGGCTATGGACTGCTCGATGAGCGACAAGTTCCGTGTAAATCTCTTCATAGTCGCACCGGCTGTCATTGCCGTTCTCGCTATCTATATAGCGATGGGAGCGGGCACCCAGGCCGTCATTCCGAGCGAGCCTGTGCAATGGCTGAAACTATTGCCCTATTTGATGGTAATAGTGCTGGCGGTGCTGGGACTCAATGTGCTGCTGGTGCTGACTATGGGCATTGCCCTAAACTTCATTCTGGGAATTTCCGACGCTTCCCTGAACTGGGTGAGCTGGCTGTCCTCGATGGGAGAGGGCATTGCCGGTATGGGCAGCCTGATCGTGGTGACCATGCTCTCAGGCGGAATGATGGAGCTTATCCGCTACAATGGAGGTCTGTCCTTCCTGATTGAAAAGCTGGCGGGCAGTCTGGACCAGAAGCAGTCCTCAACTGCAGGCAAGGGCATCAAGCGCAGGGCTGAACTCTGCATTGCTGCGCTGGTGAGTCTGGCCAATCTCTGTACTGCAAACAATACCATTGCCATCCTTACTACGGGCGGAATAGCCAAGGACGTGGCGGACCGTTTCTGCTTGGACAGAAAAAAGGTGGCCAGTATTCTGGACACCTTTTCCTGCCTCATTCAAGGCCTGATCCCATACGGCGCTCAATTGCTAATGGCTTCGGGTTTGGCCGGAGTGGATTCAGCACACATAATCAGCTATCTGTATTATCCATTCATTCTTGGAATCGTGGCCATTCTGGCCATATTTTTCCGATATCCCCGCAGATACAGCCGATAGGATTTACTAAAGCGAATCGCCGAAATCCTCTTTGAACTTCTCCACGAGTTTCTCCTGCCAGTTGCCGATTTCCTTCATGCGGCCGAAGAAGAAGCGGAGGACCTCAGGCTCTTCTACCCACTGGAGACCGCCTATGAGTTTCCTGTTGTCCCACAGCCACTTCACGCGGTCTGCCACATATTTGATCTGCGAGAGAGTGAATACGCGGCGAGGCACTGCAAGTCTCTGAAGCTCAAGTTCCGCGTAGCGCTCGGTTCCGTCCGGTTCGCGCTGCTCGGACACTGTTCCTCTCTCCATACCGCGTATACCTGAGATGATGTAGAGCGCACAGCCTACTGCAGCTGCAGGATATTGGTTATGAGGCATATCCGGAACGAATTCGCCGCAGTTCAAGTGACAGCCGAGACCTCCTGCAGGGAGGATGACAGGCACACCGTATGCATTGAGTTCCTTGGCGAGAGCCTCGATGAAAATAGGTCCCTGACTGATGTATTCCATATCGAGCGACTCGTACAGACCCTGGGCCATGGCCTCCATAGTGCGTACATCCATACCTCCGTAGGTGAGGAAGCCCTCGTAGAGAGGAATGAAGCTCATCATTTCCTTGGTGTATTTCGGGTCCTTCGAGCAGATGATACCTCCCTTGGAGAAGCTGAGCTTGCGGGCAGAGAAGTAGATAATGTCGAAGTGATCAGCCAAAAGATGATATATATCCTTGACTTCCATATACTTGCAGCGAGCCTCGCGAGTCTTCATGAAGTACACGTTGTCCTGGAGCAGGGAAGCGTCGAGCACTGACTTGACTCCCTTCTCGTGGCAGATGTCGGTCACGGCGAGCATATTCTCCAATGAAACAGGCTGGCCTCCGATAAGATTGGTTCCTGCCTCTACGCGTACGAAAGCCACCTTGTCGGCTCCGATTTCATCGATTTTTCCTGCCAGATTCTCAAGGTTGAAGTCGCCTTTGAAAGGATCGTCGCTCTGAGGAAGCAGACCCTTGGAGTCAACGAGTTCCTCCACGCTTCCTCCGCAACGGGTGATGTGTGCCTTGGTGGTTGTGAAGTGGAAGTTCATAAGAGCTACCATACCCGGCTTTACGTAGGTCTCGGAGAGTATATTCTCGCAGGCACGTCCCTGGTGGGTAGGAAGTACGTTATCGCAACCGAAGACTTCCTTTATGGCTTTCTTGACACGGTTGAAGGTCTCGCAGCCTGCATATGCGTCGTCCGCCTGCATCATTGCGGCGAACTGGAGGTCTGACATAGCGTTTACTCCCGAGTCTGTGAGCATATCCAGGAATACGTCACGGTTCTGGAGCAGGAAGGTATTGTTTCCGGCTTCCTGTATCTTTCTGAGTCTTTCCTCTACAGGAAGGAGGTTGAGTTTCTGAACCATACGGACCTTGTGCATCTCGAGAGGCACCTGGTTTTCGGATTTGTAGAATTTTACTGCCATAGTATTGTCATTGTTTTTTGTGTTGTCAATCATTGTGTGAAGCAGTTCCGGCTTCGGGCTGTAAAAGTAGGCAATGTATATGAAGAGCCGGATAACCAAATCCGTCTATTTTCTACCAATATCCTCTTTTCTTGCTATTTTAGACCAAAATGAAGTACCGAAATTCTATGAACTTGCCTTTTTGTCATATATTTGTACCAAAATTACATACCAAAATGTCTGAGATGAAATCAACGGCCGGCCATAAGACCCTGCAGAATATCGAGCAGCTCAATGAGCTCTTCCATCAGGCTTCCTGCCATTCACTTGTCAGTATAGTGGACCTTGCGGATGCCAGTCCGGAAATCTTCGAGCCTACGGATTTCGGCTGTTATTGCGTAATACTGATGAACTCCCACATAGGTGATATCATCAAGGACGGAGTGAGTCTGAGCTACAAGGTCGGTACTATGTTTACGGTCAAGCCGGGAGAAGTCCTGTCCCTGCGTCCCATTCCGGGGGCAAAACCGAAGGGAAGGGTGCTCGCCTTCCGCCCTGAGCTTATTGAGAATACGGGCTTAGGACGAGATTTCTATCTTTTCACCTTTTTCAATTACGATGTCTTCGAGGCTTTGGAATTGAAGGAAGAGGAAGGGAAAGTAATCAGGAACTGCTATGACAATATCGAGGCAGAACTCCGCGCCGAGAACGACGAACTTACCAACCATATGCTCCGCCTGGGTATAGGACTGCTTCTGAGTTATTGCAAGCGCTATTACGAGAGACAGTTCGATACAAAAAAACTCAAGTCTTCCGAACTTGTCAGAAGACTTGATGCTATACTTGATTCTTATTATGCTCCGGGCAGTGAGCTCCCGCGTTTGAACGGGGTGCCTACCGTAGCCTGGTGTTCTTCCCAGTTCCATCTGGCTCCGAATTATTTCGGTAACCTCCTTCGCCGTGATCTTCACGTATCAGCCCAGCGCTACATTCAGGATAAGGTGGTAGAGAGGGCGAAGATGATGCTTGCCGACCCTTCGAAGACTATAGATCAAGTGGCGGAGCAACTGGGTTTCGCTTATTCGAACCACTTCAGCCGTCTCTTCAGGAACCGTACGGGCCTTTCCCCATCGCAGTTCCGCCAATCGCTTGACTGATCAGCTCGGAAATAACTGCCTGACGCTTCAAAACACCCACTTGGTGCCGATACAAGGACGTACCGTCAGTCCCGGACAGCCAGCAAAGTTGTATCCGAATTCAACTTCGCTTCCTATGTGGAGATTATCCACTCCGAAATGCCGGCCTGCATTGTACCAGAGCTGAGGCTCGGAAATGAACACGAACTTGCCCGGCTTTACCTTTCCTATTGACTCGGGGTCACCGTACCAGATAGGGGTCTTCTCTCCCCAAATATCTAAGAAGCCGCTGAATCTGAGGCCCTTGATATCGAGGATGTCCTGCATTCCCCATACGAAGGTGAACTGGAGAGGCAAGTCGCTTTCCGCAGCTCCGTTGAAGGTCTTGTAAAGCAGCTCGAAGGTGAAGGTATTGGAGTAGTCGTCATTGTGCAGCAGATAATTGGCTCCGAAGAGGAAGTTCTGGCAGCCGAAGCCTATTCCGGCATTGTACTCGATATGGGCACTAAGGTCCTTCAGGGCACTGTTTTTCCAAAAGTTGATACCCCTGGCGATTTCAAAGTAGCTGCCGCTTGCTCCAATGGTCCTGTTGTCGGAACGTGTGTTGTAGTCATAGTCGACGAAGAAGAATGTGTCTCCCCACTTGTCTCCGTAATAACCCTCAAGGGTGGTGGTAAAATGATTCCTGCCGAAGTCGTAGAAGGTCTGGAGATTGGTCTGTGCGAAGGCTCCCTGAGCCAGTAAGAGTGCAGCAGCTGCTGCAAGGATGATTCTTTTTTTCATTGTTTATTGTTCTTTTTTCTCTTTAAGGAAAGCATTCAGAATGATGCCGACAATAGCCGCTACGGCAAGTCCGCTGAGAGAGGTGAATCCGATTGGAATGGCATCGCCTGCGCCGTACTTGATACCGATGGCGAGCACGAGAATCAAAGCCGCGATGATGACATTGCGCGAGTTGGTGAAATCGACTTTGTTCTCAATGAGATTGCGTATTCCGACTGCTGATATCATACCGTAGAGCACGAGTGATACGCCTCCTATGGTCGCAGCAGGCATAATCTGGATGATGGCGGCGAATTTAGGGCAGAAGGAGAGGATGATGGCGAATATTGCTGCCAGACGGATGACACGCGGATCATAAACCTTGGTCAGGTTGAGTACTCCGGTGTTTTCTCCGTAGGTGGTATTCGCAGGTGCTCCGAACAATGATGCTATTGCGGTAGCGCATCCGTCTCCGATGAGGGTGCGGTGCAGGCCGGGGTCCTCGAGGTAGTTTCTGCCCGTAGTCGAAGAAATCGCGCACATATCACCTATATGCTCCACCATAGTGGCCAGGGCAATAGGCATAATCGCAAAGATGGAACTGAGCAGCAGGCCTGTATCGGTTTTTTTGAGCACTGAAAGCACTGTATCTTCGCCCTTGAAAGGAAGGCCTATCCAGGCTGCATCCTTGACAGGGGTGAAATCCACCTCTCCGAAACAGATGCCTGCGAGGTAGGACACCAGCACGCCGAGGAGTATAGGTACTATTCTGACCATACCCTTGCCCCAGATATTGCATATGACAATGACAGCGACCGCTATCAGCGCCACCCACCAGTTAGTAGTGCAATTGCTTATCGCAGAGCCGGACAGGGTAAGACCTATGGCAATAATGATGGGACCCGTGACCACGGGAGGGAAGAACTCAAGAACCCTTTTCACTCCGAAGGCCTTGAACAGGCTCGCAAGCAGGAAATAGAGCAGTCCCGCGCAGAAGACGCCGATGCAGGCGTAAGGGAGGGACTGGGCTGCGCTGTAACCGTACCTTGCGCCCATTTCCACCACTGCCGCATATCCCCCAAGGAATGCGAAGGATGAGCCGAGGAAGGCCGGAACCTTCATCTTGGTTATCAGGTGGAACAGGAGCGTGCCGATACCGGCGAAGAGCAATGTGGCTGAAACCGACAGACCCGTAATGGCGGGAACGAGTACCGTGGCTCCGAACATAGCGAACATGTGCTGGAGTCCGAGGACTCCCATTTTGACCTTTCCTAAAGGCCGTGCATCGTAGATGGCTTCGTTGAAAGTGCTTTTCATAAACGAAAAAAACCTCAAGTTTTCCAAAGATAAGACTTATCCCTGAAAAAACACTGAGGTTCCTGATTAATTATAGCTTGTCACCCGTTTCTTCCGCGTGGCTTCAGCTGTTCCTTAAGATTACCTGCCCTTCTTCCGAAGCATCTATGACCACTTCCGATGACTTTCGGATCTGTCCTTCGAGTATGGCCTTTGCCAATTTGTTGACCAACTCTCTCTGAATGAGCCTCTTGACAGGACGTGCACCGTATTCCGGGTCATAACCTTCGCGGACCATCAGGTCTTCGAAGGCCTTTGTGAAGTTCAGGTTCACGCCCTCATCCGAAAGCTTCTCTTTCAGAATGTTCATCTGAATGCGGACTATCTCCCGGATATTGTCCGGTGTCAGGCTGTCGAAACTGATGATTTCGTCGATTCTGTTGAGGAACTCGGGACGCATTGTGAGCTTCAAATCCTCGAGTCTGAGGTTGGAGGTCATAATGAGTATTGTGTTCTTGAAGTCCACCGTGGTGCCCTTGTTGTCTGTCAGCCTTCCGTCGTCGAGAACCTGCAGGAGCACGTTGAAGATGTCCGGATGGGCTTTCTCAATCTCGTCGAGCAGCACCACGGAGTAAGGTTTGCGCCTTACGGCTTCGGTGAGCTGGCCGCCCTCGTCATATCCGACGTATCCCGGAGGGGCGCCCACCAGCCTTGAGACCGTGTGCCTCTCCTGATATTCGCTCATATCGATTCTGGTCACCATCATTTCATCATTGAACAGGAACTCGGCGAGTGCCTTTGCCAATTCTGTCTTGCCCACACCTGTGCTTCCGAGGAAGAGGAAGGAGCCTATAGGCCTTTTCTCGTTCGAAAGACCGGCACGTGAGCGGCGCACTGCATCCGATACTGCGGCAATGGCCTTGTCCTGACCGATAACTCTCTTGTGAAGAGCGCTTTCCATTCTCAAGAGCTTGTCCTTCTCGCTCTCGAGCATACGGCTTACCGGAATACCTGTCCATCTGGCTACGACCTCCGCAATATCCTCTGGAGTCACTGCTTCGGTGATGATTGGATCCTTGATGGCAGCCTGCTTTGCGCTGAGCTCGTCAATGCTTTTCTGCGCTGCGGCTATCTTGCCGTATCTCAATTCGGCCACTTTCCCGTAATCGCCGGCCCTTTCCGCTATTGCTGCCTCGTTCTTGTATTTCTCAATATTCTGGCGGGCGGTCTGCAGGCCGGTCAGGATGCTCTTCTCGCTTTCCCAACGCTTCATCAGAGCCGTTCTTTCCTCATTGAGCTTCTTCAGTTCGCTCTCGATTTTCTCCATCTTCAGAGAAACTCCCTCGCGCTTGATGGCCTCTTTCTCTATTTCCAGCTGCCTGATCTGCGAGTTGAGTATGTCAATCGGTTCAGGCACTGAATTCATCTCCAGACGGAGCTTCGAAGCCGCTTCATCGACCAGGTCAATGGCCTTGTCCGGGAGGAAACGGTTGTTGATGTATCTGTGCGAGAGGTTCACCGCTGCGATTAGGGCATCGTCTTCGATGCTGACCTTGTGATGGTTCTCGTACTTCTCCTTCAGCCCTCGTAGTATCGAGATGCTCTCTGCCGGCGTCGGCTCATTGACCGTAACCATCTGGAAACGGCGTTCGAGAGCCTTGTCAGTCTCGAAATACTTGCGGTACTCGTCGAGGGTGGTGGAGCCTATTGCCCTAAGCTCGCCCCTTGCGAGTGCAGGCTTGAGAATGTTGGATGCATCCATTGCTCCGCTGCTTCGGCCCGCGCCGACGAGGGTGTGGATTTCATCTATAAAAAGAATGATATCTCCTTCGCTGTCAATTACTTCCTTTACTACACCCTTGAGCCTTTCCTCGAATTCTCCCTGATACTTGGCACCTGCAATCAGTGCTCCCATATCAAGCGAGTAAACGGTCTTGTTCTTCAGGTTCTCGGGCACATTGCCGTCCACTATCTTAGCCGCAATACCTTCGGAGATGGCTGTTTTGCCGACTCCTGGCTCACCGACCAGAATAGGGTTGTTTTTGGTCCTTCGACTGAGGATTTGAAGGACCCTTCTGATCTCCTCGTCCCTTCCTATGACGGGATCGAGCTTTCCTTTTGCTGCCAGTTCGTTCAGGTTGCTGGCAAACTGTGACAGAAATTTGTTTTCCATAATTCAATCTCCTTTTCAAATGCTGGCGGCATCCGGCCGGACTCCGGGCCCAATTGAAGCTACCTGGCTTTCTGTCGCCATCAATCGGCGGTCAAATTATGTTCCTTTCCCTAATTGCTGACAATCTGTCAGTATAAAAAGAAAAAAGGACGGCCCGAATCGCGGGTCATCCTTTTCCGTCGTCTCTCCGTTTCCTTCAGTATTACTCTGTAGGATTGGTCTGTGAAGGGATCTCCTGTGGCACTGGTGCGAAATCAGGGGTAGCCTGAGGAGTGATGTTCTCAATCTTGTTGCTGACATCGATGTCGGCACCTGTGGTACCTGTGGTGAAAGATGTGATGATGGCAAGCACAAGAATGAATGCAACAAGGCCCCAAGTAACCTTCTCCAGAATGTCGGCTGTCTGTCTTACACCGAAGGTCTGGTTTCCGGCAATGAAGTTGCTTGCGAGTCCGTCACCCTTACCGTTCTGAAGGAGCACTACTATTGTAAGGAGAAGTGCAGCCAAAACGATGAGAACAACCATAATTGTAAATAAAGCGTTCATATTATGTTATTGTTTTAATAATCTGCGTTTTGAGCCAATTTGTCAATAAGGGATGCAAAGTAAGCACTTTTTTCTGGATATCGCAAAATTAGTTTTGAATAAATGAACTTAGCTTGCTCATAATAACCCTGTTCCACGAAAATCTGGGCCAAAGTCTCGGTGCAGAAATTCTCCAGAACATTGCTTTCACTCTTTTCCCTCTTTTCTTCAGACCTGGCCTTCGCTGCGAAACTTGAGAATACATTGTCTTCCTCGCGTCTTACTGAATCGTATTCGTCCTGTGAGAAAAAGTCTCCGCCCAAAGCCCTGACTCTTCTGTTTTTTGGCTCCTCGTGCTCTTCGTGCACCACTTCCTTGCCGGAGGTATAGGCGGCAAGCAGTTCGTGGAGGTCAGTATCTGAATAGGATTCCGACTTTCCTGCCCTTACTATGTCTGATATGCATTTTCTTGAAGCAAGGTACAGAGCATTGACGGCATATTCGTTGTCATCCCATCCTCCGAGCCGGGACATTCTGAGACAGAGTTCCTTACGTGCTGCACCAAACCAAGGGTAGAGGTTTACGACACCGGCGAGTTCGTCGATGTTCAGGTTCTTCAGGTTGATGACGTTGTCGTTTACCATTGCGCTACGGTTGCATTGAATATATCCTCAACAAGCTTTTCTACGATTTCCTGGCAGAGCGAGGCTTCCACAGAGTCGAGGGACATAGTGGCGTCAAAATCCGCATACGCGGAGAAACTCTGCTCGAGGTCGTCCTCCGGGTGCTTCCTGTTGGTGAAGCTTATTTTTACATTGACGGTCAAACGGCTCTGGGCCGCTTGTTCATTGGCAGTCACAGCCGTTGCTCTCACATCGTATCCGGTGATCTGGCCTTCGATTTCGAGGTCTCCATCCATCTCCACCTGCTCGAGCTTGGTCATCTTCCTGAATTGCTCTTTAAGGGCTTCGGTAAGATCGTTGGACAATGAAGGATTGACCTTCAAGGCCTTGTACTCAATGTAGTTGATGGTGATGCTGTTGACATCCGGCTGTATGGATGTTCCAGAGAAGGAATAAATGCCGCAGCCCACCCCTGTCAGCAGCAATGCCGAAAGGGCGAGGGCGAGGGATATGATTCTGGTCAATTTCTTCATCTGCAAAGCTTTATTTCTCGTTCTTCAGTCTTCTGTAGAGTGTGCGCTCCGATATTCCAAGCTCCGCAGCGGCCAGTTTCCTGTTGCCGGCGTGCTTCTCGAGAGCCTTCTTGATGAGTTCGGCCTCTCCCTTCTCGATGAGCAGATTCTCCTCCTGAGGCTCATCTTCCTGATTGTCAATGCTCCTGTGCACAGGTTTTGGGGCAATGTGGGCGTGCACGGGGCTTTCGGAGAATTCGGGCCCCTGCCACTCTGCCTCTTCCGCCGCTTGCTCCCCACTTCCGTCATCAAGATGCGAAGGTGAAGGAAGGCTTCTGGTGTCGCTTTGTTTTCCGTAAACGACAGCCTTGAGTTTGTCCACTTCCTGCTTCAAGTCAAGCAAGGCCTTGATTATCATTTTCTTGTCCTCATCGCCTAAACTGCTTTTTGTTCCTGTAGCTACTGGAAGTATGTCATCAGATTTCTGCGGAAGATACTTCGAGAGAGTCGCGGCATTGATTTCGAGCCTTTCCGTTCCGGAAGAGAGATTCACCGATTCGAGGGCTGAAACGGTTTCGGCAATGTTCTTCAGTTGGCGTATATTGCCCGGCCATTGATAGCTTCTGAGCAGGGCTATTGCATCGTGAGTCAGTGCGATTTTGCAAACCTGATACTTCTCCGAAAAGTCCGAGGTGAACTTCCTGAAAAGGAGGTATATATCATCCTGTCTGTCCCTGAGGGCCGGCACTCTCACCTGAATGGCGTTCAATCTGTAATACAGGTCTTCGCGGAACTTGCCCTGGCTGACCGCATAAACCAGGTTTACATTGGTGGCGGCGACGATTCTGACGTCAGTCTTTTCAACTTTTGACGAGCCAACCTTGATGAATTCGCCGTTCTGGAGCACGCGCAGCAGCATTACTTGAGTGCTCATAGGCAGTTCACCCACCTCGTCCAGGAATATGGTTCCTCCGTTTGCCTCCTCAAAATAACCCCTGCGGGTCTCGTTGGCTCCGGTGAATGAACCCTTCTCATGACCGAAAAGTTCGGAATTGATGGTGCCTTCCGGCAATCCACCGCAGTTGATCGCGAAATACTTGCCGTTTCTTCTGCGGCTGTACTGATGTATTATCTTGGCAATGTTTTCCTTGCCGACACCGCTTTCTCCAGTGATCAGGACCGTAAGGTCGGTTGGGGCTACAGCTACGGCTGTCTCCAGGGCCTTGTTCAGTCCCGGATCGTTTCCGATTATGTCGAATCTGTTTTTGATTCTCTGTAACTCTTGTGTGTCCATATATATATGATATTAGTGCAGCATTTCCTGCAAAGTTACTGAATTGGCTTAAATATTGATAGGTCTATTCCGAAAAAACTTTAGTTTTACTATCTTTGCAAAATGCATTAAATAACGAAACAGGAAAAATAAATTATGAAAAGAGTAATCAATCATTTGGCTGCAGCCTTAGTTGCACTCGCTGCAGTCGCTTGCTCATCAGCTGAGAAAATGGCACAGATGTCCGAGAATGTCATTGTTGAGTGCAATCCGGCTGTTCTTGAGGCTGTTGCCGGCAATATTGACGCTTCACTCACAGTTACATATCCTGAAGGATACTTCCATCCAAAGGCTATTCTCGCTGTCACTCCGGTAATCGTTTACGAAGGTGGCGAGCAGGCAGCTTCCACCCTTATGTATCAGGGTGAGAAGGTTAAGGACAATTATAAAGTCGTTGCCAAGGACGGTGGAGTAGTGACTGAGAAGATTCACTTCACCTATGTTCCGGGAATGGAGAAGGCTCATCTCGAGCTTCGCGGAGTCGCTTCATACAAGACCAAATCTGTAAATCTTCCTGTAAAGAAGGTCGCTGACGGTGTGAACACCACCTATATGCTCGTTAAGCAGAGCGGCAATATCTCTTACAAGGCTGACAACTATCAGGACATCATCGCTCAGACAGCTGAGGGCCAGATTCTCTATACTATCAACTCTTCTGATGTTCGCTCATCCGAGCTTCGCGGACAGTCTATAAAGGATTTCCAGGCTGCTCTTGACGAGATCAATGCAAATGAGCGCAAGACTCTCAAGGGTACAGAAATCGTTGCTTACGCTTCACCTGACGGTGGCGAGGAGCTCAACGATAAGCTTTCTGACAAGCGTGCCGGTTCAGCTGAAAAGGCTTGGAACAAGGTTGTAAAGGGCCACGAGGCTTCTGCGCCTGAGGTTAAGAGCATCGGTCAGGACTGGGACGGTTTCAAGGAGCTCGTCAGCAATTCTGACATCCAGGACAAGGATCTTATTCTTCGCGTCCTCTCTATGTACAGCGACCCTGCAGTACGTGAGAACGAAATCAAGAATATGTCACAGATTTACACCGAGCTCAAGGGTGAGGTTCTTCCTGAACTCCGCCGCGCTCGTCTCATTGCCAATGTAGAGTATCAGAACTATACCGCTGAAGAACTTACCAAGCTTCTTGATGAGAACATCGACGTTCTCGATGAGGAGGCTCTTCTCCGTGCTGCTTCTCTCGTTAGTCTCGACAAGAAGGAGCCTGTTTACAAGAAGGCTGTAAGCAAATACAACAGCGACCGCGCACAGTTCAACCTCGTTGTCCTCTACCTCCAGCAGAACAAGCTTGACCTCGCTGAGAGTGCTCTCGCCAAGGTTTCAGCAAAGGATGCCGATTATCAGAACGCAAAGGGGGTGATCGCTCTCCGCAAGGGTAATCTCGCAGAGGCTGCCAATTGCTTCAACGCATCCAACACCGATGATGCCAAGGCCAATATGGGTATCGTAGATATTCTCAGCGGCAATTACTCAAAGGCTGCAGAGGAACTCAAGGACGCAAAGGGCTGCTGCCACAACACAGTTCTCGCATACATCCTCACCGGTCAGCTTGACAAGGCTGCGGCTGCTGCACAGTGTCAGGATGCTCCTGTTCAGTATCTCAAAGCTATCATCGCTGCACGCCAGGGCAAGACCGCTGATGCCAAGAGCTATCTCGAGAAGGCATCAAAGAGCGAGAAGTTTGCAAAGCGCGCAGTTAAGGATATCGAGTTCGCAGGTCTCTCGCTCTAATGGGAACATTTGGCTGCAGTGCGGCCATTGAGACAGAACTCCAGTAGTTCATGAAGGCGACCAATAAGTGATTATTGGCCGCCTTCTTCGTATATGGATGACGCCAGCCGTGGGTGGCACATCCCTTGGAGGCTATATAGCGGAAAAAGGGGATATAAGTCTAAGGCTTATTAGTCAATCTCTTTTATATGTACGATTTGGAATTGTCAGAAATAATTAGTACATTTGCAGTCCCCAAAATTGGGGCTAAGAACATAAATTAAAGATTTACAATCATTTATGCCAACAATTCAACAGTTAGTTCGCAAAGGACGCGAGGTTATTGAGGTAAAGTCAAAATCTCGTGCGTTGGATGCTTGTCCTCAGAAGAGGGGCGTATGTCTTCGCGTGTATACCACTACACCTAAGAAGCCTAACTCAGCTATGCGTAAGGTAGCTCGTGTACGCCTTTCAAACTCCAAGGAGGTCAATGCATACATCCCAGGCGAGGGCCACAACCTCCAGGAGCACTCAATCGTGCTTGTACGCGGTGGTCGTGTAAAGGACCTTCCTGGTGTTCGTTACCACATCCTTAGAGGAGCTTTGGATACTGCAGGTGTAGAGGGAAGAACACAGTCACGTTCACTCTACGGAGCCAAGAGGCCAAAGAAGTCTAAGAAGTAATCATTTTTAATTACCTAATTTTTTTCAAACAATGAGAAAATCGAAGCCTAAGAAGAGGATTCTACTTCCAGATCCTAAGTTCCACGATGTCGAGGTTACCCGCTTCGTGAACAATCTTATGTTGCAGGGAAAGAAGAGTATCGCGTATTCAATTTTTTACGATGCCATTGATATGGTAGGCGAGAAGATGAAAGATTCTGACAAGGCTCCTCTAGATATTTGGAGGAAGGCTCTCGAGAACGTTACTCCTCAGATTGAGGTTAAGTCACGTCGTATCGGTGGAGCTAACTTCCAGGTGCCTACAGAGTTGAGACCGGAGAGAAAAGTTTCACTTTCAATGAAGAACATGATCAACTTCGCCCGCAAACGTTCCGGCCGCTCTATGGCAGAAAAGCTCTGTGCAGAGATCGTTGCAGCATACAACAATGAAGGTGGTGCATATAAGAGAAAAGAGGATATGCACAGAATGGCTGAGGCTAACAAGGCCTTCGCTCATTTTCGTTTCTAATTTTGTGTGCAAATGGCAAAAAGAGATCTTAAATACACGAGAAACATCGGCATCATGGCTCACATCGATGCCGGCAAGACTACTACTTCTGAACGTATTCTATACTACACCGGTAAGACTCATAAGATTGGTGAAGTTCATGAGGGCGCTGCCACTATGGACTGGATGGTTCAGGAGCAGGAGAGAGGTATCACCATCACTTCTGCCGCTACCACAGCATTCTGGCATTACAACAACGAAACCTATCAGATCAACCTTATTGATACTCCGGGACACGTTGACTTCACTGTCGAGGTTGAAAGATCGCTTCGCGTACTTGATGGTACCGTGGCTACTTTCTGCGCGGTAGGCCGTGTACAGCCTCAGTCTGAGACCGTTTGGCGTCAGGCTGACAAGTATGGAGTCCCTAAGATTGCATATGTAAACAAGATGGACCGTGTCGGCGCTGACTTCCTTGCGGTTGTTAACGAGATTCACGACAAGCTTGGTGCAAATGCAGTTCCTATCTGCCTCCCTATCGGAGCAGAGGACAAGTTCCAGGGTATTGTTGACCTTCTTTCCAGAAAGGCTTATTTCTATGATACTACCGACAATCTCGTAAACTATGAGCTTAAGGATGTTCCTGAGTCTATGGTAAATGAGGTTGAGGAGTGGAGAAACAAACTTATCGAGGCAGCTGCCGAGTGCGATGAGGCCCTTATGGAGAAATTCTTCGAGGACCCAGATTCAATCTCTGACGAGGAGGTTATCGCTGCTATCAGAAAGGGTACCATTGCAATGCAGATTGTTCCTGCTTGCTGCGGTTCATCTTTCAAGAACAAGGGCGTGCAGTTCCTTCTTGACAGCGTTATGCGTTACCTCCCTTCTCCGCTCGACAAGGGCTCAGTAAAGGGTGTCGATCCTTCAACAGGAGACGAAACTGAGCGTCAGCCATCTGCATCGGAGCCGTTCAGCGCACTCGTATTCAAGATTGCAACCGATCCTTTCGTTGGCCGTCTTGCTTTCCTCAGGGCATACTCAGGACATCTTGATGCAGGTTCTTACGTCCTCAATGTAAGATCAGGCAAGAAAGAGAGAGTAGCTCGTCTGTATCAGATGCACTCTAACCATCAGAACCCTATCGAGTTTGTTGAGGCAGGAGACATCTGCGCAGCAGTAGGATTCAAGGACCTCAGAACAGGTGATACCATCTGCGATGAGAGCCATCCTATCACTCTCGAGTCTATGGAGTTCCCTGATCCTGTTATTGGAATCGCAGTTGAGCCTAAGACCCAGAAGGATCTTGACAAACTCGGAATCGCTCTTGCCAAGCTTGCTGAGGAGGATCCTACCTTCACAGTCAAGTCTGACAATGAGACAGGTCAGACCGTTATCAGCGGTATGGGTGAGCTTCATCTCGACATCATCGTTGACCGTCTCCGCCGTGAGTTCAATATCGAAATCAACCAGGGTGCGCCTCAGGTTAACTACAAGGAGGCTATCACAACTTCTATCCAGCATCGTGAGGTGTTCAAGAAGCAGACCGGTGGTCGCGGTAAGTTCGCTGATATCATTGTAGAAATCGGCCCGGCAGACGAGAACGTAACAGGTCTTCAGTTTGACAATCAGGTCAAGGGAGGTAACATCCCTAAGGAGTACATCCCTTGCATCCAGAAGGGTTTTGAATCCGCTATGTCAAATGGTTGCCTCGCAGGATATGAGGTTCCTTCACTTAAAGTAACCGTTCTTGATGGTTCATTCCATCCGGTTGACTCAGACCAGCTCTCATTCGAGCTTTGTGCACGTATGGCATTCCGTCACGCTTGTCCTAAGTGCCATCCGGTAATCCTTGAGCCTATTATGAATCTTGAGGTGGTTACACCTGAGGATTATATGGGAGACATTGTCGGCGATCTCAACCGTAGAAGGGGTCAGATCGTAGCTATGGACACCACTGCAAACGGTGCAAGAATCGTCAAGGCTTTTGTTCCGCTTTCTGAACAGTTCGGTTACGTAACAGTCCTTAGAACACTTTCTTCAGGACGTGCTACAAGTACTATGTCTTTCGACCATTATTCAGAGGTTCCTGCAGCTATGGCTAAGGAAATCGTCGAGAAGAGTGGTTATAAGGCCAGCGAGGAATAAATAGTAACAAACAATTGGTAAAAAGATAGAGATATGAGTCAGAAAATCAGAATTAAGCTCAAATCTTTCGATCATATGCTTGTTGACAAATCAGCTGCTAAGATCGTAGAAACAGTGAAGGCTACCAATGCTAAGGTAAACGGTCCTATTCCGCTTCCTACCAACAAGAAGATTTTCACTGTCAACCGTTCTACTTTCGTAAACAAGAAGTCACGCGAGCAGTTCGAACTTGATTCTTACCGTAGACTTCTCGATATCGAGGACTCAAACGCTAAGACCGTTGATGCTCTCATGAAACTCGAGTTGCCTTCAGGAGTTGAGGTAGAAATTAAGATATAATCGAAATTTTTTATTATATTTGCAGGGACGGATATGTTCCGTCCTTGTAAATCCGGTCCCATAGCTCAGTTGGTTAGAGCACCTGACTCATAATCAGGGAGTCGCAGGATCATGCCCTGCTGGGACCACGCTTCCAAGGAAAGCGACCGATAAGTGATTATTGGCCGCTTTCGTCATTTATATATCTGTTTCGAAGGCTCTACGGCTTGTCTGCAAGCTGCTTTTTCGAATGGAGAAGTGCCACCACATCCCGCCCGCAGCAGCAAAGCCGCAGCAACTCCTTGGCTTAAAGCTTAAAGCTTGGCATCAGCTGTAGTTTGTGCAGGTTGGCACGATGCATACGTTCGATTTTGTCCACCTTTAAACCCTCTTCAGGATTGTTGTGCACATAACCTTCCGGAACTTTCCCGCAGCGTATGTACTCGTCCAGTTCAGCATAGGTGAAGCCTATCTTCACCTCGTCAGGACAGCTGTGAGGCAAGCCGTCGTCAGGTGTTTTGTGAACCCATTCATATGGAAGACCCAGATAGTCTCCAATTGCCAATACTTCCGTTACTGTCAGATTGGCGAGGATTGAAAAGTCTCCTGCACCGTCCCCGAATTTGGTGGCATAGCCTATATAGTCTTCAGAAAGATTGCAGGTGTTCAGAACTCTGGCGTTGTTGCTTTGGCCTATGGCATAGAGAGTCGTCATACGGACTCTCGGTGGAATATTGGTGATGCTGGCGTGGCTGAGTTCTGCCCCGGCCTCGGAAATTGCCGCAATGAGCTCACTGCACGCCTTACCGATATTGACTGTGTACATCTTGATGCCGAGGGCGGCGCATATCCTGTCCGCCTCATTCAGCGACTGGTTTCCTTGGGGCATTGACACTCCGATAACACGCTCCGGACCGATTGCCCTGGCGAGTATAGCTGCAGAGACAGTGGAGTCCTTGCCACCGCTCATTCCCAAAACAGCCTTGCTTTCAGCACCTGCCTGAGCAAAATAGTCTTTTACCCATTCGATGACCGCTTCAGCCGTTTTGGCTGCATCGAAAACATAGTCTTTTCTTTCCATAATACAAACTGTTAAATCATACAAATATAGCATAACTATACTTTTCCCCGAACATTTACTTGCGTGAATGTAGCTGATGCAAAGGAAGTATTGCCTATCTTTGTATTAAAAATGTAAGCGGGCTGGACGAGCAGACTTAGAGCCTGACCCCTTGAAGATTATTGAAGAAATGAAAAGTTTTGCTGAAGTAAACGAAAGCTACACCCTCGCAGAAGCCATACAGGAAGCTCAACGCTGCCTCAGGTGCAAGGTGCCGCAGTGCAAGCAGGGCTGTCCCATCAACAACGATATTCCCGATTGGATTCACGAACTGCGTAAAGGCAATCTTGGCAATGCCATCCATATCATCCGCGCGAAGAGCAATCTGCCTGCGGTCTGCGGCCGTGTCTGCGGTCACGAAAGGCAATGTGAAGGCGCCTGCGTTCTGAATAAGAGCGGCAAGCACATCAATATAGGAAAGCTTGAGCGCTTTGTTGCGGATTTTGATGCCGAGGCTCATCTCACCCACGAGAATATGGCCCCCAAAACCCGCGGCCGCATTGCCGTAATAGGTTCGGGTCCGGCAGGAATTACTGTCGCCGGTGACCTTGCTCGTGCCGGTTTCGCTGTCGAAATATTCGAGCTGGAGCCTGAACCGGGAGGAATGCTGATGTACGGCATCCCCGAGTATCGCCTACCAAAAGAAGTGGTGCGCCGCGAAATCCATCATATAGAAGAACTTGGAGTGATTATCCATTGCAATATACACGTGGGTCTCGATTTCACCGTCGATGATCTTTTTGCTCGCGGCTTCGATGCCGTTTTTCTGGGAATCGGTGCGGGCAAACCGGGAGAACTAGATGTGCCCGTGCGTGTTGACGGCTCCCATGAGATCCTGAGCAGCGCTAATGGAATGCTTGACGTTCGCCACGCCGCCAATTTCCTGCGCCGTGTTATGCTCTACCGTATGGGCATGATAGGGGAGGACGAATTGGATGTCAGAGAGGGCGACAGCGTCTATATTGTAGGCTGTGGCAATACCGCAATCGATGCGGCCCGTTCAGCCCTCCGCTTAGGCGCGAAAATGGTTGAAATCGTGTATCGCAAGGACATTGAGCGTATGCCGGCCCTCCGCTCCGAGTACGAAGATGCCATTAAGGAAGGCGTGCGCTTCAGATGGCTGTCGCAAATCGTAGAAATGAGGGTAGATGGGACCAAGCATCTGCGCGAAATTGTTGTTGAGAGCTCCAGTGCCGATGGCAATGAGATCGTGCGCGAGACTCTTCCTGCAGATAGAGTGCTGATGGCTGTGGGTGCAAAGCCTTCCACCCGCATTGCCAACACAACTGAAGGCCTGATGGCCGATGAGAAGGGCTTCATCCCGACCAGAGAACTGCCTTATGGAATGACCTCGCGCAAGGGAGTTTTCGCAGGAGGCGATGTTGCGAACCGACAGGCAACAGTTGTGCATGCAATGAGGGATGCTAAGATGGTTGCCGAAGGCATTGCCAAATATGTCGATGCAATCAAACTCCTCGAAAGCATAAATAAATGATTTATCCTTCGCAAAAAAAGAGGCTGAGCTTTAAGTCCTTTGACTTTTAGCCAGCCTCTCTTTCATTGTGTCAGGGAAGGATTAGTCGTCATTCTCGAAACCTGTATACCGCCATCCAGAGATCTTGTATACGGCACCTGGATCGTCATCGCTGAACTCGATATAGAATTCGATATAGTCAGCCTTTTGACCACTTGGGGTTTCTGTGCCGTCAACGACTACCTTGCCGTTGCTGACCTTGCAAATGAGATCTTCATAATCTTCCACGAGATTTCCGGCAGCATCTGCAGAGAAACTGCGCTTCTCAACATCGCAGCCAACCTTTACCTTGAACTCCCAGAAGTTGCCGAGATCATCGATTATCATCTCGTCAGCCTTGTTTGCTGAGGTGTTGTAGGTGAGCATAAGGATGCGGCCGATACCGTAGCAGTCCTCATATACATCTTCACCGTCAACATAGTCCACCTGGACATACCACTGACCTGCCAGATCCACTGTCTCGGTCATTCCTGGCATCTCCTTCTCGCAGGAAGCGAAGAGAAGGCATGCGAACATTGATATGAGATATACTATTCTTTTCATCTTGATTCACTATTTTGACATTGTAATGTGGAATTCCATACCGCTGACATAGACTGCGGTGTAACTGAGTGTACCGTCTGCAAAGCTTCCGTCAGCCCAGTCAACGAGGCTGTCTCCCCAACCAGGGATGTAACTATTGATGAGATTTACACTTCCTCCGCTGATGCTGATGGTGGCCTGCATTGCGTAATCGGTGCCGTAACCGGCTCTCTGGCAATACCATCCTCCGAGGATGTCATCCACGAGGTAGGTGCCGTCTCCGTTAGCGAGAACGTAAATCTGAAAAGCTCTGCCGAAAGCGAGCTGGGCGCCATTGTACAGACGATAGCTGCTTGGGTCAACTGTATAGATACCCTCAACAGGGTCCTCAAAGTCGAATACTATTACGGTACGCTTTGCTACTGATGAGAAACCGTCAGAGTTCACGATGGAATAAACAACTGAGTAGATGCCTGACTTCGATGTATTGACATTGGATTCAATCTTTACATCAGCTGAAACATCCTCTCCGTTAAGAGTAGCGGTATAGCCCGGCTCATTAAAGCTTGAGCCCTTGTCGACCAGCATAGTGGTCTCTCCTTCAAGCTCAAGGACAGGGTAATAGGTAATCCTGGTGAGGCCTTCAGACTCCTTTGTGCAGCTTGCTGCAAGGGTCATCGCAACAACTGCTCCTATTGCAAAGTATATAATCTTTTTCATTGTCACTGCGTTTTAATTATTTGGCCCAGAAGATAGGTGCTGAATATCCAGGGAATTCAGGGCAGTTGGCATTAGGTGTGTCTGAACTCTCGGCATAAGGGAAGCGCTGGAGCAGAGCATTAGGACCGACCTGACCGAACACCTTGATAGGAGTGTAGAGCTTGTAAGCAGGAAGCTTCGAAGTATCTGCAGCACCCCCGTCCACGTAAAGGTCGCTGCCGCTGATTGAAGTCTCGAATGCAGGATATTTGAGGCGGCGAAGCTCGCAATAAGCCTCGAAAGGATTGACGCCTGCGAGTGCAATCCACTTGGCAACGCCTATACTCTCCTTGTAATTAGATGCCTTGTATGGATTGAGAGCAATATACTCAGCCGCACCGGCAACACCAGCAGAAGCGAATGATGCCTCAATCGCCTCAGCGTAGTAAGCTGCTGCATCGCCAATACCATACTTCGCAGCATATTCTGCGAGGAAGAACTTGACCTCTGCCAATGAAAGGAAGGATACAGGCATATCAAAGCTTGCAACTGGACGGCACCAGTGGCCGGTACTGTTGTAAGGAGCTGCTGCGGTTGAGAAGTTGGTGCCTGAAACACCGCCGTCATACTTGCCTTCCTCTGCATATACATATACAGCATCGTTTCCGGCTGAGAAGCTGTTGATAACGCTCTTTCCTTCATCAAGACCTTCAGGAAGGGAGAGTACCTTGTTGTAATTCCTTGAGAAGTTTACATCAATCTCCCAAGAGAAGTCTCTGCCCTGAACAGGGATGAAGTTGAAAAGAAGCTCATATCCCCTGTTTCTAACCTCACCGAAGTTGGTAATCATATATCTGTATCCGGTCGCAGGGTCTACAGGAAGTGAGAAAATCTGGTCTGAAGTGATTCTGTTATAGAAAGCGCCGTCAAAACCTATGCGTCCGTTGAAGAACTGGAGGTTCAAACCGAGTTCAGCCTCTCTGGTAAGCTCAGGACGGAGGCTTGCTGAACCCTTGGAAGAGTTAGCGATAAAGGCATTTACTGAATGCATAGGGAATTCAGCGATACCGCCGTAATAGTATCCGTTGAGGGAAGCCTGAGTGTACTTGACACTGGTCTGGTAAACGCCAGCATCACTACCTGTCATACCGTAAGCGGCGCGTATCTTACCGAAGGTCAGGACGTCATTGTTATTGAGCCTGTTCGAGAAGAGCCAGCTGAGGGTGGCACCGGGATAGAAGAAACTGTTGGAATTGATAGGAAGCGTAGAAGACCAGTCGTTACGTGCTGTGATGTCGAGGAACAGTTCCTCGTTGTATCCGAGGGTCACGTCTGCGAATACGCCTATTGAGCGGCGGAGACTCTGGCTTTCTGACAATGTGGTCTTGGTAGCTCCGTTGCTGAGATCCCAGAATTCGGTTTCGAAGGTAAGCTGGTCAGTCTCTCCGGTGAGACCGGTAGAGTAGCGCTCGTTGACATTGACACCTGCGATGGCGGTAAGATTGAACTTGTCGTTAAAGAAGGCCTTGTCTTAGGTGGCGAGGAAGTCATGGTTGGTTTCATATCCTCTTGAGTAGTAAGCATATACCCAACCGCTCTGATTCATATTTGAAGGAGCGTATCCCTTGTCGTCGTTGATGAGTGAGTCGTCAAGATTGATTTCAGGATAACCCATCTTGTTGTCCATATCGCGGTAGTCGAAACCGTAGCGGTAGGTGAGGGTGAGGTCCTTCAGAGGTTTAAGGTCCAACTGGATCTTACCGCGGATTTCCTTGGCGTCATTGTGGTTGTAGTTGTTTGCAATAGCCCAGTAAAGGTTGGTGATGCCGTAAGGAGTGAGGTAAGCCTCAGGTGTGTTGAATGCGCAGGAGAGGTCCTTGAGGTCTACGATGGAAATGTCACGAGGAAACTCGTAGAGACCATCAATCACTGAAGTTCCCTGATATGAACCGACGACGTCTGATTTGTTCCTTGCAAAACTTAAGTTGGAAGAAACCTTGAGCCATTTGGCAGCATCGAAGGTGCTGTTGTAAGTGATGGTGTTTCTGTTGTATGTGTCATGATCGCCAGGCATTGCACCATTGTCCGAAGTATAACCGTATGAAAGATAATAGGTCATCTTGTTGTCGGTGGAAGCTCCGCTGATGGCGAGGTTATGGTTGTGTGACACTCCGAGGTCGAAGAAGTCCTTCACGTTGGTAGGCTTCGCAGAGAATTCGTGGATACGTTGCTGATTGTTCCAAATAGGTCCGTAAACCTGGGTTGAACCGTCGAGGGCAGGACCCCAGGAACCGTTCTCGATATAGGTCTGGGTACCGTTCCATCCCTGTCCGAACATGTTCTGCATGATTGGGAACATTGCCACCTGGCTGAGCTGGACACCGCCGCTGTACTCAATTGTGAAATCGCGGTCATTGCCCTTCTTTCCTGAACGGGTGGTGACGATTACGACACCGTTGGCTGCGCGGCTTCCGTAAAGGGCGGTAGCGGCTGCACCCTTGAGCACGGTCATACTCTCGATATCCTCTGAAGAGATGTTGCTGATACCTGAGATACCGGTACTCTTGGACTGTGCATTCATATTGACATTGACAATAGGAACACCGTCAACTACATAGAGAGGCTGGTTCGAGCCGTTGATGGAGCTGAAGCCTCGGATGATGATGCTGCTGGCAGCACCAGGGTCAGTGGAAGTTGACTGTACCTGGACACCAGCTACCTTACCGGCAATGGAGTTCGCGAGGTTGGTTGTGCGGGCGGATACGATGTCATCACTTTTCACCGTGGTAGCGGAATATCCGAGGGTTTTCTCGGAACGGGTGATACCGAGGGCAGTGACAACGACTTCGTCGAGCAACAGGAGGTCATCCTGAAGGGTCACGTTGATGACCTTTCTCTCACCGATCTCGACGAACTGATTCTTCATTCCGAAGAATGAGAACTCGAGTACGTCAGCTGCGCTTGCAGTGATGGAGTAAGTACCGTCCAGATTTGTGGCTGTACCGGTAGTGGTTCCTTTGATGAGGACGGAAGCTCCCGGAATAGGGTCTCCGTTCGCGTCAGTAACCTTACCAGAAATCTGCTTGTTCTGCGCTGTGGCCATTACGGCAAATCCAAGAAGAGGAATCAGCGCCAATGCGATTTTCTTTAACATAAGTACACTGAACTAAATTAATATTGAATTGTATAATCGTTTCGGACGGAGGTAACGGATTGTAAGCAAATAAACAAATGGAAAATTGTGCCTAATTTGTAGTTTTGAGCACAAATTTAGGCACAATTGATACGAAATGATTCTTATATGCGGTAAAACAGTCTGAAAATCAAAAATTCTGCTTACAAATTGTAATATATTTTTTATTTTCTAAAAAAATATGCTCTTTTTTTCTTGTGTGTGATATAGTTGAATTTTGTCTGCTATGTAAGGCTTCTTGGGCTTAACTTACTTACCATCAGCTAGAAAGGCGGCTTGAACGGGTCCTATTTTTCTGTAACCCTCTTCTTTCAGATGCAGTTTGTCTTTCAAATAATAAAGTTCGAAATTGTAAATATTGGCTCCGAGGAGCTCGAACTGGTCAAGGATAGGTATACTGAAATGGCTGCAGCATTCCTTCTGCGCCTGCACATATTCGGAAAAGTTGTGGCCGCTTGCATTGCCTTCGCTGGAGAAAGGATTGTAGCCCGCTTCGCGCGCAAAGAATCTGAACGAAGTGAAGAAATAGATTTCCGCAGCGGGGTTCTTCTCAAGCAGGGTCTTGATGCAGTAGTTGATACCACCGCACTGGGTATCGAGGTGTTCCTCATTGTAATTGTCCTCTGCAGTATAGTCGCTCCAACTGCCGATTGCGCGATTGTTCGTGAAGTCATTCGTCGAAGCCCAAAGGACGTAGATGTCGTGGATTCCCGCTTCGCGCACCTGCTGTTGGAGGGAATGCCCCTGCAGTCTTGAGAAACCTGCGCCTCCCACTCCGTAGGTGGTCACGGTGCTGTGGAGTTGGTCCGCCCAGATTTGCTTCGCTGCTTCCGATTCCTTGAGCACTGACAATGAGCCTCCGAATACGGCTATGCTCTTGCCGTAGTTCTTGTGCCCTTCATAGATGCCTCGTTCCGTGTTAGGGGTTAATACTTTAGTTGTGTTCTGGCGATTCGCCTCGCGTTGCTGTGCTGCTGCAAGTACCTGAAATAGAGGGAGGAGGAGCACAATACTAAGTAGGATTCTTTTCTTCATGGTATGAAACTCGTGTGAATATTCAGATTTTTTTCCAATATAAGGAGAATTCCCTAAAAAGCCTTATCTTTGGAGCCAAGAATGAGTGTGAATACACACCGAGCGGGACAAGTGTCTTTTTATATAATTAGGTAAATAATAGTATGAAAGTAGCTATCGTCGGCGCCAGTGGAGCCGTAGGTCAGGAGTTCCTTCGCGTCCTCTCTGAAAGACAATTCCCTATTGATGAACTGCTTCTGTTCGGAAGCCAGCGCAGTGCGGGAAGCAAATACATGTACAACGGGAAGGAAATCGAGGTGAAACTCCTTCAGCACAATGATGACTTCAAGGGTGTTGACATCGCATTTACCAGTGCCGGCGGCGATACCAGCCGCGAGTTCGCAGAGACTATCACAAAGCACGGAGCGATTATGATTGACAATTCCAGCGCCTTCCGTATGGACAAGGATGTGCCTCTGGTAGTGCCTGAGTGCAATGCTGCCGACGCTCTCGTGCGCCCGAAAGGCATCATTGCCAATCCTAACTGCACCACCATTATGATGGTAGTGGCCCTCCAGGCCCTCGAGAATATCAGCCACATCAAGCGCGTGCGTGTCAGCAGCTATCAGGCTGCAAGCGGTGCAGGTGCAGCGGCAATGGCAGAGCTTTACGAGCAGTATCGTCAGGTACTTGCCGGAGAGGAGGTCACTGTTAATAAGTTCGCGTACCAGCTCGCCTTCAACCTCATCCCTCAGATCGACCAGTTCACCGAGAACGGATATACCAAGGAGGAGATGAAGATGTACAATGAGACCAAGAAGATTATGCATACCGACTGCGAGGTAAGCGCTACCTGCGTACGCGTACCGAGCCTTCGTTGCCATAGCGAGGCCGTATGGGCTGAAACCGAGGAACCTGTCAGCGTAGAGCAGTTCCAAGAGGCCGTGCGCAACGGTAAGGGCCTGCAGCTTGAAGACGATCCGGCTTCAAAGACCTATCCTATGCCTCTCTTCCACGAGGGTTGTGACGATGTCTTCGTCGGCCGTGTCAGAAAGGATCTCTCGGACCCTAAGGGCATCACCTTCTGGCTTGTCAGCGACCAGATTAAGAAGGGAGCAGCACTCAATGCTGTTCAAATTGCCGAATACCTTATCTCTCAAGGCGTTGTAAAGTAAGAAAAAACGGGACCTCAAAGGGTCTCGTTTTTTTTAGGATCGAATCTGGAGATGCCTCCGAACTGGCGGGTATATTGGCCCAGATATTTCTTCAGTAATTCGGCGGCTTCTTCAGGACTCGCCGCTCCATACACCCTGTCTTCAGGAATGTCCTTGTATCTGATACGCTCATCGATGCGCTGGTCTGCAAGCTTCGAAGACCAGCCCGGCACGGTGTTGTAGGCAATGATCAGTCTGTAGGTTGTCCAGGCTGCAGCCATTTCCATCAGCGTTCCTGCACCACCTCCTATGGCAATGACAGCGTCCGCGCTGCCGGTCAGTCCGTTCCTGATAATGTCCATACCCGTAGGGATCACAATGTCCACATAGTCATTGACCTTGGTCCTGTCAAAGGATGGGGTCAAGCCTATGGTGTCCCCGTCCTGATGCTTTTCCGAAGCGTGGGCACCGGCACAGACTGCTTCCATAATACCGCCCATTCCTCCGCATTGCACACGGAAACCGTTGTCTACCAGCATCTTGCCTGTTTCGAAAGCCAGGCGGTACTTGTATGAATCAGGAGCGGCGGCCGCATCTCCCAATACTGCTATGATCTTTTTCATAAAATTTGCTTTTCAGTTTTCTAATTATCCTCGACCACTGTCATTTCGCAGGCCTTGCAATCGAAATGCAGAGCCAGCCTGCGCCCGTTATTCACCAGGAACAAGTCCTTGCAAGGCCCGGCTGCTTGATGAACGGGGCACATCCCCAGTTCGTAGCGTATGCAGTATTTAGTGCGCATCAGCTCCGCATCCCGTACGTGACTCAGTTCGTAGGCCGGCGAGACCTTCTCAGCCCCTCTAGATAGATAGATTGCGCGAGCTTTCTCATTGGCAATGTTATATTTGTAGCTGAGTTCGCGCTCCGGAAGCATCACTCCGGCATCCTTCTCGCCTCGGGCAAGAGGAATGCTCCTGCATCGCAATGCATCGATGTCGGACGCGACCAGACGGCGCATGCTGTTGAGTATTGATACGCTCAGCAGGGGCAGTTTCCCGCCTGCGCTGCTGACATTGAGTGAGCTGAGTCTGAATATATAGTGTCCGGCGCGTTTGGAGAGCTGTTCGCGTATGAGAGCCTCCTGCCTTTCCCTGTTTTCAGCGCTGTCGGAATCGCAATTGAAGCTGCTCAGAATCTCGCGGCCGTCCTCCGATCTAGCCTTTATGTCAATCTTAAAGCTCCCGGAGATGTTCACTTCGAGCTCGACTCCTATCTCACGCTTCGGCATATTGCGCTCAAGCTCCTTCTCGAAAGCGGCATTGATATTTCTGAAAAGCCTTGTGCGCGGGGCAATGCCTTCGGCCGTGGCCTTGCATCTGATGCTGAAGTCTTCGCAGACATCTCCCCTGAAGCCGATTACGCCTTTCTTGCCCGAAAAGGCGAAACCGTCGCCATTGTTGAGCACCAAATTCTGCGATGCTGCCTTTATGCTTATTTCAATGGTGGAACGGTCGAGTTTTCTCACTTTTGATACTATTCCTATGTACTCTCCCATTGATTTAGGAGCATTCATCGACGACCATTGTCCCCGCTTACCGTCAAGCCAGAGTTCGGAATAGCCCCGGTTGAAGGTCTTGTCGCTGGCAGGAGTGAAGCCTCCGCTACTGTGGCCGAAAGAGGCTCTCGCGTACTTGTCGGGATGGAGGCGTATCAATTCGTCCAATGCTTCCGAATACTCGCGAACGACATTCTTGACATAGGAAGCATTCTTCAGGCGTCCTTCAATCTTGAAACTCACGACTCCCACTTCAGCGAGGTCCCCGAGTCTGGAAATCAAGCGGTAGTCCTTCAGGGAGAGGAGGGCCTTGTTCCGCTGCAGTATTTTCCCGTCGCTGTCTACGAGGTCGTATAATGAGCGGCAGGCCTGGATACAGGCTCCTCTGTTGGCACTGCGCCCCGCGATTCTTTCGGAGAGATAGCATTGCCCGCTATAACATACACAGAGGGCTCCGTGTACGAAATACTCCAATTCGCAGCCACTGGCCTCCTTAATCTTTCTTATATCCTCCAGACTGCTCTCTCTCTCGAGCACCAATCTGCTGAATCCCAGGCTCTTGTAGAAAAGTGCCTTGGCACTGTCCCTGATGGCGCACTGGGTAGAGGCGTGGAGAGGAACTTTGATATCATCCCAGCCGGTAAGCGCGAGGTCCTGGACTATGAAGGCATCCACGCCAGCTTCCTGGGCATCTAGCATAAGGCGGTGAACGCGGTCAAGCTCATTGTCATATATTATGGTGTTGACGGTAAGGAATACTCTGGCACCGAAACGGTGGGCGTGCTCGCATACCCTGGCGACATCCGCCATAGTATTGCCTGCGTCCTTTCTGGCACCGAACTCCTCTCCTGCCATATATACGGCATCGGCACCGCAGTCAATGGCCGCGATGCCGATGTCAGCGTTTCTCGCCGGGGCGAGAAGTTCAAGATATTCCATTACTTGAGAACGTTGAGCTGCTGCTTTGCCTGTGCACCGTAAGTAGCATCGTTTTCAACCTTGGTGTAGAACTCCTTAGCCTTTTCCTTGTTGCCAAGCTGCTGGTAGAGAGCACCGAGAGTGAAGTTGATGGCTGCTGCATCCTTAGCGTTAGGTGAGATGCCGAGGTACTTCTCGTAGAACTCGATAGCTGACTTGTTGTCCTTGAGCTGAGAAGCTGCTGAAGCTGCAAGCTTGTAAGCGTTAGCGCTCTCAACATACTCGTTTGACTTCTCGCAAGCTGCGATAACGTCCTTGAATTTTTTCTCCTTGAGGAGAGCCTGAGCGTCCTTCAGGTAGATATTTGCGAGTTGCTTTACTGCATTGGCCTCCTGACCGTTGGCTCTTGCCTGCTCGAAAGCTGCGATAGCGCCTTCTTTGTCTCCGGTCTGGTTGAGAGCCATTGCGAGCTGGAGAGCTGAGATGCCGTCCTCAGGGTTTTCTGCGAGCACATCCTTGAAAGCAGCAATTGCACCGGCGAAATCCTTTGCCTTGTAAAGAGCGCCTGCCTTGGCTTTCTTAGCCTGTGAAACGAGGGTCTTGGCTTCCTCCTCAACGTCTATGGCTTCATACTCCACTGCGACCTTGATGGCCTCTGCGAGAGTAGCGATGCCCTCATCGTACTTGGCGTCCCTGATTTCTCCCTTGGCGATATTGAGAACAATTGCAGGGATGACACCCTTGCAGGTGGCTATGAGTTCTGCGCCTTCCTCACCGCAAGCCTGAGCTTCGACGAGAGCTTCCTTGAAGCCTGTGAGAGCAGTAGCATAATCTTTGTTGTCAAGTGCTTCGCTTGCGCTCTGTGCTGTCTCGGTAGCCTTTTCCAGATCCTGTGCAGATACGACGCCTGCTGTGAGAGCGAGCGCGATTAAAGAGAGAATTACTTTTTTCATAATGCTTATAAGTTTACTTAAGTTATAATTCAGTTTACGCAAAGTACAAAAGTAGTAAAATTTCTTTTTACTTTTGTAAACGGTCAAAGATAAATGACAAATATGAGACATTTCGGACGGATAACAATTCTATCATTGGCCTTCTTGGTCTCTGTATCAACCTTCTTCCTCAGAGGGCAGGAACTTCCGTCATTGCCGAAAGCTCCCGAAGTGGTCACCAGCTCCCTCCCGAACGGAATTCAATATTATCTGGTAAAGAATACGGCCTCCAGCGGCTTTGCGGATTTCGCTCTCGTTCAAAAGGGACGGGTCAGTGAGGCCTCCTCCCGGAATGCTCTCACGAATCTTCAGCATTTTCAGAAATCCAAGCCATACCAATATCTTGCCAAACTCGGCGTAGGCTACGAAAAAGACGGCTATGTGCGCAATGAAGGTGATGCTACCGTATTCAAATTCAGTGATGTACCGGTTTCCAAGCTCGGTCCGAGGGATACGGTGCTCCTGATGCTTTTTGACCTTTGCGAGCTCAGTTCGGAGAGTCAGGCCATTATAGTGGCAGGTGACATTGACATAGAAGCAGTAAAGCAGCGGATGGATGTGTTTTCTATGATGGTCACTCCAAGAAATGCAGCGCAGCCGCTTACGAGGGATGACTGGACAGCCTCGACGGAGACTCAGTATTCTGTGGTCAATTTTCGCTCCTCGACCGAGGCCAGACTGGGTGTAATCTTCCATTCCGACAGGACGCCCGCCAAGGCTATGGGCAGCATTCAGCCTCTGGTGAGTGAGAATTATGCCCGCCAGCTCGGTGTTTTGGGCGTAAACAGGCTTGAAAGGGCCTTCAGGCGTGCGGAGCTTCCTTATACCGATGCATCCTTCGATTTCAAGGGCAGCGCGGACGGACCGGGACCGGAGGAATGCTCTTTCGGCATCACGGTATCTATAGACGATGCCCCGGAGGCAGTAGCTTTGCTCGCCCGTGTCTTCTCGACTTTGAGCAATGAAGACGTAAGCCTCGCAGAATATAGGAATGCCAGGGACAAGCAGATTCTGAGCAGTGCGCTTTCTCCGGATAGCTATTCCAATGCTGATTGGGTGCGTGTCTGCACTTCTTCATATCTCTACGGATCCAATCTTGCTTCGCCGCAGACCCGCAAGTCATTCTTCCTTGACCGGAGCATGGACTCGAAACTTGAACTCCAGTTCTTCAACGAATTCAAGAGAGCTTTCCTCGGAGGACAAAAGACCCTGAGTTTCATGCATTACAGTCCCTTGCTCCCGCATTTTGAAATCGCTTCCGATGTCCTGCTTCCCATCTTCGACGAGGCTTGGCAGGAAGCTGTCAGCGGAGGCAAAGAGGTCTATTCAGTAAACCGGAGCGATACCTTGAGCCTCCACCTTCAAAAATCCAAGTCCAAACTGAAGAGCAGTGCCCCCGATGTCATCACCGGCGGTGAGATCTGGACTTTCGCTAACGGCATGAGGGTGATATTCAAGAAAACGGGAAATGACAAGCGCTTCCATTATGCCTTTATGCTGAACGGAGGTCTCTCCGAGTTTCCGGATCTGAAATACGGCGAAGCCGCCTATGTGAGCGATATGCTGAGACTCAATCACGTTGCGGGCATCAGCAGCAGGAGCTTCTACGATATGCTGGCCGCGAACGGCATCACAATGAGCTCCAAGGTCGGTCCGGGCAATTTCGTCATCTCCGGCTCAGTCCCTTCGAACAATTATCGCCTTTTGCTCAAGTCCCTCATTGCCCTTGCAAATGAAAGAACAGTTGATGAGGAAGCCTTCGACTGGTACAGGCAATGCGACCGCCTGACCAGCTCTCTCGAACGCAAAAGCCAGGAGGGAGTGGATGCCTTGCTGGACAGTCTGATGTGCCCGGGAAACAAATACTCATTGCACCGCAGCGGCGCCCCTGTTTCCGATGATTTGCAGCAACGCTCCGACAGGTATTTCAATGATAGGTTCTCGCACTGCAACGATGGTGTTATTGTAATTATTGGGGATATTGACCCTTATGTTCTCAGGAGTGAATTCCAGAATTACATAGGCCATTTCCGTACCTCTAATAGCTATGCTTTACGGCCTCAGCCTCAGCCTCTGAGGGGCAGTGGCAGCGCCACCTATCTCTATGACGCCGCTGAGTCGGAGACGGGTGACGGATATCCCGGACTTTATCTGGCAATGTCGGTGGAAATGCCTTTCTCGGCACAGAAATATATGGCTTTCAGAGTGGCTGTCACAGAACTCAGAAGAAGGGTTACAGAGTCGCTTGACGAATTGGGAATGTATGCGGAAGTTCAGGATTCCTACGAACTGTATCCTACGGAACGTCTGAGTGTCAAGATTTTCTGCCGTCCGGCTGAGAGCAGGGGCTTGCCATCGGGCCTTGATCCGGATGACTCGCTCTATGCTATGACGGCAGTCCGTCTGGCCCTCTCTGACCTTTCTTCAGCCCCTGCGAAGGAGGAACTGATATCCGCAGCGAAACTTGCGCTCATTTCCGAGTTCAAGTCGGAGCTTGCAAAGCCTGAAGAACTGATAAATGCAGTTCTGATGAGATATTCTGCCGGCAAGGACCTGGTAAGTGACTATAGGTCGAAGATTGAGGCGGTGAAAGCTTCCGATGTCCAGGAACTCCTCTCCGCCATCACTGAAGGTGTTAAAGTCGAACTTGTATATTATTAATATTCAACTATATATGGCACACAACGGTTTCGGTACCATTGTCCAGATTGGGGACTGCCTCATTTCCGAAGATGTTTTCGCGGAGTTCTTCTGCTGTGATTATGCCCTGTGCAAGGGCAAATGCTGCATAGTCGGCGACTGCGGTGCTCCTATGGAGGAGGACGAACCGGAACTGTGCGAGCGTGACTACCCATCATACAAGCATCTGATGAGCGAGGCAGGCAGAAAGGCTGCTGAGGACAAGGGCTTCTTTGAGATTGACATAGAAGGTGATATTGTCACCCCTCTCGTGCCAGGAACTGAAGAATGCGCCTACTGTTCCTTTGATTCCGAGGGCAATTGCCTCTGCTCCATCGAAATGAGTTTCCTGCAGGGAAAGTGTGCCTTCCGCAAGCCCATTTCCTGCTCACTCTATCCCATACGCATATCCAAACTCAGCAATGGCACTCTGGCCCTGAACGTACATCATTGGGATATATGCAAGGATGCTTTCGAGAAGGGCAAGCGTGAGAATGTGAGGGTCTATCAGTTTCTGAAAGAGCCACTTACGAGACGTTTCGGTGCCGAATGGTATGAGCAACTCTGCGCCGCAGCCGAAATGGTTCTGAACCAATAAGCGTATTCCGCAAAAACATACGTGATTTTTCTTGCATATTCAAAAGATGTGTAATATCTTTGTGGCGTACTAATAAACTAATACACTATGCTTCTTGAACTCAAAGATATTAATAAGACATACAACAACGGCCAGCCTCTCCACGTGCTGAAGGGGATTGACATGGCCATTGATAAAGGAGAGTTCGTCTCCATTATGGGCGCTTCAGGTTCTGGCAAATCCACATTGCTCAATATCCTCGGCATTCTGGACGACTATGATTCGGGCGAATACTGGCTGGACGGAAAACTTATGAAGAATCTCTCTGAAAAGCAAGCTGCCGAGTACAGGAACAAGCAGATAGGCTTCATCTTCCAGTCCTTCAATCTGATAGGCTTCAAGACTGCGGTCGAAAACGTTGAACTCCCTCTCTTCTACAAGGGTGTCCCTCGCAAGAAACGCCACGAACTGGCTGTAGAGTATCTGGACAAACTGGGCCTCAAGGATTGGGCTCACCATTATCCGAATGAGATGTCAGGTGGCCAGAAGCAGAGGGTGGCAATTGCGCGCGCCCTGATTACCCAGCCCAAGCTGATTCTCGCCGATGAGCCTACGGGAGCCCTCGATTCAAAGACTTCCGTTGAGGTTATGGAACTCTTGACTTCGCTGAACCGCAGCGAGGGAGTGACCATCGTTGTAGTCACCCACGAGAGCGGAGTGGCGAATTGCACCGACAAAATCATACATATCAAGGATGGAGTCATAGGCCAGGTAGAGTTCAATAAGATGCACAATGCTTCTGCATTCGGAACCAAAACCATTATGAAGTAGGAAATGAAGGACATTTTCATAGAAATCATAGAGTCCATCAAAAGAAATCGCCTCCGCACTGCACTGACCGGCTTCGCGGTGGCCTGGGGCATCTTTATACTAATTGTGCTGCTGGGCTCGGGAAACGGTCTGATTAACTCTATGACCAGAAGTATGGGCAATATCAATCTGAATACAATGGATGTATTCGGTTCCTATACTTCCAAGCCTTATGACGGCCTCAAGTCCGGAAGGGAAATCGTCCTTGAGGAAAGGGATGTGGATTTACTTGAAAGCGAACTCTTTTCCACTGTCATTGACGGTGTTACTCCTGTCATAACTCAGAGCCTGAACGTCTCTTACGGAAAGAAGCACTCTTCCGTCAGCCTTTGCGGCTGTTACATTGACCTAAAGGATATGTACAAGATCAAACTCTGCGCCGGCCGTTTCATCAACGAGACGGACTTGAAGGAGAGCCGCAAGCTTATTGTCATTCCTTCCGGTCTGGCGGAGAGGCTTTTCGGGATTGAGGACAATTTCGAGAAGGCGATAGGCCTGAGGGTGAAGAGCGACATTGCCTCCTTCCTCGTCGTGGGAGTTTATCAATCTGACGGAATGTCAATGGCTTACGAGGCATATGCGCCATATTCGACCATCAGGAGCCTTTTCAACAAGGGCAAATTTGTGGAATTCATCTCCTTCTCCTACCACGGTCTGGAGGAAGAGGAAAGCGAGGAGTTCGAGAACAGCGTCAGGTCTGTATTGAACGTAAGCCACAGGGCAGATCCTACTGACAAGGGAGCCATCTATATTTCCAACAATCTGTCCCAGAACGGACAGATGGAGAAGGCGAGGCGCTATATCAAGCTCTTCCTGTGGGTTGTGGGTTTTTTCACCCTTCTCAGCGGAATAGTAGGCGTCTCCAACATTATGCTTATTACGGTAAAGGAGAGAACGCGCGAATTCGGTATACGCAAGGCCATAGGCGCGCGGCCTTGGGATGTCATCAAGCTAATAATCTCTGAAAGTGTGGCCATTACGGCCTTCTTCGGATATGTGGGAATGGTTCTGGGTATGATTGCCTGCCGCATACTCGATTGGAAGATGGGGAACAGTGAAACCGAGGTGCTGGGAATGAAATTCTCTATCTTCGTTGACCCTACCGTAGGCCTGGATGTAGCTCTGGAAGCGACTTTGCTCCTCATAGTAGCCGGAACTGTTGCCGGTCTTGTACCGGCCCTCAAAGCTGCGAAAGTAAGGCCGATAGAGGCACTGAGAGCCGAATGACGCCATCCTAAAGGATAATAATGAGATAAGATGAGATTCGATATAGATTCATATTCAGAGATTCTGGAGACCATTACCAGGAACAAGGTCAGGAGCTTCCTTACGGGCTTCGGCATTTTCTGGGGCCTCTTTATGCTTCTCTTTATGATGGGAGTCGGCGACGGAGTCAGAACTTTGCTGTACAAGCAGCTTGACGGTTTCGCCACTAATACGGCCATTGCCGTATCCAATAACACCAGCCTCCCATACAAGGGAATGAAGGAAGGCCGTTACTGGTCGATGGAGATGAAAGATGTGGAAAGGCTTGCTCTGATGATTCCCGAACTGGATGTGGTGACCCCGGTGGTGAGCGTGTATGACTCAAAGGCCTATAAAGGCGAATATTCGGCCCAGGGCAGCGTGAAGGGAGTGCTTCCCGAGTATAGCCGCATTGAGGCTCCGAAACTAAAATACGGCCGCTACATCAACAGGGTGGACATCGACTACAAGCGCAAGGTCTGCGTCATAGGCAAGAAAATCTACCGCGAGCTCTTCCCGGACGGAGGCGACCCTTGCGGACAGTTCATCAAAGTCGGTCCCGTTTACTACAGGATAGTCGGAGTTGACTTCAATCAGGGCAATGTGAGCATCAACGGCAGTGCCGACAGAACCATCACCATTCCTCTCACCCTTGCCCAGCAGCTCTACAACAGGGGAGATGTCATCGACCTGCTCTGTATGACGGCCAAAGCCAGTGTGAAAATCAGCGATGTTGAGGAAGGCATACGCAGTATTATGGCCCGCGCCCACGACTTTGACGAGAGCGACAAGGATGCTCTTATGATAATCAACACCCAGCAGCTATTTATGCTTGTGGAGAATATTTTCAAGGGTGTGAACTTCCTGATCTGGCTCATTGGCCTGGGTACTCTCTTGGCCGGTGCCATCGGCGTAAGCAACATTATGATGGTGACCGTTAGGGAGAGGACTACTGAAATAGGCATTCGAAGGGCAATAGGGGCCACTCCAAGGAATATATTGACACAGATACTTTCGGAGAGTATGCTTCTGACCCTGGTTTCGGGAATGATAAGCATAGTGATATCGGTGCTCTTCCTGGCCATCGCCAGCATCATTGCCTCCCAAGTCGCCGAGCCGGTCAGCCTCCAGATCAGTTTCAGGATGGCAATGCTCTCTCTGCTGATACTGACGGTGATGGGTCTGCTTTCCGGCCTTGCCCCGGCTTTGAGGGCAATGGAAATTAAGCCTGTGGATGCAATGAGGGATGAATAATAATGACTGAAAAATTAAGAAACGACTATATGAAAAAGACATTAAGGTTTTTGGCTTTTGCGCTCATAGCGCTGGTCTTTATCGGCACCTTCGCTTTCCTTTACAAGAATTCTAAACCGGAAAAGGAAGTGTACCAGGAACTTACAGCTACTGTCATGGATATTGACAAGACGACGGTAGTGACAGGAAAAATCATCCCGCGCAATGAAGTGGCGGTGAAACCGCAAATCAACGGCATCATTGCCGAATTGTACAAGGAGGCTGGCGAAATCGTTCAGGAGAATGAAGTGATTGCCAAACTGAAGGTCATTCCTGATATGAATACCCTCAGTTCAGCCCAGAGCCGTCTGCGCCTTGCAGAAATCAATCTGAAGCAGGCCAGGGTCAATTTTGATCGCGAGAAGGCCCTCTTCGACAAGAAGCTTGTCAGCGCCGAGGAGTATGACCAGGTGTCACAGGCCTTGACCCAAGCTGAAGAGGAAAGGGCTGCAGCTCAGGATGCTTTGGAAATCATTCGCGATGGAGTCTCTTCTTCGAATGCCAAGTCCAGTTCGACCCTCGTGCGCTCTACCATTTCAGGCCTCATACTCGACATCCCTGTAAAGGAGGGCAATTCTGTCATCCAGGCCAATACAATGAATGACGGAACCACCATCGCGACCGTTGCCAATATGAGCGACCTGATTTTTGATGGCAATATAGACGAGACCGAAGTGGGTTCGCTCAAGGAGGGTACTCCTGTCGTCATCACCATCGGAGCCCTTCAGGACTATTCTTTCGATGCGACTCTTGAGTACATTTCCCCGAAGGCTACTGAGAACAACGGCGCCAACCAGTTCGAAATCAAGGCTGCTGTCAAGGTCGATACCGACCGTATGATACGCTCTGGCTACAGCGCCAATGCCGAGATAGTCCTGAATACCGCGAAGCAGGTGCTCTCAGTGCCCGAAAGTGCATTGCAGTTCGAGGGCGAGGATGTATTCGTTCAGCTCAAGCAGGAGGACGGCTCATACAAGAGGGTGTCGGTCAAGACCGGCCTCAGTGACGGCGTCAACATTGAGATAAAGGAAGGTCTCAGCGCCGGTGATGTAGTCCGCGGCCCGAAGATAGTTTCGGAATAAGCCTTCCCTCCCTGATTACCGTATAATTTACAATTGCGACAGACAATGAAACGATTCACAATATTCGCGGCAATGCTGCTGCTCTCCCTGGCAGTAAAAGCCCAGGAGCGCGAATGGAACCTGCAGCAGTGCATAGAATACGCTATCGAGAACAATATCAGCGTAAAACAGAGCGAGATTTCCGTCGAGCAGAAGGAAATTGCCCTGAACAACAGTATAAACAGCCGCTTGCCGGGCGTCAGTGCCGGAGCCGGACAGAACTTCTCATTCGGCCGAGGTTTGACCGCTGACAATACCTACGCCAATACCAATACTACCAGCACTTCTTTCAGTATAGGTGCCGATATGACCGTATTCAACGGATTCAGAACCAAGTACGAGATTGCCAGAGGCCGTCTGGACCTCGAAACGGCCACATCCGAGCTCGAAAAGGCGAAGGATGATATAAGGGTGGCAGTCGCCCAGGCCTATGTGCAGATACTCTACAATATGGAGATATTGGACGTAGCAGCCAATCAGGTGTCGATTGACGAAATGCAGGTGAACAGAATCGAGTCCCTTCTGGCGAATGGAAAAGCTTCGCAGGTGGAACTCTCAGCGCAGAAGGCCACTTTGGCCCAGAGCCGCCTCTCCCAGGTTCAGGCTGCGAACAATCTCTCATTGTCCTTGCTCGAACTGACACAATTGCTCGAACTCCCTTCCCCTGAGGGCTTTAATGTGCAGCGTCCCGCAATTGACAGGCTTCAGACCCAGCTTCTGCCCAGTCCTGAGCTGATATACGAAGAGGCTCTGGGCATCAAGGCTTCAGTTAAGGCGGAGGAACTGAAATTGGAGAACGCGCGTCTGGGCATAGAGCAGGCCAAGGGTGCTTATCTGCCGACCCTCTCGCTCAACGGCGGTCTCGGAACCAATTATTACACATCCTCAGGCTTCGAGTCCAATCCTTTTTTGAGCCAGATGAAGAACAATTTCAGCCAGTATTTGGGAATGAATCTGAGCATACCTATTTTTTCGCGTTATCAGACCAGAAACCAGATCCGCAGTTCCAGATTGAGCTACGACAGCCAGGCACTTCAGCTTGACCTGACCAAGAAGAATCTTTTCAAGGAGATCCAGCAGGCATATTACAATGCCCTCGCTTCCGAAGAAAAATACAGAAGCAGCGAACAGGCTGAGCAGAGTGCAAGGGATGCCTTCGAACAGGTGACAGCCAAATTCGAGAACGGCAAGGCCTCCATCACGGAATACAATGAATCTAAGGGGCGTTATGTATCAGCAGCTTCGGACCTCGCCCAAGCCCGTTACCAATACCTTTACCAGACCCGTTTGCTGGATTTCTACCGCGGCGCAGAGATGGCTTTCTGATG
>JALEPJ010000020.1 GCA_022766385.1 Rikenellaceae bacterium
CAGTCAGTCCGAGAGCAGCGGGCAATGCCCAACTGCTTCCTGTTCCCCTGATACTTACAACAAGGCAATATATTGCCAGAGCGAGCGAAACGACTGTTACCGCCGCAAGTAAGATTCTCAGTGTCTTTGTATTCATTGGTTGTTAATTATTATTTGCTTTCAGCTTCACTCATTGCCACTTCTTACCTATCAAATCGGCGATTCTTTCCAGATGCTCACGGTCAATGCCGTCAAAAGTGTTGAGTTCCTTGCTGTCAATGTCGATAAGATCAATTACATTGCCCCCGCGCAAAACAGGGACGACGATTTCGCTGCGGGAAAGACTGCTGCAGGCAATATGTCCCGGGAACTGCTCTACATCGGGAACGACGATGCTTTCCTTGCGCTTCCATGCTGTCCCGCACACTCCCCTGCCGAACGGAATCCGGCTGCAGGCAATCGGTCCCTGAAATGGCCCCAGTACCAGCTCATCACCTTTGACAACATAAAATCCCGTCCACCAGAATCCGAATGTGCTGTGAAGAATCGCAGCTATATTAGACATATTGGCAATGACGTCGTCCTCGCCACTGGTCAGGGCCTCTATCTGTTTGTATATCAGATTGTAACTTTCATCTTTCGCTCGTCCCGTATCTTTTGTTCCTCGGCTCTCGTCACGGCAGATATCCAGTTCCATTCCTTTGTGGGGGATGCCTTCGTCAAGGAATTCGTCGGAAACCGTATAAAAACCGAGCTTCTCATAAAAGCCTATCGCATAAGTCTGAGCCTCAAGATAAATCTTCTTTTCCTGAAGATGCTCAGAGACAAAATGTATGGCTTCCTGCATCATGCGCAGTCCTATTCCTTTTCCGCGTTGAGGCTCGATTACAGCGACTCTTCCAATTTGAAGCACGTCCTTTTCCTTTCGAAAAATTCTTAGACAGGCTATGATTCTGCCTTCACTTGAAGCAAATACCTGAACAGAATCCAAGTCCTTGCCATCGGGGTCAATGTAAAGGCATTTCTGTCCAATAACGAAAACTTCGGCCCTTACCTTAAGAATTCCGTACAACTCTTCGAGACTCAAATCTGAGAAATACTTGCAAATATATTTAATGCTTTCTGTCATAACAACGTCAGGCCTCCAGGTGTTTATGCTTTGTCAATGACGACTCCAATTATCGTTACTATTATATTCGGCACAATGGCCAATCAATCTATTTACTGCCCTTTTGCAGCGTTTTATGTCCCTGTTTGTGATTTCGGGCTGTTTTTTTGTACCGCCGTTTTGGAGCGGAGTTCATTGTCATTCAACTTTTCTAATATTTGCCCGCCTTAACACCTTTGCTACTGTTTCTCTATATAGCTTCGGCATATTCTGCAGAAACGGGTGTAGAACAGCACTGCAGCCACTGTCAGTCCCAAAAGGAGGCCGTACCAGACTCCTTCAGGGCCCACTCCGAATACGAAGCCCAGAAGATAGGCAGCGGGTATGGCAATGCCGTAATAGGACATTGCCGCATACATCATCGGTCTCTTTGTGTCCTTCAGTCCCCTGAGCGAGGCCATTGAGGTGAGCTGAACAGCGTCGGAAATCTGATACAGGCTCAGCACCACTATCAGCCTCGATGCGTATGCGATCACCTCAGGATCCGACGTATATATGTACGGCAGGAAGTTCCTCAGGAGTATGAACAAAAGAGCGCAGCTGCTCATATAGAAGATGCCCATATGAACGGAGGCCTTCCCTGCCATCAAGGTATCCACCGGCTTCCCCGCTCCGAATTGGTGAGATACTCTGATGGTCGCAGCCGCTCCGATACCGCAGGCTACCATAAACGACAATTGCCCGAGAGAATTGGCAATCTGATGCGCCGCGAGCTCGACCTTTCCCATCCATCCGACCATAATTGCCGCAAAACTGAATGCTGTCGATTCGAGCATACTCGAAAAGGCTATTGGCACTGAGAGTCGGGCAATGGAGATAAGTGTCTGTTTATCAGCTTTTTCCTTGAGAGCCATGCGCGCATATGACGAGAAGGTCTCGGAATGGAAGATGACACGGATGAATGCGACGGCGCAGAAGATTCTGGCGATGAGGGTGGCTAGAGCTGCACCCATTACTCCAAGGGCAGGTAGACCGAAGTGGCCGAAAATGAGTACCCAGTTCAGGAAAATGTTCAGGAGATTCGATGTAACAGTGATCCACATTGCGTGTTTGGTATCTCCTATTCCTTCGGCGAAGAATCTTGATGTGAAGAAAAATGAAGTCGGAATCAAGGATGCCACAGTTATGAAATAGTAGGGCTGAGCAAAAGGAATTACCTGCGGGTCCTGGCCCATATGTGGCATAAAGAAACCGATTGCCATAAGTAGCAGGCCTATAGCTGAATATGTGCACAGATTGAGCATCAAGGAATTCCGCAAAAGATGCGAGGCTTTCTTGTGCTCTCCCTTGGCAAAGCTTTCCCCGACCAGTGGAGTCAGGCCTTGAGAGAATCCAATCAAGGTGATGAAGCCAATTAGAAATATGGCGTTTGCGAAGGATACTCCTGCAAGTTCTGCCGTGCCCACGTGTCCGACCATGATATTGTCGGCAAGCTGTACCACCACCTGTCCGGCCTGGGTAATCATTACCGGGAGGGCAACTTTCAGATTTCTTTTATAGAAGGGGAGATATTTCTTGAGGCTGTACATAGTCTGATAATATAGAAATTGAATCCTGCGAAGATACCAATTCTTTTCGCTTCATTTGCCAATTCCTGCAGATAATTGCGTGAATTATCAGACCGTACTGCATCTGTGTTTCATCGAATGTATCAGGAGCAGATACGGGAAGATGCCGTATTGAGCATTTCAAAACTAACTCTCCATTTCTTTTCGGCGCGATTGGTAATATTCGTGCCTTTTGGGATTCTCCGGAAACCAACCACGCAGAACCCGTTTTTCCTGCAGGAACATTTCTTGGATGCCCCACAGGCAGCAAAAAGCGAAGCCGCCGATGATGATTGACAATAAATCATTCTCAACGAAGAGAGAAAGCATGCAGAATGCCAGACCGGCCACCAACCAGATCCACCAGCTCTGCTTACCCCAATGATATTCCATCTTGATGACAAGCGGGTGGCAGATGCCTATACTCAAAAATACGGCAGCACCTATAATGATTCCATTGATATTCATAATTGTAATACTTTATAATAACCGTCCGATTACCTTGCCGGACACACATACTCCGACAAGATATCAATTTTTTTCGAGTAATTCAAATTGATGGCAATGCGAAAAATCAAGGGAAATGACTTACGCATAAGCGTGCATTCCGCCAAAAAGGAAATTTACTCCGAAATAGGTGATGAGTACTGACAGGAAAGCCAGAATGGAGTATATATGGAAGAATCTGGTATTACGGAAGCATTTCAGGCTTCCGCTGTGGAGAGCGAATGCATATATCAGAAGAGTTATGAGTGCCCAGGTTTCTTTCGGGTCCCATGACCAATAGTTTCCCCAGGAGACATTTGCCCATACTGCCCCAAGAAAGATGCCGAAGGCAAGTAGGAAGATTGCAGGATACAATATAACCAGCGCCACATCCCTCAAACGGTCTGTGCTATTCTTGCCCGGCATAAGGACTCCAAGAACGCCACACAGAGCAACAAGAGCAAACAAGGTGTATGAAATCATCATACTCAATACGTGAATGCTCAGCAGAGGGCTTTGAAGCACAGGCATCAGATGCGTAATCTGCGGGTTTGCACTTGCAAGGGATGCTACCAGCATAGTAAATCCTGATATCAGCATGCCCATAGGCAGAATCAGCGGGAATCTGTTGTATAAACACAGAGAGCCGAGGCAAGAGAGCCAAGCCATCAGCATCATCACACAATAACTGCCTGCAAAGGGAGCATGTCCGCTCACATACCATCTTAGGCCGAGCACAGAAGTCAGATATAGCCAAAGGATGAATAGCAGACCAAGCGCCAGATACTGAAAGCACTTCGGCATATTCCTTCCCTTTGCCAATAGGACGCCGCTGAAAACAAACAGAATAATCCCCAACGAAATAGCAATCATAAAGGGCAGCATTGGCCTGCAAATATGATTATATACCCTTTCGGCTTTGATCTTCCCGACTGAAGGAATATATTCTGAAGCGCTTTTATCCTGATATGCCTTGATCTTTCCGACAAGGCGCACTACTTCATTCCAATCCTCCATCCGTACGGATTCCTCAATCAGATCCAGGGATTTTCTGATAAAGACCCATTGTTCGTAATTGTCCAGAACATTCTGTGGAAGGATATCGTTACAACTGTACCAAGAAACGGTTCCATCAGCCTCGGCAGCTGGAAATATCCTGAAAGCATCTCCGGATGCAACAGAATTCAAGATGAACTCTTTCTCCGTTTCCACTGCACTCCCCTTGTCCTTATCTTTTATCTTGAAAGGAATGATCCGCCACCAGTCATAATAGAACAGCCATCCTGTCACCACCTGGTCGGCAGAATAACCAAACTGCGAAGGCTTTCCATATGCCTTCAGACAATAATCACGATTGAGAGTTGAAAGCGGACAGACTCTGTCATTGTAGTATACGTATATGTTGGAGAATGCTTCCGCGACTTGCTCGGGAAGCACTTTGGGCATGTTTTCCGGCAACTGTCCGGCATTGAGCGCATTGTTCCCGCAAAGGCCGAAGATCAATATAAGGCTAGGTGAAAGTCGCTTCAATGCGGCACGGAAGGCAGTTCCCCTTTGGAAGAAAAAGCCTATCATTGAAACAAGAAGCATCAGATATGCCGAATATGTAATCCCAATTCCCCAAGGATCGTGATTCACAAATAGTGTCACTCCCCTTTTGTCATCATCATAATCATCCTGATAGAATCTGTACCCCTTGTGTTTAAGTATTCTGTTCATGGAGATAGTGTGAGAACTTTGCTCGGGGCTGATTATTACCGTACTTATGTAATCGGCTGCTGCCTTGGAACCGGAATAAGTGGATACGCTGAAACTTTCCAGCCTCAAACTGAACGGGAGACACTGCATCTCACCGTTTTCATTAATCACCTTATCGCTGTCAACATCCATCCGCAGATGGATTTTCCCCGTCTCTGCGGTGATAAAAGTTGTCAATGCACCTGCCAGAATTAAGATGAATGACAGATGAAGAGTAAGCGTGAAGAACTTCCGGGACTCATTATGTCTTGTCAGCCAGATAACGCCAGCTATTGCAGCGACTGCCCATAACAACATAAACAGAGGGTTATGATAGATGAGAGTGAACGCAGATGCACTTCCCTGCATCTTTTCAATAAGCGTTGCGGCAATCATCATTAAAACAAGAACCACAATGGCCCCGAAACTCAAATACTTAGAGATATTCTTCACTTCCACAATTATTAAAAGGCTAAATAGATTCGATGAATTTAACTACAGCGTCTCTTTCTTCTTTGGAGAGATTGTAGAATTTCTCAGCAGAGGAATACGCATCGCTCTTTTTGGAATAGGCGTGCCACATTATCGATTCAACGACGTTTCTTGCGCGGCAGTCATGAAGACGGTCAGAAGCGCCGGTATTGGTTGCTGAAAGTCCTCGTCCCCATAGAGGAGTCGTGCGGCACCAAGAACCGTGGATGTCATTTTTCATATAAAGGCGATGCTGTATGAAATCGGAATATGGCCATATGGTCTGATTCGCATACCGTGGCAGCGGCTTTCCTTCATTCATTGCCGGACTCCAATAATTGTCATCACCTGTTTTCCATGATGGTTTGTGACATGTAGCGCATCCTATCTCCGTAAAGAGTTTTTTGCCTTTCTGGGTATCTTCCTCGTGCAGATTGCGTGCCCTCGGAATGGAAAGACCGCGGTGCCAAACCATAAAGTCGTAAAAGTCGTCAGCAGACATTTCCGGTACCGATTTGTGATATGGATTGTCGAACTGGTTGGTCGAAGGGCTAAGCAAAGCCAGAACAGCCTCGGAAATTTCGTCATCCGTAACCTCTCCGTCTCTATTAACATCCACATAGTATGGAGAGGATTCACCTTCAGAACGTATAGCCTCAATTACTGATGGTGTTTTGCTCATTTTTCTTGCCCAAGCCTCAGTGGTGTAGAGGAAAGGGCGGTCAGGTCTTGTAACATTCGTGATATTCCATATTGCATTTGCGCCTGCACCATCCTGCAGAGTTGCACGAGTAAGGGCATAAGTATATCGCTTGACAGGTTTGAATTCCCCTCTTGCAACCCTGGTTCCATCTGCAAGAATACCGGCGCCATTTTCTCCGGCCTGGAAGTTTGTATAATATGCGCCTGCTGCAAAATCATTGGCTCCTTTGTCCCAGAAAGATGGATTCAGTTCCACATAAGGAGCCTCGGCCCTGTATTGCTCACGCAATGCTTCATCAGGAATTGCATCTATGAGCCCCGTTCCCATAACTCCTATTGTAGACTCAAGACGGAAACCTATAGTCAGGCCCATCTCCTCTGCTGTATCATAAGGATTAGGATCTGTATTGAAAGCGGACTTGGCAATGGTAATTTCCGGATACTGAAGACTATAGCTTTCCCCGTCAGGGAATTGCATAGGAAGGCCGCTTTCCATTGCTCCGACCTGAATCCAGTTGATGGTAATGCCACTTTCATCGATTGGAGGGAGGAAAGGTTCTGCTGCCATAGTCTGTGGCATTCCCGTAACCTCAGACACATATGGGCCGTCGTTGCTGCCCGGTTCATTGGCATAATACACTACAAGAAGATAACCGTTGCCGAAAGCCTTTGAGGTATTGGCTTCATAAACGCTCTGCCATTTTCCGTGGCCATAGGCAGGGTGGCAATCCAGACAGGACTTGCGCACAGAGGCCGGGCCAAGCCCTTTGAACGGAGCAGTGTTCAGGGTAAAATTACGCTCGAAGAACATTTCTCCGTGATTGAATGCCGATGTGAGTCCTTGCTGTGTAACGGCAGGGGTTTCATCTTCATAGCATCCTGCTGTGATATTGTCTGTGGTTCCGAGTATACCTCCAGGATACCATTCCTCGGCGCTGAAGTTTCCCACAGCCTGTCCTACATATTTGGCATCTGGCTCTGGAATATCTGTGGGCGTAATATTTCTTTCACAAGAGGCAAGCAGCCCCAAGGTAGCAAAAGCTACAATGACTATTCTTTCCGTTTTCATAATTATGAAATCTTAAAGTTTTGATATCCATTCTGCTGCCTCATTCAGAAGCGCATCCAGTGCATTGATTGTCACAATACATTGCTCAGCCTCTTCTGATGTAGGATTGTCAACGAATGCTCCCTTGGCCATTGCTACATCAAGAGCATTGATTGCTGAAGAAAGAGCAGTTTCAAGATTGGAAGCTTTCGTCCATCCATTCTTTTTAAGGAAGGCCATGATTGATGCGCTACCGGCTGATTCTGCGCCCTGTGCGCCGTACAAGCTATATTGGATAGAAAGTATGTTGTCTTTGAAGTCCTCGTATGATTTTTTAGAATAAGGAGATTCAATATAATCGGGATTATACTCCGAACTGCTTACATAGTGTGCAGTTCCTATCTTTGTATTTGCAACCTCATTGGCTATGTTAGAGCATCCGGCTACCAAGATGCTTGATACGCTTTCCTGCAAGTTTCGGTATGTACTGCCCGCATTGCCAGTCATAAGGAGATTCTCACCATAGGTAAGACCGCTATCCATTATGGTGTTGAGTTCCAATTGATCCTCCACCAGAGCTACACGCTCTTCAGGGCAATCAGGATCCCATGCCGCCTGAAGTTCGAAGCAATAGTTTCTAAGGTCCTCGGCCACAGCAGTTGCAAAGATGATTTCGCTTTTGCCGCTAATGTTACGACCAGCAAAGGATGCATCATCTTCTATTCCGTTCAGAGCCTCAATACTGCGGTTCTTTCCATTGCGGAAGAAAATGAATTCAATTCCGTGAAAACCCAATGAAGCTGCACCGATTTCATCCACAGCACCGGCACCTTCTTTGTCCAGGTCTGCGATTGTCTCGGCATTGGCCAGGCTTTTTGCAAGCTTGTCTTTATCAAGCGGCCAAGAGTCAATATGAGGGTCAATGCCATAGTTAGTTGCTGCTCCAGACAGAAAAGCCTCGCTTTGCTCCCACCATTTCCTTGCTTCAAGGAAGGTCTGGCAAATAAGGTCAATCTGGGCCTGGGTAAAGCTATCAGATGCTTTTAATGCCGAAATCTGCTTATACAATTCTTCGCTGGAATCCGCGAGTTTTCCGTAAATGTTATAAATCACATTGGGAACATATTGTTCCACAGCGGCTTTCAGTTCTTTATCCTGCTGGCTTTCAGTAATTAGATTGTCTTCACAAGCGACTGCTGCAAAGATGCAGGCAGACGCAAGCGCTTTGTAAATATAACTTCTCATTTTTATTTATCTTTTTATTGATTATTTCTTGAAAAATGCCATATAGCATATACCTATGTTTATTGCAGGCTCGGGATTATAATCGCTCTTGAGGAAGCGGTGTGAATATTCCGCCTTAATGGCTATCTGCGGAATCGGATAATAATTCAATCCCACTGCCATACGATGTTTGGCCGTCCATTCGGCACTCTCCTGCCCTGTATCAGGTAAATAGGAATTATAATATTCATATCTTCCGAAAAGATACAGTCGCTTCTGTGTTTCTTTCCTGCTGGATAATGAAAGTATATCATACCCGGCTTCACATCCTGTAGCAACAGCTGCTTTTCCGACGGAAGATTTGTCATAAGGAGCATTACTGGCACTGCGGTTGCGTTTCATATAGCTTATCATTACAGCATCTCCCACATAGCCTATATCCGCATTGCCTCTGGCTATGAAATTTTTACCTGTATATACAAAATCGAAAGCTCCAATGGCCGTACGCCCTTTAACACCGTAATAACGGGATGTTTCCGGGATTACTTCATAGGGGTATGTATTATTGAAAGCCCTTCCATAAAAGCCGCTCAATGACAAGCGAAGACCATTTATGGAATAATTGTCTATTCTGGCGGCAAATCCCAACTGGTTTGCGACTTTGAACTCGAACGGAGAACCGGCTCCGTTTTTAATGAAGTTTTCGGTACTGAACATATAGGCATCAAGGCCGGCAATGGCCATCACTTCATAGCGCCAGTGAGATGTCTTGCCCCAAAGGCTAATCCCTGTATCGTGCCAGGTCGAAGGAAGGATAGTATCTTCACCTTCAGGGCGATATACAGTAAAAAAGTTCAAAGGTTCGTGAGCATTGTTCAATCCTCCGACAGGCACTATGATATGCCCCATCCTGACATTGAGAGCCGGGAAGAAACTTTTCTGAATCCAGAACTGCTCCAGTTCCACTTCTCCGCCTTTTTCTATTTCGCTCTCCCATTCTCCTGCCTCTTCGAATTCTTTCTCGACGGAAACTCCTGTTCCCGTGTGTTCGAATTCTATTTCAGTCTGCATAGTCCAGCCCTTCCCAAAATCGTATCCAAGGTATACTACAGAATGAGGAATGTCGAAACGTCCATGCTGTTCGCCTTTGTGGGAAGATGCTGAGGAATAACGATATACATTATCGCTGTAGAAATTACGAGATAGGGCCACTTCGCCATAGCCACCTATGGTCAAAGTGCCCTCCTCGTGAGTCTGCTGGGCAGATGCCGACAGACCCAGGAATATCAGAATAACAATAAAACAATAAGATAACTTCATGTATTCGAAAATTATTTTAATAATTCGGATGCAAAGTTATCTCATCCCCAAACGGTGGTCAATCCTCTGATTTCGGTATTAATTGGCAGTTGAGGAAACAGCCAGTAATTATTTTTGGGTATTTACTATTTCTATATTACTAAGTAATTTTGCAATGGTATTTGGATTCTGGGATTATTCTTAAATTATTAACGGGTGAAAGACAAAAGAAGTTATCTGCCTGAAGACAGTATGCTGGACCTTGTCCGAAATGACAGCGAATTGATCCTTGTTATTGGGCGTTTCGGCTTGTCGCTGGGGTTCGGCGAAATGACGGTGCACGAGGTCTGCTGCCAGCACGATGTGGATGATCTAACTTTTCTGACTGTGGTAAATTATATCACAGGAAGAGATTATAATTGTGATGCTGTGTCATTGCCTTCGCTTATCCGTTATCTGAAGCTCTCGCATGAGTATTTCCTGGATTTCAATCTTCCAAATATACGCCGCAAGCTGATAGAGTCTATCGACTGCTCCGGAGCCAGCGATATTGCCTTGCTCATCATTCGTTTCTATGATGACTATGTCAAGGCCGTCCGCAATCATATGGATTATGAAGACGAACATGTTTTTACATATGTCCATCGTCTGTTGGGCGGGCAACTTGATTCAGGCTATTCTATCTCTGATTTTGCAAAAAGGCACTCTCCCATCTCAGACAAGCTGAAAGAGTTGAAAGACGTGATTATTCGTTGCTATCCTGATAAAAACAACTACCTCCTGAATGCCGCATTGCTGGAGATTATTGCCTGTGAGCACGATCTGACTTCACATTGCCTCATTGAGGACAAGCTTTTCGTGCCGGCGGTCAGAAAAATCGAGAAGAAACTGAAGGAAAACGGAGCCGTGAGCGGTACTGACGAAAGAACAATTCAGGAAAAGAGAGGCAAAACCGAGGCCCTTAGCGAGAGGGAAAAAGAAATTGTCTGCTGCATTGCCAAAGGTATGAGCAACAAGGAAATAGCCGACAAACTCTTCCTTTCCGTGCACACCGTGACCACCCACCG
>JALEPJ010000025.1 GCA_022766385.1 Rikenellaceae bacterium
CAATTATGCAAGCCAACCATACCAAGGAAATGAGCAATGTAACGAAACCGTTCATTACCAAACCTTTGTAACTGAATTCCCTATTCTTTTCCATAATAAATGTGATTAATTGTTTGTCTATTTTAATATGATATCAAAATAATATCACAAAGATAGTAATTGTTTTTTAATCTCCCAATATTCTTTCAACTATTTTTCAATTTGCTTAGTGGAGGAGTACCTTCTGCCGCCTATAAAGAAAAGAGGATGCCCCCAAAGGTCAGCTTCTGTTTTTTTGGGGGGAGAGAGAAGTTCAGGAGGATAACAACGGAAAACTAAATCCCTCCCACTCCTGCGGAGCGGGCTCCTCTTCACAAGGCCACGGGCGGCCATGGTTTTCCTTATGTTACCCTCCTGAACCCCTGCATCGTAACCTAAAATAAAATAGCTATTCTTTTGGTAATCAAAGGAATAGCTATTGAGTCCATCTTTCGTCAGGTTGTGGAGCTGCTTCATGAAGACGGTATCAGACCTCGGGTATGTATCACATACATCCGTATATAGGGCAGCCAATTGAGCCGGAATCCTGCTTCAGAAACATAAAGTTCAATCATGGCTTCAAGAGGTTCCATCTGAAATCCGCAAGAAAGACAAAAGTGGAATGGGTATTGGTGTCACTGGCGCATAATCTCAGAAAGTATGTCGCCAATAAAGCTAAAGTTAGAGGCAAATATGCTCAGAGCATGATAAAAGTGATCGAAGAAGCATTACTGAAGGCCGCTGTGCAGTTGGAGAAAGGCTCTGACAGAGCGTGGCCGGCCGCGGCCTCGTGAGCGGCTCCCGAAGGAACGAAGTTCCGAAGGGTGGATGAAGCGAAGCGGAACTCTGGCGGAGCCTTCCGACAACTCATCATCACACTATATAATGTAAGAAACCGACCCCTTTGGGTCGGCTTCCTCACAGTGGCAAGCATATCTTTGCCGCCATAAACATATGGGAACAGCTTGCCCGAATCTTATTGTCAATGAGTTGCTTCGTGGATCAGGTCGAGAAGACCGTTTACAATCGCGCTCTCAGCATAACCCTGTTTGAAGCCGGAACCAAGTACCTCGAATACCTCAGCACCGTAAGACTCATCGTCAGGAATGTATCCGCCCCAACCGCTCTTACCGTCAGCGACAGTAGTCATAATTGTGCGTGCGTAAGGGGATTCTCTCTTGAGACGTACAGCAATCTGATTGTAAACCTCACCTGCTACCGATGTTACAGGAATGTCGTCGAGCATCACAAGGCCGAGGGCAATGTCGATAGGTGCAGCGTCCTCGTAAACTCCCGCGTAACCAGCACGTCCGCCGCCATTGAGCTGCTTTCTTCCCGGGCAGCTGACAATCTTGCGGCCGCAATTGATGGTGACATTGTTCTCGAAGCGGCGCATCATCATAATGACATATTTCACTTCCTCGCCGAGAAGCTGGCCATAGCTTTCAGCCATCTTCTTCTGCTCTTCCATAAGGCGTGCAGTTTCAGGATCGTTTCTGTCGAGACCTACTCCTCCCGGAGGCATCTTGTTGGAAATGTCCTCTCCTCTCTTTGCGTAATCGGCAATACGGATGTCTCTCAGGTCGAAGGTCTGCTGGAAATAGAGTGGATTCTGGTCTCCGGCAGCACCTGAAGCGAACATTGCCACGAAATCGTCACCGTAACGGCTCTCGATGTAGCTCTCTGATTTGCCAGGGAAGTCGCCTGTAATCATATCAAGCTGGCCTGTGATAACTGCGTGCATTGCGTAATTGTAATAGGTAGCGAGAGGTTTGCCGTCCATTGATTCGAAGTAGATGACAGATACTGTCTTGTCTGATTTTCCGTCATAGTCTGGGCCTTCCCACCAGGTTCCGCGCTCAGCATCGAAGAGGTCGCGCTTTACATTGAGGTAGCTTACACCATTGCCGAAGCCCACCTTTGCAGGGACCATCTTCTCGTACGCGGTCTTTACAGCCTTGTAGGTTCTTTCAATGAGCTCATCGCCACGAACTGTACCGGTTGAGTGGCAATGGGTGCCGTTATAGATAATATTGCCGGAAGGGATGCCGAGCTCCTTTTCTGCTCTTGCATTTACTGCGTCAACGACGCTTTCCATCATATTGCCGTCTACATTCACGAAACCGGCTGTGTTTGAACCGTTTGTGAAGATAATGGCTCTGATGTGGGTTCTGTCAAGTATGCCGTATGAGTTACGACCGAGGTCTTTCTCGTCCGGTGTTACATCTACACGCGCCGCTCCGACCATAAGCTGGCCGCGAGGACCTTTCTGCGCGAATGATGGTGCAGAGGCGAGTGCTAAGGCTGCAACTACTGTAATTGCTTTGAAAAAAGTCTTCATAATGCAGGATAATTTTTGTTATTCAATTGTTATCTCTTATCTGGCAATGGCGTTGAGTATGCCCTCATCAGGCTTTGACAATACCTTGCTGTCCTTGTCCAGCCACATAAGGCTGCCGTTTTCCTCACTGTACTTAGGCCACTGTGGCAATGCTCCGCAGTTAGGATCGCCTGTCTCCATAAAGTGCTTGAGGGTCTTGCCCATCTTTGTGGCGAGGGCTCTCGACTCCGGACCGCCACCGGTGTGAGAGTACATCATATCTGTATTCTGATACCAGAAGGCAATGTCCATAGTGTGGAAGGCGCGGAGGCGACCGTTGAATACAGGAGGATTGTATGCGAAAATTGCAGAATATACAGCTCCACCCTGGGCTGCCTTGGCATTCTGAGCGGCAATCTGGTTAGGTCTCATACCCCAGTCAAGGTAGTTGATCCACTCAATTGGCTTCATATCAGGGAAGGCCTTTTCGCATTCATCAATGATGCTTGCTGCCTTGTCACCGTAACGAGGCTTGAAGTATTCGATGGCACCTGCCTTGTCAACATCCTCAAGTTCAGGCTTATTCATACTTACTGAACGTTCTGCGTTAGTTACGCTGAAGATGACAGGAATATTAGCTGCATGTCCGTTTGGTTGGAAATAGCCTCCCTTAGGAATGATGACTCCGTCCTCGACAGGCGCAAAGCCGAAACGCATAGCTGATCCCTTGTCCGCATTTTCGCGCATGAAGCGCGCTTGGGCTTTCTGTGAGAGTGCGAGGTAATCCTTCCAAGGCATTTGCTGAAGTTTGTCAACTTCCTTCTCGCTAAGACCTGCCTCTTTGAGCAAGCAGGCTGCGAGAGCTCTTGAAAGCTCCTGGTCCATAGCTCTTGTAGCACTTCCTGAGAGGGCTACTGCTTTGTTGACCAAACCCTTGGCTGATTCCATCGCGAGGACTGTGCAGACCTTGGCACCGCCACCGGATTGACCCATAATGGTGATGTTTGAAGGGTCGCCGCCGAAATTGGCAATATTGTTCTTGACCCACTGGAGTGAGGCAATGAGGTCGAGCACTCCGACATTGCCGGAAGCTGCATACTTCTCACCGTAAGCTGAGAGGTCTGAGAAACCGAAGGCGTTAAGTCTGTGGTTTACAGAAACGAAAACGGCATTCTCTTCTCTCGCGAAATTGTTTCCGTGATATTCATCGTGCTCTATGCTGTTTCCTGAAGAATAACCGCCGCCGTGGAACCATACCATAACCGGACGCTTCTTGTCGTCAAGTCCAGGGGTCCAGACATTCAAGTTGAGGCAATCTTCGCTGATGTCGTAGTAGTTCCAATGGTCGAGGAAGGTGCTGATGGTATTGGTAAACCAGCCCTCAACATCCTGAGGAGCTGAATTGCCCCAGAAAACTGCCGGTCTGATGCCTTCCCATTTTTCAGGGGCTACCGGCGGCATGAATCTGTTTTCTCCGCCAGTAGGCGCACCGTACGGAACTCCGAGGAAAGTGTAAACATCCTTGTAGATGAATCCCTGGATCTTGCCATATTGCGTTTCAGCTATGGCAATGCCGTCGCCTATCTGGAGAAGGTCTTTGTCATCCCAATTGCCGGTTTTGCCGCCATTGTTGCAGCAAGAACTCATAAGGGCAGCTGCTGCTGCAATAATCAATAGTACTCGTTTCATATTTTGTTCAAAATTGGTTCGATTCAGTGTCGCAGTGCCACCATTTCTTCTGACAGTTATTTGTGGATATCCGCCTTGATGTGGTTCACAGCAGTACAAAAATAACCAATGCTTTTCCTCTTCTTTAGCACAATTGTGTACAATTAGCGCATTATTATTTCCAAATCAAGTCTAATTTGATTATATTTGTTGGAAAGGTGCAGTGAAATAGCTGCCAATTTTTATTATTAATAACACTCAATCAATTGTTTATGAAAAAACTAACTAGTATTTTGGCTGGACTTGTCCTTTTCGTAGGTATGGCCAATGCTCAGGAACTCGCAAACTTCAGCCGCGGTGCTGCTCAGGCTAAATCTCCTGAAATGCAGGGTGACAAAGTTACATTCCGTCTTAATGCAAACTATGCTACCTACGTTAATCTCGTCGGCAGCTGGATGGAGAATCCTTACGGAGCCGGTATCCCTATGGTCAAGGGAGAGAAAGGCATTTGGGAGGTAACCGTTGATATGCCTTCACCTGAGATTTATACCTACAATTTCATCGTTGACGGCGTCGCTGTAAACGACCCTCAGAACTATTATGTACAGCGTGACGGTACCCGTTATTTGAATATGCTCATTGTTCCGGGCGAGCGTACCGAGAACTATTATGAGGCTAACAAGAGAGGTACAGTATCTTATAGATGGTATGATTCAAAGCTTCTCGGCATCAACCGCAGAATGACCGTTTATACTCCTTACGGTTATGAGGCTAACCCTAAGCAGAAGTATCCTGTTCTTTACCTCCTCCACGGTGGCGGCGGTGACGAAGAGGCTTGGACTTCAATGGGCCGTGCAGCTCAGATCCTTGACAACCTCATCGAGAAGGGTCTTGCAAAGCCTATGATCGTGGTTATGCCTAATGGAAACCCTGGACAGCAGGCAGCTGCTCCTCTCGGACTTGACGTGAAGACATTTGACCGCAACGACCCTGCATTTGCAAATGCATATGTAAAGAGTCTCGTTGAGGAGATCATCCCTTTCATCGAGAAGGAGTACAGAGCTATCCCTAAGCCTGCATCACGCGCTATTGCAGGTCTTTCAATGGGTGGCGGTCATACCACTTCAGCTACCATCCTCTATCCTGGTGTATTCTCTTACATCTGCCCTATGAGCTGCGGTATTCAGGAGAGCGAGACTCTCGATGCTTCACTTCAGGGTATCAAGAAGGCTGGTTACAAGCTTTATTGGATTGGCTGCGGTACTGCTGATTTCGCATGGCCTGGTACTGAGGTTCTCGACAAGGCTCTCACCCGCAACGGTATGGAGCACACCCTCTATGCAAGTGACGGTGGCCACGTTTGGGCAAACTGGAGACTCTATCTCAACACCTTTGCACAGCTCCTTTTCAAGTAGCATATAAGTAGCACAAATCATAGGAAGACGACCGATAAGCAATTGTCGGTCGTCTTCTTTTTTCGTCCAGATTTGGAGACGAGGCAAGTACTCACGAGAACACCGCAAAACTTGGGACATTATCCGCAATACTCGGCTCGCCTGTTACGACTGTGACTGCAGGGAGCTCGCCTTAAGGCTCTCCTCGCCACAGTCGTTGCCCTTGATGCGGAGTTCCCGGAAGGCTCCGAAAGAGTGTGGCCGGCCGCGGCCTCATGAGCGGCTCCCGGAGGAACGAAGTTCCGGAGGGTGGATGGAGCGAAGCGGAACTCTGCCGGAGCCTTCCGGGAGCTTTGAGGGAACAGATGGAACGTGGGATGGTTCCACGTGGGTTTCTCCGGCCGGCAAAGGCGTGGGGGATAAGTGCCTGACACACAGCAAGTTAAGCCTTTGTCTATAGTAAATTTTACCCATAGACAAAAGCATAAAACATTGATACTCAATGGGTTAAGTCTCATAGCCCGCCGCGATAAAGCCCCACGGCCCGCCGCAATAAAGCCCCACAGCCCGCTGCGATAAAGCCCCACAGCCTGCTGCGATAAAGTCCCACAGCTCACCGCAGGAGACTCCGCAGACTATTTCCAGCAGAAGCGAATGTAGTTCTGGAGTGGCTTGCGCTTTTCTTTTGGAGGCAATTCCATATAGTTTCCGTACATAGTCCGGAGTATGGGATCATAGTTGGTCCAGCCCATATACTTACGGCCCTCAAACTCATATTCGCTGTATGACTGAAGGTCAGCAGCTTCCAAGACTTCCGGGCTCTTGTACTCTGTACAACTAATTTGAGAATAACTGTGAGATTTCTGCAGCGAACTCAACCTGATTATTTCCTGGCGGCTCCTTACGAAGTCCACAGGATCCATTTTCATAATGTTAGGATTGGTATTCCTGTCAAAGAGGAGTTTCAGCTTGCTCTTCAGAGTAAAGCAGTCCTTGAGCTCGGCGTGCATCTTCCTGCATCTTGTCCCCAGTTTGTGCTGATTATGCAGCGAGAAGAAAAGAGACGAAAACTCATCCTTGTCATCGCTTACTGCATCCAAAGGGAATACATCCACCCAAAGCCCTGTTTCACAGGAGTTTCCGTGCCAGGGGATGTAGGAAATGGCTTTTGTTCTCTTATTGTCACAAACCCTTCCGAAGGATATATAGCAGTCTGGAATAGTATGGCAGTCTACGAAGAAGAATCTATCCGATTTGAACAGACGGCGGAAACGTTCGTAATCCGGTCTGAGCATCATTATGTCAATGTCGTCGTCCCAGGGAATGAAGCCCTTGTGCCTGACAGCCCCCAATAGTGTGCCGTAAGCAATTGAATAATTGATGCCGTTCTTGCGGCAAAAGTCGTCTATTTCATCCAGAATTTCAAGGTTGAAGGCCTTGAATTCATCTGTAGTCATGATTCTCATAGCTAAATCAGCTTGAATAGGTTGACGCCGTTCAGGTATAGTTCCTGAACCTTTGCCATAGCAATGATCTCCTCGCGTGTAAGGGTTACTCTGTTCATTGGCTTTGGGGCAAGGACGGCAATTGAAAAATCTTTGATTTCATATCTGAGACCGTCCCCAGCGAAAGGCATAAAGAATTTCTTGTTCTGATTCTGGTCCTCGAAACGGAATTCAAAGTAATCTGTTTTCCACCATGGAGCCGGAACATATATGTATCCGCTCGTTCCCGAAATTATCATACTGCCTTCGGTCTTGGCACCAAGTCCAACCTGAAAGGAAGCAGTGGCCGAAGCATATCTGAAAATGGCCTTCGTATAAATGTCCACTCCTTTCTTCATTTTTGAATAGAAGTTGATATTCAAAAAGTCAGTGCCCAGAATCTTCACAATAGGAAGGATAGGGAAGCAGGCATTCTCGTTCATACTGCCACCCAGTTCGCAAGGATCCATCAAAGATGAACTCTCGTCAGTAATGGTGGTAACGGAGGCATTTATGTCCACTACACTGCCTATCACTCCGGATCTCACTGCAAACATCAATTGCTCGAATGCAGGGCAATATGCTGTCTTATGGGCAATCAGCAGGACACGGCCTTTCTCTTCCGCGAGATCCAGCAGTTCCTCCGCTTCATTGCTGTGAAGCACAAACGGGGTCTCGCACATAACGTGTTTTCCGGCCAGAAGAGCTTCCTTTACATACTCGTAATGGGAGTAATGGGGTGTCGCCACATAAACTGCGTCACAATTGTCAAGAAGCTCTGTCAAATCCTTGGCAGCCAGAGCTATCTGTTTTGTGCTACAGAAGTCGAGGCATTTGTTGTAATCCTTGTCATATGCGGCGGTGATTCTGATAGCCTGTACAGTCTTCGATTCGTTGAAGAAGCGTCCACCCATCTTGCCTGTGCCGATTATTCCCATCCTGATGAGTCTCTCTCTTCTGATCAGAGTACTCGAAACTCCCTCTGTACGAGGCAGATATACAACTTTACAATAGTTTTCCAGGTAGTCGAATTTGCCTTCCCAGTCCGAGCCTATAGCGAAAATGTCCACGCCATAGCGCAGTATGTCACTGATTTTTTGTCCATTGTATTCTTCAAGGATAACCTCGTCCGCATAGCCGCTTTTCCAGACCGACTCGATGCGCTTTATCAGGCTGTCGTGGGTATTGAGCTTGCCCCTGAGCATATCGAATGTGTCAGTGGTTACACCGACAATGAGATAGTCTCCGAGTGCCTTGGCCCTTCGCAGCAGATTCTCGTGCCCTTCATGAAAAAGGTCAAAGGTGCCGTAGGTTATGACTTTCTTCATAGGCTCTTTTCTGTTTCTATTTCGTGCATTCTGGCCGCTAGCAAACGCAATTCTTCATCACTTTGCAGACCCATATGGGAGATTCTGTACATTCCCGGCTTGCCGCAAGGCATTATGAAAGTGTCGTATCTTTCAATGAGGCCTCTGAAGATTCTGCGGCTCCCGTCATCGGAGGTCTGAACTGTCGTGACAGCGTATGAAGGGCTTTCTGCAGGCATTGCCCAAGAATATTTCCTGCATTCGGCACGGAATACCTCGGCATTGTGACGCACTCTTTCGATATTCTTCATCTCTCCTCCTTCCGCTATCAGCTGTTTCAGACGGGCATTGAGCTGGAGGTAGAGTGTGGTGGCAGGGCTGAATGGGGTCTGGCCACGGCGGAGATTGTCCAGATTGGTCTGGAAATCCCAATAATAGCCTGCGTGGGCGAAAGAATAACCTTCCAGAGCGGAGCTGAGCAGGACTATCGACAGACCTGGAGGAATATTGAGGCCTTTCTGACTGCTGGTAACGCAGATGTCAATGCCCAACCTGTCCATATCCAGTTCCTCTGCAAGGAAAGAGCTGATTACGTCCACCACCAGGGAAACACCGTGCCTACGGCATATGGCAGAGATTTTGTCCAAATCGAAAAGTACACCGCTTGAAGTTTCGTGATGCTGGCAGAGAAGAACCTCAGGCTTTTCATCTGCGACAAAGCTTTCCAATTCATCATAATCGGGAGCGTGCGCAAACTCAACCTTGAATTCTGCTACGGGGACGGAGCAATATCTGCATATTTCCACCCAGCGTGCTCCGAATGAGCCGCCGTTAATGACCAGGGCCTTCTTTTTTGTCGAAACATAGTTCTCAACAACCGCTGACATCGCACCCGTGCCAGAGCCTGTGTAAATAATTGTTTTGCCTTTACGGCAATGCATCAGCTCGAGTAGCATCTTCTCCGATTCAAGATTGATCGCAGAAAACTCGTCTGTGCGCATATAAGGTATGTCGGCCGAACCTATTCGGGAAATATTCTCATCAATGTTTCCCGGAAATACGAATGATTGCATTGGCAATAGTATATTGCTGCAAAAGTACAAAAATTACTATATCTTTGTTCCATATAGTATAACTTATTACTACGCTAATATCCAATTTATTATCAGGATACAGTATGGAACAAATAAGAAACGCGGAAATACATAAATACTTGCTTGATATTCTAAAGAAAATTGACGAATTCTGCCGCGTTGAGGGCATTCGTTATTCCCTGGCCTACGGGACTCTAATAGGTGCAGTCCGTCACAAAGGTTTCATACCTTGGGACGACGATATAGACCTTTTGATGCCACGTCCTGATTTTGAGCGCTTTACTAAAGAATTCAAGGATGAGTCAGGCCGTTATGCCTGCCTATTCCAGACCGACGGGAAAGATGTGTCATTCCAGCATATTTTCGCCAAGGTTCACGACAGCTGGACAGTCATAGAGGGACAGAAGAACTGCCGTTTCGGACTCTTTGTCGATATATTCCCTGTTGACGGAAAACCTGAGGATATTGAAACGCAGAAATGGATGGAAAGGAAGCTCACACATTATGCTCACCGTCTCAATATATGCGGGACGAGATTCAATCCCTTCAATTTCCACCAGCCCCTGTTAGCCAGCATTGAGGCGCATCTCAAGGGTCCGAAGCATTTCATCAAAGCTGCCCAGGAACTGATGTTCAAGTATCCTTATGGGAGTTGCAAGAAGGCCGGAGCGGTTTCAATGACCAGAAACGGTACAAGGGAGGTCTTCGACCGAGAGCTTTTCGAGCACTACACGACTCTCGAGTTCGAGGGCTGCCGTTTCCAGGCTTTTGAGGATTGGAAATGCTTCCTCGTCCAGCAGTACGGTGATTATATGCAATTGCCACCCGAGAAGGACAGGCGCAACCACGGAATAGCCGCTTACCGCATCAAATAGCCTATCCTGCGAATTCGGAGAAGAGCTGCTCCCATTGAGCCATAATCGCAGCCGGAGAGAAGCGCTCGGCTGTTTTTCTGGCATTCCGTCCCATACGCTCGCGCGCATCTGCATCCTCGATGGTCGCACAAATCCGCTCTGCGAGCTGCTGAACGTTCCCCAACTCAACGAGATAGCCATTGCCGCCCGTAGCATCTTTGGATGCATCGGCAATTATTTCAGAGGGTCCTGTAGGACAATCATATGCAATCATAGGCAGGCCGAAGGAGGAGGCCTCCACGAGAACAAGTGGGAAACCTTCGAGCTTCGAACTCATCACCAGTGCGGCCGCATTCCTGTATTCCAGAGCCAGATTCTTCACTGCCCCCTCCAGTTTCACCTTATCCCCGAGTCCAAGTGAGGCAATCTGTGCGCTCAGTTTCTTTCTCAACTTACCCTCTCCGAAGATGCTCAGGCTCCAATCGGGATGCTTGCTCCCGACCATTGCCCAAGCTTCAATCAAATCCCTGAAGTTCTTCTGGTTCACGAGCCTTCCTACAGCCACTATCCTCTTCGAGCTATGGGTATTGCCTTGATTGACAATGTTTTCGTCTTTATCAGCCAGAGTGACGGGATTGTAGATTTGGCGGAGCTGGCGGGTAATGCCAGACCATTGCGGCTGATCTGACTTGGTGAGAGTGACAAGACAGTCGAAGCTTCTGAGGGCGTTCTCCAGCTTTTTCGTCCTGAAACGGGCATATGGGCGGAGCAGGAGTCCCGAATATTTCCTGTAGAACTTGTCGTGGCAGAAATGGAATTCGGCTATGCAGGGTCTTCCTCCGCTGTACTTTGGGAGATGATATACTTCTCTGCAACAGAGTGAGATACAGATATCGGGCTGAATTGTATTCAGAGCTGACTTGAGCCTTAGCGCAAAGCTGCCGCTGAATGCCGCTCCACTTAAGTCCACCAGCTTCACTCTGCCGTCAAGACTGAAAAAGGGCTGTCTTCCTTTCTGCCTTTCTGTGACAATGAACACTTCGTATCCGTGCTCTGCAAGCCAGTTTGCCTTTACTGTCAGTACTTTTTCCATACCTCCAGAATTATGGAGCGATTTGATGCAATACAATACTTTCATTTTCTGGACAAGTCAGATTCTAATTTCCATTTTCGCCCCCCCCCTATGTAATCTCCTGAATGTCAGTTCAATACGCGTTGGTTTTCCAGGAAAGTGGAACACTTCTATATGACCTCCTATTGAACCGATAATATCCTTGAAGTTATAAATATCGTCATTGATGTTGTCAATGAAAATAATCACCTCTTCATCCTGACTTTCAGTCCATCCCATATCTATTCTCTTCACCTCAATATCCGTAGAGTCAGCTTTTTCTTTCTCTGTTGTTGAATCGAATTGCAGACTGTTGCTTATCAAAGTGTTGATGACCAAGAGCAGTTCCGGTCGGAATGCTTCAATGCTGCTGTTCTTTGGACCAGGCCATAGATGTATCTCGTACCGCTTATCTGTAACGGCAGAGAACTTCGCATATACCTCCTCCATAAGGTCTTCCACTTGAAGCTTGGTCAGTCGTGTCTTGCCCGATTCACTGTCGTGCTCCACACCCTGCATAATCTCATTTAGAAGATCGACGATACGTGAGTTAGAATCAAGCACCTTGGCCAGACAGTCCTCCTTCTGTTTTTCTGTCATCGTGTGGTATTGCTCAGCAATGAGATGCGAGTAGAAACTTATCTTCTCCACAGGCTTGCGGAATTCGTCGTTCATAGTAGTGAGGAAGCTCTCTTTTTCCATAAGCTTCTCGCTGCGGCGGTATGCCTGCCTAAGCTCATTGTTCAGCCAGTAAGACTCGTCATTGAAATAGAAGAATCCTGCCTTTAGCTGCAGAACATCCTCATTGTCAGCGACTTTGTTGGAGAGTCTGATAGCGTGCATCTGTATTGCCCTCGGCTTCTCGTAGCCCGGTAGGTCAACGAGTATTTCCATCTCGTCGCTTATCTTATCGTCATTGCTGAAAAGCATTTCGCGCAATTTGCTGCGTCCCGGCTCGTGCACAATCTTTGCGATGCTTTCAAAATCAATTCTACGGTCCCTTGAAATGTTGAAATCCCAGTAAAAGGCGTCGGAAAACTCAAATCTTTGGTCTGGATACATATACCATACATATGAGTTCAGCTGGGTCATGATACTGTTCACATTGTTGTTCGACTCTTTCGCAGCCTGTGCCTCGACAAGCAGTCTGTCCAATTGTTTCCTGTCCTTACGCAACATAATCGCAGGAATGATGATGACATAAATCAGGAGGGATAAGCCCAGCAAAGCAAACAGGATATACACCGAGTAAATCAAGGCCTTTGACCGATGGTTCCAAGGCAGATTGACGAAATTTACGCCTTTGGGGAATTCGTTTGCAAAATCGTGTATGTTCTTGGCAAGTCTCCAGTCCAACCAGTAATCCTTTTGGAGAGTACCCCAAGGAATCTGCTTTGGAGGAGTACCGTTAAGGAGCTGGTCCACAATAGGGTGCACCTGTTTCCACATTGAAGGGAAAGGTGTCATATAACCTCCGAGGCAGGAATTAAGCAAGTTGATCAATGGAAGATTGAAATACTCCGGAGTCATAGCGAGGTATAATCCTACATTGAAGTTCATCACCGTATTCGAGAAGATATCATCCTTCAGATGGAGATAGGTCGTGGATTCCATCTGTGTATTGAATACCCACTTAATACTGAATGGAGCCGGTACGTCGGGGTGGTGATTATTCTTCAAAGTGTCGCTGATGCTAATAGGGAACAGTGTAGGACGTGAATCGCGTTTTTCTTTACTCAGAAAGCGGTCTTCCTGCTCCAGGTATAGGTTTGTCCTGTATTTGTCCCCCAGGTTCGCGAACTCCTGAGTTATTTCTTCACGGATGTGGTCATCTATGAAGGTGCTGTCCAATTCGGTAATGATATGGGTTGAAAAACCAAGGTCCGCTATGAAATCTATATTCTTTTTGACCTCAGGACGTGACTCCATAACGACCATATTGGGCATTTGGGTCAGGATGTTATTATATCTCGGATAAACCACTCCCGTGCTGAGCAGAGGAGTGTTTCTAATTGTAGGGGAGTCAAGGAAAGCTGCGCCATAAGCACTCCTGTCCCCGTGCAGAATGATGAGGTCAGGTGTGATGAGGGAATCCAGAACCTTCTGTAACTGCCATTCAAGCCTTTGGCTTGCATCAGGGCAATATGATTTGTCATTGAAGAGATTTTCATTCTCCTCCGTTAACGGAAGTACGCTCAGGTGATATTTCTCTTTGTCTGAGAATTCCTCCAAAGCTGCTTTGTGTGCGCTCTTATAAATCTGAGTCATACTACTGTAAGGGAGGAAGATGACTACCTCCTTCGGCTTCTCAGGCTGCCTGTTGCAGGACGCCAGAAGCAGAATCAAGGCAAAAGCCAATACTATGTTCCCCTTTTTCAGCATGACAGTTTGAGTTTGAATGTCGAACCTTCTCCTACTATGCTCTCACATGTGATCTTTCCTCCCATAAGCTCCGTGAAGGACTTGCAGATATAGAGTCCCAGACCGCAACCTGCAGTGAAGCTGTCGGCCTTGAAGAATTTGTCAAAGATCAGGTTATGATACTCAGGCTTTATGCCTATACCGTTATCCTGAACCCAAATTTCAGCGCTATAGCCATCTTCCTTGCACTCGCGCCAACCCATCAATATCGGCTCTGATCCGCTCGAGAAGTTGCTTGCATTGATGAGCAGATTCTCGAGCACCCGGGTAAGCAGGGTTGCATCCGCTCTTACATCGAGGTCCACCGGTCCAGGAACAAGTTGCATCTGATTCTTGTCGATGATGTCCTTACCAAAATTGGATTCCGGACCGATAAAATCGTTCAGTCTTATTATCTCCATTTGCGGAGTAATGTTCGACTTGCCAAGCATGGTGGCAGTAAGGATGTTATTGATGGTATGCTTGAGCAGGAAGGAGTTGTTGTCAATTGCCAAACGATACTCATGAAGTTCCTCCTCACTCGTCGGAATGTCAGGCTCCGCGAGCAGCTGAGAGTAGCCGACTATGGAATTGAGCGGAGTCCTTATCTGATGGTTGATGGAGGCAATGAAGCCTTCCCTGGTCCTCACTGACTGTATGATACGGTTAGTCTCAGCCGCAATAGATTCGAGTTCCTTTTGGTAGTCAATGTTTATCAGCACTCCTTTTTTCTCTATACGGCCATCCTTTTCATTGACGGTCATTCTTAACTCGTACCAGTGAGGATCCTTATTGTCTATCGAGCAGAAGAACCTTTGTTCATATATTCCCGGTACGCTTATTTTGACGAAATCGACTATCTTCCTCATAAAGAAATCGGAGGCACTGATTCGTCCAAAATCGTGGTCTTCACCCAGCATCTCCCAAGTCTTGATGTCGGCAATCTTCTGCATCTGCTCCAAGGTCTCGTAGTTGCTGATGATTTCATTCGAGTACTGGCGTATTCTTCTGGAGTTGGCTTTGAACTTGCTCGAAAGCAAGGCCACAATAGCTGTACTCCAGACGAGAAGCATTGCGAACAGGGCCCAGATTGAGCGTTCTATATGCTTGTGTTTCAGAGGATTCCTATCCTTTAGTGTAGCATTGTCAACGTTCACGAAGTCAGGGACGAGATTCACGTCAAGTCCCAAAGGACGTACGACATCCCAATTAATGAAATAGCTCGGACGGCTTTCAATTATGCCTATTTCATCCGCTGTTTCGCCCTTTAGCAAACGTACACCTGCGCTCACCGCATCCCGTATCTGTTCCTCATATGAGGCAAAGTAACCTCCTATGCACTTGGAGTTGAACAGATAGTCCTCCGGAACCATAGTGAAATACATCATATTGCTAGGTCCCTCGGCAAGTTCCTTTGACTTGTAATCGTGCTTGCCCTGTATGAACAGATTCGGACCTTTCTGAGGATAGAATGCCCAGGTGGTTGCGATCTGATTGTTTCCTTCACTGATATTCCAAGTAGGGGACATTACTGATCTGCAGGAGAATACGATTCTGTCATCCTTGGTCGCGTATTTGATAAGCTGGCTCTCACTGACCTTCGCTTCCAGATTACTGTAGTATCTGCTGCTGTCCATTTCCTCCATCTGGTCAATGAGCTGATGATATGTTATCCTGTCCGCCCAAAGAAGATCCACGTCCAGCATCGTGATGAATCTGTTTTTGGTAATGAAGTAGTAATCAGGACGATAGATATAGTCGATTATGGAGCTTGAAAGCGAATCTGCCAGGTCAAGATTCTCCTTCAGATGAGGTTTGTTCAATACCGTGACGATATTGTCACGACCTCCTTTGTAGCTGTCCTGCAACATATCGTACTGATAAGGCAGGAACTTTTCCGAGCTCATTCCGAAGCAGACAGCAGGCACTGTTTTGGCCAGCGAAAATACATCCGTCAATACCATCCAGTAATTCTGCATTCCATAGGACAGTATGAGGTCAGGCATCTTTCCTTCTGTACGCAGGTTATTGAGCAGATCGCCCCTTAATTCACGTTCCTCATACTCATATCTTTTGGTCAATTGTGAATAGTGAACCTCCACATGCCCTCTGATACCCTGACGGTGCAATTCGTCAATTACAGCTTCTGTCCATTTTTCATATGCAGGTTCACTCTCATCCATAGGCCAGATGAGAAGTACATTCGCATCAATTATGCTGCGATGCTCCTCTTTGCTACATGAAGCAAAAAGGAGCAGGCAGGTTAAGGCTGCAAGAAAAATGGATATCGGCTTTCTATTCATAACCCTCGTTTTGCGAGAGATTTGGATTTAACTTTATCTGGTCCAATGGTACTTGATCAAGGTAATACTTGTCAAGCCATCCCTTCCCGCTGGCCAATGGAGAAGGGTAGGTGTATATCCAACCGCTACCCGATTTATCCGGAAGCGCCAGACCGTTTTCAAGTATCTGATTGTAGTCCACGAACTGTCCAGTATATGCTCCAGTACCATATGGTATGCCTTCCGCCTTGACCCAGGCACCGCATTGCTGCCTGTTTATATAGTAAGGAGCTTTGTGCCAGCGGCGTACATCGTAGAAGGAGAAACCTCTTCCTATAAGCTCGATAAGTCGTTCGCGGCGTATTTCCCAAAGCACGGGAGCTACCTCGTAGTTGGTCTTTTTGTCGTAGTTCCTCGTCCAGGCTGCTGTACCCTTGTCGCGGGCAGGGTCCCAGTCTTCACCGATTTCGGAGACTGTCATATCGGCCACTCCGCTGCGTCTTCTGAGGAGATTGATACTTCTGTCAGCTGCCTGCTGGTCGAACCGACCGAGTTCATATGAGGCCTCCGCATAGTTCAAAAGCACTTCAGATATGGTGAAAATAGGTTTGTCACTGGTCTGGTTGACCTGATTGAGACCCTTCTCCCAGGAGGTATAGCTCTTCCAGAAATAGTAGCCCGTAAGGCAGCGCATATAGTTGTCCTTCTGGCTGTACTTGCTGATATTAGGAGCCGAGTGCTGCATTGAGTTCGTGTGGTTGTGGCCTGGCACCCTCTTGCTGCCGAGACTCACGTCACCGCCGCCGTCATAGCATTTGGTATTCGGTCCGAAATAGTCTATGTATCTGCGGAACTTGATCGAATCTGCCTCGGTGATGGTGTAATGACCGTTATTGTTGAGGCTTTCTCCAACTTTCCAGAAGGTCCACTGCGGGAAGGTCGTCACATAATCAGGCTCGCTGAATTTGCCAATTCTTGCCTGTACAGGTGGCTGGAAGGCAATAGGGAGACGCGGATCGCGGTTCTCGAAGACATCCCAGAGGTCCTTGCCCTCTCCACCCTTGTAGCCTGAGGCGGAATTGCCGATAGGACGGCCGTTCTGCATCAGAAATAGGTCTATGGTCGCCTGTGGAGCGTCGGTGGTGTGGGCGGCAACGTGTACGTAATCGCTGAACCTGTGCGTCAGGACTCCCTCGATATACTCCTTGTACATAATGATTCCGGCTGCTCCCTTGAGGCTTTCGCTGGTCTCCTCATTGTCCCAGCCTGCAGCTGGGTAACTGTCATTGCCATTGCCCATATAAAGGCTTGGATAGGAGGCCATCAACTCTTCTGAGACTGCAACGCACTTCTTCAGATATTCCTCGTAAGGCTCATCGAGACCGTGATATTTGGCAAAAGTTCCTTCGCGGAGGAGGAAGCGGCTGAGGGCAGCGCGGCAGGCGTCTGCATTGACGGCATTGTCACCGTCCCTCGAGCAGTCACCGATGTTCTCGATGGCGTACTCCAGCCGCGATATGATATTCTCTACGACTTCTTTTCGTGGAGTTCTCGGACCATAGGCCTCTTCGCTCTCGTCATTCAGCACTTCTGTAATGTAAGGTATGTCCCCATATCGGGCCACAAGTTCCATATACCACCATGAGTGGAAGAAGTAAGCTACTGACCTCCAATGCTTTGCCTCTGTTTCTGTGAGGTGGCCGTCATCGAGATGGGACAGCATTATGTTCACAGTGCGTATAGGTTTGAAATCCCAGGCATCGCTGCTGTTGACAGTCTGAACTGTCTGCATCGCATATGGATTCTCCCAAAGGTCCCTGTCGCTCATAATGCCGCTGTAGTGGTCGCTGAGGTACTGTCCGTTACGATGGTACTTGTCCCCACTGTAATTCGTCATTATGCGGGCATCGGTAAAGAGGGCGTAGCATTGGTACATGTATGCCTTGAAATTGTCATAGCTGTTGAAGGCATTGCTCTCCACCAGGGTTCCCGTTGGATATTTCTCGAGGAAGTCGTCGTTGCAGGATGAAAGCAGCAGAACGGATGCAGCTGCAAAGACCATTATCCTGTGTGTATTATATCTTGACATAGCTTGATTCATTAGAAGGTGATGTTTACACCGAATGAGCAGGTGCGGTAGAACGGATAGCCCCATCTGAGAAGCTCAGGATCATATCCCTTAGGCAGGGACGTGAAAGTGGCCAGGTTCTCGCAACTTGCATATACCCTGAGGGAATTGATCGCCTTTGTGCGTACCAGCAGGGACTTAGGGAAGGAGTAGCTGAGAGTGGCGTTCTTGATGCGTAAATAAGCCGCATTCTGCAGGTATCTGTCACTGACACGCATATTGGAAGTGGCATTCTCGAGCTGTCCGTAAATGCGCGGAAGCTTCGCGTCAGGATTCGCTGCCACCATATATTCCGGACTCTGAGGGTCGTAGCTCTTTGCTGTCCAATAATCTGTCTGGTTGCTGTAAACGGAAAAGAATTGGCGTTCGTTCTGGTCATATGATCCGAACGTGAACAGAGCTGCGGTATTCAGATTATAGTCGCGCTTGCCCACACCCTGAAGTATCATACTGAAATCGAAGCCCTTCCATGACAGACCAAAGCTGGCTCCGAATTCAAAGCGCGGTGTTGAATTGCCAATGATTTTACGGTCTCCGGCTTCGTCAAGAGTATTGCTGCCTGAGTTTATTGTGCCGTTTCCGTCGAGGTCGACGAACTTCACGTCACCCGGCTTGGCGATGTATCCTTCGAGCGAAGGAATGCCCTCCTTGAGCTCCCAGATGCCGTTCTGAGCCTTCTCTGCGTCGAAATCGTCAATGCTGTAGTAGCCATCTGATACATAGCCCCAAATCTCTCCGAGCATCTTTCCTTCATAGTAGTAATTCAGGTTGTTGCTGGCATTGTTGTATTTGGTGATTCTCGACTTGTGGTCATAGAGATTGAAACCGAGACGGTAGCCCAGGTCGCCGGCATTGTCACGCCAATTGATCGAGAGTTCCCAACCGTCTGTCCTCATATTTGAGACATTCTGAAGAGGAGCTGTAGCTCCTACGACTCCCGGAAGCTCGATGCCGTCGCTAAGCATTCCTTCCGTGTTGCGTATGTACTTGTCGAAAACGAGGGAAAGGCGATTGCTGAATGCGCTGAGATCAAGTCCGAAGTTAAGCGTCTTGACGGTCTCCCAGGTGTAGTTTGCACGGATGAGTCCCGGGGTGGAAATGACATTGACCAGACCGGCCTTGTCAATCCAGACCTTGCTCTCGCTTACATTCATTCCTGCAATGAAGCCGTATGGGGCAATGGACTGATTGCCGATTGAACCCCAGGAAGCGCGGAGCTTGAGATCGTTGACGACAGATCGGCTCCAATTCATAAAGGATTCGTCGCCGAGTCTCCAAGCTGCTGATACAGAAGGGAAGAGGCCGAAGCGATTGTCCTTGGGGAATTTGCTCGAGCCGTCATAACGGGCATTCATTTCGAGGAGGTAGCGTCCCTCGAAGTTATATGCTAAACGGCCGAAGACGCCTCGGACGCTGTATTCCTCGCTGCCTTCGGTGCTGGTCTTGGTTCCGGAAGCTCCCTGAATGGAAGGGACGGTGATGACGGTCTGTCCGAGCACTGTGTTGTTCAGGTACTTGTAGCTTTCGCTCTCCTGATTGAAGCCGATGATGGTATTAATATTGTGTCCCTTGGCTCTCAGACTGTATTGACCATAAAGGTTAAGGGCATTATACTTGTCCGAAGAGACATTGTAAACGTACTTGTCCATTCCTGTTGCCGGCAGATTTCGAATGGAAAGCTGAGGGTCAACGACTTTCGCCTGTCCTGTGTAGGAATTGTATCTGTAGTCCTTCTGCAGGTAGGTGTACTCTGCGGTCAAGGTCAAGTTCTTCATCGGCGTGATTATGGACTTGAGCGCTATCCTCGGTGTGCTGGTGACTGACTTCGCTGCCGGCTGGTACAGGCAGGCATTGCGTGGGGAATCGATGAGCAGGTCCTCAGCTGTGCCTGTAATCTCCTTAGGCATATAACCCTCAGGATACCAGTTGATAAGTCTTATAGAATATGGATCGCGAAAGACGGTCAGTATCTCGCTTTTGTTCTGGGAAGTATAAATAATCGAGGCTTCCTGTGTGAACCAGTCATTCACGTCCGATGAAATGAAAGCGTTCAATGATTTTCTCGAGAAGGCGTCCTTCGAGCTGACCATAGGTCCGTTCTCGTAGTTGTAACTTCCTGAAATACGATATCTTATATGCTCGCTTCCGCCTGCTGCCGAGATATTGTGACTGCTCATGAATCCTGATTCCAGAGCGTTTCCGAGCACATCGCCCTCCTTAAGGTAATAGACGGCACCATCGGCATCCTTGTAAACGCCATTGTCGTACACGCCACTGAGGCTGCCCTGTCTGTACTGCCCTAGAAGCTCCTGCCAACGGCTGATGCTTCCGTTTCCAGCCCAATAGAGACTGCTGAATCCAGCCTCCTTGTATGCGGCAATATAATCGTCGAGACTTGCCTGCTGAGGATTGGCAATGCTTCTTTCGAAGCCAAGATTGAATCCGTATTCGAGCCTTAACGGCTGATTCTTCTCCGGATGCTTTGTAGTCACGAGTATCACTCCGCCCGCTGCCCTGGCGCCATAGATGGCTGAAGAAGCTGCGTCCTTAAGAACAGATATGCTCTCGATGTCCTCAGGATTCAGTGAGTTGATATCCCCTTCGATATTGTCGATGAGTATGAGCGGCACTCCTCCGTTGATGCTGAGAGTTCCTCGTATGTTGAAATTCTTAGGCTGTCCAGGAGATGAGACTCCGCTTATGCTAAGGCCAGGTATGGCACCTTGGAGTGCGGCGCCTATGCTGTTGATGGGTCTGTCGCCCAGAACCTGCTGCATATTGACTTGGGATACGGATCCTGTCAGGTTGACTTTTTTCTCCTTGGAAAAACCGACAAACACCAGATCTTCAAGATCCAGCGTGTCTGTAGGTGCGTTTTGGGCATTAGCTGAGAATGCTATAAACAATGCAATGCAGAATAATAGTTTTTTCATTAGAGGCTGATTGGTCTGCAAACAAGTAACATTCATTACTACTACAATACAGTCGTTTCTGTGTGAAATTATGTTTTTTTGGCAATTTGGTTCAAAGATAGTCAATCTTGGTCTAATATCAAGGAAAACGTAGTCAAGATCGCACAAAAAGAGGTCTGGAGGTGAAAGAAAGCTATTTTGTAATTATTTGAATATAGCATTTTTTGTACAAAAGCCTTCTTTTTGTAATACGTGCTCGTGTACATCAATAGTCTTCAATATTGAGACAGGTAAGAATTCTATAAGGCCAATTGGAACAAGGTCGTTCAGACTACTCATCTTTGTTCCAAAGGCTTTACTGATAGGGACTCAGATGTAACCGATATCATTGTCTTTACCACCGACCCTTCTGTCAAGTTGATTATCAACGGCAAGCAGGAGGCGTCACAGAAAACTGACAAATATGCGAGCGTAGTTTTCAAGAATGTAAAGCTCTCAAAGGGTGAGAATAAGGTTGTAGTCAAGACCGCCAAGGGTGAAGATAGTGCTGTTTGGTATGTTAAGTAATTGAATATGAAAAATATATGCATTGTCAGAGACTTACCCTATAGCTCACTTTCGGTGTTAAAATACACCGTAGTCCGGTATCAATTTCCCGTTAGTGTTATTGAATCTGTAGCTTAGCTTAAGCAGGCAATAACGTCCATAGGATGGAGTCCAGGTTTTTATGTATGAAGACTCTGTGAAACTTTCTGAATATTCTGAACCGCCACTGAGCAGATCGTAAGCGGACAATGTAATCTTGCATCTTCCTTTGAGTACATCTATTCCCGCGCTAAAGTTCAATCTTTGAATATCAACTTCCTTCCCTCCTGCGTGGTCGATGGGTTTGAACATATTTCTGGTGTAAGATGTTGATACTTTCAATATCTTGAACAGTGTAACGTCTGCCGAGGCTGAGTAGGTATGCCTGAGTATATGGCGAGACATTGTTCCGCTCTTGTTTTTGCCGTGAACGTCTTGGATGCTGTC
>JALEPJ010000052.1 GCA_022766385.1 Rikenellaceae bacterium
TAAATGTGAAACCACTAACATATTAAAAATCAAGCGACTAATCAAATTAGCCGCTTTTTTGTTGAGGCTCTGATACCACTTTTGTTGCTCCGAACACGAAACTGAAACCTATCTCTCTGACTCATACAGAGTCATACCAACTTTATCTGAGCATTGAAAGGTTAGTTCTGATTCTGTCGGCTTTTCAAAAATCAACTCATTCATAAAGTTGTCTTCCCGTTTCTCGTTCAATTTGTTTACCGCATCATCGTAGGATTCAGCATAAATGACAATTTGATAATTGTGAAATATCTGCGTAATATCACAATCGAAATAGAATTTCTTGTTTTTTGAGATTTCCATATATATTGTTTTTTAATTTAGTTATTACTGCATAAACGCATAACGTCCCGTATGCGTAACCCGCTCCCGTGCAAATCTGCGTTTTTGCCCCTCAGAGATACGCTGCCTCCTCTCTGGTGATGGATTCATTAGGGCAAGGGAGATTCTGATGCGGGTGATTTCATTTGCCATATTCCCCTTGGGAGTAGTCCAACGGATATTGCATACCCTATTGTCTTGACGATTACCGTTGATGTGCTCTGCGTGCGTCTGTTCTGGGAGCGGAGGAGGAAGAAAATTGATAGCCACAAGGCGATGGACGCGATAATACTTGACTTCGCCATTCTTCCTAAGCCCCACTTTTAGATAATTACCCATAAAGGCTGTGATATGGAGTATCGTAGTTTGGTGGGAGCCTCGGTAGTTGAGGCTTCTGATTCGTCCGTAATTGCTAATATCGTATAGCCCTTCATAGTCTTTTAGTGGCTTCCAATACTCGTCCAAATAATACTTTCTATTCATTGATATTCATTTATCAATAAATAGTTTATTAGGCTTAAAAAGAATGATAAGGAAGATAAAAAAGCGAACTTTTTCAAGCCCGCTCATTATGCTTTAATCGAATGTTGGACATAGCCCGAACTTGGAGAATACGTCCGTCATAATGCTTCTGACGGAATCCTTGTCTGGCTTATTCTTCTTGGTTGTCGATGGAACCACAACACAATCGTGGATATTAACGGCACACCAACGCTTAGCATACATCCGTTTCAGTATCGTGGTGAATATCTGAGCCTCTAAATTCATAAGGGCGATGCTGAGCGAAGCATACTCCTTCTCCACATACAGATGATGTTCGTCCAAATACGCCTTTTTTGACGCATCCGTGCTCGCCTTCTTCCACTCGCATATCAGACGATACACATTGGGGAACATAGCGGCAAATACCTTAGCAAACGGCTTCTTCTTGGTGGATATTGTTGAGGAATATAGGACTTGCTTGAAGAACTTTGCCTTTATCTCCTTGCGGGTGAATTCTGGATACTGAGCGTTAATATCGTCCCATATCCTCCCCGAACTCGTCAGATAGATGTATTCCAACTCATCGTCAGCCAACTTTGCAACTTCGTTAATTTCTATATTATTATTTATCAATTCATTACGAAGATATTCAGACACATTATGGTGTTTATTAGATGTGGATGAAGAATTATAAGAAGAAAAGGTAAAACTGATATTGGAATTATCTATGTTATTATGTAGAAATGAAGATATGGTATTAGATGAATAGATAGAAATGTTATGATGATAGTAGATGAAATAGTTAAATAAGATGGGATGAGAATTCTTACAATCTAAACTGAAATCTATATTGATATACTCTTTCAAATCTGTGGATAGATTGGATAGAACGTGATAGATTCTTCCATTTCCGTCAATGCTATATATCTTCTTATCCTTGGCTTGTAATTTCGATATGATGTCTTTGTAATAGACGTAATACTTGGATGTTTCCTTATTGTACCAATGCTTCCTAAGATACTTCTGCAAGTCTTCTTCACGCTCGATGTGGAAATAGTTCAATGATACGATATACTGCTTTCTGAAATCTTCTCCGTAATACCTATCAACGGACGGAGCCACCACTTCCGTCTGATATTTGGTAATCTGTTCCAGAGACTTCTCTTTGTACTTCTTGATGGTGAAATTTTCCGTATAGTACGGATGCACTTCAACGTCCTTCATTGAATAGAGACGGGAGTATTCCCCAATCTGATAATACCAATGCTCGCCCGCGCCTTGCTGCCCGTCTCCCATTTCGATATAGCCCATTTGAATCAGAACGTTCAGCATAGACTTGTATTCGGAGCCTATGACGTTCTTTAATACCTTGGATGATAGGGAGAATGAATTGTTGTCCTTCTTGGCGTTGGCTTTTCTGATGATTGTATCTTGCAGATAGAGGCATTTGGCTTTTATCTTCTCGGCATCCTTTACGCCCGCCTTCTCCTTCACGTCCTCATAGACTCCTTCCCCCGTGAAGATATTGACATTCACCAACTCTTTCTTGGGAGCCAATTCACGGAGATACAGCGATATGAACGAATCCATATCGAATCCCGTGAATACGTACAACTGAATCTGTGAAGAATTCTTGCTTGCCATCTTATCAATCTTATCTTACTTAATATAAATAGTAAACCTATCTCAAAAATATTATGCTTATTTCCTACAAAATAAACTAAACAAAATATCAATCATCGAAATTCGGTACATAATCATAATGAAGGCTTTCTAACTCGTCTGCAAGTTTCTTGGGAAGATAGTCAGCATAAATCAATTCCGTTATGTCCGTTGATGAATGTCCGAGGAATCGGCTTACGACTGATAAACTCAAACCATCGTTCAAAGCGTTCATTGCAAATGAATGTCTGGCAGAATGAAACGCCAATGTAAATCTTAGCCCTATTTTTTCACCCACAACCGATAATGCTTGATTGACTTTTTTATCCGCATTGTTTCTGGCGTAATATAATTTGTCCGTATCATCAAGATTAAAATCTTCTGGTAATAAATCAAAGACAAACTTTGTTCTACGCTGTTCCCTTGCAAGTTCTTGCCACCTCCTCAAAATGCTCACGGCAGCATCGTTCAACGGGATGATGTGTCTCGGCTTGCGTCCTTTTGCTGTTTTGACTTGAATTTTTCTTAATTCTCGCTTCTCGATACTGACGTGTTCCCACTTCAAAGACATCACATCGACAAGCCTCAACCCTCCCGCGTGAAAAGCAAATAAGAACATTTCGATGTATTGCTTTCGTCTTGGTTCCTTATCCTCATTATAGAAATTGACAATCTTCTGCAATTCTTCTTTGCTTAGATACTTGCCATCGAATCTCTCTCCTTCAAGGGATGGCTTCTCCTCAATTCTGCAATCCTTAATCTTAGCATATATCTTTGTGTCAATTAAGCCTTCGTCCTTTGCGTGTTCGCAAGCAATGATAATAGGCGTAAGCGCGTGATTGATTGTAGCATCCGTATTACCCTTTATATCGCGTCTGTATCTGATATACTCCTCAACAAGTTCAGAGGATATATCTCCCAAATAGATGGCATTGGTTCTATATGTACCTTTTCTCTGTGATGCAAGAAATTCGGTGAAGCCCTTCATATTGCTTATTCCATTTTCATAGCGGCTCTTACCGATTTTGCCTCTGGTACGTTTTGATTCCAACGTCTTCTTAACATATTCAACGAAATCTTGCGCTTCGTCTTGTCGTGTCAAATCCTCGTCAAAGAGTATTGAATGGATAATCTCAGAAGACATCTGGTTGGGATGCTTTTCGGCGTAAACACGGAGGCGAGTGTCATATTTTTGCAGGGAATCTTTCAAAAGGCTATTCAGACGCTTCGCATCATTCCCATAGGATGCTCGTAATTCTCCTCTTCCGCTATTGCCTTGGGGATTCCAATCGCACGGCTTAACCTTTATTCCCGTGTCCTTTCTAATTGGAGTATCATCAAGCCACGTATATTCGTAGTTCAATGTATATTCTTTATTGGCATCGCTATTCTTGTAGCATTTCAGCCTAAGTTTGCCCGTGGGGTATTCTCTTCTGTGTCTGCCCATATTACTACTCTTATTCTTTAAGGATGACGAATATGTATGAGGATGCTACAAAGTTAGAAAAAATGGGCAAGGAAAAAAATACAATATACCTAATATGATTGCAAAATAGGCAAGGATACTCTGTGGCAAAGCAAGTTAAAACAAGAGAGGCAAGGATTGGATTCCTTACCTCTCTTATTGATAATCAGCGAAATAACCGCAAATTTTCAGAGTTATCTTCCTTAGTATTCCTCCTCGTTAAAGAAAAAGTCCTCCTTGGTAGGGTAATCAGGCCAAATATCTTCGATGCTTTCATATACTTCACCGTCGTCCTCCAACTCCTGAAGGTTCTCGATTACCTCTTCAGGTGCTCCTGAACGGTTTGCATAATCAATGAGTTCGTCTTTGCTTGCAGGCCATGGTGCATCATCAAGGCTGCTGGCGAGTTCCAATGTCCAGTACATAATCAATAATATCTTAAGTAATTAATAATCAGTATATTCTATATTTTAGGGTCGCAAAGATAACAAAAAAAGGGAACAATGCCGTTTTTTGTATAAATTTGTCAAATAATTCTGAAAAAATCACCTACATAAGCTATGCCATACACACGTGAGGATAACTATGATGATAAAGTGACTGCGCAGATTGCCGGGCACGTCAAAGAGATATTGCATCTTTTGGGAGAGGACAATGAAAGGGAAGGCTTGATCAAGACTCCCGAACGTGTCGCTAAAGCATTGCAATATCTCACGAAAGGCTATTACCAGAACGGCATTGACATCATCCGCTCTGCGACTTTCGAAGAGGAGTATGAGCAGATGGTGCTCGTGAAGGACATTGAACTCTTCTCGACCTGCGAGCATCATATGATGCCTTTCATCGGGAAAGCCCACATTGCCTATATTTCCAATGGCAAGATAACCGGTCTCAGCAAGATTGCGAGGGTGGTGGAGGTTTTCGCCCGCCGCTTGCAGGTGCAGGAAAGACTGACTGTGCAGATTAGGGATTGTATACAGGAAGCGCTTGATCCTCTGGGAGTTGCAGTCGTCATTGAGGCTAAGCATACCTGTATGCAGCTTCGCGGCGTCGAAAAATCGAACGCAGTGACGACGACTTCTGCCTTCTCGGGCATTTTCCTCAAGGATGCAAGGACCAGGAACGAATTCCTGAACCTCATACACTGACACTTTGTCACAGCAGTGAAATCAATAAACTTTAAAAAATGCTTGAATACAATATCAAACTTGAAGGGAAGACAGTCCTTGTGACCGGTGCTGCTGGCTTTATCGGCAGCAATCTTGTCAAGAGACTGTTCAATGAAATCAAGGACATTCGCATAGTCGGCATTGACAGCATCACCGACTATTATGATGTCAATATCAAATACGAGCGCCTCCGCGAAATCGAAGAAATGGCGCCAAAGTCACAGGAAGGAGCTGCAGCATGGACTTTCATCAAAGGATCCATTGCCGATAAAGAGCTGATTGACAATCTTTTCGCGAGCTATAGGCCAGCGATTGTGGTGAATCTGGCCGCGCAGGCCGGGGTGCGCTACTCCATTACCAATCCGGGAGCGTACATCGAGTCGAATATCATCGGCTTCTACAATCTGCTCGAGGCCTGCCGTCACAGCTACGATGCTCCATCAGAATACCTTGGAGTCGAGCATCTGGTCTATGCGTCATCCAGCTCGGTTTACGGTTCCAACAAGAAAGTCCCGTATTCAACCGATGACAAGGTTGACAATCCCGTCAGCCTCTATGCCGCTACGAAAAAGAGCAATGAACTGATGGCCCACGCATACAGCAAACTCTACAACATCCCTTCTACAGGCTTGCGTTTCTTCACCGTTTACGGACCCGCTGGCAGACCGGATATGGCCTATTTCGGCTTTACGGACAAGCTCCGCGCCGGCAAGACCATCCAGATTTTCAACTATGGCAATTGTCAGCGCGACTTCACCTATATCGACGACATCGTTGAGGGAGTTGTGCGCGTGATGCAGCATTGCCCTGAAAGAAAGACGGGCGAGGACGGGCTTCCGCTGCCTCCATACAAGGTTTACAATATAGGCAATAACAGTCCTGAGAACCTCCTCGACTTTGTCACTATCCTGCAGGAGGAACTGATTGCCGCGAAGGTCCTTCCGGAGGACTATGATTTCGAAGCCCACAAGGAACTCGTGCCTATGCAGCCTGGAGACGTTCCCGTAACTTTCGCCGATACCACTCCGCTTGAGCAGGATTTCGGTTTCAAACCATCTACTCCTCTACGGTCAGGACTCCGCGCCTTCGCGCAGTGGTATGCCCGCTATTACGGATGCGGGGATAAAAAATAGAAATAACAATAAAATTTATAAAACAATGCGAGCATTTGAAGATTTGCAAATAGCTGTAGCCGGTACAGGTTATGTGGGGTTGTCCATTGCTACCCTCCTTGCGCAGCATCACAAGGTTACGGCTGTAGATGTGATTCCCGAAAAGGTGGAAAAGATCAATAATCGTATCTCGCCCATTCAGGACGAGTACATAGAGAAATATTTCGCTGAAAAGGACTTGAATCTCACGGCCACACTGGATGGCGCTGCTGCATACAGAGATGCTGATTTTGTCATTATTGCCGCTCCGACCAACTACGACCCTGTCAAGAATTTCTTTGATACTCACCATATTGAGGACGTGATAAATCTGGTCCTGAGTGTGAATCCGGAAGCAGTGATGGTAATTAAGTCGACCATACCGGTAGGCTATTGCCGTAGCCTTTATCTGAAATATGCTGCCAGATTCAAGGCCGAGGGAAGACCTGCCAACCATAAGTTCCGTCTCCTTTTCTCGCCTGAATTCCTCCGCGAATCCAAGGCCCTCTATGACAATCTCTATCCTTCCCGCATCATCGTAGGATATCCGAAACGCATCAACAATTCTGAGTGCGAAGAGGAGAACAGGGCAATAGCCGCCGTTGCAGGCAATCACCCGGATGAGGATGCGAAGATTTTCGCCCGTCTACTCCAGGAAGGAGCCATCAAGGAGAATATCGCCACGCTCTTTATGGGCCTGAAGGAGGCTGAGGCCGTGAAACTCTTTGCCAATACCTACCTTGCCCTCAGAGTCAGCTACTTCAATGAACTCGATACCTATGCAGAGGTCAAGGGACTGGATTCAAAATCCATCATTGAAGGAGTTGGACTGGACCCTCGTATCGGTTCTCATTATAATAACCCTTCATTCGGTTACGGCGGATACTGCCTCCCTAAGGACACAAAGCAGCTTCTTGCAAACTACGAGAATGTGCCTCAGAATATGATGACCGCCATAGTAGAGTCGAACAGAACCAGGAAGGATTTTATTGCAGACCAAGTACTTAGAAAGGCCGGGTGGTACGGCTACGGTATTGCCAGCCCTACCTCGGATGACAAGGCTCCTGCCATTGTCGGCATATACAGACTGACGATGAAGAGCAACAGCGACAATTTCCGCCAGTCATCCATTCAGGGCGTGATGAAGCGCATCAAGGCCAAGGGAGCGCAGGTAATAGTCTATGAACCTACACTGAAGGATGGTGACAGCTTTTTTGGCAGCCTTGTGGTCAATGACCTCGCTAAATTCAAGGAAATGTGCTCAGCCATCATTGCCAACCGTTACGATGCGGTTCTCGACGATGTCGTGGACAAGGTCTATACCCGTGACCTCTTCCATAGGGATTAGGCTCCTTTAAGGCTGAGCTAAAACAGCTTGAATCCTTTGATACTCAGGGGCTGGGCGGTACTCAGGTGCTGCGCCAGCTCCTCTTCGTTTATTCGGTAGACGCGGGGTTTGCGGGATAGGGGATAGCTCTCGAAGAAGGGATCATCGCTCGCGAACCAGCTGAGTTTCAGGATGTTGGAATATTGCCTCAAGCCAAAATTGATGGCAATGGTCTTGGCAGGAGTGCAGACTGTGATGCCCTTCTTGCCGTCGATGAACTCCGAAACGCAGACCATCCTCCTTGTGGCAATCCTCGCGGAAGGGGAGTCCTGCTCCGAAGCGCTGCCGTTTAGCGTATTGCCATTGTGCCTTATACTGATATTCCTTCCGAATTCAGCATTGATGGCGTCCATCATATGCTGGAAGGCCTTTCCGTGCACCGAACTGTCCTTGATATTCCGGAAGGCTATGTAGCAGTGTATCATTTCGTGGATGATTATGTCCTCGAGCTCTTCTTGCCTGAAATTGAATAAGGTGCTGATTTTCAGGATGTAATCGCTGTGGCCGATTACATTGCCGTACCTGTCTCTGATGACTTTGTACTCCATCTTTCCGACGAAGGTCCTGGCTTTGCTCAATACGATGCGTACAGGCGGCAATACACCGTCGAACATTAAATCATTGAACTTCCCGAAGGAGAGTCTGATAAATTCCAAGCTAGCGATCATAACGGGGCAAATTTCGAAATTCTTTTTGATGGATACAATCCGAATTAAGGGTAATGATATTAATATTGTTTATCTTTGCAGAATTGCTTGAAAACTTCACAATAAGCGGAGTGGAAAAATGAAAACAGATATTGAAATTGCCCGTGAATCGGCTCTTAGGCCAATTAATGAGATTGCCGGGAAGTTAGGCATTGATGAGAATGTTTTGGAACCTTATGGTAGGTACATTGCCAAAGTGCCTTATACTCTGATTGATGAGGCTAAGGTGAAGAAGAGCAAACTCATCCTCGTTACCGCCATAACTCCGACCAAGGCCGGAATAGGCAAGACCACCGTGTCAATAGGACTTGCGCTTGGCCTTAACAAAATCGGCAAGAAGGCTGTTCTCGCTCTCCGCGAGCCTTCTCTCGGCCCCTGCTTCGGAATGAAGGGCGGCGCAGCCGGCGGCGGATATGCTCAGGTCCTCCCAATGGAGAAGATCAATCTCCACTTCACCGGAGACTTCCACGCCATCACCACCGCCAACAATATGATTGCCGCTCTTCTGGACAATTATATCTACCAGCATCAGGCGGAGGGTTTCGGCCTAAGGCAGATACTCTGGCGCCGTGTACTCGATGTCAATGACCGTTCGCTCAGGCAGATAATCACAGGTCTCGGACCTTATTCCAACGGCAAGACCCAGGAAGGCGGATTCGATATCACCCCGGCCTCCGAAATTATGGCAATACTCTGCCTTTCTCGCGACCTCCAAGACCTCGAAAGGCGTCTGAACAATATCCTTCTCGGCTATACATTTGACAATAAACCATTCTACGTCAAGGATTTGGGTGTTGCCGGATCCATTGCTGTCCTCCTCAAGGATGCTCTGAATCCCAATCTTGTCCAGACCACGGAAAATACTCCTGCCTTCATCCACGGTGGCCCTTTCGCCAACATTGCCCACGGCTGCAATTCCATCATAGCCACCAAGATGGCTATGACTTACGGAGACTATGCCATCACCGAGGCCGGCTTCGCAGCTGATCTCGGAGCGGAGAAATTCTTCGACATCAAATGCCCTAAGGCCGGCATATCACCTGCCCTTACCGTGCTCGTAGCTTCTCTCCAGGGCCTGAAGATGCACGGAGGAGTCCCGGAGACCGAAATCAAGCTGCCAAATCCCGAGGGCGTCAGAGCGGGACTTGCCAATCTCGACAAACACATTGAGAACATAAGGAAATTCGGTCAAAGCGTCCTCGTTTGCTTCAACCGCTTCGCACAGGATACCTCTGAAGAAATTGAGCTCGTGCGCAGCCATTGCGCTGAAATCGGAGTGCCTTTCGCCCTGAACAATGCCTTCATTGAGGGCGGCTCCGGTGCTGTCGAACTTGCTGAACTTGTCGTCGAGACCATCAAGGACCATCCTTCGAAGCCGCTTCGTAACGTTTATGATCCGGGCAATGCCGTAAAGGACAAGATAGCGGCAGTGGCGACTCAAATCTATGGTGCGTCTTCGGTGAGTTTCTCATCAGAGGCGTTGAAAAAGATTGCCGGAGCAGAAGCCCTCGGCTTCGGAGGCTTCCCTGTATGCATTGCCAAAACCCAATACTCGTTCTCGCAGGATCCGAAGGCCTATGGTGTGCCTGAAGGATTCAATTTCGACATTAAGGATCTGGTAATCAATGCGGGAGCGGAGATGCTTGTGGCCATTGCCGGAGATATTATCCGTATGCCCGGTCTCCCGAGATCGCCTCAGGCCTTGCACATCTTCCTCGATAGCAAGGGCAATATTGAAGGCCTCAGCTGATATTACTTTGTAGGAAACCAAACTGAATTGACGTGATGGATGGAAGACATCCTGAATATGCTATAGACGTGGACCGTATCGTTGCCTCAAAAGACCAGATTCCCGCTGCTCGATCCTGAGATGGAGGACAGAATTGTGAGCAATTGGGAAAAGCGCCGTGAAAAGCTTTATACCAAGGTGAAAAATAGAATAATTGCCCGACGTTCAGGACATAAATGATTTCTTTTTTTTCAAAATGAGCTCAAAATGATTGGGATATGCTTGATTTTGTCTAAATTTGCAAAGCGCATTATTAAGGAAGGCTATGAAAAGGATTCCTGTTCTTATCCTGTTGTTATTTATCTCATTTTCTGCTTCTGCACAGATACAGAACAGGTTGAACGTCGATGAAAAGATATTCAAAATCTACTCGGAAGGCCGCTTGCAGCCGTATGATGAAAGCAATGTTGCCTTGGGTGATTCTCTTTTCGCTGTAGGTGTTGCGAGAAATGATTATAAGATCAAGGCCCTTGCATTGAATCTCAAATTGTCCCCGCTTCTGGCTCAGAACGATCTCCTGACTCTGCAGGAAGTAATTGAAGAGATGAAGAGCATACGCTCCGATCATCCTGACATCAACGATATTTATATCGCCGCGATGTATACCTACTGTCAGGCTCTTACACTTTCGAACCAGATTTCCACTGCTTTGCTCAATGCCCGCGAGATGTCCCGCGTCGCGCGAGAGTCCGGTGATTCCTTTGGGATGATGATGTCCTACAGGACCCTCGGCTTCATCTACGACTACCGCGGCAACAATCAAATGGCGTACAATAGCTATCTCGCAGCATTGCCTCTGTGCAAGGAGGCGGGAGCCGATCAGGAACTGTTCAGCATTCACGTTCTGATTGCAGAGCAGCTTATCAGTATGAAACGCTTCGAAGAGGCAGAGATGTACCTTGCAATGGTTCAGGAGGAGTGTAATCCCAATATTCCTTGGGCAAGCTCCCAGACTCAAGTGCTCCGTTTCTTGCTTTACTATGAAGGATACAAGCCTGAGATTTACGGTGACAGCATCAATATCTTGATGAATGATAATAACCTGGAGGGCATAATCGATGAGGAAACCCAGTACACATTGAGCGCTCTTTTCTATAGGTCTCAGAAAAGGTACAATGAAGCTCTTCAAATCGTCGACAATATTACAAACGACATTAAAAGAAAACTGCTCAAGGCCGATATCCTTGAGGATATTGGAGACTACAAAGAGGCACTTTCGCTCTATCATAGCCTTATCTATGCTAAGGATTCGATAAACAATGTCATTCAGAGTGAGGATATTGCGATGATGGATGCTGAGCTGAACCTGTCTTCTATGAAGATGAAGGCAGAAATAGCTGAAAGTCAGAGGAATAATATCATTGCCTACAGCCTCATCATACTGCTGGCTTTCTTAATTCTCTTCCTTGTGGTGATGTACCGCCGCCGCAAAAAGCAGTCAAAGGAACTTGAGGAACACAATATCCAGCTTCAGAAAGCGCAGCAGGAGACTCAAGATGCGCTTGAAAAGGCTACCGAGGCCAGCAAAGCCAAGCAGCGCTTTGTTCAGAATATGAGCCACGAGGTTCGTACCCCTCTGAATGCCATAGTAGGCTTCTCCCAGCTTTTGTCTATGCCTGACGGCTTCCTCACTCAGGGAGAAAGGGACCAGTACCGTGGGTATGTGATGAACAATTCGGATATCCTGACCATGCTTGTGGACGATATCCTTAATACCTCTGACTTGGATTCAGGAAATTACCAGATTTTCGTTTCAGCTTCGCGTTGCAACGAAATAGCTTCATCTGCAATGACTTGCGTTCAGTTCAGGCTGCCGGATAACTTGAAGTTCTATATGACCACGGATCTTCCGGACGACTTCTCCATAGAAACTGACCCTCGTCGTGTACAGCAGATACTCATCAATTATTTCACCAACGCGTTTAAGCATACCAAGGTGGGTGAAATCCATATCCACTGCGGAATAATGGGACTTGAAGGCAAAGTTAGCCCGGAAAAGTTGGAAGCTCTTGCTTCCGAAGGCGGAATGGTCTACTTCAGCGTAGCTGATACCGGTACTGGCGTGCCTGCAGACCAGGCGGAATCCATTTTCGAGCGTTTCAGTAAGCTTGATCCTTTCGTGCAGGGAACAGGACTGGGGCTCAATATCTGTCGTGAAATCGCAACCAAGCTTGGAGGCCGATCATATCTCGACACTGATTACGTTCCTCCTAAGCCATATGAGACAGGTGCATGCTTCTTCCTGACTCTCCCTATTAAATACCCTAAAAAAGAACAAGCATCTAATGAACAATAAACGAACAATGAAATACTCTTATATCAGATTTTTCAGCTGCTGCCTCATTCTGGCAGCAGTTTCTTTCTCTTCAGCCTCAGCGCAGGACCAATTGCCTACTAAGGCTGAAACTAAACTATACAACAAAACCATTTCAAAGGCCAGTATTAGCGCCTATAATAAATTCCTGAACAAATACCCATCATCTGTATATTCTGAAAGAATCCTGACTCTCAGGGATTCTACTGAATTCTCATTGATTGATAAGGGCAATGCTGCATCTGTGGATGCCTTTCTCAGAGCCCACAAATCCTCTCCTCTGAAAGGGAAGGTCGAGGCTCTGCTCGAGGAGCTATGCCGCTGTCCATTGAGCCAAAATGTCGCGCAGGACATTGCCTCGGCGAATATTGCCGCATACGATGCATCGACTATGCTCGTCCTTCCCGTAAGAGAGCTGGAGCGCGACTGCGTCTTTGTCATTGACCTGATGCCTAAGGACCTGCAGTTCAATCAGATGAGACTCTACTCCATTGCCCCGGATGCAGCTTTTTCAGATGCTGATGGCAGTGGAAACTGGAATCTCATCTCTGAGCGCGCGATAGAGAAATATTGCCTTGACCCTTCGATGGACAGAACAATTGCGGATGGAGCGCTCAGCCTTGTCAATGTCGTCGGAGCCCGTATGCTCAAACTCGACTATCTGAACTGGAACTCCCAGTCCAATTTCAAGCTTGAATGGTGCTCGACTCTCATCCCTCTTGACGGCAGTGCCCAGACAAATCTGATGTTTTACGGCCGCAATATGCTCAATAAGGCCCCTGCAGCCGCCACATACAGCATAGAAGGACAAAGCCCCGAAACACTCTCGTTGACGGGAATGTCGCAGGAATTGTCCTATCTCTTCCAGGGTATGAACGGCAATGATGCTCTTAAACCGCTGTCTGAAGCTGATGCAATGTCTGATGAGGCAATACTGTGGTGGCTAGACAAGAATCCGAGGGCTGAAACCAGCGCCAAATCCGTGAAGATGGGAACCTTGAAGAATGAAAGTTCCTTGGTTAGTGCTTTCAAGAATGCCAAGGGCAAGGAGAGCTCGTCCCGCTATTCAGTTGCTTGTATGGATTTCCGAGGCTATACGGTGATAGTTTCCCAGTCTAAATCAAGCAAGGAGTACAGTCTTATTTGGGCGGAACCAAAATGCGAGAACAAGAGTCTTGAAAAATACATCAGGAGCATTTACTTCGATAATGACGGAACGACACTCAACCTTTTGTATTACAAGGCCAAAACTTCCTTCAAAATCAAAATCAACCTCAGTTCCAAGACTCTTGCCCGCACACGTTAAGCTACAGCGTTACTTATTGTGCCGCCGACTAGCTGTAAAGGAAGCGTTTAATGCTCATCTTTGGAGTCTTCGCAAATGGCTCGAGCACAATCTCAACCTTTGTGAGTTTGCTGTAGCTTGGAAGAATCTTGTTTGAGCTGACGCGGATAGACTCCGGAAGGTCTGAAACGGTCTCTTCGTCAAGACCGGCCTTCTTGATGGCATCTTGATCCAAATAAACGAGGGCAACAAGTTTCGAAGCTCGGTCAACCACTACTGACTCAGTTACATAGTCCTGAGCATTGATGACGGCTTCCACTTCTTCAGGGTAGATGTTCTGTCCATTTGCAGAGAGAATCATATTCTTGCTGCGGCCACGGATGGTGATATTGCCTTCCTTGTCCATAACACCGAGGTCTCCGGTATGGAGGAATCCGTCATCGGTGAAGGCATTGGCAGAAGCCTCAGGATTGTTGAAATAACCGCTGCAGATATTGAGACCCTTAGCCTGGATCTCACCAACGATGTGCTCTGGATCATCAGAATCGATGCGCACTTCACAAGAATCAACCTTCTTTCCGCAGGAACCCTGGACGAACTTGGATGGATGTGAGTATGCAAGAAGAGGTGCAGCTTCTGTCATACCGTAACCGACGGTATACGGAAGACCCATCTTGCGGAAGGCCTTCTCAACATCCGGATTGAGAGCTGCACCACCCATAATGAACTGTTTCACATTGCCGCCGAAAGCCTCTAACAGCTTGTTGGTCACGAGCTTGTAAATGGCCTTGTTGACAATAGGAATGGATGTGAGAACCTTCATTACAGGTTTTGATAGTATAGGTTTTATTGATGACTTGTAAACCTTTTCCATTACGAGTGGAACCGTAATGACAAGGTAAGGCTTTACATCGGCAACTGCCTTGAGCAGAGTCGATGCAGCCGGGGCTTTGCCGAGATAATAAACGGTCACGCCGCAGCAGAGAGGGTAAAGGAACTCAAATACAAGACCGTAGATATGTCCCATAGGGAGCATTGATACGATATTGTCTTGGCTGCCTGCAGGAATGTGACGGATGGCAAAATCAATTGATGCACTGAAAGACTCGTATCTGAGCATAACTCCCTTAGGAGCGCTCGTGGTACCTGAGGTGTAATTGATGCAGGCGAGGTCCTTGAGATTGTCGATAGGGTATGAAACAGCCTCCTTGCTGAAGCCCTTAGGATACTTTTCAGCAAATGCTGAGTCAACGGAAGCGAAGGCATCCTTGACCTGCTCGTCCTTGCCCCAAAGCAGAGAAAGGTCCTGCAGACATACCGCCGCTCTGAGCTTAGGCATCTTCTCTTTATCAAGCTTAGGCCACATATCCTTGTCGGTGAAGAGGATGACACTCTCCGAGTGGTCTACGAGATTGTTTATGCTTTCAGGTGTAAAGTCAGAAAGCAGAGGAACAACTACAGCCTCATATGTGGTGACTGAAAGGAAGGAAATGGCCCAGCGAGCTGAATTGGTTCCGCAAAGGGCAATCTTCTGGCCTTTCTTAACGCCAGCATTTTCAAAAATAAGATGAAATTTTTCGATTTGAACAGCGAGATCCTTGAAAGTGAATTTCTCACCGCGCCAGTTGCAGAGGGCATTCAGCTCCCAATCGCGCTTGATGGTCTCGTTTAGTACTTCCAAAAAATGCTTCATGGTGATTCGGTTTGAGTTTTTTTTCTGGAACAAAGATACAATCTTTGGGTCAAGAGCAATTTCTGAAGTGGTCAAGTCCTTCGAAATGTGGTGTATTGTCTCCATTCTGCCTCAATGTTGGTGAAATACCCTTATAAGTGGCGAAATTCTGTCCATCTGAACTCCAGAATCCAAGCTGAATACTCGCTAAAATGACAGTTTTTCCTCGCTAAAATCCCTACATAAGAAAGAATCCAAAAAAAGGTGACCTTCAGTCAATCTGACTTTGGGTCACCCTATTCTGAATATTTGGCGCTCAATCAGGCGCCAGGAGTTTTGCTTAGAAAGAAACAGCGATACCGATGAAATCATCTGCCTTGAGAGCAGCACCTCCGATAAGACCGCCGTCGATGTCCGGCTTAGCGAAAAGCTCCTTAGCGTTTGAAGGCTTGCAAGAACCACCGTAAAGGATGCTGGTCTCCTCTGCTACCTCTGCGCTGAACTGCTCGGCGAGCACCTTGCGGATGTAAGCATGGATTTCCTCAGCCTGGTCAGCGGTAGCGGTCTTGCCAGTACCGATAGCCCACACTGGCTCGTATGCAATGATTACGTTCTTCATATCCTCAGCTGTGAAGTGTGAAAGTACGTTCACGGTCTGAGCCTTTACAACGTCGAAATGCTTCTCAGCTTCTCTCTCCTCGAGGGTCTCACCTACGCAGAGTATAACTCCGAGACCGTTTGCAAGAGCGAGCTTGGTCTTCTCAACCAGCTTCTCATCAGTCTCTCCGTAGTACTGACGGCGCTCTGAGTGTCCGAGGATGGTGTACTCTGCACCGGTAGAAGCTACCATTGCTGCAGAAACCTCACCTGTGTAGGCTCCCTTTTCCTTGTCTGCGCAATTCTCTGCTGAAAGTGCTACTGCTGTGCCCTTTACAACCTCAGCAACCGGTACGAGGTGGGTTGCAGGTGTCGCGATGATAAGTTTTACGTCAGCAGGAACCTCTGCTGATTTTGCTACTACTGCCTTTGCGAGCTCTACGCCCTCAGGAACTGTGGTATTCATCTTCCAGTTTCCTGCTACAATATGTTTTCTCATTTTCTTAAATAATGTGTTGAATGATTCCTTCTTTAAGAGCCTGTCCTTATGGACAAAGCATCTGCAAATTTAACAAATTATTCTGGAAAATTGACTAACTTTGCGCGACTATATAATAACTGATTAATCATCCTGATTCACAGATGAAAAATTTTGTAGAAGAACTCAGATGGAGGGGCATGATTCACGACATCACCCCCGGAACAGAAGAAGAACTCAAAAAGGGACCTATGTCAGCATACGTTGGCATTGACCCTACCGGAGACTCACTCCACATAGGACATCTTGTCAGCATAATGATACTCAAGCACTTCCAGGCTTGCGGAAATAAGCCGTACGCTCTTGTAGGCGGCGCTACCGGTATGATAGGCGACCCTTCGATGAAAAGTGCGGAGCGCAATCTCCTCGACGAAGAAACCCTTGCCCACAATGTCAGCTGCATCAAGGCTCAGCTTGGACGTTTCCTCGATTTCGAGTCTGACGCTCCTAACAAGGCTGAACTCGTAAATAACTACGACTGGATGAAGGACTACACCTTCATCAACTTTACCCGCGACATTGGCAAGCTCATCACCGTAAATTATATGATGTCAAAGGATTCAGTGAAGAAGCGCCTTAGCAGGGACTCTTCCGAGGGTATGTCCTTCACCGAATTCACCTATCAGCTCCTTCAGGGCTACGATTTCCTTTACCTCTACGAGCATAACAACGTGAAGCTCCAGCTTGGCGGTGCCGATCAGTGGGGCAATATCACCACAGGTACCGAACTCATCCGCCGTACCAACGGAGGAGAGGCCTTCGCTCTAACCTGTCCGCTAATCACCAAGGCTGACGGCGGCAAATTCGGCAAGACAGAGAAGGGCAATATCTGGCTCGACGCAGATCGCACCAGCCCATACCAGTTCTACCAGTTCTGGCTCAATGTTTCCGATGCCGATGCCGAGAAGTATATCAAAATCTTCACTATGCTCGACCGCGAAACCATAGAAGCAGCCATTGCCGAGCACAGCCAGGACCCGGGCCAGCGCAGACTCCAGAAGCTCCTCGCCAAGGAAGTCACCATTATGGTTCACGGAGAAAAGGAGTATGAGAATGCCCTCAAGGCATCCCAGATGCTCTTTGGCAAGGCCACAGCCGAGGACCTTCGCAGTCTCGACGAGAAGACCTTCCTCGCAGTATTCGAGGGGGTCCCTACTGTGGAAATCGAACGCGCAAAATTGCCAATGCCTATACTTGACGCCGTAGCGGTGGAGACAAGCATCTTCCCTTCAAAGGGTGAGGCCCGCAAGATGATTCAGGGCAACGGCTTCTCTATCAACAAGGAGAAGTTCACCGATCCTAATGGCCAACTCACTGAAAATGACATCATTGACGGAAAGTATATACTCGCCCAGAAAGGTAAGAAGGATTATTACATCATCAATATCAAGTAAATGGACAAAGCACCAAGCACAAGACAGCTGAAAGTCGCGCGTGAAATCCAGAAGGATATGGCCGAAATCCTGCGCAGCAAGGGTATGGTGGCCTTCGGAGGAGCGATGGTGACAGTGAGCGAAGTACGTGTCTCTCCAGACCTTTCATTGGCCAAGACCTATGTGAGCATCTTCCCTTCAGCCAAGGCCGAAGAAGTAATGAAGATACTTAACGAAAATGTCAAGGCATACAGGGGAGAACTCGGCCACAAGGTGGGAAAGCAGTTCAGGATAGTACCTGAAATTAATTTCTACCTTGACAGTTCACTTGACTATGCCGAGCACATCGATCAGCTTCTCAAGATGTAGTTTTACAATATGAACCTGCCGTTCTTTATAGCCAAACGCTACCTTTTCGCCAAGAAATCACATAATGTGATAAATCTGATATCGGCGATAAGCGCTGTCGGAATGGCCATAGGAACGGCAGCTCTGATTATTATTCTCTCCGTTTACAACGGTTTCGACAGCATCATCAGCTCTTCCTTGAGCGATCTTGATCCAGACATCCTCATCACAGCTTCGAAGGGCAAGGTCTTCGTTCCGGAAGGGGAGGCCTTCGATTGGGCGTATGATTGCCCTAAAGTGCTTAATATCAGCGAGGTACTCCAAGAAAATGTCTTTGTCAATTATGACAATCGTCAGGGTGTAGTGAAGGCAAAGGGAGTGGATGCCGTCTTCGAAGATGAATCGGGTATAAGCTCCCACATACGCAGCGGAGAGTTTCGTCTCCATCACGGTGATGCGCCAATGGCAGCAGTCGGAGCCGGTTTTGCCTATAAGATGGGTATCAATCCCAACTTTGTCGCACCTCTCGAGATCTACTTCCCTGCCAGGGACAGAAGCATCTCCCTCGCCAATCCTCTTGCCTCTATCAACACCGTCTTTGCCCGCCCTTCCTGTGTTTTCTCTGTCAATGCCGACGTCGATGCCGGCTTGATTTTACTCCCCATCGAGGCGATGAGGGAACTTCTGGCTTATGACAATGAAGTTTCAGGCGTAGAAATGAGACTTAGCGAGGACTGCAGCAAGGCGGAACGCAAAGAAATCTTTACTAAGCTTGAGGAACTCTTAGGCCCTGATTATAAAGTACTTGACCGCTACCATCAGAATGAGGCGGTGTATAAAATGATGAAGTATGAGAAAGCATCCATCTTTCTCATACTCATCTTTGTAGTTATTATCATTGCCTTCAATATCTTCGGAAGCCTTTCGATGCTCATCATCGAAAAGAAGTCAGATATCGAGACCTTCAGAAGTCTTGGAGCCTCGGATAAGCTAATAAGAAAATTCTTCGTTCTCGAAGGCTGGATGATATCTATGCTCGGCTTGTGCTCTGGTCTAATCATAGGAGTGCTCATTGCCTTCATCCAACAAAGCACAGGGCTTGTGAAGATGCCAGGTGGTTTCCTGGTCAGCGCCTATCCTGTGGTAGTGCAGCTCAAAGACCTGCTTATCACTTTCGTGAGCGTTTCCTTGATAGGCTATCTGATTGCACTTGTTCCTGTTGCCAATGCTTTTCGTAAACATTGACGATTTCACCTATGTACATAGTGTGCAGCCCTGTTGAGGAGTAGATTCCGTCCTTGATGTCCTTAGGGAGCTTGTCTTTCTCAAACTCATCCGAATAGATTTTCTTGCATTCGATTACGAGCTCGGCATCTTTGAATCTCGGATTGCCCAGTTCTGTAAACTCTACGCGCAGGCCTGAATTGGCCGTCTTGTCCGGGTCATCCTTCTGCGAATGCGAACCAAGATATATCAGTCCGTCTTTATACTCTCTATTGTCTGGGAAACGGCTGATTGTGAACCAGTTGGAATTATCCATCAGCTTCTTTGAGTAGCGGTCCGAACTCACATAAACAGTCACAACCGGCTTATTCCACAATTGACCTACGGAGCCCCAGGAAATGGTCATGGAATTGTAGGATTTAGCATTGCCCATAGCCAAGGCCATCCAATCTCTGGAGAATTCGCCGACTGGTCTCATTACCAGCTCATCAGGTGCCAGTTTGACCCAGGTGGCGAGGCTGTCTCTATCTTCCCGGCTCCCGCCTGAATCTCCGCCGTGCTGGCAGGAAGCCGATAGAATAAGGCTCGCAACCAGAGCAAGACAAGTGGCCATGTGGACCTTTATAATATGCTTATTCATCATCAGTTATTCTTCTGGAAGGAACATTGGGTCCCAAGCTGGAAGCATGATCGGCTTCTGCTTCAGGAGGGCCATCACGTCAGCAGGAACATACTGCTTCTCAACAACGAGACGGAACATATACTCATCGAACCACTCATCAGTCATAATGATATTGCCCCTGTAACCTGAAGAAGCACCCCAACTGTTCTCTACCATCCACTTGACCGGTTTACCGTTCTTTATATCCACAGCCTTAAGGGTCATTGCGTGAGAAGAACCGCTGGCGTGTGTCATTACCCTTTCGGTCTTGTTCATAGTGAACTCCACTCCAAGCAGGGAAGCATAATCGTAGTTGTTCAGGTCGGCTACACCCTTCTTGCTGTTGAGGAACTTGTTTACGTCACAAGAGAAGTACATGGCAGTATTGCCCTTGATTGAAGCAATGGCCATTTCCTTGATTCTCTCTACAGGAAGGTTAACATAAACCCAGTTCTCACCATCGTAAACGTGGCGGTCATAGTCAATCTCATATACCTTGAAATACTCGCGTGTAGGGTCGTTCATCACCATCACGTAATTGTTCTCAAGGTCGGCATTCACGAACTCTTCATAGAAAGAAAGCGGAGTATAGGTCTTCTCGCTGACAAAATTGCCCTTGGAATCGTATCTTGCCCACTGGAACTCAGTAGGAGGTACACCCAAACACAGGCAGAGTATGCGATACACTTCCTTGAGCATATCGGTTTTCATTGCTGTCAGATCAGCTTTCTTTCCAGCTGCGCGGAGCTTGAGTCCGTCCTGGCGGAGCAAGGTCTTGATCTGTGTGGACATAGCTGAAGTGTTGTTTGAGCAGAGAGTCTCAGGCATAGCATCAGCAGGCACTAAACCATACTTGGTGATGAGATTGGATACTCCTGTGAACTGTCCTCCGTCACCAATCGGGTTCTGGAAAAGCCAGTCAACCTTGCGGTCTTCGAAAGGCAGATCCTTGGTGTCTATTACTCCCTGGAGGAAGAGGTTAGCCTTCTCAAGCTGGTCATAGAAGAAAACATAGTTCTGGGAAAAAGTGAAATCTCCCAGGTCGTACTTATCTATCATCTTGGCTCTCAATACATTGAGTCCTGAGAAAAGCCAGCAGCGACCGGATGATTTCTGGTCTGTGATGCCCTTGGTCCTAACCTCATCAGAGAAGTGGGTGTCGATCATTGCCATATTCTCTGCATTCTCTGCGAGAACACTGATGGAGGTCGTATTCAAAGCATTTCTGATTGCCTTGTCATTGGCATTGCCCTCATATGCCTTGCTGATTTCCTTGAGCATATCTGCGCTGATACCTCCCTGCGCACTGAGGGAGAGTGGTAATGAGGCTGCCAAAAGCAAAGCCGCAAAGATGGTCGTAATTCTTTTCATTTTGTTTATCTTTTTGATTGTCAATTAATTCAATGTCTGAATGATAACGCCTATGGACTCTTTCCTGCACCAAAGCCACAGCCTTCCGCTACGGTCAGTCTTTTCGACAGTGAAACTAAGTCCCTTCTTGCTGATAATCTCACTCTTGCTTGTCCACTTCAGCTCTCCCTTGACCTTCTGGCCATTCTCTGTAGGCACATAATCCAGCTTGACGCAATAATAATCGGACATATTGTCCGTGAAACTCCTGTATTCGCAGGATTCCCGCTTGAAGGACGTTTGGCAATTCATACTGTCAAAGACGAAAACTTTCTGCCCCTTGACGGTCAGTCCGGTCGTATTCGTGCCCACAAATTCAGGGTCCACCTTGCTGCCTTGACAAGATGAAGCAGCAATGCAAATAAGCATCAAAGTAAATATCCTATATCCTATCTTTCTCATTTCACAGTGATTCTTTTGCTGATTATTTCGTTCGAACCGTCCTGATAATCAATGTAGGCCTTCAGAAGACCGTCAGTTTTCACTGTCCAGTATCCAGAACCGTCATCCTCGATATCCCTGCCATCAAAGGTCCATCTCACATTTACGCAGTTCCTCGCATTGAATACCCTGAGAGGCAGCTGTGAACCATAGAAAAAGTAACCCTCACTGTCCCTATCCGCTGAATTCAAGTAAATGAAAGGATAGCCGTCATTGTAGAAGGACTTGGTAGTGAATTCGCTTTCCACAGAGTCGCCGCTTCCCCCTTTATCGGTAGATACCTTCACGCTGTAAGTTGTTTTCTCTGAAAGTCCCTCGAAAGTATAGGAATAAAGTCCTGTACTATAAGGCTTTACGCTTATTTCGATATCTTGTCCGTCAGGGCTGGAGAGGCTGATGTAGCTTAGGGTTTCAGCATTGCCTCCTGCCATACTCCATTGTACTATCGCCGCATCCTGGAAAGTCTCGACTTTGCCGATGGAGATAGGTCCGGCCACTGTGAAACTGACTCCATTGCCAGTATTCCTTATGTTCAATATTGAGAGTTCTGAGCTCCTGCCGCTCCAATGCAGGAATGCTGGTGTCGTCTTCCCGGAGAAGGCATTTCTGCTTCCATTAGGCCAGAATACCTGGGAGATGCTCCCTGTACCCGGAACACATTCAGCAAGATACGCGCACTGATGCTTAGGCCAGCAGTTTACCTCGTTGTAGTACCAACGTTTGGCGGCTGTCATATTCATCTGGTAAGTGTCTGAGTATCCTGCGTTTTGAAGGCTCTTGTCAATATGGTATATGAGCAAGCCACTGCCACCCAGATACTCATCCCAGCCCTGCTTGTCCCTGCACTCGAAGAGCCAGTATTCCCCAGGAATATCGCTCGCCATCTTGTAATAGCTCTTCTCCTGACTCAAAGGCAGCAGAGAGACTTCTCCAGTCTCGAGTGTAAGGCAATTGCCGATGCCCACCATATCCAATTCCAGGGCGCAATAGTTCGGGGGAGTATTTCCTCCATTGTTGTATGAACCGTAGTCCATAATGCTGATTCTACCCCAAAGTCCTACACTCGTTCCCTCACTGTCTTCATAATCAGTATCATACATATCGGAAAGCCCAAGAGTATGGCTGAATTCGTGACAGAAGGTACCTATGGTGGTAAAGCGCTCGTGTCCATTGTCGTCAAGGCTGATTTCCGTAGAAACTGCGTAATTGTTCACAATTTTTCCATCCAGGGTCAGTTTGATACCTGCGCCATCCGCCAGATACCATTGGTGTGACCAGATATGGTCGTCTCCGGCACCTTCTGCCTCATCCTTTCCGGCAACGAAAAGGAAAACATTGTCCACTTCGCCGTCATTGTCGATATCGAATTCGGAGAAATCCACCTTGGCATCCACCAGCTTGCAGGCCTCAGCAACAGCCTCAGCAGCCCTTTTGTCCAAGCCATTGTCACCATTCTCGCCATAATAAGCATATCCGCGTGACAATGTGACAATGTCGCTGACCACGAATTCGAACTCCTTCGAGTCTCCGAACTGAGCTTTGAAATAATCCAGAGCGCTTCCTGTCGCTCCATTATAGTCATAACCCTCCTGTGTCAGCATATTATTGAAATTCGACTTGCCATACTTGAATTTCAAATCGCTGAACTGCGCCAGAATGATTAGAGCCTTAATCTTGCCGCTACCGGCCTTTGTGTCGATGCCATTAGCTATTCTCTTCTGATTCAGACTGCCTCGCAATGCCCTCTGCTCTGCGGCTTGTTGCTTCATCAGAGTGTGAGGAATGCTTCGTGCCTCGGCGGCAGCAGGGGAGAGTCTGTCGCTAACGTGAACTCCGCTGCTATATCTACGTCCGTCTTCAGTGAAGCAGGCATAACTGTACCAGCCGTCCCTGTCCTTGATGATGGCACTTCCCGTCTCTGTGGTGAGAAGCTTGTAAAATTCATCTCCTGTCAATCTCGCATTAATGGAGGAACCGTCAGGCTGAATCAGTTTATAGTATCCCGGACGTGCAGGAACTGCCTGTGCACAGACAGTGCAAAGTATGAAAAATATGCAGAATAATATGCTCTTCCCTTTCATTTCCGATTAAAAGAGTGAGATTGATAATTCTATGCAAATTAGGAAATTTTTCCCGAGAGCACAAACGCTGGAGAGAAAAAAAGCAGGCAGGTAGCAATGGAGCAAAGGAAGTGTATAAAAGAACAAAGAGCTGGAAACCTCACGGCTTCTCAGCTCTTAGACGTGTACTAAAACCTAAACCTGCATAATAGATGCAGAAAGGTTTATATACGTTGCATCAAATGCAAAAAAAAAGTTCAATTTCTAAAGATTAGTTCTTAGCCTCTTCTACAGATACTTTTCTGAACTCCTTAAGATCTTTCATAAGCTCAAGGGCAGCCTTGCGTGCACGTGCGCCAGCAGCTTTGTTTCCCTTCACTACCTGAGCCTCTGCGTTCTCCTGGAAAGCAGCAATCTCAGCATTGATTTTTTCAACAAGTTCTTTCATCTTAATACATATTTGGGGTTAATACTATAGTTCTCCACAGGGTACGATGTATACTATACGCAATTTATGAAGAAAACTTGTGATTTGCAAGTGTTTATATTTTTTTTACATTCAAAATATTCATTGCACGCTCAGGTCCTATGGTCGAATAATCCTTGCAGCCAGCAATCACCCTGTCGCTTATGCACTTCACCTGCTCTATTTCCTCGGCGCTCATATTGCCGATAACGAAATCAACCTGCTGTCCTTTCGCGAAATCATTGCCTATGCCTATGCGTATTCTGCAGAAGTCCTGGGTGCCAATCAGTTCCTGAATGTTTTTCAAGCCGTTATGCCCGCCATCACTGCCTTTCTTCCTCATTCTGATGGTCCCGAATGGCAGATTCAGGTCGTCACAGATTACAATAAGGTTTTCCACAGGGATGTGAAGCTCCTTCAACCAGTATCTGACAGCATTGCCGCTGAGATTCATATAAGTGGAAGGCTTTAAGAGATAAAACCTTCTTCCCTTGAATGAATATTCGGCTATGCTTCCGTACCTGTCTGTCTGGAAAACAAGATTGGATGCCTGAGCCCAGGCATCCAATACCATAAATCCCATATTATGTCTGGTTGAAGCATATTCTGCGCCGATATTGCCCAAGCCTACGACGAGATAGTTCATATATCAGACTTTTGAAAACTATCCTCTAGCGCTGTTACGTGTTGCCTTTACACCGCAGATGATGGTATCCTTGTCGGTAAGGATGGTGATGTTGTCATACTTGAGGTCACCTGCCTTGATCTTCTTGTCAAGCTGGAGATCGCTGATATCAACGGTAAGATCATCTGGAAGGTTAGCCATAAGTGCGCTGATGCGGAGAGTACGGCTGTTAAGTGTGAACTTACCTCCCTGCTGTACACCGACTGAGTGTCCGGTGATGGTGATAGGCACGTTGATGGCGATTGGCTTCTCCTCATTCACTGCAAGGAAATCGAGGTGGAGACAGTTGTCCTTAACTGGATGATACTGAGCCTCGTGAAGTACTGCTGTGTATTTCTGGCCGTTGTCGAGTACGAGATCAACGATGTGAGAATTAGGTGAGAAGATAAGACCCTTGAGATCCTTCTCTACAACTGTGAAGAGTACATTCTCCATTCCAAGACCGTAAAGGTTGCAAGGTACGAGACCTTCTTTGCGGATAGCCTTGATAGTAGCCTTGTTTCCGACCTTGCGGACCTGGCCTTTAAGTTCAAAATGCTGCATTTCTGTAAATTGTATAAAAATGTGTTACTCATCCCGTGGACTTGGCCCGGGACCCATTGCACCAAAAGTCGCAGGGACTTTTCAAATGCGGGCGCAAATATAGTAAATATTTTATTAATCAACAAGTTTCGTGGCCTTGTTCCAAGCCAGAGTCTTGTAGAAATTGTCAAGATATGCGCTTCCATTAGCAGGAAGATACATTGACAGTCCGGAAAAGACTTTAATTTCAAAGCCTGAACTGGTGCCCATAAAGGACTCGGTAGCGTTCTTGTAGATTATGCATTCACCAAGAGCGGCGTCGATGGCCTTCAATTCCGCCTCATCTGCCCCGGCCTTTGCCAAAATATCCTTAAGATCATAGTACCAGTGATGGTTGTAACGGAAATACCCCTGCACCCTGGATGCATTGATATTGTCCAGTCCCTCCCTGTACTTGCCGAAAAGTTCGCTGCACAGGGTGCTGAGGGCATCGAGTTTGCGACAATCGACAGCTGAGATGGTCGCGGACCTGTAAAGGTCGGTCTTGTTCTGATATTGCTCAAAGAAATCGTCAGCAACGGAGACGACATCAGGACTGTCGCTATCGAGCAGACGTGAGCTCAATTTTATATAGTCGAGACCGTCCGCAAGTATCTCTGCCTGAGAGAAAACCACATAGTCTGCCAGATCCTTCAGCTCATAAGCCACTTCCACGCCACCCATCAGACACGCATCGAAAATGAGATAATCGAGATGGAAAGGGAAGCACTGATGTGCCAGCTCGGGAAGGTCAATTTCGTATGCCACGATTCCTGATTCATCCTTTCTGTATGTGCCTCCGAAGCTCTTCACGGCAGGATCGTCGGGATACTCCAGTCTTTCCCGTTCAAAATCCGCGCTGGCTCTGCGCATCATATAGGTATTGCCGCTCTCAAAAGCATCAGGATTCCTGTAATAGCCCTCGGGAACCCAGCCGGAAGCGTGTGAAGACATTACCGCACCGTAATGTTTGGCCTTGAACAGCTCGTCCAAGTCGTTGAGTATGATCTTCATATCATCCGGATCGGATAATTTCATCGTCTCAGAATAGTAGCGAAGGGTATCGACTTGCACCTGACCCTTGTTCTTGTATATCTGGAGCATACTCGGCTTGGTGGGAGTGCTGTAATTCCCCCTTGCGGCAGCCAGACTGCTGATTACCACAATGGCCTTGTCAGACTTCTTGTCCGGCACCCATCCCTTGGTAAGATCAAAGATATCTTCCTTCAAATATGACATCAAGTCATTGTATCCATCTGAATACAAGATCATTACGCTCTCATATTCTTTGATTCTGTCCTTGCCTCCCCCACAGGTGCAGCCAATATCGCATCCCGCGATGACCAGCAGCGCCACAATAGCTAATACATTGTTCTTGAAACATCTCATATCCTGCAAAGATAGCATTTTTCAGCTATATCTCACCCGCGGGGGTGGTGTTTGAGTATAGTATTCTGCCAAGTTGTCTTGTCTATGTGGGTATATATCTCGGTGGTGAGTATGCTTTCGTGGCCGAGCATCTCCTGCACCACCCTCAAATCAGCCCCGTTCTCAATCAGATGAGTAGCAAACGAGTGCCTGAAGGTATGCGGTGAGATCTCCTTCCTCACTCCCGCCAGCATCGCCTGCCGTTTGACCATATTGAACATTGAGATGCGGCTCAATTGCCTTCCCCCGCGATTCAGGAACGCATAGTCGGCGCAGTCCTTTGCCGGCTCGATTCTTTCCTCCAGATAGGCCTCCAGAGCATTGAGAGCCATTTCGCCTATGGGGACAAGTCTTTCTTTATTGCCCTTGCCTATGATGCGGACTATGCCTTCGTCGCGGTAGATGTTGGAGAGGCGGAGGTTTACGACCTCGCTCACGCGCAGTCCACAGCCGTAGAGTACTTCAAGTATTGCGCGGTCGCGCAGACCCATCCAATTGTTGAGAGGCACCGATGCCATTATTGCCTCAATCTCCTCGGGGGAGAGTACTTCCGGCAGATAGCGCCCCAACTTCGGAGCTGCGATGCCCTCGGCCGGATTGCTCTCGATTTCCTTTTCCATCAGCAGCCAGTCGAAGAATGAACGAATCGAACTGAGGAACCTTGCCTGCGAGCGCTTGGACCTCTCCTCGCTGCCGAGATAATCGACAATGTCGTCGGTGCTTATCTCCCTGGAGGACTTGCCGACAAACTCCAACAGGGCCTCCACGTCACTGGAATAGGCCCTGGCGGTGTTTTCGGATAGATTTCGTTCAATCTTGAGATAGAATCTGAAATCCTTTATCAGCTTTTTGTCATAGTGCTGAATATTCTTCTCCATACTTCAACATCTGGCCAAGATAATCATCCGTGTAGCTGATTTCGTAGTCAACGGTCTTGCCGTTTTTCACAACAGGGACGATTTCCGGGTTCACAAAGCCTCCGTAAGGCTTGAGATTCAAAGCGGCATAGCGCTCAAGAACCTCCTTGTGCAGCTCAGGGTCAATATTGACAGCGTATCGCTCTACAAGTGCCTTGCCTGCAGCATAGTCGCCCTCGGACTTGATACGCTGAACCTCCTTGAGAAGCTCGCCGAAGAGGCCGCGCAGTGCCTCGAAGTCGTTGACCACGAAATAGGTCTTGCCGTCTCTCTGCTTTTTCTCAATGACATTGCCCTCGCGTCCGTGCTCATAGCACCACTCCGCAATCAGCTTTCTGTTCTGCATATGCGCTTCGGTATTCGGACGGCCGAGCTCAACCCTGGTGAACTGAACCATAATACCGTTGCGTATGTAGTTGGTATACTGGGCTTTATAAGCTTCCTTGTCATGCAATATGCCGAGCTCGACCAGCTTAGGGTCTGCGCAATAGTAAAGACCGAAGAGGTCCGCGCGAGTCTCCTCAAGAGTCGAACTGTACTCGCCGAGGGCATTAGGCGATGTGCCAGGGAGCAATTGTCCCGAGCCGTGTCCAAGGCACTCGTGAAGGTCGGTATGAATCTCATCAGTAACGGCCAGGTGCTTCTTGGCGAAGGCAATTTCCTCTTCGTCCCAGGCGAACTCGCTGAGTGTACTGTTCGGAACCTCATTCGCAGCGCAGTCGTAGGCGTGAGTGATATTGGCAATGGTAACGGATTTCGAACCGTAATCCCTCCTGATCCAATCGGCATTCGGCAGATTGATACCTATAGGAGTAGCCGGATATGCGTCTCCCGCCAGAGTGACCGCATTGATTACCTTGGCTGTAACTCCCTTGACCTCAGCCTTTTTGAAGCGCTTGTCCACTGGCGAATGGTCCTCGAACCACTGAGCGTTGGCACTCAGGATTTCAGTTCTCTTCGAAGCTTCGTCGTCACGGATATTGACCAATCCCTCCCAGGTGCCCTTTCTCGCGAGAGGGTCATTGTAATCTTCGATGAAGCCGTTGATGAAGTCAACCTTGCCTAAGCTGTCCCTGAGCCATTCAATATTGTACTTGTCCCAAAGCTTGAGGTCTCCAGTCCTGTAATACTCGATGAGGCTGGCGATGTACTGCTTCTGGGCATCGTTCTCCGCCACAGCTGCAGCCTTCTCCAACTCTTCGACGATGCGGCTGATAGCAGGGCCGTAAAGACCGCCCATCATCCACTTCTCTTCGCGGATGATGCCGTCGCTCCCCTTGACAAGCTTGGAGTTGAGACCGTAGGAAATCGGAGTCGGGTCGTTAGGGTCAGCCATTGCCTCATAGAAAGCATCAACCTCCTGGCGGCTCACTCCCTCGTAGTAGTTGACGGCAGAAAGTGCCACTATATCTCCCTGACTGTCAGTCGATTTGCGCTGTGAAAGTATGCTCGGGTCGAAAATGACATCCATCAGTTCCGCACACTTCTCACCGTCTCCTACAGCCTCCATCAGGCTCTGGAAATACTCGCGGCTGCAAGCAGGAATAATCTTGTCCTCAGCATAATGATGATGTATTCCGTTGGAGAAGAATACTCTCTTTGCGTAAACCATAAAGTCAGCGAAATCCTGACACTCGCGGTCTCCCTTATAATTCTTGATAATGTTCTCAAGGCTTCTTCTGATGCTCAGGTTGTAGCTGCAGTTCTGGTCCCAGAGGATGTCCCTGCCCCATTTTGCTGCCTCACCGAGATGGTAAACGTATTCCTTCTGCTGAAGGCTGAGTTCATCCCAACCGGGCACTTGGTATCTCATTATCTTGATATCTGCAAACTCGTCAATCAGATATTTGAATTCTTCTTTTCCGGAATCTCCGGCACAGCCTGTAGCCAGTAGAACGGTGCTACCCATAGCCATTAACATTGATTTAGTTTTCATTGTTTCTTATAAGCTAACATCTTTTATGCAAACTTACGCAAAATCTTTTTCATATCTTTGCATTCCAATCAAATTTGCCAAGATGGAAGCAAGGTCCGAAATCGAAACCAAGGGTAATATCTCAATCACTGGAGCCAGGGTTAACAATCTGAAGAACATTTCAGTCGAAATCCCTCGCGGAAAGCTTGTTGTAATCACCGGAATCTCAGGCTCGGGCAAATCTTCGCTCGCGTTCGACACACTTTTTGCGGAAGGTCAGAGGAGGTTTGCGGAGAGCCTTTCGTCATACGCGCGCCAGTTTCTCGGAAGGATGAACAAGCCCGATGTAGATTCCATCGACGGAGTCCCGCCGGCAATTGCCATAGAGCAGAAAGTCAATGTGCGCAATCCCCGCTCGACTGTTGCTACCACTACGGAAGTATATGATTTTCTGCGACTTATCTTCGCCAGAATAGGCCGCACCTACTCACCCGTCAGCGGCAGGGAAGTGAGGTGCCATGGTGTCAATGACGTTATGTCCCTCATCCTCGATGGACGTCCCCACATCCTGTATATACTGTCACAGCTCGGATGGAAGGAGCGTGAGGACAAGGTCGAATTGATGCTCCAACTTAAGGAAGAAGGCTATTCCCGCTTTTTCCACGATGGCAATGTCGTCAGAATCGAAGAGGTTATGCAGCAGGCAGAGAACGGCAATTATCCGGAGCAGCTCTATCTCCTTGTTGACCGTCTGAAGCTTGCGGGAGGTGATGCCGATGAGGATAGCAGGGCCCGTCTCATCGACTCTATCAACACCGCCTTCACCAAAGGGGAAGGGGAGATGCTGGTAAGTCTCGACGGAGAGCTACACAGTTTTGTGAACCGTTTCGAACTAGACGGAATGAGTTTCCGCAAACCAGATGAATACCTCTTCAGCTTCAACAGCCCTCTGGGGGCCTGCCCGACCTGCGGCGGCCTCGGCAAAATCATTGGCATAAGCGAAGACCTGGTCGTTCCTGACAAAAGCCTGAGCATATATGACGGGGCCATAGCCTGCTGGAAAGGTGAGAAAATGGGCTGGTTCAAAGACCATCTCATCTCAGTATCAGAGCGTTACGGAATTCCTATCTTCGAGCCTTATTGCAAGCTTTCCGATGAAGTACGGGCCAGAATCTGGGATGGCGTGAAGGCTGAAAGGGAGGAGGACTCTCTTATTGGCCTCAATGAATTCTTCGCCTGGGTAGAAAGTCAGAAATACAAGATACAGTACAAATTCATGCTCAGCCGCTTCTCCGGTCGCACTGTATGCACCGATTGTCACGGCAGCCGCCTACGCCGCGAAGCTCTCTACGTAAAGGTCGGGGGCAAGACCATACACGAGGTGATGAGTATGAACATCATGCAATGCATAGACTACTTTAACAGCCTGGAGCTGGATGAATATGAACAAACCATAGTGAAAGGCCCTGTGGATGAGGTACTTATGCGCTTGAGATGTATAGATGACGTAGGACTCGGCTATCTGACCCTGAACCGTGCCTGCAATACTCTCTCAGGTGGAGAGAGCCAGCGTATAAATCTTGTGACAGCCCTGGGCTCCTCTCTGGTCGGTTCAATGTACATATTGGATGAACCAAGCATAGGACTCCACCCCCGCGACACCGACCGCCTTATCAGCGTCCTGAAACGCCTCCGCGACATTGGCAATACGGTGATAGTAGTGGAACACGACGAAGAAATCATACGCTCCGCCGATGTTCTCATTGATATGGGGCCGAAAGCAGGTCTTCACGGTGGCGAGATAGTCTTCTCCGGCTGTCTCAACTCCCTCCCGACGCCTCAGGCCTCCACCATTGCCCCAACTGAGACTCCAGCTGCCTCCTGTTTTTCACAGGAGGAACTTGGCCGCTCGCTGACCTTGCAATACATCTGCGGCAACAGACCGCGATATTTCCGCACTAAGCGCGAGTGGCAATACTCCATCAAGGTCGAAGGTGCGATGGAGCACAATCTCAAGAATATTGACGTTCGTTTCCCGCTCGGAGTGCTGACGGTCGTGACTGGCGTATCCGGCAGCGGTAAGTCTTCTCTGGTAGGAGACATACTCTATCCTGCGCTCTATCGCCGTATCAATGAATCGGGAGATCAGCCGGGACTCTTCCGCCGTCTCAGCGGCAATCTTGATCGCATCAAGCGCATCGAGTATGTCGACCAGAATCCGATAGGTAAAAGCAGCCGTTCAAATGCGGTGACCTACCTTAAAGTATATGATGAAATACGCAAACTTTTTGCCGAACAACAATATGCCAAGATTAATGGCTATGGCCCTAACTACTTCTCTTTCAATCAAACAGGAGGCCGATGTCCGGATTGTCAGGGTGAAGGTATAGTCAGAATCGAGATGCAGTTCATGGCTGATGTCACTATGGTTTGCGAGTCGTGCGGGGGAAAGCGTTTCAAGCCGGATGTTCTGGAAGTCAGGTACAATGGCAAGAATATTTACGAGGTTCTGGAAATGAGCGTTGATGAAGCCATTGAATTTTTTTCTGCTGGCAAGGAGGACCTGGCAAAGTCAATAGTCAGAAAGCTTCAGCCACTGGTGGATGTCGGTCTGGGCTATATCAAACTTGGCCAAAGTTCGTCCACCCTCTCGGGAGGTGAAAGCCAGAGAATCAAATTGGCATACTTCCTTTCCTTGAGTCTGAACAACAATACTTCAGCAGCCTCCAACAGCATACTTTTCATCTTCGACGAGCCAACCACTGGACTCCACTTCTATGATGTTGAAAAGCTGCTGAAGGCCTTTGATTCCCTTCTGGCCAAAGGACATTCACTGATAGTAGTGGAACATAATCTCGACGTAATCAAGTCTGCAGACTGGGTAATTGACCTTGGCCCAGAGGCAGGTGACGATGGAGGACAGGTAGTATTCGAAGGTACGCCGGAGGATCTCGCAAAGTCCGGCAAGACTCATACAGCGCACTATCTCGCACAATAATTGAATTATCCACAGGCGTCAAAAACTTTCCTAACAATATGGATGCAGTCATTACTTATGTGAACGGTCTTGACCCCGAGTGGCAGAAAGACTATATCGCCACTGTTGGAATGGAAACCTTTATGGACAAGCGTTTCCGTGACTGGGGCACACTCAAATACCTCCTCAGAGGCATTGAGATTCATCTTCCTTTCATCAAGAATGTGTATCTGATAGTTTCAGGAGATACTCAGGTGCCGGAATGGGTAAATAGAAGCAAAGTCAATATTGTACTGCACAAGGATATTATCCCAGCTAAACATCTTCCTGTATTCAACAGTACCGCAATAGAGATGTATATGCACAGAATTCCAGGACTGAGTGAGGAATTCGTATATTTCAATGATGATTTCTTCCCGGTAATGGACTGTTCTGAAGAAGATTTCTTCAAAAACGGCAAGGCTGTCATGAAGCTCAGTCCAATGTATGTGGCATACAGTCTGTACGACAAACACGTAAAAAACTCGGACAGACTGGCCCGCAGAGCATCCGGAACATCTCACTTCGTCACTTATCTCCGCCCCCAGCATATCTGCAGTCCCCTGCTGAAAAGCAAATGCGAGGAACTTTGGGCCCGTGAGGCAGCTGCTTTGAATGCCAGCATAAGCAAACTCCGTACAAGGGACAATTTCAATTACTATGCTTTCTGCGATTACGCCTACTTTACAGGCTCAGTAATTCAGAAACGTCTCTCGAAAAAGCACCTGTCATTGGCTGTATCAAGTCCGGACAAACTTAGGGATAATATCATCAACCCCAGGGCTAAAATATTATGTATCAATGATGTAAATATGTCCCAAGATAAATATGAAGCTGTCCGTGCCAGCTTGCTGGATTCTTTCAACCATAAGTTCCCCGCTAAGTCAGTCTTCGAACTATAGGCTCCTTTATTTTTCACTGTCACTACGGATTGACAACCACTATCACGAGGAATCCCTGGTTTATTGGTGGACCAGCATCAATCGTGAACATACCCGAGCCATTGCCCAATAGGGTCAATGTCACCCCGTGCCCGTCTTCGTCAATCTCGTAGCTGTAGATACCTCGAGCCACGTCGTACTCCAAATCGTCAATGCAGATATCCAGGGGAGTATCATGAGGATAGAGCTCGCACCAGATATGGACTTTGTCCCCATCCTTGCCAGTGATGAACTGCCCGGGAAATAGCTCAATCCTGCCTGTCTTCACTTCTTCTTCCGGTGGCAATGGAGTATCAGGTGAACTGCTGCCCTTCCGGGTGATGGTCAAGGAATAGCTATACTTAACAGCACGCCCGACCCCCAAAGGCCCTCCGCTGTAACCGAAGCCCTCCTGATTAATCTCAATAGGGTAGTAATATGTGCTTCCGTCTATATCTCCTTGCACCACAAGTCTCGTATTTTCGCTACCCAGGACACCTTCAGCTATGTCATTTGGGTAACAATACAGGTTCACCGCCTTCCACTGTCCCGGAGTAAAACGGCTGTACAACATCTCCGGATGCCTCATGGTGCTAAGGTATGATTCATCCAGACGGCTGGCATTCACTAGCTCGTTCAGCCTGAATCCATCGTTTCTGAGTATCTCTGCACTTCCCGAGACATTGGTAAGATAAACACTGGCATTCTCAAGTGTACGGCTCTTGTAGCCTCGCCCGGAAAAGTTCACTTTAACGAAATCCAAGCATATATTCGAGATTAAAGGGGAAAGATGTACGTTGATAGTTTCCTGCTCACCGGACAAGAACCATGCTTCACCGCTCATTACCGGAAAGGATGGGTCCTCATCCTTAAGACTGTATCTCAGACTCTCCAATTGTTCAAGATTTCTGATATTTAAAGGATTAATATATGTCCTGGCTACATTGGCCAGAACTACAAGATGTTTGTCACCTTTGCCCGAACTGATTCTCTGGTAAGGACCCTGAGGCAGCTCATAATGTATATATGAATCAATTCTCGATAGCTCGTCATCATCGAATACAAAGATATCGAGGCACTTGATTCCTGTTATATCTGAGACCCTGCCAAGTGAAGCCTTGGTTTCTTGCCTCTTCACATCTATCAGATTGCTGATCAGAATGGTCTGCTCATACTTTAATCCATCATTTCCTACAGTTTCGGAAAAGTGGTCGGATCCGCTGCAGGACACAAGAAAGCAAACAGTGATAACAAGCAAGCAATTTGTGACAAGATCTGCCACAAGAAAAATCTTAGAGAGATGATTAAGCATTTGGTTTCTCATAGTCTTCGAATCTCACGATCGGAAAAGCTTCACCGACCTTATCCGAACGCGAATATATACTGGAGCAAGGCCAATACTTATAAAATTCATAAAAGTAGCGGGGTATAAGGCGTATTTATATGAATTTTATAGGTCAGCTTCTGTTTTTTTGGGGGAGAGGAGAAGTTCAGGAGGATAACAACGGAAAACTAAATCCCTCCCACTCCTGCGGAGCGGAACTCTGTCAGAGCCTTCCGACAACTCATCATCACACTATATAATGTAAGAAACCGGCCCTTTTGGGGTCGGCCTCTTTTGGTTTTCAATAATTGAGAAAGCTTGCAGGAAACAGCCGCGAGGATTGACAATGAAACTACAAATAAAGACTTTTTATAATGCCCTTATTACAAGTGTTTCAATTCTTCCGGAAGCACAGGCATTGCGCCCGCCTGAGTGCAGACATATGCCGACACATCCACTGCGAGCTTGTGGGCATCTCTAATGCTCTTTCCGGAGAGCAATGATGCTACGAATGCGCCAGTGAACGAATCACCGGCTCCGACAGTATCGACAACCTCAACCTTTGGAGTATCCATCCATGACTCACATCCGTCAGCCGCAAGAACGAAACTACCTTTTTCACCACAGGTCAGAATGACCATCCTTAGGGCGTACATATCAATGAGAGCCTGACATACAGCTTTCTGTCCTTCTGCCTGAATATCAAGAAGCTCCTTAACAATGACGAGTTCATCATCATTAATCTTCAGGATATTGCACTTGTGAAGCGAATTTTCGATGACTTCCTTGGAATACCAGGATTGACGAAGATTGATGTCAAAGACCTTGAGATGCTCTTCATCAGCCGGCATAAGGTCAATAAAAGCATTGATGGTGTCTCGTGAGCATTTGTTTCTTTGTGCGAGAGAGCCGAAGCACACGACCGTAGCTTTCTGCGCCAAAGCCTTCAGCTCATCATTCAGGGCAATATTATCCCAAGCAACACCCTGGCAGATGTCATATGAAGGAATTCCCCTCTCGTCCACACTCACCTGGACAGTTCCAGTCGGATAAGATAGTTTTTCCATTGAAACTGCGAGGCCTACCTTTGCGTACTCGGAGAGAAGTTCTGCTCCGAGTTCATCGTCACCAAGTGCGCTGACTGCGACACTGTCAATACCGAACTGCGATACGTGATAAGCAAAATTGGCAGGGGCACCGCCCATCTTTTTTCCTGATGGGAGCACATCCCAAAGGGCTTCTCCCATACCAATAACAAGTTGTTCTTTCATAATGAGGCTTGATTCCGGAATTAGTACTTGTAAATGATTGCAGAGACAGGAGAGAGTGTGATGGTGTCAATACCCTTCTTTGCATTTGACTTATAGCTTGCCTTGGTATAACTGCCACCGATAATCTCAGGAGTCTTGCCCTGGAACTCGATCTGGGTTGTCACTTTCTTGGCTGTAGGATTGAGCACTATGATGCACTTCTCAGAGCCGAGAGTACGTTCATAAACCATAGGATATGGAGTCTCCAGACCATTGACAAGTCTCCAATCAGCATCCGCGCCTATGACAGGATTGTCCTTGCGAAGCTGGATAAGGGTTCTGGTATAGTTGAGAAGCGAGTTAGGGTCATTCTCAGACTTTTCAACAGTATTGCGGTTTGGATCCGGATCCTGTGGTATATAGAGTTTCTCAATTGGAGCGCTTGAGAATCCGGCATTGTCACTTGAATCCCAAAGCATAGGAATTCTTGTTCCTGAACGCATCATAGAACCCTCAACAGATGGGAGTCCGAACTGCTGTTTAAGACCGATTTCATCACCATAATAAATGAAAGGAACGCCCGGCATAGTAAGGAAGAATGTCATATAAACTTTCTCCTGCTCGAGTGTGGTTCTGGCTGCGGCAGCCGGTCTGTTAAAGTCGTGGTTAGAGGTTGGAAGGCTGGCATAGCCCTTGCCCTTAACGGCATTGTACTGATAAGAGTAGAGATCGTACCAGGTCTTGAGTTCTCCCCTACCCTCAAGTTCGAACCAGCAAGGCTGAGACTTGCCCTGACGGTCGGTATTGAAGAAGAGAGTCGAGAAGTTGTACTTGCCGTCGTGAGCAAAGAAATCGACATCGAAGCCCGCCTCGATTGACTGTTCAGGATTGAACCATTCAGCAATGAGGAGTCCCTCAGGATAAGTCTCCTTGAACCACTTGGAAAGGTCTTCCTTCCAAAGCTTAATTGTAGCTGACTTGTCAAAGTCGTTCTTGACAAGGCTTGCTGCCATATCGACACGGAAGCCGTCAACACCCTTGTCCATCCAGAAAGAGATGATATTCTTGAGCTCGCGGCGCATTGCCATAGGTCCTGGTGCATCAACTGCCTGCTCCCAAGGATGTTCAGGATCAGGATTTGCGAAACCAAAATTAAGCGCAGGTTGGGTATCAAAGAAATTCTTCACATAATATGGTCCGCGAGGAGCATCACTCGCCACAAACTTATTGACAATATTGTTCATCGAATTCATCAACTGGGCATAGTCGGTCTTGCCTGCAAGATTCTGCTCATTCTTGATTTCAGGCTTGAACGATGGCCAGATATAGTAGTCGCTGTATCTGAGATTCGGATCAGCCTCCTTTGACTGCTTGAACCATTCGCACTGGTCTGAAGAATGGCCGGCCACGAGGTCAAGAATGACCTTCATTCCGCGTGCATGTGCTTGGTTCACAAGCTCTACAAGGTCGGAGTTGGTTCCGAAGCGAGGATCAATTTTATAGAAGTCAATTACATCATATCCGCCATCAGTGAAGCCTGAAACGAATACAGGATTCATCCAAATGGCTGATACTCCTATTGACTTTATATAGTCCAAGCGAGAGATAATACCCGGGATATCTCCGATTCCGTTTCCGTCAGAATCCTGGAAAGAGGACGGGTATATTTGATAAACCACTGCATCTTTGAGCCAAGAAGCGTGGTGATTCACCTGGGCTGATGCAGCTGCTGAAAGCAAGATACCCGCAGCTGTTGCAATTAGTGTTTTAGTTCTCATATTATATGGGTTTATAATTTTTCTACAACCAAACGGAGCCAGTCTTCAAGATCTCTTACCCAACTGGCTTTATATATCATAGAATCCTGCCATCCGAAACCGTGTCCACCGCTCGGATAGATATGCATTGTCGCTGAGACTCCGTGATTGATCAACTGCTCATAGTACCTGAGACTGTTTGCAGGAGGCACAGCGGTATCATCTGAGCAGAGGAAGATGAATGCAGGAGGAGTGTCTTCAGTGACATTCTTCTCACAGCTGTATTTGTCCACCAGCTCCTGAGACGGATTCTTTCCGAGTAGTGCATCCCGTGAAAGCTGATTGGTAAACGATTCCTCCATCGTGATAACCGGATACATCAGAAACTGGAAATCAGGTCTGGTCTCCGGACTGCTGTACATAGTGGCTAATGAAGCCGCGAGATGACCGCCAGCTGAATTACCGGCAATGCCTATCTTGGTGATTCCCAGCTCTTTCGACTTGGCTCTCATTACTCTCATTGCCTGCTCGGCATCGCTGAGAGGGACTTCGTGATGACCGACAGGAAGACGGTACTGAAGCATACAGTAAGTAATGCCTCTGGCATTGAACCAGTCCTTCATATCACGTCCTTCATAAGTCTGAGACTCCATAATGTACGCACCTCCAGGGCACATAATCACACAAAGTCCGTTAGGATTCTTTGCGGGATAGACCTCAAGGAACGCCTCCTCGTATTCGTGAGCCCGGAATACAATAAACCCTGAATCAGGACCAGGAATTGTAAATGCATTAGGAGCTCCGTCGGGCCAAAGTTTTACAGTATCAATGGGAGCAGGTCCTCCCGGCTGGGCGAAGGCGAAGAACGATGTCAGTAACAGAACAATCAAGATGCAAAAACGTTTCATAATGTTTTTCAAAAAAAGGATATGGTCAGACTTGGCCGCCCATATCCTTCAAATTTAGGAAAAATCAATTAAAATGCAGCGTAACCAGGGTTCTGGGTATATGCTCCCTTCGAGAGATTGTACTGGGTGAGAGGAATAGGGAGATACTCATCACGGCCGGCAACGAACTTGACGCCCTTGTAGTAAACTCTCTTGCTCTGCTCAACTTCAAAGTACTTGTTCATAGTCTCGGCAGCGATGCCCCAGCGGACGAGGTCGAACATACGTTCACCCTCAAGTGCGCACTCGATACGGGTCTCGTGACGGAGAGCCTTTCTCGCTACTTCCTGATTCCAGCCAGCTGCAGGATATTCGTTGATAACATAGTTACCGCAATATCCATCGATATTTACAGCATCAGGGAACTTAGGATCAACAAATGCAGTAACATACGGGCTGTTCTTCGCCCTATTACGTATCTGATTGATGATAGGTCTTGCCTCATCTGCCCTGCCAAGCTCAATAAGAGCTTCTGCTCTCCAGAGGAGAACGTGAGCGTAACGGATAATCTGATAGTTGAGAGCTGAGTTACCCCAAGGATAGGTAGTTGCAAGATCTCCTGAATCTGGAGAAACGAGGAAGCGCTTTACAAAGTGATAACCGTAAGAGTTGAAATCTCTGTACCAGAGTGCAGTAACAGGCTCAACGGTATAAGTCTTCCAGCGCACATTTATACGACCGATAATGAAGTCGATGCGTGGGTCAACAGGTGAATCGATATGAGTGTTGGTATATCTCTTGCTACCGTCATCCATAATTTTTTCCTCGACAATGTCGTAGTCACGTGTCTGCCAAGAACCGTCAAGAAGAGGAAGTCCGTCCTTACCAGTCTGGAAGGCATTGACAAGATCCTGGCTGGACTTAAAGAAGTCGTCACCGTTGTAAGGGCCCTTAGGAGTATTGAGAAGTGCGCTCCAGTTTACGTGACCTACACCGGAGTATGCCCAAGGGAGCTGCATGGTAGCACCGTCATTGGTAGAATACTGAATAGCGAAAATAGACTCCTTTCCGTTCTCGTGAGCTACCATATCAAGCATCTGGAAATCCTCAAAGAGGCCATATCTGCCGCTTGAAATAACTTCACCGGTGAGCGTAACCACCTTCTCCATATCAGCCTTGTCAATGGATACAATCTTATGATTGCTCTCGTCCTGACGATATGCCTTGTAGAGATAAACCTTGGCTGCGTATGCCTTTGCAACATATTTATTGACACGGCCTGCATCTTTGAAAGACTCAGGAAGAACAGCTGCAGCCGCCTCGAATTCCTTGGCTATCATACCAAGCAACTCGTCTCTGGTGTATTCATCGTTTTTGATATTGATATACTCCTTCTCAGGTACTGTCTCGTCAATCCAGACTATCTTGTTGAAGTGACGGACAAGCTCGAAATAGTAGTGAGCCCTGAGAGCTCGCATCTCAGCCACATAAGTCTCCTTCTCAGGGACCTTGTCAGCGTCAACAGTAGCAAGTACTTGCAGTGCTGAATTGGTACGCTTTACAGAATTGTAGAGAGCAACCCAGATGTTGTTTGGTGTGCCATGTGTAGCATCGACAACATAGGTTTCCATATTGTGGAATCCTGCATTGTCCGAAGGACCGCCACCGCCCTTGTAGGCATTGTCGGCACGAAGCTCACCTTCAAGCCAGTGATTAACAGGAGCACCCATAGCTCCGAAAGTGGTATTCGGGCCTGCAAGTGCAGAATAAGCAGCATTAAGAAGATAAGGAAGACCCTCGCTTGAAGCCATTACGCCGTCATTCAACGAACCCTGTGGCATAATATCGAGGAATTCCTTCTCGTTACAGCTTGAAAGCGATGCAACAAGTGCGGCTCCTAAAAGAAAATATCTGAATTTCATAATCTTCGTACGTAATTAAGTCAAACTAGAATCCGATGTTAAGGCCGGCAACAAGGTTGAATGAGTTTGGATAAGGATATCCGAGAGACTCAGGATCAGGTCCTGTGTACTTGGTAATGGTGAAGAGGTTCTGAGTCTGGAGATATACCCTTGCAGACTTAGCTTTAATCTTGTTGAGTGCGGTCTGAGGAAGTGAATAACCTACAACAAGGTTCTTCATCTTGATATAAGAACCGTTCTCTACGTACCAGCTGTTCTGAACACCTTCCTTGTTGGTATCGATAGTGGATACGGCAGCATAGTCAGAGGTGTATGTACCGGTCTTGATGAAATCCTCATAGCCCTTGACAGCATCAAGAAGCCTTGTTGAGTGGTTTCCGAGACCCTCTCCGAGCGGGAAGAAATCTGTATAGAGCTTTGACGAGTTGTATGCGTCACGTATCATACCGCTGAAGAACATTGAGAAGTCCCAACCCTTGTAGTTTGCTGAGAAATTGAGACCGAAACTGAGCTTAGGATTGTTGGTTCCGATATAAGCCTGATCAGAAGTATTGATGATACCGTCATTGTTGACATCTGCATATCTAAGGCGGCCAATACCAGGAGTACCGTACTTCACATCATACTTGCTCTTGTACTCGTCTACCTCAGCCTGAGTGCGGAAGAGACCGTCAACAACATAACCGACAAGAGCTCCGTATGGAAGGCCTACGTTGGAAATGCCTGCAGCCTGGTTACCGCAACCATAGGTATAGTACAAATCTTCAGGAAGATAGGTAATCTTATTCTTGTATGCAGCTGCATTTGCAGAGATGTCATAGCTAAAGTCACCATGTACATTCTTCCAGCCAGCGACAATCTCGAAACCCTTGTTGTTCATCGAAGCGCAGTTCTGGAATGAAGCTCCACCTTCACCTACGATAGCTGCGACAGGAACCTGGTAAAGCATATCGGTGGTATTCTTGTTGTAAACGTCTGCCGAGAAGGTGAGTCTGTTATCAAACAAGCCTGCATCGATACCGAGATTGAGCTGCTCAGTCTGCTCCCAACGGAGAAGAGGGTTACCTGACTGGGTACGAACCGCACCTGAAGAAAGGGTGGAATTGTCACCGCTGAGGTTGTAGCTACCGTTCCAAATGTTCACACTGTAAATTGAATAGGTAGCGGTATTGTTAATCTGGTCATTACCGTTGATACCCCATGAAGCACGGAATTTGAGGTCTGAGAGCCAGTTCTTGGTATTTGCCATAAAGTTCTCGTTGCTGATCTTCCAACCGAGTGATGCTGAAGGGAAAATACCTGCATTGTTCTGCTTGCCGAAACGAGAAGAAGCATCGCGGCGTATAGTTGCAGAGAAGAGATACTTGTCAGCAAGAGTATAGTTGACCTTACCGAAATATGAGGTCATCGCGTAGATATTGGCATTGTTTGAAGAAGTCTTTGTGCCTTCAGCAACATCTACGTAAACATAGTCGCGCGATGTCATTGCGAAACCGGTAGCCTGCGCTCTGAGAAGGTCGACGCGGTTCTTCTTGGCCTCGGTACCGAGGAGGAAGGTTGCATTGTGGATACCCTTGTTGAAAGAATAGGTGGCAGTATTGGTCCATACCCACTCGAGAGTCTCGGTCATCTGGATATCGAGGGCGCTTTCAGAATATGAACGGGTATGCTCGTCCCAAGCAGGAGTGAACTCGTTCGAGTAATCAGGATTGTAGTTCACACCGAAATTTGAACGGAGGACAAGGCCCTTGACAGGAGTGATGTCAATGTAAGCGTTTCCGAAGATACGCCAGCTCTTGAAGATGTTATTGGCCTCATTGTCAATGTATCTTCTGATATTCTGGCGGCTTCCGAGGAGGTCTACGTCAGCTCCGCCATAAGTGCCGTCTGTAGCGTAGATGGCCTGTGCAGGATGCTGGGCAATAATCTGTCTCTCGATAGCCTCATATCCTCTCGGCTTCTTGTGCTGAGTCCAGTAAGTAACGTTGAGAGACTCACCGATCTTGAGCTTGTTATTAAAGAAACGGTATTCAGAATTGTATCTGGTACCGAATGACTTGTAATCGGTATTCTTCAATGTACCGTCCTGGTCCATATAATTGAGACTGAGTGAAGAAACGTGGTCCTTGCTACCCTTTGAGAGCGAGAGGCTGTAAGTCTGCATAAGAGCTGGACGATATGACTCTCCGAACCAGTCAGTATCTGAGATGAGCATCTTTACACCGTCTTTCTCCCAATATGGCTGACCGAGCTTGAGTTGTGCAGTAGGACCGTCACCGTAAAGAATAGACTTAGGTGTAGTACCGAAATCATACTTGTAAGCTGCCCAGTAAACATCTCCCCACTGCTGAGCATTCATAAGAGGAATGCCTCTGCGGGCTACCTGAAGGGACATAGTAGTGTTGAAATCAACCTTGATGACACCTTCCTTTGCCTGTTTTGTGGTAATGATGATGACACCGTTTGCAGCCTGAGCGCCATAGATAGCAGCGGAAGCCGCATCCTTGAGCACCTGCATTGACTCGATATCATTGCTGTTGACAATGGTACCGATATCGGCGCGGGTCATAACACCATCAATGACATAAAGAGGAGAAGAGTTGTTGATGGTAGTGGTACCGCGGATGAGGGAAGATGTTCCCTGTCCACCAGGTGTACCGTCGGAGGTAACGTTCATACCAGCCACACGGCCATTGAGGGCTGTCATCACATTACCTGTAGGAATATCTGCAACTTCCTTCATCTTTACGACAGCGACTGAACCTGTAAGGTCCTTCTTTTTCTCTGTCATATAACCCGTAACGACAACATCATCGAGGAATTCAGTATCCTCCTGAAGGACAACGTCAATAACGGGAGCTGCCTTGAAAGTCTGGCTGATATAGCCAATGCAAGAGAACTCCACAGTGGCACCGCTTGGGACTGTGAGTTCATATTTTCCATCGAGATCGGTTGAAGTACCGGTAGTGGTACCCTTGACCAGAACAGAAACGCCAATCACCGGTTCATTGGAAGAATCGGTAACTGTTCCTGAAACCTTGATGGTCTGAGCGAAAGACACCGTTCCAAGGAAGAGTGTCAAACACAAAGCAATCAATCACTACTCGGTAGCAGCCTCTATCTTCTTCATCATAGCGAACATAAAGATTGCAGAAATGACGCAGAGTATTGCAAACACTGCCCAAACAAGCCAGAGCGGTAGTGAGCCCCAGAGATAACCGCCGATCTGAACCAGCAGGTTGCCAATAGCCGTAGCAACGAACCAACCGCCCATCATAAGTCCCTTGTACTTAGGAGGCGCCACCTTGGACACAAATGAAATGCCCATAGGAGAAAGCAGGAGCTCACCGAAAGTCATAATCAGATATGTACTTATGAGCCAGTTAGGAGAAGCGAAGGTTCCAGCCTCGCCTGCAAGTTTCTGAGCGTCAGGAGTATTGAGACTGATTGAGCCCAAAACCATCACTCCGTAAGCTACAGCGGCCACCAGCATGCCATAGGCAATCTTCCTCGGCGCAGACGGCTCCTTGCCCTTCTCGGCAAGCCTTCCGAAAAAGGCAAGGCTCAAAGGAGTAAGCAGAATCACAAAGCAAGCATTGAAATGCTGGAAAATAGGAGCGCTCAACTCGATGGAATCCTCGAGACGGAAGTATTTCCACACAAGGACAGAAATCGCAGCAACAATCGCAGCAACGGAAATGCACTTCCCCTTGACTGTCTCGCTCGACTTGACAAAGGTGAATGCAAAGACTATGACAATGACCATCACGAGATTGACCACGTCAAAGAGCATACTCTGTATGCCGGAACTGGTCTTCGCCGTAAACTGGTCTGCGAAGAAGGTGAGAGTCAATCCATTCTGCTGGAAAGCCATCCAGAAGAAAATCACTACCGCGAACACAAAGAGCAATGCGACTATTCTGTTCTTTGTCTCCTCATGACTCAGTTCCTTGACCGGCTCCTCCTTCACACCAGCTGCAGCTTTTCCGCCCTCAACGTGTATGAAGGTCTTTCTGAAGGCATAATATATAGCAATGGAAAGAATCAGCGACACGCAAGCAACCGCGAACGAGAAGTGATATGCATCATTTGAGGAGAAGCCGATAGACTCAGCCCATTTCTTAATCTCGACGGCGGCAGTTGGAGCGAAAAGAGCACCGATATTGATAGCCATATAGAAAAGGGAGAAACCTGAATCCCTCTTGCTCTCATAAGCCGGATCGTTGTACAAATCGCCTACCATCACCTGAAGATTGCCCTTGAATAAACCCGTACCCAAGCTGATGAGGAGCAATGCAATCACCATCACGATAAGAGCGAAAAGGTCCCCTCCGAGAGGAATTGACATAATCAGATAACCGATAAACATCACCACAATACCAATGGTGACCATTTTTCCGTACCCGAACCTATCGGCAAAAGCGCCTCCAACGAGAGGGAACAGATAGACAAGAGCCAGGAAGACACTGTAAATCGTGCCAGCCTGTCCCTCAGTAAGTCCGAAGTTCGCGCTCAGGAAGAGCGAGAAGACAGCGATCATTGTATAATAGCCAAAGCGCTCACCTGTATTGGCAAGCGCTAAGGCAAAAAGACCTTTAGGTTGATTCTTGAACATATGATAGTTTAAGCTTTGGCAATCGATAATTACGCTTTTGTAATCTTCTCAAGCCACTTTACCATGCCCAGCATCACACTCATAGCGACAAGGCAGATTACAAGGAATACGGTCCAGCACTTCCAGATAGGCCAAGCATTATACATAATTGGTCCTACGAAGATGAAGAGGTTTCCAATCGCGGTGGCACCGAGCCAGAGGCCCTGGCAAAGGCCCTGCATATGTTTAGGAGCGACCTTCGAAACGAATGACAGTCCAAGTGGTGATATGAAAAGCTCAGCCACGGTAAGGAAGAAGTATGTAAGAATCAACACCCACCAACCTGCTTTCATACCCTCAGCGGCAGCAACAGGCATAAGACGGAAAGCCTCACCTGAAGGCCACCCGTTTACGAGTGAAACGAGGGTAAGGAAGAGGTAGGCAACTCCGGTGATACCCATACCGATGGCAATCTTGCGAGGGGTCGATACTTCTTTGCCCCTGCGGCTGAGAGCCGAGAAGATGGCCATAATGATAGGAGTAAGGACAATCACGAAGAAAGGATTCACAGCCTGCCAGATTTCAGGAGCAATGGCATCGGTCTTCACGAAGTCACGCGCAAAGAGAGACAGCGACTGTCCGTTCTGGTGGAATGAAAGCCAGAAGAAAATACAGATTCCGAGCACAGCAAAGAGAGCTGCCATACGCTGTTTGATTTCTTTCGCCATAGCAATCTTTTCCTCCTGAGTATAGCCCACGACTTCTGCAGAAGACTTCTTTGCAGGCTCTGGAAGACCTTTCTTGGTAAGAAGGAATATGGTGAGAGAAATAATCATTGCAGCAACAGATGCAATGAACGAATAGTGCACACCCTCATTGAAAATCTGGAGATAGTTCTGGCAGAAGTCCATATTGACAACAGCGCTTCCGTTGAGGCTTACCTGCTGTGCGAGATTGTTCAGGTTCTCGAGCTGCTCAGCTGCAAGATTGCCACCATTGTCAATATACTGATGGCAGAGTGACGGCAATCCGGCATTGTACATAAGATCGTGCGACTTGAGCCACCAGCTGCGGAGGAGAGGGGCAACGAAAGGAGCGATGAGACCTCCGACATTGATGAAAACGTAGAAGATCTGGAAGCCGGAGTCACGCTGACCCTTAGCCTTAGCGAGAGCCTCAGGGCCCTTCTTGGCAGCTTCAGCTTCGAAATTGTCATAAAGCTGTCCCACCATTGCCTGGAGATTGCCCTTGAAAAGACCGTTTCCGAAGGCGATGAGGAAGAGAGCCATGCAGGTGAAAGGCAGGAGCCACGAAGTGTTCATCGAAGTGGCTGTGATAGGAATCGCGAGACAGACATATCCCAAGGCCATAATGATGAGACCGGACTGGATGGTGCCCTTGTAATTCCTGGTGCGGTCGGCGATGATACCTCCGACAAGGCTCAACACGTAGATACCGCAATAGAAGAATGAATAGATGAGAGCACTTTTCTCATCGGGAATACCGAACTTGGAACAGAGGAAAAGCACCAGGACGGCATTCATAATGTAATAACCGAAGCGCTCGCCCATATTGCTGAGCGCAGCTGCTAGGAGACCTTTAGGATGGTTCTTGAACATAATAGCTATAGTTATTTTGTTGATTTGATTTCAGTAAGCAAACAAATGTAGGAAAGAAAAGACAATTTGTCAAATTGAAATAAAAATTCATTAACTTTGGATAATGAAAAAGTATTCCGTAAAACTTGTCGTGGCCCTGATGCGCCTGCTTTCCAAGCTTCCGCTACGCTTCCACTACGCCGTGTCCGATATATTCAGCTGGATTGCCCTCCACATCTTCGGATACAGGGAGGACGTTGTCACAGTGAACATTGCCAGGTCCTTTCCAGACAAGAAATACTCGGAATTGAAAGAGCTTAAAAAACAGTTTTACCGCCATTTGGGTGAAATCTTCGCGGAAACTGTTAAATTCTCCGGCTGTACCGACTACCAAAAGCTAAGGAAGGCTGACCTGTGCGAAACCGTCTTCACTCCTGAATTGGCCCAAGCATATGATAAAGGCAATGGAATGATAATACTCACCTCCCACTGCGGAAATTGGGAGCTGCTCGGAGGCTGGTTCGGCTACCTCCCTGAAGGATTCACCCCCGCTATACGAGAGGACAAAGTGAGGGTCGTATATAAGAAACTGAGCAATTCCTTCTGGAACGAAGTCTTCGCCATAAACAGATGCGCTCCCCTTCTCAGCAAAGGCTTTGACGGATACATTGACTCTACAAGAATACTCAGACACGCTCTGCAGCACAAGAACGACAAACTGGTCTATGTCTTCCCAACCGACCAGTTCCCGTATAAGGAAGCCACCAGGCACGAAATACCGGACTTCATGCATCAGAAGACCTACGCTATGACAGGAGGAGCCAGCCTGGCCCATAAGCTTGGCATGAGCGTTGTATATCTCAGGTTCGAATCCGTCAGAAGAGGTCACTACAGGATGAGCTACGAAACCATATGTGACAACGCCTCTGAAATGGACCCGGGCGAAATTATGGAAAAGTACTATGCCCTGCTCCAGAAGGACATAGAAGCCCAGCCTTGGAACTACCTCTGGTCGCACAAAAGATGGAAACAATAAACTAATCATACAGATAATACTATGAGCATCAAAGACTTAGAGCCAAAATCAGTTTGGACGAACTTTTACGGAATCACAAGAATTCCTCGTCCTTCAAAGCACGAGGAAAAAATCAGGGAATACCTTCTCGGCTGGGGCAGGGAGCGTGGCATAGAATCATTCACCGACAAAACCGGCAATGTAATTCTGCGCGTGCCTGCGACTCCAGGCTATGAAAACAGAAAGGGAGTCGTGCTTCAGGGACATATGGATATGGTTCCTCAGAAGAATGCCGACAAGGTTCACGACTTCGAGAAAGACCCTATTGAGACCTGGATTGACGGAGAATGGGTAAAGGCCAAGGGCACCACACTCGGAGCCGACAACGGACTCGGAGTGGCAATGGCAATGGCAGCCATCGAAAGCCCTGAAGTGAAGCACGGTCCTATCGAGGTTCTCGTCACTTACGATGAGGAAACCGGAATGACAGGAGCACGCGCCCTCGAGCCGGGCATACTCCAGGGAGAAATACTCATCAACCTCGACTCCGAGACTGAAGGAGAGCTTTACGTAGGCTGTGCCGGAGGTCTCGATGCCACCGCCAAAGCATCATACGAGAAAATGCCTGCACCGGAAAGCGGATATGCCTGCTACGAACTCGCTGTCAAAGGCTTCAAGGGCGGTCACTCCGGAATGGACATCATTCTCTGCAGGGGCAATGCCAATAAAGTCGCAGCAAGAGTTCTCCTTCCTCTTCTCGAGGAAGCCGGAGTCAAGATTATAGACCTTGAAGGCGGAACCCTTAGAAACGCCATCCCTCGCGAGGCATTCGCCACACTCTATGTACCTGAGGACAGAATCGAAGAAGCCAAGGCAATAGTGGACAGAGTCGCTGCCGAAGTAAAGAACGAGCACGCTGCCACCGACCCTGATGCAGAATTCATCTTCAAGCCTTACGTTGAAAAAGAAGGCGAAGTTTGCGACCACGATGAGGATTGCAAGTATGTCGAGGATGCTGCTGCCCTCAGATTCATAAGAGCCATACTCGCCTGCCCTGACGGTGTAGACAGAATGAGCGACGCTATGCCGGGACTCGTTGAGACATCCAACAATATGGCTATGGTCAAGATTGAGAAGGGCGAATTCACAGTCAAGTCCCTCCTCAGAAGCTCGGTTGACACAGGAAAGGCATACCTCGCCACCAAGCTCACTTCCGTATTCAAACTTGCAGGAGCAGAGGTGGAGCTCTCAGGTGGCTATTCAGGCTGGGCTCCGAACAGCGCATCCCCTATACTCCATACAATGAAGGCAGTTTACAAGGATATGTACGGCGTAGAGCCTAAGGTGATGGCCATACACGCAGGTCTTGAGTGCGGTATCCTCAGCGGAGCATACCCTGACTGGGATATGGTATCGATGGGACCTACCCTCATGAGCCCTCACTCTCCTGACGAAAGGGCCAACATACCTTCTGTTCAGAAGGCTTGGGACTTCCTCAAGGCTGTTCTTGAGAACATTCCTGAGAAATAGTCTTTATGGACGCCAGGACAAAGGAGAAAATGATATTGTGGGCCGAAAAATTCAACGACCCACAATATTTCATTGAAGACCCAATCTCATTCCCGAAGAAATTCGAAGCCAGAATGAGGGAGGGGCGGGCCGTGCTTCAGGACGTGGAGATTGCCGCAGTCTTTGCTGCCCACTTTGCATGGGGCAGACGCTCTGTCATACTCAGGGACTGCGAAAGGCTCTTCGACGAGATGGGCTGGCAGCCATACGAATATGTCAACTCAGGCTGTTGGAGAGATGATGACAGCAGTGTACACCGCACCGTCAAGTGGAGTGATACTGCCAGAATCTGCAAACGCCTGAAAGAATGGTACAGCTGGCACGGCAGCCTGGAGTCACTCACCCAGGACGAAATGAGAACCACCATATTCAGACAGAAATCGGACCTTAAAGCCGCCAACAAAAAGATAAATATGATGAGGCGCTGGATGGTCAGGGACGACGGAAAGGTGGACCTCGGACTTTGGACGGACACGGACAAGAAGGAACTCATTATCCCCCTGGATGTCCACGTATATGAACAGGCAGTCGCCAACGGGCTGACCAAAAGAAAACAGAAGGATATAGTCACCGCGAGGGAAATCACGGACGCATTCAAGGAAATTTTCCCGGACGACCCTTGTCTGGGTGACTTCGCGCTCTTCGGATACGGAGTGACCAGGGGCAGCGAACAAACAGAGGAATAACTGAAAAAGCAGAAAGGGACTGATGCCAAGACTGATTATCATATCCGGATGCAATGGGGCAGGAAAGACAACTGCCTCGTACTCAATGCTGCCGGAAATGCTCGATTGCTACCAGTTCGTGAATTCGGACGAATTCGCGAAAAGCCTCTCCCCTTTCAATCCTGAAGAAGCCACCTTCACTGCCGGCCGCCTTATGTTGCAGAAAATCGACTATCTGTTCAAGAGAAAGGCTGATTTCTGCATAGAAACCACGCTTGCCACCCGCTCCCTGCTGAAAATGATCAAGGAGGCAAAGGGCAACGGCTATACGGTGACTATCCTCTATATGTGGTTGGAATCCCCTGAGCTGGCCATTGCGAGGGTCGCGGCGAGAGTTGAAGCCGGAGGGCACAATATACCGGAACATATCATCAGAAGACGCTACAAAATGGGAGTGGAGTATTTCTTCAGGGAATACATCCCTGCCTGTGACAGGTGGATAGTAGCAGATAACTCCAGCCTTCCTTTCACTGTAGTGGCTGAAGGTACGACCACACACGTCCAAGTGAAGGACACGGAAAAATACTGCCGCATTTGGCAGAGTGCACACGAAACAACAGAAAAATGATTTTTAGCAAAGAGTATTATCTGGATACCTTCAAAGTAACAGAGGACGAAATGCGCAGACTGGCCGCGGAAGGGCTCCGTAAAGGAGGCGACTTCTGCGACCTCTTTTTCGAGAACACCTCGTTCAGGAATCTTCTTTTGCGGGACGGGCAAGTCACCGGAGGAGGTTTTCATATTGACTACGGTGTAGGTATCAGAGTTTTGAAAGGAGAAAGGACAGGATACGCCTACTCCGAAAGCACCGACTACCCGTCAATGAAGCTGGCCGCCGAAGCGGCTGCGACAATTGCCCTGACAGGCAAGGATGGAGACAATGGAGCAGCCTTCGCGAACGGTGAACTGGTCGAAGGGCAGATTGCCAAACTCATCAGGGACGCAAAAGACAGGGCGGCAGCCTACACTCCATCGGAGAACAACGGATGCAGACCGGTCAGGCGCTTCTTTCAGGGCAAGCCGAATCCCTCGGCCGACCGCTATCCCATGATTGAAGACTGGCGCGATGCCGACACTGCAAAATTGCTCCCCTGCCTCAACAGGCTCGACACCAGCATAAGGGCGAAGGACAGCAGGGTCGTCAAGGTTATTGCAATGATTACAGCATCGGTTACAGACGTGCTTATGTTTAATTCATTCGAAGAACTGAAATACGACACGCGTCCTATGGGCAGCATCGTAGCGACGGTGATTTTCAGCCAAAACGGGGCAATGGAGAACAAAAGCGTCTCCAGAAGCTTCCGCATGGGAGTGGAGATGATCACTGACGAGATCATAGAAGAGATTGCTGCACAAGCAGTTGAGGGTATTGACGAACGCTTTGATGCCAGAAAGCCGAAGGGAGGCCAAATGCCTGTAGTGATGGGAGCCGGAGCATCGGGAATACTCCTGCACGAAGCAATGGGACACGCCTTCGAGGCTGATTTCAACCGCAAGGGCCAATCAATCTTCTCCGACAAGATGGGCTGCCGCATCTGCCCATCCGGCATCAACATCATTGACGACGGCACGGTAAGCGGCAATCGCGGAGCTGTCAACTTCGATGATGAAGGAGTGCCCGGACAGAAGACCTATATGGTGGAGGACGGCATCCTGACCTCATATCTGCACGACCGCATCAGCGCCAAATGGTACGGGGTCACAGCCACAGGCAACGGCAGGCGCGAATCCTTCCGCTACAATCCCATCCCGCGTATGCGCGCTACATATATGGAGAGCGGCAATGCAGACAAGGAAAGCATCATAGCTTCAGTCAGCAAGGGCATCTACGTGGACGAGTTCTCCAACGGACAGGTTAAAATCGGAGAAGGCGACTTCACCTTCTTCGTAAAGAGCGGTTTCCTCATCGAAAACGGCCGCCTGACCGCCCCGGTAAAGGATATCAATATCATTGGCAATGGTCCTCAGGCCCTGGCCGACATTGCCGCCGTCGCTAACGACCTGAAACTGGACAATGGGACCTGGACCTGCGGCAAGGAGCAGAGCGTTCCCGTATGCTGCGGTATCCCGACCGTATTGATCAACAATTTGACAGTAGGAGGAGAATGATGGAAAGCAATACAGGAAAATTCACGGCAGAAGAGCTTGCCGTAGCTCGCGGATGTCTGAAAAAATGCCTTGAGAAAGGCGCAGACGCAGCCCGCATAACACTCAACAAAAGCTGTATGGACCTTGTAGGTACCCTCAACGGAGAAGTCGACAAGGTCAGCCACTGTATGGACAGGTCCATCAGTCTAATAATATATGCCGACGGACGTTGCGGATCCTATTCCATCAACCGTTTCGACGATAAGGCGCTTGACAGCTTTATTGCCAAGGCCATAGAGACGACTAAGCTCCTCGCCAAAGACGAATGCAAGACTCTCCCCTCTCCGGAAAGGAAGGCTAAGGATGCAAGCAACGGCGATGAACTCGCTCTCTATGACAATGACTACGATGCTCTGGACGCTGCCGGCAGACTGCAGAAAGCCAGAGAGGCCTCAATCTTCGAAAGCACAGCAGCCACGGAGCACGAAGGCTGGAAGCTCATTTCAGAAGAACTGGAATACTCTGACTGCGCCTACGACACCCTGGTGCTCGACTCCGAAGGCCTCGAATGTCGCCACAGCGAAACATCATACGACTTCGGCGCAGAAATCTCCATCGAGGACAACGAGGGCAGGAAGTATTCCGGAAGATGGTGGCACTCAAGCACTTTCAGAGACGGTCTGGAGACATTGTCCTGCTGCACCAAGGCCTTGGACAATGCCATCAGGCAAATAGGTTCGAAGAGCCACAGAAGCGGCAAGTTCACAATGGTTGTAGACAGCGAATGCGCATCCCGTCTTGTCACTCCTATACTCAACGCATTGAGTGGCAGCTCAATACAACAGAACAACTCCTTCCTCCTCAATGCTGTGGGCAAGAAAGTCTTCTCCGAAGGAATGACCATTGAAGACAGGTGCAGGCGCAAGGGCGAAAGCGGTTCACGCCTCTTTGATTCCGAAGGGGTAGCGACCTTTGAACACTATATTATAGAAAAAGGAACAATCAAGGAATACTTCATCAACACCTACATTGCCAACAAAACGGGAATGTCTCCGACCATTGAGGATGCCACACGTCCCGTCCTCCTGCCTTGGCCGGAAAAAAGTCTCGACCGGGATGCCATACTTAGGAAGTGCCGGAACGGAATACTCGTAACAGGCTTCAACGGAGGCAATTCCAACGCTACCACAGGCGATTTTTCATATGGAATCGAAGGTTTTGCCTTCAAGGACGGCAAGATTAGCCACCCAGTTCACGAAATGCTCATCACGGGCAATTTCATTGAGCTTTGGAACAGTCTGATTGCAGTTGGTGACGATGCCCGTCCTTGTATGTCAAAACTTATTCCTACCTTAGCGTTTTCAAAAGTTGATTTTTCAGGATAGATTTTTGTTTCGCACTTGCGAAAATGAGTAAAGAAATATGAAAGTAGAAAAAGACAAAGTCGTAGTAATGACATACGAACTGACCGTTGACGGCCAGGTAGTTGACAAAGTCAGCAAAGAAGAACCATTTGACTATATACAGGGTGAACACATCCTTATCCCCCGTCTTGAAGAAGAAATCGAAGGCAAGGAGCCGGGAGACAGCTTCGAATGCGAAATCAGCCCTGCAGACGGCTACGGTGAATATGACCTCAAGCTCGTCTTCGACATTCCAAAGGATGCCTTCCTTGACGGGAAGAGCGGGAAGATCAGGGAAGACCTGCTTCAGGTAGGCAATTACGTTCCAATGCTCAACTCCTCAGGCCAGGTCTGCAGGGGTATGGTGGTGGAAGTCAAGGAAGAGAAGGTCACTATGGATTTCAACCCACCGATGGCAGGCAAGAGCATGCACTTCAAGGGAGAAATCATCTCTGTCAGGGATGCGACCGAAAAGGAGCTGAGCGAAGGCCTTCACGGTGAGTTCCTCCCTTCGGGCGAAGGCCATTGCCACGGAAACTGCGGCGGTTGCCACGGAGGCTGCGGTGGCGGTCACGAGCACGGAGAAGGCGATGGATGCTGCGGTGGTCACGAACACGGAGAAGGTGAGGGCTGCTGCGGTGGTCATAAGCACGAAAACGGTGAAGGCTGCTGTGGCGGCCACGAAGGCAAAAAAGGCGGCTGCTGCTGCGGAGAATAAAGGCGATATAGCGAAGATTTCGGACTGATGCATAGCGCCATTGTCATATTGAACTGGAATACAGTGGATTATCTCAGAAGCTTCCTTCCCGGACTGCTCGATAGCGTCAAGGATGCCGATGCTGAGGTGATAGTCGCCGACAGTGCGTCCACCGATTCCTCAATGGCAATGATGCAGAGCGAATTCCCTTCCGTCCGTAGGATAGAGCTCGACAAGAACTACGGATTCACCGGAGGCTACAACAGGGCTCTTGCCGGGATTGATGCGGAGCTGTTTGTCTTGATGAATTCCGACATCGAAGTCACTCCAGACTGGTTCAAACCGCTCGCCGACTGGATGGAGAGCCATCCCGATTGCGGCGCCTGTGCGCCTAAACTCCATTCCTGGTACGAAAGAGACAGCTTTGAATATGCCGGAGCCGCCGGAGGACGCATTGATCGTTGGGGTTATCCTTTCTGTCGCGGCCGCGTAATGAACAAACTCGAAAAAGACGAGGGGCAATATGACTCCCCCGTCGATGTCTTTTGGGCGAGCGGAGCCTGCCTGATGGTCAGGAGCAGCCTCTGGAAGCAGTTGGGAGGTCTTGACGACAGATTCTTCGCGCATATGGAGGAAATAGACCTGTGCTGGCGAATGCAGCTCGAGGGCTGCAGAATAAGCATAGTCCCCGAATCGCTTGTTTACCACATCGGCGGCGGCACATTGCCGAAAAGCTCTCCGTGGAAGCTCAAACTGAACTACAGGAACAATCTGCTGATGCTGGACAACAATCTCGCAAAAAGCTTCGTCGCAGACGGACTCAGCCCCCGAAAAGCGCTACGGAAGGCCCGCAGAATCATATTCCTGAGGATGATACTGGATGGCGGCTCAGCCCTGATGTACCTTTTGACGGGCAAGGCAAGTTACTTCAAGGCAGTGATTGAGGCTCATCGCGAATTCAAGCGATTGCGCAGAGGAAGCGATGCCGCACAGCTGGCGAACTGGGCGGAGCAATTGCCACCCGAAGGTATTTGCATCGAGGGACGCTACTCCGGCAGTATGATACTCGCATCAATGTTGAAAGGAAATGATGTTTTCAAATATTTGGAGAAAAGACAATGAAAATCGTAATAGAAGGAGCAGGTGAGGTAGGTTCACACCTTGCCAGAATACTCAGCCGGGAGGCAAACGAAATAAGCATCATTGATATTGACCAGAAAAGGCTCGACAACCTGTCGGCCGATACCGACGTCATCACTGTTCAAGGTACACCGTCCTCAATCAAGGTGCTCAAGAAAGCGGGAGTACCGGATGCAGACCTTTTCATTGCCGTAAACCCCAGCGTCCCCCAGGATGTCAATATAGTCAGCGCCATACTGGCGAAGAAGCTCGGAGCCAAGAAAGCCTCTGTACGTCTCGAAAACGAAGAGTATCTCTCCCCTGAGAACAAATTGATATTCAAGGAGATGGGTGTGGACTTCATGTTCTTTCCCGAAAAGATTGCCGCAGACGAAATCGCTGCGCTGCTGAGAAACTCCTCCAGCACTGACTCAATGGACTTCGCGCATGGAAAACTCCAAGTGGCGGTATTCAAGCTCGACGAATCGTCCCCTTTGCTGGATATGAAGCTCGGTGAATTCGTAAAGCAGACCTCCAGCGAAGCCCTGCAGTTCAGAATCATCGCAATATCCAGAGGCGACCATACCATCATCCCTAAGGTAGATACCAGCTTCCAGTTCCAGGATATGGTCTTCATCATTGCCAAACGCGAAGGTATGCCCCTGCTGATGAAGTACTTCGGCAAGACGAAGGTGGACATTGACAAGATTATGATATACGGTGGAGGCGTGATGGCCGAACAGGTCACGAAAGTCCTTGCCAGGCAGGTCTCCTTCATCAAGATACTCGAAAACGACAAGCAGAGATGTCTCGAACTCAGCGAAATATTGCCATCGAACGTAACTGTAGTGCACGGAGACGGCAGAAAAATTGACATACTCTCCGAAGAGAACATACGCAGTTTCGATGCCTTCATCGGTCTTACTGGCAGCGACGAGGCCAATGTCCTCGCCTGCGTTGTAGCCAAGAAATTCGGAATAGAAAGAACCATCGCCGAAGTGGAGAACGTCGAGTACATCAGGGTTGCCGAAGATATGGGAGTGGACAGCGTCATCAACAAGAAACTGCTCACAGCCGCGCGCATCTTCAAATTCACACTCAGCGGCAAGGCCCGCTTTGTGAAATATATGTCCGGAACCAAAGCCGAAGTGCTCGAATTTACGGTTCCGCCAGGAGCTACCATCACAAAATGCGCCCTCAAGGATATGTCTTTCCCACGCAATGCCATCATAGGCGGTTATATCAGGGGCAGCGAAGCATACATTGCCGTAGGAGACAGTTTGATTGAACCTTATGACAGAGTTGCCGTCTTTGCCATGCCTGAGGCAGTCAAGGAGGTGGACAGATTCTTCAAGTAAAGCAGAGGAAAGATGGCATCATATTTACAGGTAAGCAACATCTCTAAATCATATGGACCGAAAATTCTCTTCGAGAATATAGGATTCAACATAAATGAAGGCGACAAGATTGCCCTGATTGCCCCAAACGGAACGGGAAAAACTTCGCTGATGCGCATACTCGCCGGGAAGGACAAATCCGACTCCGGAGGCAAGATAATGTTTCTCAAGCAGATACGCATTGCCTTTCTGGAACAGGAATACGCATTCAGTCCCGAAAAAAGCATCTTCAATCAGATAGTTGACGACTCTTCAGAGTTCATTGACGGTCTCGATGACTACAGCAGATCCGAATACGAACGCCGCATCATCCGAATACTGACAGATTTCGGGCTCGGCGGAGATAAAACCATGTCTTCACTGTCAGGGGGAGAGGTAAAGCGCGTGGCCCTGACCAGAATGCTTGCCACCGAAGCTGACTTCTTTATAATGGACGAGCCCACCAACCACCTTGATATCGATGCCATAGAGTATCTTGAAAGCTACCTTTCGCACTCCAGATGCACCCTCTTTATGGTCACTCACGACCGCTATTTCCTTGACAGAGTGTGCAATACGGTAATGGAGCTGGACCACGGAGCACTCTACACCTACAAAGGCAACTATCAGAACTTCCTCGAAAAGAGACAGGAAAGGATTGACAATTACAATGCGGAAACGGACAAGGTCCGCAATGTGCTCCGCCGCGAACTGGAGTGGATTCACGCCACCCCTTGCGCCCGCTCCGGGAAGGCGAAATACAGAATCAACGCATTCCACGAGTTAAAGGACAGAGCCGAGCAAGTGTACAGCACCAAGCAGATCAGCATTGCCCTGGACATCAGCGGCTCAGCCCGATTGGGCAGCAAAATCATTAACTGCAAGGACGTATCCTTCCACTACGAAGGGCAATGCTATCTCTCACACTTCAGCTACAATTTCCAGAGATTCGAGAAGGTAGGAATAGTCGGTCGAAATGGCGTAGGCAAGAGTACCTTCATCAATCTCCTGACAGGAGGGCTGGAGCCGGATTCAGGCATCATCGAAAGAGGCGAATCCCTCAAAATCGGCTACTATCACCAAGAAGGAATGAGCTTCGATGAGAGCCAGACCGTACTCGAGACCGTCAACGACACAAGGCTCCTTGGGCAATTCCTCTTCCCTCACGATATGCTGAACAACAGGATATCCAAGCTCTCCGGAGGCGAACGCAGGCGTCTTTACCTCCTGACCATCCTGATGAAACAGCCGAATCTTCTGATTCTTGATGAGCCGACCAATGACCTTGACATCGTCACCCTGAACATACTTGAAGAGTATCTCAAGGAATTTGCAGGTTCATTAATAATCGTATCTCACGATAGGCACTTTCTTGATCGCCTTGTGGACCACCTCTTCGTCTTCTGCGGAGAAGGAGTAGTCAAGGATTTTATAGGTGGGTACTCCGAATACCGCTCATTCATAAAGGATTACGAAGCCAAGCAGAAAAAAGATGCCGAAGCTGCCAAGAAAAAGGCCCAGGCTGCCATCCTTCCGAAAGAGCTCCAGAACGGAAACTCTGCCAATACCTCCCCCGCCAAGAAGAAGCTAAGCTGGAAGGAACAGCGCGAGCTCGAACAGCTGGAGAAGGATATTGAGGAACTTGGAAAAGAAAAAAAGGAAATAGAGGAAAAGCTCTCCAGCGGAAGCTTGAGCAATGATGAATGCACATCAATGGCAATACGCTTTGGAGAAGTAAAGGAGCTTCTGGACGAAAAGGAAATGAGATGGCTGGAGCTTTCTGAGCTCTGATGCACTGTCCGGTGGTCTCGCTGTTTTACTGAATTCAAAGGAGCAATCTGCCAAACTGTCAGCAAAAACGCATTGGCAGAGTATTTGATTCGGTGGAAAATTATAAAAAAGAGAATTATGGCAAATACAGAGAATAAAAATATCGAAGAAAAGGAAAAGTCAGAGACTCCACAGCCTGAAACAAAGTCTGAAACCAAGACTGAGACTTCATCCAAGAAGGAAAACAAGAAGGAGACCAATAAGAAAATCGAAGAGCTCCAGGGCAGGGTGAAGGAACTCGAAGCCAAAGTAGACGAGAGCAAAAACGACTATCTTCGCCTGATGGCAGAGTTTGAAACCTACAGACGCAGAACAGCTGAAGACAGGCTAAACCTTGTCAGCAGCGCTTCCGCTGACACCATCAAGGGATTGCTTCCCGTGCTTGATGATTGCGAAAGAGCTATGGCTATACTTTCAGACTCCAGCGATGAAGCTGCAAAAGAGGGTACAGAGCTCATATTCACCAAGTTGATGGCTTTCCTAAAAACAAAGGGCTTAAGCGTCATCGAAGCCAAAGGCGAGAAATTCAATGTGGATTTCCACGAGGCTGTGACTCAGTTCCCTGTCGCTGACGAAGCTCAGAAAGGTATGGTCATTGACGTGACACAGACCGGTTACATTCTAAACGGCAAGGTACTCAGATACGCCAAGGTCGTTGTCGGCGCCTAATAAGCAGATAGTGAAAAATGGCACAGAAAAGAGATTATTATGAGGTGCTCGGACTCCAAAAGGGTGCCTCAGCAGATGATATCAAGAGCGCGTACAGAAAGGCCGCGCTCAAATGGCATCCTGACCGCTGGGTAAACGGCACGGATCAAGAAAAGAAAACGGCTGAAGAGAACTTCAAGGAAGCATCAGAGGCATACACAGTCCTAAGCGACCCTGACAAAAAGGCACGTTACGATCAGTTCGGTTTCAGCGGTGTAGAAAACGGAGCAGGCGGATTCGACTTCAACGGAGCCGGCTTCAGCAACCTCAATGACATATTGCGTGACCTCTTCGGAGGTGCCGGTTTCGGCGGTTTCGGAGGCTTCAGCGGTTTCGGCGGGGGCAATCAAGGCACGCAGAAGCGCAGCTATCGTGGACGTGACATCAGAACGAGCGTCACCCTGACGCTCGAAGAGATTGCCAATGGATGCGAAAAGGATGTCACCATCGAGCGCAGCAGACCTTGTGCGGACTGCGGAGGCAAGGGAACCAAGAACAGCTCCGACATTAAGACCTGCCCTACCTGTAAAGGCCAGGGACAGGTACAGAGCGTTAGCAATTCCCTCTTCGGAAGAACCATCACATACAACACCTGCCCTCAGTGCAACGGAGAAGGACAGATTGTCTCCAATCCTTGCCGCAGCTGCAACGGAAGCGGTCTCGTCCGCAAACGCGAAACCGTGAGAGTCAAGATTCCTGCAGGAGTCGAGAACGGGATGCAGATCAATGTCCGTGGCGAGGGACACGCAGCCCCACACAACGGTGTCAATGGAGACTTGCTCGTGGTAATCAAGGAAGTGGAGCATCCGGAGCTCAAACGCGATGGCAACAACCTCTTCTACACCAGGATAATCTCCGTAATGGACGCAATGCTCGGCTGCGAGATATCAGTCCCTTGTCTTGATGGCAATTATAAAGTCAAGCTTGAAGCCGGAACGCAGTCAGGCACCGTCGTAAAGCTTAGAGGCAAAGGACTCCCATCTGTTCAGGGATACGGAAGCGGCAGAGGTGACCTCTACGTGAAGATACTCGTATGGATTCCGCGCAAACTGAGCCGTGATGAACGTAAGACAATGGAGAAGATGCAGAATAGCAAGTCCTTCACTCCTGATCTTAGCAGGGACGACAGAACCCTATTCGAAAAGGAAAAGAATATCTTCTAGAAGCTATGGGCTTGAGGAAGACTACGGAGGCTGGTAATCGGGCGAGTAAATTCCACTGCAAATTTTTCCTTAAAAAAGTTTGCAGTTTTAAATAAAATGCCTACCTTTGCAATCCCAAACGCAACCTCTCACTGTTTTAGGGTAATGTTTAAGTGATGTTGCACCAAAAGTTATTTTTGAGAAATGGATTACATTAAGATTGTTGAGCAGGCATTTTCACAGAATAAAGCTGCTACATATCCAGAGTTCAAGGCCGGTGACACCATCACCGTGACTTACAGAATCAAGGAGGGTGACAAGGAGAGACTTCAGAAGTTCAGAGGCGTTGTTATTCAGATTTGCGGCGCTACTCCTTACACAAGGACCTTCACTATCCGCAAGATTTCAGGCGGTGTAGGTGTTGAGAGAATCTTCCCTTACGAGCTTCCTTCTATTGAATCTATCGAACTCAACAAGGTCGGAAAGGTTCGCAGAGCACGTATCTTCTACCTCAGAAATCTCGCTGGTAAGAAGGCAAGAATCAAGGAGAAGAAGTTCTCTACCAAGAACGCCGAGTAAATAATTAAAGGACTACGGTCCTGATACGGCTCCTTAGCTCAACTGAATAGAGCATTTGACTACGGATCAAAAGGTTACAGGTTTGAATCCTGTAGGAGTCACGAAAACCCCTTTGAGAGCATCTCAGAGGGGTTTTTCATATATATTTGTCCCAAAATTGTCCCAAAGAATCAGCGATGATGATTTTGGGACTATTCCCTACCCTGAAAACGATACCCCCGCAGATTTCTCCACGGAGGGCGTTGTTCTATTGCACATCTATTGGTTGGGACATCGAATTTCAGGCTAAAGATTGCTTATTGTTGGAGTATATTTTGCTACCGACACATTGGGTATATTGTTTCCAGCGGCAATTGCATCCTGAATGCACTTATCACATTCGTCCTCGCTCATTACTCCATTGCGCCATGCGTACCATACCAAATCTAGAAATGTAATATATGTAATTCCATTCTCCTCACAATATTGTTTCGTGTCTCGTAAATTACAGCTTGCAAGAACATCATTATGAGTTTGACAATAAGCCATACACGCAGATTCGCCTTTACCCTTTGTTCTTAATAGTTGGGCATAAATCTGCAAAGTTTCTTTGTCTGGTTCCCACTTAAGTATAGATATGTTAGGTGTGCTTTTAAACCATTCAAGTTGCCTCTCAATATATTGCTTTGTATCTTGATGCTTTCCTAATTCTTGAGTCATTACAAGGTCGAGAATCACAAAGTCATATGTCGGCAATACTCTGGGTAAATCGAACAAATGCTGACCGTCAATGAAGTCAATCACAACATCTGCATCAAGTAGTATTTTTACCTTATTCATCCCCACTATATTTGACGTCATCTAATAATTCAATCAGGTGTCCTTTGGAAATGAGACCAGATTCATACAAGGATTGAGCTTTTGAAGAATAATCTCCAATGACCTTATCCTTGATTTTTGGCTTATCAAACACATCTGTCTTAAGACCAAATTCTTTCGCCTTCGATACTGGCTGAATTTCCTTCAAAGCCTCAAGACGTTCTGGCGACAGCCCAAGAATTTTGTTTACGCGAACGAGCATCGCCATGTACGAAACACCAAAATAATTACACATTACAATTATATGAGCAGCGTTGACAGTTTTCTTATTGCACTCAATTCTCTGCATCACGTCAATAACCCCAGCTTTCGGAAGAAGAAAATACGATGCAAACATATTTGCGTGTTTCTCGATTGGTGATTGAGGATTTATTACATCGCAGGAATGCACTTTGAATTCGTGCTCATCTTGAACGTACAAATGATATAATTCATGTGCTATCGTGAAATTTTGTCTTCCAATAACAGTATCAGAGTTGACTAGTATAAAATTGGTTTTCTCATCATACTTTAAGCACATTCCACTAAAGTCACTGCTCATCGGAGTGAAAACCGTGAGTATGCCCTGCTTCAGCAAAAGTCCTTCAATGTCAACCGGAAGCCTATCACCAAGAAAGAACCGATCTCTTAGTTGACTGGCTTCATTTTCTATTAAATATTCTGGAATTCTTGCCATTATCTTTCAATCCTCTGCATTTTTACATAGTTCTTCACGATGGACTTGAACTTGGATATTTTTCTAAGATCATTTGTAGATAGGCCGTCAGTACGGAATGCACACACAAGTGTGTCTTTTAATTGATTTTCATCCTCAGCGAAAAAAGAGGCGAGTTCCACGCCAAAAAAGTCACTGAGTTTTTCAAGGGTTTCAAATGGGATGTCGATGTCTTTGTTTTCGTACTCGGTATAGGTAGGCCTTGCTACACCAAGAACATCGGCGACCACCTCCTGGGTATAACCCAGTTTATTTCTAATGGCCTTGATGTTAGTTTGGATTGTCCCCATAATACGTTTCTTTCGTTTTATTCGTGATTATTTCGTGTATTTCGTATTCTCGTATAATCGACTTTTGGCCTGACAAATATACGAATTATTTGAATATGCTCAAAAATTGTCGAAAAACATTCACCATATTAAATTGTTATAAATCAATGTAATCGGTAAATAATAACACATTACAATTTTTTTTATAATTGCTAAATGTATGCCAAAATGTTATAAAGGGTTCAATAACATTATGTCTGAATCGAGCGCTTCTTATAGTTCAATTTGCAAGGGACTGAAAATTGTTGTTGCGCCCTGATGATACTTTGCCCCTTCTGGCCTCCTGGGAAGGAGCGCCATACTTCTGGTCATACGCACTCTTGAGGGCGATTGCAGTGGTTACAGGAGTCCGGGGAGCGATGAACTCGGCAGCTTTGCTGTAAGCACGGCTGATACCGTTGCTCTGAGGAGCGGAAGCGCAGATGATGAGCTTGATGTTGGTCACACTCGTAGGGATAGAATCCAGCTTGAGAGTGAAGACCTCATCTGACAGTGTGAGGGTGGCAGGTGCAGGAGCATCGAGCCCGCTGAGAGCAGGAGGAGTCTCCATGATGTCACCACCGCAGAAGACAACCCAGTAGTTCAGACGCATAAACAGGTTGAAGCCTATAATCTTCGTCTTTGAACCGAGAACCGAACGGGCCTCTGCAGAGAGAGCTGCGGAGTTCCAGGCCAGGATATGGGCGTTGGTGAGAGACTGCCAAGCCTGAGAAAGTTTCTTGAAGATGGCTTTCACAGATGCCTGGTCGGAGGTACGGACGCTTCCGCCGTAACCACGGTTACGGATATACTTGCGTCCACGAGTCTTTGCCTCAGTCAAGTAAAAGAAATATACCACAAGAAAAAAAGCCTGCTGATGTAGATTTCTCAGGAAAAAATTCCTACATTGCGGAAAGTTGCCGTCACTGAGACAAGTATAGCTGAATTATCGTGAAGGCAAACAAGTTCGCCGTCCGAAAGGCAGAACAGAATATAGCGCATAAAACAAGAGCAGCCCAGCATGCTCGAAATGCGATATTTAGTTAGTAGGATATATGGAAAAACTGAATCTCATCAATGACTTCGTTTGGTCTTACGTTATCACTCTTGTGCTTGTAGGTGCTGCGCTCTACTTCACCTTCCGTAGTCGCGGGATACAGTTCCGCTATTTCAAGGATGCCATACGCATAATTCTCGGAAAGGACAAGAATCCGCACAAGACACTTTATCCGGAGGGAAAAAAGATTGGTTCTTTTCAAGCCTTTGCTATATCCTTGGCCAGCCGTGTAGGAACCGGAAACCTTGCCGGAGTTGCATCCGCCATCTTTATTGGCGGTCCGGGAGCCGTTTTCTGGATGTGGCTGATGGCCTTACTCGGTGCTGCCACCGCCTTCTTCGAAGCAACATTGGCACAACTCTATAAGAAAAAGGGACAGGATGCATTCTATGGCGGACCTGCCTACTATATGGAGAGCGGACTTGGAAAGAAGTGGATGGGAGTCGTTTTTTCTGTGCTGATGATTCTCTCTTTCGGAATGGCGCAGAACATCGTTCAGTCCCAGACCATTGTATCGGCGATGTCTGACACCTTCAATGTCAGCACATTGCCCCTGGCCATCAGTCTGGCTGTTCTACTTTTCATTATCGTGGTCGGTGGTGTCACCCGCATCTCTTTGATAGTCAGCTACATTGTCCCGTTTATGGCCATAGGCTACATCCTCCTCGCCCTGGTCGTCATAGCGATGAACATCACTGCTGTCCCTGGCCTGATTGCGCTCATTGTCAAAAGCGCTTTCGGCATCAGGCAAATTGGCGGCGGTATGATTGGCGCGGCCATCCTTCAAGGCGTCAAGCGCGGACTGTTCTCGAACGAAGCGGGCGAAGGTTCCACCCCGAACGCAGCAGCTATTGCCGACACCTCGCATCCTGTAAAGCAGGGACTCGTACAGGCGCTTGGCGTTTTTATTGACACCATCGTCATATGCTCGTGCACGGCCTTCATCATCCTCCTCTCCGGGCAGCTTGGCAATGGCGAGGACGGCATCATACTCACGAGTCACAGCCTCGAATCGCAAATCGGAATTGCCGGCAAATATTTCATCACAGCTGCCATCTTCCTCTTCGCGTTCAGCACCGTCATTGCCAACTACTATTATGGCGAAACAAACATACGCTACATTTTCTCGCACAAAGCACAGAAAATCGAGAATGCTGCAGTCGGAATCTACAGATGCATCACCTTTGCGATGATAATACTCGGCGCTTTTCTCACCTTACAGACAGCCTGGGTCTTTGTCGACCTGTCGATGGGCTTGCTCACCCTTGTCAATGTCAGTGCCCTTATACTCCTCAGCAACAAGGGTTTCAAGCTGATTTCGGATTACAGAAAGCAGCGCAATGAAGGCATCAAGGACCCTGTTTTCAATAAGCGTGAGATCTTTGCGGAGGAAGCAGACTGCCTTGAGGGCTGGGAATAACAGGCCGCAGAAGCGTCATTTTTGGTTTGACAATTAAAATCAACACATATGAAGAAGACCTTTTTCATTGTATTTCTCGGAATCATTGCCCTTGCCGTTGGCAATGATGCTTTCGCACAGAGACAACAGCAGTCCCCTTACGGACCGGCACTCAGCGCCTATTACAATTCCATCGACGCGGGCTCCGGGCTTGCGGAAGGCCGCGGGCAGCAGGAGACACGCAGACCAGTTATCGGCGTCAGCGTCAGCAACAGCATGAAAGCCACCTGCACCAAGAGCATTGAACTCGCAGGAGGAATCCCGTTTATTATCCCCGTAAGCGAGGACATCAGCACTATGGAAGCAATGCTTTCTATGCTTGACGGACTAATGTTCAGCGGCGGCGAGGATATCAATCCGTCCTGGTACGAAGAGGAAAAGAGCGAAAAATGCGGAAGCATCAATGACAAGCGTGACAATTACGAGCTGATGCTTTTCAAGATGGCAATGGATCGCAACATCCCAATGCTCGGAGTGTGCCGCGGTCTGCAGATGGTGAATGTCGCGATGGGAGGAAGCCTCATTCAGGACATCCCGAGTGAGCACCCTTCGGAAATCAAGCACGGAGTATATGACAACTCCCTCGTTCCCGCCCACGATATCAGGATTGAGGGCAATTCGCTTCTCGCCGACATACTCGGGCGTACGGAGTTGGGAGTCAACAGCCGTCACCATCAGGGTATAGACAGACTGGCAACAGGTCTTAAGGCCACAGCCTGGAGCCCGGACGGCATCATCGAGGCAGTGGAGGCATATCCAGCAAGACAGATTCTGGCAGTGCAATTCCACCCTGAGCTAAATACTGCCGCAGGTGACACCGTACAGCTTAAGATTTTCAAGCACTTCGTCTCACAGGCCAGCCTCTTCGCCCGCGCAAAGGATATACACTCCAGAATAATCTCAGTTGACACCCATTGCGACACCCCGCTCAGTTTCAGCAGAGGAGGCAATCTTGGGGCAAGGTCGCGCCAGCAGGTCAGCATCCCGAAAATGAGGGAAGGCTATCTCGATGCGCAGTATCTCGCGGCCTTTCTCTCACAAAGAGAGGAGGACGAAGAAGCTCTTGCCAAGGCAGCCGCCAGCTGTGAAAGCATCATTGCCTCGATTCATCAGCAGATTGAGGGCAATGCCGAAGCCTGCGGAGTGGCAGTGACAATGGAAGACGCACTGAAGCTAAAGGCCGAGGGCAAGAAAGCCTTCTTTATTGGAATCGAGAACGGTTACGGCCTCGGAGGAGATTTGCGCAACATCAAGAAATTCAGAGACTTGGGAGTAGGATACATCACCCTATGCCATAGCCGTGACAATAAAATCTGCCACAGTTCCACATATACAGAGGACGAAAATCTGGGGCTGACGGAGTTCGGCAAGAAGGTGGTAAAGGAGATGAACAGGCTCGGAGTTCTGATTGACCTGAGTCACGCCAGCAGGGGTACTTTCTATGACGTTATGAAATACAGCAAGCTCCCGGTCATCTGCTCTCACAGCGGTGCAAAGGATGTTTACTCGCACGACAGGAACCTTGACGATGAACAGCTCAGGGCACTTAAGGCCAACGGAGGTGTCATCCAGGTCTGTATCTTCAGCGCTTATCTTAGCGGTGACCCTGCCGGCGCTGATATCGACGACTTGATCGAACACATTGAGCATTGCATCGAAGTGGCAGGAATAGACCACGTAGGAATAGGTTCGGACTTCGACGGCGGTGGCGGAATCATTGGAGTCGAAGGCAGCAACAATATGATACGTATAACAGAAAAGCTGTTGGAGAAAGGCTACAGCGAAGAGGATCTTGCCAAAATATGGGGAGGCAATTTCTTTAGAGTACTGTCTCTGAATCAGGCTGCGGCTAAGAAATGATATTATCGAAAATAGGCAAGATTATTGCATAGCGCTGAATCTTGAACCAACTGATACTCGGATGAGCAAGAAAAAGAAAGTAATACGCGTTCTGATAATACTGAAATTATTGACTTCATTGGCTGTGTTTATGGGATCGATTCTCTTCTGCAGCAACGAAGCCCAAGCGGCTGAACGTTCCTCGGATATGCATTTTACTGACACTCTCAGAAGTCCGAACAAGCAGGAACAGTTTCTAAAGGCCATAGAACTTGCTCCGGAGATATGGATTTACAGCAAGATTGAGTGGAAGGACAGCAGCACTGTCACCATACACGATATGAAGTTCAACAAGTCCCTGCAGAACACGCTTCAGGCTGACATTGTGGCTTCAGACGCCAAATTATCCAAGAGCCTGAGACGTATATACAAGGTCACCAAAGCACTTAATCCTACCTGTGACCTGACGGTCAGCTACCACAGAGTACCCGCGGGAATTGCGGTCAGTTACGACATAAGGGACATACGGATTTTCACAGGGAATTGACATCGGACACAGCTACAGATTCAAACTGTAGCTGTGTTTTATTTCATTCATTACGAAGGTAGACTGAATGCTTCCTATCGAATCGACAGTACCCAGGACATTGATAACAAACTCATTGTAAACCTTCATATTCGGGGCATTGATTTTCAGGATATAGTCAAACTCACCTGAAACATTGTAGCACTCCCTGACTTGAGGAATGTCCTTGATGACATTCACAAAATTGTTCGCCACATCCCTGCTCATTTGCTTCAGCTTAACGGAGCAGAAAACCTCAAAGCCGAGATTCAGTTTCTCAGCATCCAGAATCGCCACATATTTCTTTATGTACCCGGCCTTTTCCAGTTTCTTCAGTCTCTCGAAAACAGGAGTCGTGGACAGATTTACCTTAGCAGCAAGTTCCTTGGTAGTGAGACGTGCATCCTCCTGAAGGGTTCTCAGGATATTGAGGTCACATTCATCGAGAGTGAGCTGCGATATAGCCATTCCAAAATTAGGGTTATAATTAGAAAAATATTCTGCTTATGAAGTAAAAATCATTACTTTTAACCGCGAAAATAGCTTCTTTTTCCAAATAAACAAAAGAATGATACGGATTTCACCCTTTATATTAAATTTGCAGTCCAATTTTAACAGAAATGATAGAAAAGAAACTTCATATAGCTTCATTTGACTTCGAAGCCGGAGGACATCTTGACGGCATAGATGTCACTTACCACATATCAAAGGAGAGTTATGCTCCAGGTGATAAGGTCATCTGGATATGCCACGCCCTCACAGCCAACAGCGACCCTGAGGACTGGTGGCCACAGATCGTAGGCCCCGGCAAGTTTTTCGATACCGAAAAGTATTTCATAGCCTGCGTCAATATGCTCTGCTCCCCTTACGGTTCGAGCGGTCCTGCTTCCATTGACCCGAAAAGCGGAAAGGCCTATTATTTCAATTTTCCTGCGACCACAATCAGGGATATGATCAACGCCAGCATTGCCGTAAGGAAAGAACTCGGAGTAAAAAACATTGACCTGCTCATAGGCTGCTCAATAGGGGGCTTTCAGGCTATTGAATGGGCTGTTGCTGAGCCAGATGTATTCAAGAATGTAGCCTTTGTAGCCACTGCACCGCGCATTTCCCCTTGGCTTTCGGCTATGGCAGAAGCACAGAGAATGGCACTTGAAGCAGACCCGAGCTTCCGCTCCTGTAAGGACGTGCACGGTGGAGATGCCGGTCTCAGATGCGCCCGTGCCCAAGCCTTGATTACCTACCGCTGCCACGAAGGCTATGGCCTGACCCAGGCGGAGGCTGATCCCGATACGCTCTTTGCCGCTAAGGCAGCTTCTTACGAAAGATACCAGGGAGAGAAACTCGTAAAAAGAAACTTTGACGCCTATTCTTATAAATATCTCTGTGATGCCCTTGACAGCCACAACGTGGGCAGAGGACGCGGTGGAGTGGATTCGGCCCTCGCATCCATCAAGGCGCACGCCATAGTGGTGGCCGTCGACACCGACCTCATCTTCACCCCTCGGGAGAGCGAGACCTGGCGCAATGCCATACCGGATATGGAATACCATCTTATCCGTTCAAGTTTCGGCCACGACGGCTTCCTGCTTGAAAATGAACAGTTGACCAGAATAATAGAACCTGTACTATGCAAGTATTGAAATTTGGAGGCACCTCAGTCAAATCATCGGATGCCATCAAAAGAGTGATAGATATCGTCAGCAATGCCCTGAACAAGGACAGGACTGTCGTAGTCTGCTCAGCCATAAGCAAATGCACAGATACCCTCATTGAAGTAGGCAAGAGAGCCTCAGAGAGGGACTTAAGCTACAAAGAACTTATCAACGCCCTCCAGGAGCGCCACCGCCAGATCATTGCAGAGGCATTGAGGCCTGAGTATCAGGACAATGCATATAAAACCTTGGATGCCCTATTCGAATCCCTGAACAGCATTGCCAATGGTGTATTTCTTCTCGGAGAGCTCAGCCCTGCGAGCATGAACGCCATCATGAGCCACGGAGAACTGATGTCCACCAAGATTATTTCGGCAGCCTTCGCTTCGGCTGCGATTGACAACCGCTGGATAGACTCCCGCGAAGTGGTAAAGACCGATGACAATGGCAGTGTGGACGTGGCCCTGACCAATGACAACATTGCCTCAACCCTTGGCAAATACCCTCACAGTTCGCTCTTCATCGTCCCCGGTTTCATTGCCTCTGACCTCAAAGGCAGGACAACGACCCTCGGTCGCGGTGGCTCCGACTACACTGCATCCATTTTCGCAGTGGCTCTCAAGGCCCGCGAAGTACAGATCTGGACTGATGTGCCGGGAATGATGACCACTAATCCTAAAGTAGTGCCTACTGCCAAAACCATCAGGAACATCTCATACAGAGCTGCCCTGGAGCTTTCACACTTCGGCGCTAAGGTTATCTATCCTCCTACTATTCAACCTGTTGTGGCAGAGGGCATTCCGATTTACGTAAAGGACACCTTCCACCCTGAAGAGGCCGGAACCCTTATCGAGAAGAATCCTCCGCGCCAGCAGTACGATATGATAGGCATATCCAACTCCGACAATATTGCCCTCATCAGACTTGAAGGCAGCGGTATGGTCGGCGTTCCGGGCTTCTCATCCCGACTTTTCGACACGTTGAGCCGCAACGGCATAAACATCATACTCATCACCCAGGCCTCATCCGTGCACACTATGTGCATTGCCATATCCGAAAAGGATGCACCGAAGGCAAAGGCCGCGGCCGACGATTGCTTCGCATATGAGATTTCCATCGGCAAACTGAATCCTCTGAAGGTCGAGACCGGCTTCTCCATAGTCTGTCTGGTGGGCGATGACGTTTTGGAGCACAGCGGCGCCACAGGACGTATGCTTGCAGCCCTCGGCGCACACGGCATCCCGGTACGAGCTACCGCCCAGGGTTCATCGGAGCGCAATATCTCCGTGATCATCCCTTCCGACAAGGTCAATGACGCCATAAAGCACATACATTACGAGTTCTTCGACAAGTCCACCATACAGCAGGTAAACCTCTTCATCGCAGGCTACGGCACCATCGGCAAGGAACTCGTCAAGATCATTGCCGCTAACAGGGAGGCAATTTGCAAGCGGACGAACAAGAACATCCACATCTGCGGACTCGCGAACAGCCGCAAGTATATCATTGACACTGAAGGCTTTGACCCGAACAGCGCGGCAGAGCTCCTGGAGAACGGCACCAGCGCGGAAGCCGATTCATACTTCGAGGCCATGGCCAATCTCTCGTTGGAGAACTCCATCTTCGTGGACTGCACCGCCAGCCCTGATATGGGCTTCAAATATATGACACTCATCCAGGAAGGATACTCCATCGTTGCCTGCAACAAAATTCCTTTCTCGGGGGCTTTCAACCGTTTCGACTCACTCATCAAGGCAGCCCAGGTTGCCGGTGTCAATCTTCGCTTTGAAACCACTGTCGGAGCAGCCCTCCCTATCATCCACACCATCAACCGCTGCATCAATTGCGGCGACGCGATTCACAAGGTGGAGGCTGTGCTTTCAGGAACGCTGAGCTATCTCTTCGACAAATATGACGGAGGGGATTTCAAGGCTCTCATAGCTGAGGCAAAGGCCAAGGGCTATACCGAGCCGGATCCTTCCATCGACCTCAGCGGCCGTGACGTACTGCGCAAGCTATTGATAATCAGCCGACTTGCAGGCATTCCTCTGGAAGAATCAGATGTAAGGCTCACTCCTGTCCCATCTGAGGAGGAGGTAAAGAGACTCTATGACGAGGCCAAGGCCGAGAACAAGAAACTCAAGTATGTAGCTACCATTGATGCAGACGGCAGGGCCGAGATAGGCATCAAAGCCATAGGTCCTGACAATGCTCTCTACGGCTTGAAGGGAACGGACAATGCCGCCCTCATAACCACAGACGACTACCCTTCTCCTATGGTAATTCAGGGGGCAGGAGCAGGAGCCAGACAAACCGCCGGAGGCATTCTGAACGACATCCTGACATAGTTCGGAAAGATTCAAAAAAAATTTAAAAAATCCTTTGACTTTTTGTTTCATTATCCTATCTTTGGCAAAGAAAAATTAGTTAGTAATGTTTCACACTTCCCTTATTATCGTCATTTCTGTGCTGGTCCTTTTGGTCATTCAATAGGAACAGGAGGAAGACTTGCGGATATGTGATAAAAAAATATAAAATGCAGCCCTTCTCCGAGAAATCAACGAGAAGGGTTTTTTTTCGCCCTATTTATGAAGAACAAGTTGAGAAGTTCAGTAACCACTGAAGGCAGAAGAATGGCAGGGGCCCGAGCCCTTTGGATTGCCGACGGCATGAAGAAGGAACAGATGGGCAAACCTATCATCGCCATCGCCAACTCCTTCACCCAATTTGTCCCCGGCCACACACATCTTCACGAGGCCGGACAGATTGTCAAGCAGGAAATAGAAAGGCTCGGCTGTTTTGCCGCTGAGTTCAACACCATCGCTGTCGACGACGGTATCGCTATGGGACACGACGGAATGCTTTATTCCCTCCCTTCGCGCGATATCATTGCCGACAGTGTTGAATATATGTGCAACGCCCACAAGGCAGACGCTCTCGTCTGCATCAGCAACTGCGACAAGATTACTCCGGGTATGCTGATTGCCGCAATGAGACTGAACATCCCTGCCATCTTCGTTTCCGGAGGTCCAATGGAGGCAGGAGTATTGGGAAGGGCGAAGCTCGACCTCATCGACGCGATGGTTAAGAGCGCTGACGCTTCGGTCAGCGACGATGAAGTGGCTGAAATCGAAGCCCACGCCTGCCCTACCTGCGGAAGCTGCTCGGGAATGTTCACCGCCAACTCGATGAATTGCCTTACCGAGGCCATAGGGCTGGCCCTTCCGGGCAATGGCAGCGTGCTCGCTACACACGTGAACAGGAGAAGACTCTTCGAGCTGGCAGCAAGGCAGATAGTCAAGAACACCTACGCATATTATGAGGACGGCGACGAAAGCGTACTCCCTAAGAGCATTGCCACACGCCAGGCCTTCCTCAATGCTATGTCCCTTGATATTGCAATGGGAGGCTCGACCAATACCGTGCTCCACCTTCTCGCAGTGGCCAACGAAGCCGGCGTTGATTTCAGGATGGCGGACATCGACGCGCTCTCGAGAAAGGTCCCTTGCATCTGCAAAGTGGCTCCGAACACCCAGAAATTCCACATCGAGGACGTCAACCGCGCCGGCGGCATAGTCGGCATAATGGAGCAGCTCTCGAAGGCAGGGCTTGTCGATACCTCACTCAAGAGAGTGGACGGAATGACTCTGGCTGAGGAGATTGCGGCATACAGCATCGTCTCGGGTGAGCCTTCAGACGAGGCCCGCAACATCTACAGCAGTGCCCCTGCAGGAAGGTACAACATACAGCTTGGCTCGCAGGACAGCCGCTACGACGTCCTTGACACCGACCGCTGCGAAGGTTGCATCAGGGATATTGCGCACGCTTACTCGAAGGACGGCGGTCTTGGAGTGCTTTTCGGTAACATTGCCCTCGACGGCTGCGTCATCAAGACTGCGGGCGTTGACGAGAGCATATGGAAATTCTCCGGTCCTGCCAAGGTCTTCGACTCTCAGGAAGCCGCTTGCGAGGGCATACTCGGCGGCAAGGTCGTTAGCGGCGATGTCGTGGTCATCACCTACGAAGGCCCTAAGGGAGGTCCCGGTATGCAGGAAATGCTCTACCCTACCTCCTACATCAAATCTATGCATCTCGGCAAGGAATGCGCCCTCATCACCGACGGAAGATTCAGCGGCGGCACCTCCGGCCTCAGCATAGGCCACATATCGCCTGAAGCTGCTGCCGGTGGCAATATCGGCCTTGTTCGCGACGGCGACATCATTGACATAGACATCCCTGCGAGAAGCATCAGCGTACGCCTCAGCGAGGAAGAACTCGCCTCAAGACGCTCAGATGAGGTAGCCAGAGGCAAGAAAGCCTTCACGCCGCCGTTCAGGCAGAGGACAGTATCAAAAGCTCTCAAGGCCTACGCCGCAATGGTAAGTTCGGCTGACAAGGGGGCAGTGAGAATCATTGAAGATTAACCTGACAGCAGGCTCGGGCCTGCGGCAATAGATAAAGAATCAATAATGGAGACCAAACAGATGAAAGGAGCGGACATACTCCTCCAAGCGCTTATCGACGAAGGCGTTGATACCATCTTCGGCTACCCTGGAGGTCAGATAATGCCCGTATATGACAGGCTCTACGATTACACCGACAGACTCAGGCACATACTCGTAAGACACGAGCAGGGAGCCATACACGCAGCTCAGGGTTTCGCCAGAGCCAAAGCTTTCCCGGGAGTCGTAATGGTCACTTCTGGACCTGGAGCCACCAATGTAGTGACAGGCATCGCCGATGCTATGATAGACTCAACTCCAGTAGTCGTGATTGCCGGACAGGTCGGCACTAACCTCCTTGGCACCGACGCCTTCCAGGAGACTGACGTATTGGGTCTTACCGGGCCTATCACCAAGTGGAACTATCAGATCCGCAGGCCTGAGGACATCACCTGGGCTGTAGCGAGAGCCTTTTACATCGCCAACACCGGACGTCCGGGACCAGTTGTCCTCGACCTTACCAAGGACGCCCAGGTCGGGATGGCAGAGTACAAGCACGAAAAATGCAGCTTCATCCGAAGCTATAACCCATATCCCGAGGTATCAGATGAGACCATAATGAAGGCTGCCAGGATGATCAATGACTCCGAAAAACCTTTCCTTGTTTTCGGTCAGGGAGTGGTGCTCGGAGGAGCCGAGGCTGAACTTAAGGCCCTAATCGAGAAAGCAGATATCCCTTCAGGATCTACACTCTTGGGACTTAGTGCAATACCTTCTGACACAATGCAATACGTCGGTATGGTGGGTATGCACGGAAACATTGCCGCTAATGTTATGACCCAGCAGTGCGACCTTCTCATAGCGGTAGGAATGAGGTTCGACGACAGAGTTACAGGCAAGACTTCGGAATACGCCAAGCAGGCGAAAATCATACACATAGACATCGATGAAGCCGAGATTGACAAAATTGTAAAGACCGACCTCGGCATTATCGGAGACGCCAAGAACGTTCTTCCCCGAATACTGGAGCATGTTGAGCCGAAGAAACACGGAGAATGGAGGACTGTAGCCAAGATGTGCAATGCCGTCGAGAACAACAGGGTCATCAGGCCTGAAGTCCACCCTGAAGAAGGCTATCTGAATATGGGAGAGGTGGTCAACAAGGTTTCAGAACTTTCGGGCCATTCAGCCATCATCGTCACTGACGTAGGCCAGAACCAGATGATAGGAGCAAGATACTCACGTTTCACCAGGAGCCGCAGTATGATTACCTCGGGAGGTCTTGGTACTATGGGCTTCGGACTCCCTGCAGCGATAGGAGCCAAGATAGGTGCCCCGGACAGAACGGTATGCCTCTTCGTCGGCGACGGAGGACTGCAGATGACCATACAGGAACTCGGCACCATACTTCAGGAAGGCACAGGAGTCAAGATTGTGCTTTTGAACAACAACTGGCTTGGAAACGTACGTATGTGGCAGGAGCTCTTCTATAACAAGCGCTACTCATTCACAAGTATGATAAATCCTGATTATCAGCAGATTGCAAGCGCATATGGAATCAAATACCGCGCTGTCAGGGAAAGAGCCGAACTCGAGGATGCCATCAACGAGATGCTTGCTGACGACGAGGCCTTCATCCTGAATGCAGAAGTGAAGGAAATGGGAATGGTATTCCCTATGGTTCCTCCAGGAGCCAGTGTGGACAAGATTATGTTGAACGACAAAGACTGGTTTGACTATGGAGAATAATAACAACTTATACGAAATCACGGTGTATTCGGAAAATCAGGTCGGACTTTTGAGTACCATAGCCGGTATCTTCACCAGACGAAGCCTCAACATCGAATCACTCAGAGTCTTCCCTTCGGAGATCAAAGGCATACACAAGTTCTCCATCAAGACCAGGGCTGCTGAGGAGCAGGTAATCCAGGTAGTGAAGCAGGTCGAGAAGAAGGTGGACGTAATCAAGGCCTTCTACTATGTCGAAGAAGAGCGCCATGACAAGGAACTCGATGCAGTAGAGGCACTTATAAATGAAAGGATGAACAAACAAAACAAATAAAAAGATAAACAATATGGCAGTAATGAACTTTGGCGGTGTGCAGGAAAATGTAATCACCCGCGACGAATTCACACTCGAAAAAGCAAGAGAAGTGCTTAAGGACGAAACTATCGCAGTCATCGGTTACGGTGTACAGGGCCCTGGCCAGTCGCTCAACCTTCGTGACAACGGTTTCAATGTAATCGTAGGACAGCGTGCCGGCAAGACCTTCGAAAAGGCCGTATCTGACGGATGGGTTCCAGGCCAGACCCTCTTCAGCATCGAAGAGGCCTGCGAGAAGGCCAGCATCATCATGTGCCTCCTTTCAGACGCAGCAGTAATGTCAGTATGGCCTAAGATGAAGCAGTACCTTACCCCTGGCAAGGCCCTCTACTTCTCTCACGGTTTCGCCATTACCTGGAATGACCGCACAGGCTGTGTTCCTCCAAGCGACATCGATGTCATTATGGTAGCTCCTAAGGGCTCAGGCACCTCACTCCGTACAATGTTCCTCGAGGGACGCGGACTGAACTCTTCATACGCTATCTATCAGGATTATACAGGAAAGGCTTTCGACCGCACAATTGCCCTCGGAATAGGTATCGGTTCAGGATACCTCTTCGAGACCACATTCCAGCGCGAGGCTACATCAGACCTCACAGGCGAGCGCGGTTCGCTTATGGGAGCCATCCAGGGTCTCCTCCTCGCTCAGTATGAAGTGCTCCGCGAGAACGGACACACCCCAAGCGAGGCTTTCAACGAGACAGTGGAGGAACTCACCCAGTCACTTATGCCTCTCTTTGCAGCCAAGGGTATGGATTGGATGTATGCAAACTGCTCTACCACCGCACAGCGTGGAGCCCTCGACTGGATGGGACCTTTCCACGATGCCATCAAGCCTGTAATGCAGAAACTCTATAACTCTGTAAAGTGCGGAAACGAGGCTCAAATCTCTATTGACGCCAACTCCAAGCCTGACTACCGCGTAGGTCTTGAAGCTGAACTCAAGGCTCTCCGCGAAAGCGAAATGTGGCAGACAGCCGTTACAGTACGCCAGCTCCGCCCTGAAAATCAGAACAAGTAATCACCACTGAGCAATCCATTTGATGGACAACAAAGTATATATTTTCGATACCACACTCCGCGACGGGGAACAAGTCCCTGGATGCCAGCTCAATACCATTGAGAAAATCCAGGTGGCCAAGTCCCTTGAGGAGCTTGGCGTGGATGTCATCGAAGCCGGTTTCCCTATCTCCAGCCCCGGCGATTTCAACTCCGTTGTTGAAATATCCAAGGCTGTCACCTGGCCTACCATCTGCGCACTCACCCGCGCTGTCCAGAAGGACATTGACGTAGCGGTTGAAGCGCTGAAATACGCCAAGAACAAGAGAATTCACACCGGAATCGGTACTTCCGACTCACATATCAAGTACAAATTCAACTCCACCCGCGAAGAGATCATCGAACGTGCTGTCAAGGCAGTTAAATATGCCAAGCAGTATGTAGAGGACGTGGAGTTTTATGCCGAGGATGCGGGAAGAACTGACAATGAATACCTTGCGCGTGTGGTTGAAGCCGTTATCAAGGCGGGCGCCACTGTGGTCAACATCCCTGATACCACCGGTTACTGTCTCCCTTCAGAGTATGGAGAGAAGATCAAGTATCTTATGGAGCACGTTAACGGCATTGACAAGGCCATCATCTCCACCCATTGCCACAATGACCTCGGAATGGCTACTGCCAATACTATGGCTGGTGTGATCAATGGAGCTCGTCAGGTGGAGGTTACCATCAACGGCGTTGGCGAAAGGGCCGGTAACACCTCACTCGAGGAAATCGCGATGATTATCAAGTGCCACAAGGACCTGAATCTCACGACCGGCATCAACACCAGGAAGATATACCCTCTCAGCCGCACGGTCTCCAGCCTGATGAATATGCCTATCCAAGCCAACAAGGCAATAGTAGGCAGAAACGCCTTCGCTCATTCTTCCGGAATACACCAGGACGGAGTGCTGAAGAACGTTTCCACCTACGAAATCATTGACCCTAAGGATATCGGTCTGGATGACAACAACATAGCCCTCACAGCGAGAAGCGGACACGCAGCCCTCAAATTCAGGCTCGAACTGCTCGGCATCAAGCTCAGCCCTGAGAAACTCGACAAGATTTATCAGGATTTTCTGAAACTTGCTGACAAGAAGAAGGAGGTCAATGACGACGACCTGCTCGTACTTGCAGGTGTGGAGCGCAGCGAGAACAATCACATAAAGCTTGACTATCTGCAGGTTACCAGCGGTGTCGGAGTGCGTCCTGTCGCAAGCGTCGGCATTGACATTGCCGGAGAAAAATTTGAGGCAGCGGCTTCGGGCAATGGCCCTGTGGATGCAGCCATCAAGGCCATCAAGCAGATCATCAGGCGCAATATGACCATCAAGGAATTCACCATCCAGAACATCACCAAGGGTTCCGACGATGTCGGCAAGGTGCATATGCAGGTGGAGACCGAGGGCCACGTATTCTACGGCTTCGGAGCCAATACCGACATTGTAAGCGCCTCAGTAGAAGCATTTATCGACTGTATTAACAAATTCTCGAAATAGTAAGATCGGAATGAACACTCTGTTTGACAAAATCTGGGACAAGCACGTAGTCACTGAAATCGAAGACGGCCCGGTCCAGCTCTACATAGACAGGCTATATTGCCACGAAGTGACCAGTCCCCAGGCTTTTGAAGGTCTGAGGGCAAGGGGCATCAAGTGCCTCAGGCCGGAAAAGGTGGTTTGTATGCCTGACCACAACACCCCAACCCACGACCAGGACAAGCCAATAGAGGACCCTGTGGGAAGGAAGCAGGTGGAGACTCTCGCCGCCAACGCCGCCGAATTCGGCATCAAGCATTTCGCTATGGGCAGCCACGACAACGGAATCATCCACGTAGTGGGACCTGAAAAGGGTCTGTCTCTTCCGGGAATGACCATAGTCTGCGGAGACTCCCACACCTCCACTCACGGAGCAATGGGTGCAGTAGCCTTCGGAATCGGAACCAGCGAAGTGGAGATGGTGCTCGCATCCCAGTGCATACTCCAGCAGAAGCCTAAGAGTATGAGTATCAGGATAGAAGGTGAATTGGGCAAGGGCGTCACCGCCAAGGACATTGCCCTCTATCTAATGATGAAGCTCACCACCAGCGGTGCTACCGGGTATTTCATCGAATACCGAGGCTCTGCCGTCAGATCATTGTCAATGGAAGGACGTCTCACCCTTTGCAACCTCTCTATCGAGATGGGCGCTCGCGGAGGCTTCGTCGCTCCTGACGAGGTAAGCTTCGAGTACATCAAAGGCCGCGAATACGCACCGAAGGGCGAAGACTGGGACAAGGCAGTTCAGTATTGGAAGACACTTAAAAGCGACGACGATGCCGTTTTCGACAAGGAACTCGTCTTCGATGCCGCTGATATCACCCCAATGATCACCTACGGAACCAACCCTGGTATGGGTATGCCTATAGACGGAAGCATTCCTCAGGACGCAGCGAAGAAAGCCCTTGATTATATGGGACTTGAAGCCGGACAGAGTCTGCTTGGAAAGGACATCGACTATGTCTTCCTAGGAGCCTGCACCAATGGCAGAATAGAGGATTTCAGAGCCTTTACTTCGATAGTCCGCGGACACAGAAAGGCCGAGAATGTCACCGCATGGCTCGTTCCCGGCTCGTGGATGGTCTATGACCAGATCAAGGCAGAGGGACTCGACAAGGAGCTGGAGGCAGCAGGATTCCAGATCCGCCAGCCAGGCTGTTCTGCCTGCCTCGCTATGAACGATGATAAGATTCCTGCAGGAAAATACTCAGTATCAACCAGTAACAGAAACTTCGAAGGTCGTCAGGGTCCTGGTTCGAGGACCTTCCTCGCCAGCCCGCTGACCGCTGCCGCCGCTGCCATCACAGGCAAAGTGACGGATCCGAGAAACTTTATGGCATAAGAAAGATGAAACAGAAATTCGACATCATAGAAAGCACTTGTGTCCCACTCCCTCTGGAGAACGTTGACACAGACCAGATTATCCCTGCGCGCTTCCTTAAAGCCACTACCAGGGAGGAAAGTTTCTTCGGCGAGAACCTCTTCTGCGACTGGAGATATGACAAGGACGGCAAGGCCAAGGAAGACTTTGTTTTCAACCGCTCCCCTTTCAACCGCAAGCCGGCTCCAGGAGTCTGCGAAATCCTCGTAGCAGGCAAGAACTTCGGTTCGGGTTCCAGCCGCGAGCACGCAGCCTGGGCTATTGCCGGATACGGCTTCAAAGTGGTGATTTCCAGCTTCTTCGCTGACATTCACAAGAACAACGAGCTGAACAACTTCGTGCTTCCTGTCGTAGTTTCGGAGGGATTCCTCAGCGAGCTTTTCGCGTCCATTGCCGCAGACCCTCAAAGCAAGGTGAGAGTGGATGTGGGCGCGCAGACGGTGACGAATCTCGCGAGCGGAAGAAGCGAAAGTTTCGAACTCAACGGCTACAAGAAATATTGCCTTATGAATGCTCTTGACGACATCGATTACCTCCTCGAGAAAAAGTCAGCCATCGAAGAATACGAGAAGAGAGTATGATAGAGATAATGGACACCACACTCCGCGACGGAGAGCAGACAGCCGGAGTCTCCTTCAACTCGGAGGAGAAACTTGCCATTGCCAAGCTTCTGATTGACGAACTGAAGGTAGATAGAATCGAGGCGGTATCGGCGCGTGTATCTGAGGGAGAGAAACAGGCCTTCAAGAAAATCTGTTCCTGGGCGGCTGCAAATGGCTGCATTGACAGGATAGAGGCTCTGGGCTTCGTCGATGACGGTGTCTCGATAGAATGGATAGCCGGAGCGGGCGGACGCGTGATGAATCTCCTCTCAAAGGGTTCGCTGAAGCACGTCACCCTACAGCTTAGGAAAAGACCCGAGCAGCATTGGGAGGACATACGCAGAAACGTAGCCCTCGCGAAGGATAGAGGTCTGAAGGTCAATCTCTACCTTGAGGACTGGAGCAATGGAATGAAGGACAGCCCCGACTATGTTTTCGGTATGGTGGAGGCCCTGAAGGACTGCGGAATAGAGCGTTTCATGCTCCCTGACACACTCGGAGTGCTCTACACCGATGAGGCCTTCAGCTTCTGCAAACTGATGGTGGACAAGTATCCGGAGCTTCACTTCGACTTCCACGGACACAACGATTACGACCTCTCCGTTGCCAATACCGCAGCGGCTGTAATAGCGGGAACGAAAGGCATACACGTGACCGTAAACGGCCTCGGTGAGCGCACAGGCAATACACCTGTCGCCAGCATAGTGGGAGTACTCAACGACCATCTCAAGGTACAGAACAATATAGACGAAAGCCGCATCACCCACGTCTGCCAGTACGTCGCCAGCATCTCCGGCATCAGAATACCTGCCAACAGACCCATCACGGGCGAGGCGGTCTTCACCCAGAGCGCAGGAGTCCACGCTGACGGAGATTCGAAGGGAAGCCTTTATGTCAATAATCTGCTTCCGGAGCGTTTCGGAAGAGTCAGAAAATATGCCCTGGGCAAGACCAGCGGCAAGGCCAATATCCAGAAAAACCTTGAGGAGCTGGGCATCACCCTCACTCCGGAGCAGGTAAAACTCGTCACCAAGAGGGTTGTGGAACTCGGCGACAAGAAAGAGAATGTCACTACCGAAGATCTGCCTTTCATCATCACAGATGTCCTGAAAGGAGAATTCGCGGCCACTGAAGACAATATCAAAGTTGTGAACTACAGCCTCCAGCTCACCAGGAGCATGAAGCCCGTAGCAACAATCAGAATAAGCATTGACGGCACTGAGTACGAGCAAGTCGCATCCGGAGCCGGCCAGTACGATGCCTTCATGAAGGCCCTATGGAAAGTATATGACAAGCTGGGCAAGCACCACCCCATCCTTACCGACTACTCGGTGAGCATCCCTCCGGGAGGAAAGACAGACGCCCTCGTCCAGACCGTAATCACCTGGGACAATGAAGGCACGGAAATCAAGACCAGAGGCTTGGATGCAGACCAGACAGAAGCGGCGATAAAGGCCACCTTCAAAATGTTGAACCTTATTGAGAAGCTTAAGAATTAACATATTATGAAACTCAAGATTGCAAAATTGCCGGGAGACGGCATAGGTCCTGAAGTGGTTGAACAGGCAGTGAAAGTCGTAGATGCGGTCTGCAGAAAGTTCGGACACGAGGTAGAATACAGTTTCGGCTACGTAGGCGCATGCGCCATTGACAGATACGGGGATGCCTTCCCGGACGAGACCTACAAGACCTGTCTCGAAAGCGATGCGGTACTCTTCGGAGCAGTCGGAGACCCGAAGTATGACAATGACCCTACAGCGAAGGTTCGCCCCGAGCAGGGACTGCTCGCAATGCGCAAGAAGCTCGGCCTCTACGCCAACCTGCGCCCAGTAGAGACCTTCAAATCCCTTATACACAAAAGCCCTCTCAAGGAAGAGCTAGTGGACGGCGCGGACTTCCTCTGTATGCGCGAGCTCACAGGCGGAATGTATTTCGGAGCCAAGGGACGCGAGGACAATGGTGACACGGCCTACGACACCAACATCTACCACCGCTACGAGGTTGAACGCATACTCAAGCTCTCGTACGAATATGCAATGAAGCGCCGCAAGCATCTCACAGTCGTGGACAAGGCCAATGTACTTGAGTCTTCACGCCTTTGGAGGCAGGTCGCTCAGGAAATGGCGCCTCAATACCCTGAGGTCACCACAGACTATATGTATGTGGACAATGCGGCAATGAAACTCATCACAGGTCCGAAGTTCTTCGACGTCATCGTCACCGAGAACACCTTCGGAGACATACTCACTGACGAGGCCAGCTGTGTTTCCGGCTCGATGGGACTTCTGGCTTCCGCTTCAATCGGAGAGCACACAGGCGTATATGAGCCTATACACGGCTCCTACCCTCAGGCTGCAGGAAAGAACATTGCCAACCCTGTAGCGACCATACTCTCAGCCGCAATGATGTTCGAGTACGCCTTCGGACTGATGGAGGAAGGAAGGGCAATACGCGAGGCTGTGGCGGCATCGATAGAGAAAGGCATAGTCACCGAAGACCTTGCAGGAAATGCCAAGGCTTACAGCACCTCCGAAGTAGGTGACTGGATTGCAGCAAACATATAAATTACCTTAAAGAGAATAAAACTATGGCACAATTGGATTGGTCCGATCTTTCTTTCAATTATAGAAAGACAAATGTAATAATCGTCAGCCGTTATAAGGATGGCGAATGGTCAGAACCTGTTGCTACACAGGATTTTGATTTACATTTAAACGCATTCGCAGGAGTATTTCACTATGCAAATGCCTGCTTCGAGGGTTTAAAGGCATTCAGGGGCGCTGATGGCAAGGTCCGTATCTTCCGCCCGGACGAGAACGCCAAGAGAATACGTAGAAGCGGTTCACACCTCGATATGGCAGTTCCTTCTGAGGAGATGTTCATAAGAATGGTGAAACAGTGCGTCAAGGGAAACATCGATTACCTCCCTCCTTACGGATACGGCGCATCAATGTACATCAGACCTATCCTAATCGGAAGCAATCCACAGCTCGGTATTGCCTCCAGCACTGAAGTACTCTTCGCAGTAATGTGTTCACCTGTAGGCACTTATTCAGGAGCGAAGATACTCACTCCCGCTACTGCAGTCATCTCAAGAAACTATGACAGAACAGCTCCTAACGGCACAGGAGCCTTCAAGATCGCAGCCAATTATGCGACCTCACTCCACCCATACAACCTCGCCCACAAGCTCGGTTACGGTGAACTTCTCTTCCTCGATCCTGCCACCAAGACCAAAATCGACGAGTTCGGCTCATCTAACTTTCTTGCTATCAAGGGCAATACTTACGTAACGCCGCTTTCTGACTCAGTTCTACCATCCATCACCAACAAGACTCTGCAGTCTGTTGCGGAAGACTTCGGATTAAAGATTGAAAAGAGAGCTGTACCTGTGGAAGAGCTTTGCGAGTTCGATGAAATCAATGCCTGCGGAACAGCCGTAGTCATCACACCTATCCGTTCGATTGATGACAAGCTCACTCTCGAGTCTGAAACCATTGAAAGAACCATCACAGTCCCTTCAGGAGACGAGTGTGGAAAGGTAAGCCGCAGACTCTACGACCGCATCCGTGCTATACAGGACGGACGGGAAGAGGATACGCACAACTGGTGCTACTATCTCGACTGATAAAGACTTTAAAGAGTCAAACAGCATCACTATAATATGGAAGAAAGCCGGTCGTAGAACTTTTTCGAGACCGGTATTTCTTTTGTTCCGGCATCAAGCTCCGCAAGTATGACACCTTCCTTGTCCTTGCGGAGTATTTTTACGTGTGCAGGATTGACAATGTATGAACGGTGACTGCGTACCAGACCATAACGGCTTACAAGCTCGTCTATAGTCTTCATCGAGTTCCTGAGCACGTATTCCTTTTCCAAACCCGACTCAAGATAATGTATCCTTACATAATTTTCCTCTGCTTCGATGAAGAGTATAGCCGAAGAAGCAATTACCAGCTTCAAGCGCTGCTGGCTGTCAGTAAAACGTACTAAGACATCATTATCCACATCTACAGGGCGCTTTCCGGCCTCTATAAGCATAAAGACAAGTGTCAGCACCACATATGGAATAATCAGGTACATCAGGCAAATCTGGAGGCAATTGCCAAGTACGTTGAAGTATGGAGTAAGACGCCTTGATATCAGCCAGATATAAAGTGCACAGAAGAGTGAGAGCAGTAAGATTTCTGCGAGACAATAGAAGCCGTAGCTAATATATGAAATATGCCTCTTTCGCCATATATAATAGAAAGACAGACGGGAGGCAAGCATACAAACAAGAATGATGCAGGTACAGATCGTTAGATTGAAGGTAAACAGGTCTCTACCGGCATCCAGGAAAGTTCTGGCTGCAGAAGGTCTGTAAACTAATACAAAGGCAATAAAGAAGGCCGGCATCATCAAGAAATGCCATATCTGAGTAGAAAATTTTTTGAAAACAGGAGGCAAAAGTTCCATAAAGTGACGAAGTTTAGTCACCACAAATATAGTGACAAAAACATAAATGATGAATAATTTGTCACAAATAAGCCATTTTAGTCACAAAACACCTATTTTCATCACTTTCATTAGTCACATATCACATTCATTTTTCCAGACAACGGAGTGACAGTAATTTTGCCAACGTAAAAACGGAAACAAAATGAAAAGCATCATAGCATTCGGAGATTCAGTACTCAAAGGAGTCATCATAGATAAGGAAAGAAGTGGCGATGACAGTGTCAGATACACCTGCCTGGAAGACAACTTCACCAATCTCTGCGGAAAGAGACTTGGTTTGGACGTACATAATTACGGAAGGTTCGGCAGCACCGTGGACACTGGCGAAAAGATTATGAAAAGACATCTTGACGACATCAGCAAAGCAGACTTTACCCTCCTAGAGTACGGAGGAAATGACTGCGACCACAACTGGGATGAAATCGCTGCAGCTCCGAACGAAGCCCACAAGCCGAAGAACGACCTCAGAACCTTCTCACTTAAGTACAAGGAGCTGATAGACGAAGTTTGCAGGCTCGGTTCATCTCCTATAATGCTTTCGCTCACGCCGCTGGATCCGGAGAGGTATTTCAATCACTTCACCTGTTCTATGGACAAAAGGCAGAAAAATGCGGTCATGGAGTGGCTCGGAGGCACTTACGAGACGATCTCAAGCTGGCACGAGATGTACAACCTTCAGGTATTCAAGCTGGCAATAGCACTGAAGGTTCCGATAATAGATATAACCTCAGCTTTCTTCTCAAAGAAAGACTACAGGGATTATCTGTGCGAGGATGGAATACATCCGAATGAAAATGGCCACAGACTTATAGCTGATGCCATCTGTGACCATTTGAAGACTATTAAACCGGCACGAAGCCTGTTTTCGTTCAGTTTATGATATAATTTGGAAATTGAACGCTTATGATAGCATTATTGACCCTATGCGTTATTCTCTTCGAGAGGAAAAGAAAACGTATTACTACTCCATAAGTTTCTTGTATTTGAAGCGTTTCGGCTCATCATTGCCGAGGCGCTTCTTCTTATTCTCCTCGTACTCGGAATAAGAACCCTCGAAGAAATATACCTGTGAATCTCCCTCGAAGGCAAGAATATGTGTAGCGATTCGGTCAAGGAACCAACGGTCGTGAGATACTACGACAGCACAGCCTGCAAAGTTCTCCAAACCTTCCTCCAAAGCGCGTATAGTGTTCACATCCACGTCGTTGGTAGGCTCGTCGAGAAGAATCACATTGCCCTCATCCTTGAGAGTGAGAGCGAGATGGAGCCTATTCCTCTCACCGCCGGAGAGTATACCGCACTTTTTCTCCTGATCCGCACCGCTGAAGTTGAAGCGCGAAACATAGCTTCTGGCCGGCATCTCCCTATTGCCCAGTTTCACGAAGTCGGAGTCATTGGCAATAGTCTGATATACAGTCTTTTCCGGATCGATGCTCTTGTGCTGCTGGTCCACATATGAGAGTTTGACGGTGTCTCCGATGACTATCGAACCGTTGTCCGGAGCCTCAAGTCCCATAATGAGACGGAAGAGAGTGGTCTTGCCGGCTCCATTAGGGCCTATGACACCCACTATTCCTGCAGGCGGAAGCACGAAATCAAGATTCTCAAAAAGGAGCTTGTCACCGTAAGCCTTGGACACATTATGGAATTCTATGACCTGATTGCCGAGGCGTGGTCCGTTCGGAATGAAAATCTCGAGAGCTGCTTCCTTCTCCTTGCTGTCGGCTGAAGCCATCTTCTCATATGCACCGATACGGGCTTTCTGCTTGGCCTGACGGGCCTTAGGAGCCATACGCACCCACTCGAGCTCGCGCTCCAGAGCCTTTCTACGCTTGCTTTCCTGCTTCTCCTCCTGGGCCAGACGCCTGCTCTTCTGTTCCAGCCATGAAGAATAATTGCCCTTCCAAGGAATACCCTCGCCACGATCGAGCTCAAGTATCCAGCCTGCTACATTGTCCAGGAAATATCTGTCGTGGGTTACGGCAATGACAGTGCCCTTGTACTGCTGCAGATGGGCCTCGAGCCACTGAATCGATTCGGTGTCGAGATGGTTGGTAGGCTCGTCGAGCAAAAGCACGTCAGGCTCGCGGAGCAAAAGGCGGCAGAGCGCGACTCTGCGGCGCTCACCTCCCGAAAGAGTGGCTACCTTCGCATCCACCGGCGGGCACTGAAGAGCATCCATTGCCCTTTCAAGCTTGGAGTCAATTTCCCAACCGCCGCAATGGTCGATTTTTTCGGTGAGTTCGCCCTGACGCTCGATCAGCGCATTCATCTTGTCAGGATCCTCCATCACCTCAGGGTCGCAGAAGGCAAGATTAATCTCTTCATACTCCTTCAGAAGGTCCATAACCTCCTGAACACCCTCCTGAACCACTTCCAGGACTGTCTTGTCAGCATCCATCTGAGGCTCCTGCTCCAGATAGCCTACGGTATAGCCTGGAGCCCAGACCACTTCGCCCTTGTAAGACTTCTCGACTCCGGCAATAATCTTCATCAGAGTGGACTTACCCGAACCGTTCAGACCGACGATTCCGATTTTGGCGCCATAGAAGAAAGAAAGATAAATATCCTTAAGGATTACTTTATTGTTGTGCGGGAGGACCTTACCCACGCCCGCCATTGAAAAAATGATCTTTTCGTCTGCCATAAATGGTAGTATTTCAATAAGTTTTACAAAGATAACACCTAGTTCAAAAAAAAACCTTACTTTTGCCGAGAAAAAAAAGAGAAATGGGATACCAAAGATTTGACGAATTCTCTACCCAGTATGACGAATGGTTTATGAACAATGAGAACCTGTTTAAAACCGAGCTCAGACTGGTTGCGGACACACTTAAGGATTCAGGCAGGATACTGTCCATAGGCTGCGGTAGCGCCTTCTTTGAGAAGTCTCTCAGAGACGAATACGGCATACAGATAATCAAGGGCATAGAGCCTTCGACCGCTATGGCTGAAATTGCCCGCAAGCGCGGTTTCGAGGTGGAAATTGGAACAGGAGAGGAGGCAGACTACGGTAAAGGGCTGTACGATACAGTTCTTTTCAATGGATGTCCCTGCTATATGAACGATCTCGGTCTGGCATTGAGAAAAGCCTATACTGCCCTCGTTCCGGGAGGACGCGTAGTCGTTATTGACGTACCGAAAGAGAGCTCGTTCGGAACTATGTACAATCTGGCAATGACCCTTGGCACCTGGGACCATCCCCTTCTCAACGACACCAAGCCCCAGGACGAATATCCTATCGATCTCGTAAAGGAAGCCAAATGGAGAACCACGGCTGACAAGACAGCTGTAATAAAGGAAAACGGTTTTGTAAACATAAGGTACAGACAGACTCTGACCACCCTTCCCCACTATGCTCACCTCGTAGTAGAAGACCCTTCAGACGGCTATGACAGAGGCTCTTACGTAGCCATCATAGCTCAAAAGCCTGAATAATGGGACGCTATTTCAGAGAGGCTTGCTGCCCGTCTGCGGAGGCGGCGGGAATCGCAGCTAAAAACGGAGCTTCGAGGGTGGAGCTTTGTGAAAGTCTCGAAATAGGAGGTGTCACCCCTTCACAAAAGATGATGGAACAGGTCCTGAAAGAGAACCCGGGACTCTGTGTCAATGTGCTCGTCCGCCCCAGGGGAGGAGACTTCATTTTCAGCGAAGACGAGATTCAGACTATGCTTAAGGACATCAGACTATGCAAGTCATTGGGTGTCAATGGAGTAGTCATAGGTGCCCTGCGTCCTGACGGAGGCGTGGATATGGCTTGTATGCGTAGGCTCATTGAGGAAGCCAGACCGCTCAGCATCACCTTCCACCGCGCTTTCGACGAATGTTCGGACGTCAGGGACTGCCTCGAGGACGTGATTGCCCTGGGCTGCGACAGGCTCTTGACCTCTGGTCACGAGAAGAATGCCCTTGAAGGAAGATTCACCATCGCGGAACTGGTCAAACAGGCTGCAGGACGCATAATCATAATGGCGGGCTGCGGAGTCCGTCCTTCAAACATTAACATAATAGCTGAAAGCACTAAGGCTGAGGAATATCACTCCTCTACCCTATTGGGCTGGGATTGAATGCATTGGCAATTAATCACAACGCATTCACCCAAACGCTGAAGTTCTTACTGAAGGCGATGGAAAACGGAGCGGAGATCCTCTGCCAATGAAGTATTGTAACCCTGGGTGAAATAGACAATGCGGCCGAAACTGTCTCCGACTATTATTACAGGAAGCCTAAGTCCCTCAGCCTCAACGCCTTCACGTAGCATCTGGGCCACCTTGTCATCCTTGTCCACGCCATAAATCACATTCTCCAGACCCTGAATCTCCAGAGCGGAAGCCGCTGCAGCCTCACATCTCATAAGCACAAGCGGACGACCCCAGTCATTGATATCCTCTGCAGCCGCGCCAAACTGCTGAATGGCGTGGTTGGAAGGTTCGTCACCGCTGGTACCGAGCACTCCAAGCATAAACCAGCCTCTGCCAGTCGCTGACAAGATACTCTGCTCTGCCTCGGAAGTGGCAGGAAGGAAGAGTTTCTCCGCATCGAAAGAGCCCAAAACCGAAAGCTCGTCATCGGACTTGCGCACTAGCATATTCAGCTCAGTCTGAGCAGCTTCCTCTATATTGAATACCTGAGCTCTCGCTAAGACGCCGCCATTTGCCAAGCGTCTACCGGTAGTCAGCAGGTACGGACCCTCATCCATACTGTAAGGCTTCGAGAAGAGGTAATTGAAATCCAAAGGCTCGTACTCATTGAATGAGAGCAATGAACCGTTGGCAAGTGAAGTGAGCGAGAAATGAGTGTAATAAGCAGGAGACTTTATGCCCTCGGCCTCATAAGTCAGCGCCAGAGTGCCCTGAGGAGCATTTACAGCAGTCTTCACATCATTCCAAACTTCGTTCTCAAGATACTGAATCTTACCAGTAACCTCATCCAGACGTGCCGGGAAGCCCAATGCACGGCAGAGCGCAACAAAGAAAATGTCACGGGAATAATCATCAGCTCTGAGACTCCTCCAGACGAGCAGTGGCGGAATACGCAGACGCTGAGGATTCGATTCATTGTCAATGACAACATTGTCGCACACCCAGTCCCAGACCTCACGAGGACCGCTGAGGCTAAGTCCTTGCCCTATCTCCATCATATATGGCAATAAAGCCTCGTACTCGACGCGCGGCGCATCTATATTAGGGTCGAAGCTCTCGCCGCAATGGGCATAGGCGTCTTCGAGCACATCCATAGTCACATCATTCAAATCCTTGACGCTGAGCGAGTTAATAATAGCCTCCGCCAGAGGTGCGGCATCAGCGTGAATAGAGCGGAAAGCGTCAAGGACAGCAGCATTGCCGTGAGGACGGGCATTCCTGATCTCATCCTCGCGGGCAAGTCTCACAGCATTGGCAGCAGTCTGCTCCTCGGTCGCAGTTGAAGGGAGAGCCTGCTCCACCGGAGGATCAATATCGAAATCGAGTACGAACGAATCGCCGAATTTTCGGTCGAGCACCAGCTTCGTCTCAAGCACATTGCCATCGGAAACAGAAGAAGGAGAATTCGCGCCGGCGAGAGTCATTCCGAAACTGTCTCCCGAAGTAGCGAGTATCACCAAATCGCCGAGACCGGTATCCAGCGAAGCCTGACCCTTCGAGTCGCTGATATAGCTGGCGACCGTATAGAATTCGGCGTAATTATAAATCTGGAACTTGACGTTCGCGCCGACGACTGGACGGCCCTCTGTATCGAGAACGGTAACGACATTGCGACGCGAAGGAACATAATTCTTGATGACATTGATTTCGGTGTAGCACTGATTCCGGGAGATGACATCCTCGTCTCCGTGATAATCTCCGAACACCCTGGTATGCAATAACATAGCCCTTGACACTGGGGCATTGAACCAGGCCAGGTCGAGCACAGGTTCAGGCTCGCAGGCGCCCATAAAATGCCAGTTCCCGTCCACAAAGACCTCTATCCACGCGTGATTGTCATCTGTATGGGCCCAACGCGGGGTATAAACCTGGCGGGCAGGAATACCGGCAGCGCGCATTGCCGCAACTGCGAATACCGACTCCTCACCGCAGCGTCCCAACCCGGCGCGCATAGTCGCGAGAGGAGATGAAGTGCGGGCATCCGAAGGACGATAGGTCACATATTCGTGGCACCAATGGTTGATTTCGATAGCGGCCTCCTCCATTGTCATACCCTCTACCCTCGCGCAAAGCGAATCCGCATAAACGAGGCGGAAATCGTCGAGAAACTCATTGTTCACCCTCAACGGGAGCACGAAATGCCGAAACTCGCGCTCGGGTACATCCCATGCCATACGATCGCGGACCTCCAGCGTCTTCCTGACATTCTCACGCCACCAATCCTCATCGTGGGCAAGGCGGTCGGGCAAGGGCATATACTCATAGAGAAAATCAAGGTAAGCTTTCTCTTTATAATAAGAATCGCTGCAGGAAAAAAGGAGTATCGCTGCAAAGAAGGCAATCAGTATCCGTTTCATGGTCTTAATTGGTAATTGAACACCAAATATATCACATTTTTAGCCTATTTTGTTTATCTTCGCAGCGAAAAAAAAACAAACACCTATCATGAAAAGAATCACAATTCTTCTTGCAGCCGTTGTGACCATATTCAGCGGCTGCTCAAAGACTGAGACCAACCCTATCCTCGAAATCGAGGGAGGCAAGGTTCAGGGCATAGCTTCCGAAACAGAGGGAGTGACAGTTTATCGCGGAATCCCATATGCTGCAGCTCCTGTAGGAGAGCTCAGGTGGAAGGCACCGCAGCCTGTAACAGCCTGGGAAGGCGTCAAGATTGCAGACACCTGGGGAGCACCTTCAATGCAGAACAAGCATAGGCCAGAGGAGGTTTATACCCCTGAATTCTTCTTCGACGGAGATCCCGAGTTCAGCGAGGACTGCCTCTACCTCAATGTTTGGGCTCCGACCAAGACCCTTGGCAAGACTGACACCAAGCTGCCTGTTGCAATGTGGGTTCACGGCGGCGGTTACACTGCCGGCTGGGGCTTCGAGCCTGAAATGGACGGCGAAGCCTGGGCAGAAAGAGGAGTCATCCTTGTTACCATCAACTACCGCCTCGGCATCTTCGGCTTCCTCACCCATCCTTTCCTCAGCGCCGAGAACGAGAACGGTGTCAGTGGCAATTACGGTACCCTCGACCAGGTAGCAGCCCTCAAGTGGGTTTACAACAATATCGCACAGTTCGGCGGAGACCCTGAGAACATCACCATCTTCGGCCAGAGCGCAGGTGCAATGAGCATCAAGAACCTCGTCACCACATCTCTTACCGGCAACATGGTCAAGAAGGCCATCATCCAGAGCGGCGGCGGAATCAGCGGCAGGGCAATCCTCGGCGGCGCTGACCTCCAGGCAGGAATGGAGGCCAATAAGGCCATCTTCGACTGGGGCGGCTATGACACCCTCGAGAAGATGCGCGCAGCATCAACAGAGGAAATCTTCACACTTGCATCACGATATGCACAGGAGACCGGCACATATGCACGCCTGACCTCATCGCCTGTAGTGGACGGCTACGTCACCTCAGAAAGCTTTGACGATGCAGCATTGGCAGGTCGCATCAAGGACATCCCTTATATGATCGGCTTCACGATGAATGATATGGGAGCCCTCGGAGCAGGAATAGAGAAGTTCTGCGAGGTACGTGAGGCTGCAGGCAAACCTGCATATGCGTACGAGTTCGCACGTCCTCTTCCGGACAGCGAGGAGAACCCTCATCCGCTTAAGGGAGCCTTCCACTCATCGGAGCTCTGGTACATCTTCCACACTCTCTCAAGAAGTGACAGACCTTTCACCGATGTAGATGATGTACTCTCAAACCAGATGGTGGATGCTTGGACCAACTTCGCAAAGTATGGTAATCCTAACGGCGCAGATGGTGAACAGCTTTGGACACCAATGACCTCAGACAGCAAGAAGTATATGGTCTTCAAGCTCAATGACGACTGCAGTGCAGTGGCTTCAGAAATGCTTGAGGAGCCAGTGCTGTAACATTCTGAAATCCGGCGAATTCGGCTTTCCTACTTAGCGTCCGGGCTTGGT
>JALEPJ010000055.1 GCA_022766385.1 Rikenellaceae bacterium
GACAATGGGACCTACGGGCAATGAGCCCAGCGCTCCAATCACCATTGCGTTGAAAATCATATGGGCAAGGCTCATGATTGCTCGTCTTCGGAATTGCGCTCAATCCTGACCATTAGGAGAGCATCGATACAATAGTTGAAGTCAGGGTCAATGTTGAAGCCAAGGAAGGTGCATCCGTGCTTGATATAGGCACGAATCAGAGTCGGTACTCTATATCTTCCGCCAGAAAGACTGCGCAGACACTTGTCAAACTGGTCAATTGACATTCGCTCCAGTCTGAGTGCGTCAACATCAAGATTGCCGAACTCCGGAACAAACGGTATGTCAGCCTCAACCAGATTGCTAAGAGCGCTTTCAAATCTTGTCCTGCGCAGATATTCGACTATCAGACTGCTGTACAGGGGTGGAATGTCAGATGAGATGCTGGCCGGTCCGAAAAAGTACTTCATTTCGGGGTATAGTCCGCAAAGCCGCCCTACTCCGTTTGTCAGGAGCATTTTCAGGGCATTAGGTACCAGCTGATATTTGTCAACAATAAAGGATCTTCCAAGTTCAATCGATTCTTCAAGCATAGAGGACATTCCTTCCTTGAAATGGAAGAACAGGTCGGAATAGAAGCCTTTTATGCCTCTTGTCCTCATAATGGTATCTCCAAGACCGACGCGATAGGCTCCTACGAGTTCGCAGTCCTCTTCATTCCACAGATGAAGATGCCGGCTTCAAGCGCGACTTTAGCTGTTTCATCTTATTTAGCATATTGCTGGTCAACTATTTAGTATTTTGGCTTATTTCATAGGAAATTGTGTTATATTTGTGACGAGAAACTGTTCGCTGATGGAGAAACTTATTCAGCTGTTGGCCTTTCCGTCTTCATTGCTACTGACAATAGCATTTTTGATGGCGGTGTTTGCATTGCACAAATATGCTTCTGGCAGTCGGGTTGTGAAATGGCTCGGCTCCAGGAAGTCTTCCCTTGTGCTGCTCGCCTCAGGAGCAGTATTACTCGCGATAGAGGGTACCTGGTCGCTGCCCATCCATCACTCTTTGCTTTTCCTGGTCTATACTCTTGTCCTGCTGCTCTCCTTGGGCCTGGCTGTGCTTGGGGGTATTGAAAGGAAGGCGAAGCCCGGCTTCATACTGAATCATCTGGGCTTCTTTCTGATTGTTTCTGCATCTCTGTTCGGCGCTCCTGACGTCTCAAAGGCCAAACTTACCTTGCATAGTGGGAAGGCTGAGAATGTGGCTTATTGCGATGACGGTCTGCTACTGCCCCTGCCATTTGAAATCTCCCTTGAAGAGTTCAGAATAGACTATTACGATGACGGCAAGAGCCCCCGCCAGTTTACCAGTTCTCTGCTGATTGATGGCGAAAAGAAAGAGGTCTCTGTCAATAATCCATTGACATACAAGGGCTATACACTGTTTCAGAGCGGCTATGACCCCGTTTCCGGCAGCTATTCCGTGCTCCAGCTTGTCCGTGATCCTTGGCTGCCACTGGTGTATTTGGGAATGTTGCTGCTGGCCTGTGGTTCGATACTTCTGCTGTATGGCAAGTGGAAAGCGAAAATATTCATACCTGTAGTTCTTGTCCTCACGCTCCTGTTCACGATTTTCTCCGTTTCGAAGATCAATTTCGGCACTCTGATGCCGGCTTTGCGCTCGTGGTGGTTCGTGCCTCATCTCTTTATATATATGGTGGCCTATTCGCTGATGGCTCTGGCCCTGCTGATATGGCTGCTGCCGGTAAAGAACAAGGAGTTTCTGTCAGAAAACCTGGTTCGCTCCTCATCCGCCCTGCTCATCATAGGCATGCTGATTGGCTCTGTCTGGGCACGTCAGGCCTGGGGTGATTATTGGGCCTGGGATCCGAAAGAAAACTGGGCTGCAGTTACCTGGTTCATTGCCCTGATGCACCTTCATATGAAGGACAGAAAAGGCTGGAAGGCGGTCGTCGTCATTGTTCTTGCCTTTCTTGCCCTCCAGATTACCTGGTATGGTGTGAATTATTTGCCTTCGGCTATTGACAGTATGCATGCATATAACAACTAATACTGATAAATATGAAAAAACTAATTGTTCCATTAATCGGAGTCTGCATAGCCCTGGTGGCTATGATAGCGGTGTATCGCTTTGGATTCCGTAAGTCGATTCCTGAGGCTGAGCCTGCAGCTCAAGTAGCAGCTATTCTGAACCAGAACGGCTGTTATGATTGTCACAGCTCATCTCAGGAAAAGCCTTTCTACGCAAGTTTCCCTATTATCGGACCTCAGCTTGACAAGCATATCAAGCACGGTACGGGCTTCTTTGATTTGGACAGGTATGATTTGGAGCAGCCTTCGGAGGTTCTGCTTTCTATGCTTGAATATACTGTTCAGCAGAAGAACATGCCTCTTGCCGAATATAAGCTGATGCATTGGGGCACAGGCTATAACAAGCAGGAAAGGAGTTTGCTTACCAAATGGGTGATGGATGAGCGCGCCAGCAGATATGCCAGCGGTCTCGCTGCTCCGGAGTTCGCCTCTGAGGCCGTTCAGGTCATACCTGAGGCAATTGAAACAGATGCGGAGAAGGTCGCTCTCGGAAAGAAGATGTACAATGATACCAGAATCTCCCTTGACAATACCATCTCGTGCGCGACTTGCCACATCCTTGAGGACGGTGGCGCCGATGAGCCTGAAACCAGGACCAGCGAGGGTATCAATGGCAATTTCGGTGGTATCAATGCTCCAACTGTATTCAATGCAGTTTTCAATGCAAGGCAATTCTGGAACGGACGCGCGCATACCCTTGCCGACCAGGCTGCCGGTCCTCCTGAGAACCCTCTGGAAATGGGCGACCAGAGCTGGGACCAGATTGTAGAGCGCTTGCGTGCAGATGCTTCTTTGGTCAAGGAGTTTGAAGCGCTGTATCCGGGAGAAGGCCTCACCAGGGCCAGTGTGACCGATGCTATCGCTGAATACGAGAAGACCCTCCTCACACCGAATGACAGGCTCGACCTTTATCTTAAGGGCAATAGTGATGCTTTGACAGCACAGGAGCTTTCGGGATACAATGCATTTAAGGACAATAGCTGTGCTACCTGCCACGTGGGCAAATCCCTTGGCGGTCAGTCTTTCGAACTTATGGGCATTTTCGAAGACTACTTCGCAGACCGTGCGCAGAGCCGTCCAGATGTTGAATACAACGATGATGACAAGGGCCTCGCCGGATTTACCGGCAAGGATGAGGATCTTCACAGGTTCAAGGTCCCTAACCTTCGCAATATCTCTAAGACCCCACCTTACTTCCACGACGGTACCCGTACAAGCATTGAGGATGCGGTCAAGGATATGTTCCGTTTCGAACTCGGAAAGAAGGCTTCTGAGCAGGATGTAGCATCCATCAGCGCTTTCCTTCGCGCTCTTGACGGTGAAAGTCCTTATTTCGAGTAATCGACATTTCTGATAGTCAATATTCCCGCTATAGATGCCATTTATAGCGGGAATTTTTCTTTTGCTTAATAGCAAATTTTTAAGCCAAGATGAAACATAGCACTTGATATTCTATCCTGAAAAAATTATATCTTTGCCGAAAAAATCAAGCTTATGCCAAAAACAGTTCAATTTACCAAAGATCACATCATACGGGTCGCTTTGGACATTATCCGTACTGATGGAGCTTCAGCTCTTACATCCAGAAGCATAAGCAAAAGGATGGGTTGTTCCATCAGCCCCATATTCAGGACTTATGTCAATATGGAAGAGTTGATGGAAGATCTCAGACGCTCTGCGGAGAAGGTTCTATACGATTATGTATCGGATGCGGTTTACTATAACCCTGCCTTCAAGGAGTTTGGAATGAGGTTGATACGCTTTGCGAGGGAGGAGCCACGCCTTTTCCATTACATTTTTATGGATGTAAGCGGAAGAAACGACTCTGCAGACAGGATTGCACGGCAATGCCTGAAGCAGACTCAAAGTTCATTTGGCATCAATTCGCAGCAAGCGAACGCTATCTACAGCTGTCTGTGGCCTTCCGTTCTTGGCTATGCCCATTTATGTCACAAGAATCCTGAGGTTTATACCGAAGAATATATTTCCGAAGCTCTCTCGAATCACTTTCTCGCGCAACTGTTACTTCTTAAGTCCGATAACAAAGTTGATACTATTGAACCTTGTCTGGTCCCTTCAGGTGAGAGGGTCTATCTTCGCAAATGGAGGGAGTCTGATGCTTCTGCACTTTTCAAACTGGCCAGTCATCCTGAACTTGGTCCGCGTGCAGGCTGGATGCCTCACAAGTCAGTCGAGGAAAGTTTGAACGTAATCAGGACCTTTTTTGCCAATAATCATACTTGGGCCATTATCCTGAAGGAGAGCGGAACAATAGTCGGATGTGCCGGTTATCATTGCTCGGATACGAGCAATATTGCCCTTAATCAGGATGAGGCTGAGATAGGCTATTGGATTGCTGCTGATTACTGGAATCAGGGTTTCTGCACCGAAGCTCTGTCACTTGTTATTGAGCATTGCAAGCGATACAGGAATATCTCGGCTCTTTACGGCGAGCACTTCATTGACAACCCGGCCTCCGGCCGTGTTATGGAGAAGTGCGGATTCACTGATACGGGCATCAGGAAAAATTGCCCTAAGTTACAGTTCGGTTCGGAAAAGGAAGTCAGGGTGTTGTGCTTGTCTTTATCAGACGCGGCTGAACGCAGGGACTAACTTGTCAATGGGCCTTTGAAGAAGGAAGGTACTCACGGGAGCTCCGCGAAACTTGTGGCAAGCTTCGCTCCTGCGAGTACCTTCCTTCTTTCTGTGATGATGACCTCTCCACTTCGCTGTTCGCCGTGGAGCTTCTACTTCGCTGTTCGTCGTGGGGCTTCTTCTTCGCTGTTTACCGTGGAGCTTAACTGTCTGATACTCAGTGAATTAAGTACTTGTCTATGGCCAAAAATGCGCATAGACAAAAGCTTAAGTTGTTGGTACACAATGGGTTAGGCCCCACGGCAATTCTAATTTTTTCAGGTACCACAGGCTCGCATGATACGACTGTGACTGCGGGGAGCTAGCCTGAAGGCTCTCCTTGTCACAGTCGTTGCCCTTGATGCGGAGTTCCTGGAAGGCTCCGAAAGAGTGTGGCTGGCTGCGGCCTCATGAGCGGCTCCCGGAGGAACGAAGTTCAGGAGGGTGGATGGAGCGAAGCGGAACTCTGCCGGAGCCTTCCGGGAGCTTTGAGGGAACAGATGCAACGTGGGAACATTCCACGTGGATTTCTCCGATCGGCAAAAGCGTGGGGAATAAGTGCCTGATACTCAGCAAGTTAAGACTTTATCTATAGGAGATTCTACCCAGAGATAAAGTCTTAAAGTGTTGATACTTAAAGGTTTAAGCCCCACGGCTACCTCTGTTTACTCCACCCAAGGGTTTGTATTGAGCTCCCTCTCGAAGCGGTTGATAGCGAAGAGGGCGATAAGATATACAAGTCCTACAACCACTAGACCGCATCCAACGCAAAGACTGAGTGCCTTGCCTCCGACGCCCGGAACACTGAATGAAAGGAAGCCGAGTATAGCACCGCTAAGACCAAGAATGAGGTTTATCCACCAGAATCTGAAACCTATCTTCCTGTAATCGAATGAACGTATTGCGAGGTTCACACCTTCAATGATGAGGAAGAATGCGAATATGATAGGGATGATGGCTGCCAGAGCGAGATCGTGCCTCAGGAAAAGAATACCAATGATGATTTGAAGTACGGCGGAGAGGAGTATACTTCCGCTCTGAGGGAAATAACTCCTAAGGCTTATCCAGTTCAACAGAGTCGCAGCGCCTGAAACGAGGGTGAGTATACCGAGGATCCAGGCCAGGGAGATGACCGTTGACATAGGATTGCAAATGCAAATGATTCCGAGGGCCACCAATGCTGCACCGGTGATGCCCATATAAATTTTTCTACTTGGTAACATATTGTAAGTCAAAATAAAAACCCGGGAACCAATAAGGTCTCCGGGAGAAATAGGTCAAATCAGATGCCGAAACTGATTTTCTGCTTTGATTAAGGGATTTACTGCCAATTTGTACCAGCAAGCGGACAAATTGGCACGGATTGCGGCTTAGTCCTCCAGCTCTTCTCCATCATAAGTGGACATCTCAATTTTGGCACCGGCCTTTACTTCCACGTTAGGAATAATCATTCTGCTGATTATTACACCGCTTGATCCGTTCTGGAGATTGAAGATAAGGTCATAGGTACCTGCGCGAAGCTGCATGTTGACAGTCTTGTTAGGGCCGTAACCCTTTCTTTCAGAGAAATATGGCTGCTTTGCTATCTTATACTCGCCACTCCTGTATACCTGCATACCGGTCAGATAGATGTTTTTCCCCGTAGCTACCTTCAGCTCAATGTCGCCTACCGGAATCCTGTTCATTGCGGGCATATCGAAATTGAGGGAGAGGTCTTTGTGGTCATAGAAGGCCCATCCTTCAAATACTGCCCTTCCCTGATTGTTTCTGATAGTGCCCTTGTAAGCTGACTTATAGATAGGCTTTATGGTTGCCTTCATCTTCATATTGCCAAAATCATAATCCTTGGCGCAGTATTTCCCACTTTTCAGGTGCCAAACCCAACTGAAATCAAAGCGCTGGTCTTTGGTCAGTACTGCAGGAATGTCCTTGGTGCTGTAACCGCCTGTGTCATTGTGACTTGTTAATTCATAGTGGACTTTGGCTGTATTGAGCTCAGTGCTTTGCAGTACAGTCTGGTCCGGAAGAGTCTGCGTAGCGCTGGAATCGTGTCTGTAGCCAAAGGATATGCTGCCCATAAGGGTGTTCATCCAGGAAAGGACACCACTGAGACCATCCTTACGGACTGAGCCGAAGGTGAGCTTAGGCTCAAGAGTGAAGGTGGTGCCCTTGGTATAGGTCCAGCTGCTTATGGTAGTGGATGGCTCAGGCTCGACAAAGAAATCTGCATCATTTGCCACAAGTACCTTTCCATCAGGCGTAAGCAGTTCGAAGTCAAGGCAATACTGCGATGGATACCAGCCGCAGAGTTTCACTCCCTGATTCGAACGCTCGGCGAAAATCAGATTGTTGTGACTCAACAGATATCCTTCTACGCAATAGTAGTCGCCCGACTCCCTTTCGTTTCCGAATACATACATAGGAAAAACTTCAAGGTGCAGATCCACAGCTGCTGTCGCATTGACTTCAGGTGTATAGAGCTCGAAGATTCCCATTCCAGTCTTTTTGATTTGGGCAATCACATGTTCCGGAATGGAAATATCGAAAGCCTTGCTGACCATAAGCGTATTGTTTGGATCTCCTTCGATTGTTGAGGATTGCTCGACTGTTGCGCCTCCCATATCGAGTGAAAGCTCAGTGCGCTTATTCGTGTTCAGTACAATGCTCAAATCAGCGAACTCCTTGAAATATACCGCCCTGTCAGTCCTTATTTCCACTTTCAGCCCTTTTATATCATGGGGAATAAGGCAGAGACAGATTCCTCTTATTGCTCCTTCTGTCATCTGCAGAGTGTTTCCGTCCGAGACGATATTGACTATGGATGAGGCTGAGATGGCGCTGCATTTACCGCTGGAGAGTTCATACTTGAAATCACCTACCAGAGCAGCACCATTGCTTGCATTCAGGCTTATCGATGTAACTTTTTCATCGCTTGCGAGATAAGGAATAGCACTCAGGTTTAGTGACAGATGTGAGACCAGACGCTTCCATTCAATCGGGTAGGATTTACCTTTTTCCGGTCTGTAAATCTTTTCGGTGCTTCCCACCATAATATCGCAGCTCGAATCGAAGTTGTCCTGATTATCCCTTTTGCTCGCAATTTGCCTATAGCCCAGCCTGAAACGGAATCCATCCTTGTCAGACATCTGCTTGTCAATAAGGCAATTGGAGGGATATACCCCGTGGAAAACCCATTCTCCACCTTCTTCGCTCACCAGGGACGAAGGCACAGCGTAACTTGCTTCCTCACTGTCTGAGGACAGTTCGGTTGGGGAGATAATAAATTCAGCTAAGGTCGAATCCCTCAGTCCCCCTGAAGCAAATTTCCATTTACCTTCCCTTTCGGCAAAAACGCTTATTCTGTCTCCTGACGACCATAGAATGTTTCCGTTCATCAGGAAGGTTTTTGTCTTTGAACTCTCAGCATTAGCGTCAAGCTGAGGCTTTCCTGAGTGGAGCAGGATTTCTTGTTTCGAGCTGCCCAAATCAGGTATCTCGGGATCCCGTTGATTGCAGGAAAGAATAGCAGGAAGTATTGCCAATGTAAAGAATATTCGGCGCTTCAGCATAGGACGGAGTTTTTATATAACAGTCTGTCCTTCATATGAGTCGTATGAACTGGTCTTTCCTGTTTCGACGTTTATGTTGCTAATACGGCGTTTTTCAATCACCGTTTGGTCTATTCTAATTTTATATTCGACCGAGTATTCTCCTACCGGAAGCTGGAACTTGACTTTTTCACCCTCTAAAAAGGCGGATTTATAGTAATCTACACTCTTTCCGTTTTTGTCAAATACTTCGACATTGGTAATATGGCGCGTGTCTGTGCTTGTAATCTCAATAATGCCATATTTGTTACGGTCAGGAGGAGTGATTTCAAAGGTCGTAACTCGGTTCTTTTCAGGAAGAACGTGTACGTTATGCTTCAGGTGGCCTTCTGCACCCCAGGTAGCGTGGCGATACATATATCCGAAAGTAGGGTCGAGGGTGAATTTGAATTTGAATGAAGTTGTTTCTCCATCCTTTACACCGCTGACTTTCCAGCACCAGCTTGCAACACAAGGCTGGTTGGACCTGGCGATAAGAGGGACTGCTTTGTAAGCGTTATCGTCCTTCATAAAGTTCAGACATAGAAAATTGTATTCCACTTTACCGTCTGAGGTGCTGTTTTGCATAATCATCTGGTCAGACATAGGCTTGGAAACACTGTTGTTCCAAGTAAAAGAGCCTCCTACAGTAAGATTGCCGGTCTTGTTGCCTCCAGTGATACCTCCCTGTCCGGTGATGTTGAGACCGGCTGTGAATGAAGAAGTGTAATTGGCAGTTCCCACTGTGGTCTCAGGTGAAGGTTCCTTAAAGAGACTTACCTTGTAGTTGCTATTCCCCGTTACCAACTCTGCTTTCCAGTGAATATCCTCGCTGTACAAGGCGTGAGCATAGGTCGGAATAGCTCCGTGTTTTTTCTTGTATGTTCCGAACATCTTGGCATTTCGGGAGATTATTGTGGCTGTCACGAAATAATAGTCTCCGCTCTGGCCTCCGTTCATTTCATATGCGTAGAGAGGGGTAATGGTAAACTTGACCGATATGTCCGAGTTTCTGGTGATGCGGTCAGGTTTGGAAAGAGCGATTTTGCACAGCTTGAAATTGTCAACTCCAATAGGGAAACTCGTTTCATACACCTGGCTGTACTCCTTGTCTTCAATATATTGGTTGAGTTCACTGCGATAGTCTTCAATTGTTGAAGATCCTGAGTCGTTTTTAGGAAGAGCGTTTTCATTGAGCCATTCTACAAATGAATCAAACATTGATTTCAGATACTCCACTTCCTCATCGGGACTGGTTGTATTCCCATCGCTGTCCTTCCAATTGTCTGAGCTGGTCGCAGATGCTTTGTCATCATCATCTGATTCAGATTCTGAAAGGTATCCTTTCAGTACAAACGGGTCCTGCATAGTATAGCAGCCATAACGTTGAGTGGCCACCAGCAAGAAATCTTCTACACTTTCACCATTAACTATCAAGGCAGGACCTCCTATTGATTCCCAGAATTCGCTGTGGGCAATAGTTTCAGGTGAAAACTCGACTATGACCTTGCCCTCTTCCCAAGCCTCGCGCACCAAATCGGTGTTTGCGTACAAATCAGATGATTTCAAGACAATTACCATTGCCTGATCGGGATTTGTGGTAATGTTGGCAAGTCTCGACTTGAATGCTTGATCGACATTGGCCGGCACTGCACTGGCAAAGTAAGTCATTGCCATTACCTTCTGTTCTGTTTCGTCTATATAGTCTTTGTTGGTGTCGTATTCATCGCCACAGGCACTTGCCAGCGCCACTAACGCAAGAAGGCAGAATATGTAAGTGCTTATTCTTTTCATTCTGTTATCGTTTAGAGTGTCTTATTCAACGCTAAATAAATATTCCTTTCCGTATTCCCTGAGTATGGACAGGCGGAGTGTTTTCTCTGTAAGATTGTACATTGAAGACCACTGGGTCATAGAAGTAATTTCTTCGGTAGGAGGCTGTGATACGTTTTGGAGCAGAGTCATAGCCTCATCTTCTGTCAAAGAGTAGTGCTTGGCCTTCAATGTGTTTCTCATAGTGTCATAGCGGGCCTTTCCGTGATTTGAGCCCCATCCGTCATTGGTTCCTGCCATTGATGGTGCTACATAGAAGTTGGTTACGCAGCGGAGGGTGTCATTGTCTTTCAGATCCTCACGGCGGCTTGGATATTCTTCATCTCCATCATAGGTGAATTCGACAATGGCATAATCACCTGTAGCGTCTGCCATAAAGAAGTGGTAGCTGCTTCGGCCTGTTCCTGCCATATCCAAATCGTAGTTGTCAAGCATAGCCAAGGCTTCCTTGACGGTTGAAGCCCTATCGAGAAGCATGCGAATTGCCACAGTCGTCGATATCTTCGGATTGTTGTTGTCCTGTTTTGCTGGATTCTCGTTCAAAGCGAGTACTCCGATGGCGAATCCGTCCTCATTTATTCCGTCCAAAGCAGCATAAGGAAGGGCCATCAACAGAGAAAGGTCCTTGTCTTTGTCCTCATAAAATCCCTGGCCGTAATTCAGATGCATACCATCTACCATCGAAATTGATTTCTTTCCGTCTTTAGGAGCCGTATGGACAATGATTGCGGCTGTAGGAAGGTAAGTCTTCTTATCTGAAGTAGAGTGGCGGTAGTCATAATTGCGTCCCATAAGGAAGTCAAGACCATCTTTCTCCGGTACAGCGAAAGCGCTGCATCCTGCTCCGAAATCAACTTTCGGAGCCTTGGTTCCAGTGTCGTCATAAAGGAGATAAGCTACATATTGGAACAAATCATCCACTGTGGTCTTTCCGGATGCCAATACCTGGTCAAGCTTATAATCTTCCGTGTAGTAAAGCTCATACAAACGTCCGTTTCCGTCGAGGTCTTGGAGAGAGTTAAGCATCGCTACCTTATCGGGGTCGGTGATATATTGGGTCTTTTTGGGGATAAGCTCCTTCTCGCAAGAAACTGCAATCGCTGCTATCAGAAGCATCGCTAGAATGAGTGAATTGAATAGGATTCTTTTCATAACTGTATTTTGTTTTGGTTTATTTTCAGGAAACTGGCTGGATACCTCTTCAGCCTCTATAACAAATATATTCAATCAGGCTTGTCCTTCCTATAAGGATGTTGCAGGTTTTGAGGTTCAGGCAAAGAATTGACGTTTAGGCAACTTTTTTTTGTTGTCTAAACGTCAAATTGTAAAATAGGCAATTTATTATTCTATTATCTGAAAGTCATCGTGAATTCTGTAGCTCGCTCATCGCTTCGTGTGAGGTCCAGCTGTCCGTTGTGCGCCCGCATTATCTGGCGTGAAAGACTGAGACCAATGCCTGAACCCTCACGCTTGGTGGTATAGAAAGGAATGAAAATCTGCTTCTGGGCTTCAGCTGTTATCGGCGTTCCGTCATTTGAAACCCTGATGACAGTCTGTTCTTCCTTGTCTATGCCCGCAGTAATTCGGATGTGCCGTGCCTCTGCCTGGATGGCATTCTTTATCAGATTGATGAGAATACGGCTGATCTGTGACTCGTCGGCATAAATCAAAATATCCTCGGCTTCAGGCATGAAACTGCAGCTTGTGCCGGCATCGGAGCATTGTTCGTGAGTAAGGTCTATCACTTTTCGGACAAGTTCATCAACCATTATGGCCCTCTTGACCGGTTTTGCGACTCCTGCCAATTCACGATATGACTCGACAAAGCGGATGAGGTCTTTTGATGAGGATGAAATGGTCTCCAGACCGGCCTTTACATCCAGTTCCCGGCTTTCCTCCGGCAGATCAAGATAGTGGCTTAGGGCTTCGCTTAGTGATGCTATGGGGCTTACTGTGTTCATTATTTCGTGGGTCAGGACGCGTATAAGCTTGGTCCAGGAATCCTGCTCGTTCTGCTGCCGTCTTTTCTCCACTATCCATTTGATTCGGTTGAGGGCCTTGTTGAACTTGTTGGCTTCAGTGAAGCGGAAGTTATACTCCCCGTCTTCAAAGGCATCAAGCATGTATTCAAGCTTTTTCCTATCTTTCTCGCGTATATACAAAGCAGTAATGACGGCTGTCACAATGACGGCCGCCACTATAGTCAGTATGATTCCCCACACAGGCATCAGATATCGTATTTTTTGAGTTTGCTATATAGGGTAGGGCGACTGATTCCAAGTTCTTTGGCGACCAGTGTCAGGTTCCCGTTACAGCGTGCCATAGCTTTACGAATTGTTTGTGCTTCTGCTTCGTCAAGTGTCTGTTTAGAGCCTGGCCCAGGAGAAATTATGCGCTCCAGGGAAAGGTCTTCTGCAGTAATGCTTTGGCCTTCTGACAATATCACCGCCTTCTCTATGCTGTTCTGCAGTTCCCGGATATTGCCGCTCCATTCGTGGGCTTTTAGCAATTTGGCTGCTTCTGGAGTGAAAACGGAGGCGCTGCGACGGTATTTTCCAGCATATACGGCCAGAAAGCGCTCTGCAAGCGGCATCACATCCTCCGGCCTTTCACGCAGAGACGGAAGACGTATGCGCATAGTATTGATACGGTAATACAGGTCCTCCCTGAAACGGCCTTCAGCGACCATCATCTCAAGGTCCATATTCGTCGCGCAGATGAGCCTGATGTCCACAGGAATCTGCTTCTCCGATCCTACACGGCTTATTGTTCTGTTCTGCAGCGCCCGGAGAAGCTTCGCTTGGAGGTGTAACGGTATATTGCCAATCTCATCAAGGAAGAGAGTGCCTCCGTCAGCCTGCTCGAACTTGCCGCTATGGTCGGCGTGGGCATCGGTATAAGCTCCTTTGACGTGTCCGAAAAGTTCACTTTCGAAGAGGGTCTCGGTAATCGCTCCGGCATCAACGCAAACCATAGGCTTGTTCTTGCGCAGGCTCAGGGCGTGAATCTGTTGCGCCAGCACATCCTTGCCCGTACCGTTCTCGCCGGTGATGAGCACAGTTGCATCGGTAGGGGCAATCTTCTCGACTGTCCTCCTTATATGACTCATTGCCGCGCCCGTGCCCCAGTACATATTGCCCGAAGCCATGGCCTCTTCGCTGCGGGAATTCTTGCGGGAATTGCCCGATTGAAGCGCGAGGGCCGTCTCCAATGCCGCATTCAGGGAGGAAAGGAGCTTTTCATTCTCCCAAGGCTTGACAATGAAGTCGAAGGCACCCCTTTTCATGCCTTCTACCGCCAGCGCGATATCTGCATAAGCTGTGAAAAGGACAATTTGCACGTTTGGGTACATTTTCTTCAGCTCACCAGTCCAATAGAGGCCCTCGTTTCCTGTATTGATGTCGGTGTAGAAGTTCATATCGAGCAGAACCACGTCCGGCCGGAATGATTCCATCGTGCTGACTAAGGTTTTCGGCGATGAAATCAGTTCCACCTGCGCGAAATATGCTGGCTGAAGTATCTTCAAGGCATTGCGTATGCCCTGATTGTCATCCACTATGAGTATTCTACCTTTTTTCATAATCGCTCACATGTGCGTCGTCCTTGCCAAATATAAGGAATAATACACAAAACTAATCAGTTTTAATGGATTCAACAGGATCGGAAAGGACAGCCGAGAGGCTTCGCAATGTTACGACGGCAACGGTGACTGTGAGAACTGCCGCAAATGACAAGGCAAATACCCACCAATAAACAGGCATACGGTAAGCGAAAGATTTGAGGTACAAATCGCTAATCCACCAGCCGAGAGGAGCAGCTATTGCGAAGCAAACAAGTACTATCTTGATGAACTGGGAGTTGAACATCTTCAGAATGTCAGCAATAGTCGCTCCGTTCACTCTCCTGACGCCGATTTCCTTGCGTCTGTATTCAGCTTCGAACATTACCAGTCCGAACACTCCCATAAGCGAGATGACAATAGCCAGGACTGTGAACAGCAATATGATACGTGAGGTCTTCTGCTCCTGTCCGTATTGCGAATTCAGACTGCTGTCGAAGAATGAGAGCTCGAATTCATCCTTAGGAACTGAAGGGTCCATCTCGTAGAGCTGAGTCTTTATCCAATCGCTGAGTGCAGGAATGTTGGCTCCGGGCTCGGTCCTGATGTAGAGAGTATTAAGGGACTTCCAAGAGTTTTTTCCGAATATGTAGAATGCGAAAGGCTCCACACCAAAAGCCAGAGACCTGTAGTTGAAATCCTTGCAGAAGCCGGCTATCTCAGTATCTCCCTGATGCCCGGCTATCTTGTCTTCAAGGCTTAGGCCGAATTTATCTCTGGCGCTTTCGTTGAAGATGAAGATACCGTCTTCGCACTGTTCGTCACTTTCCAGAAAATCCCGTCCTTCTATGATTTCTATTCCCATAAAATTCAGGAAGTTCCAGCTGACAGGATAGCATTGGAAATTGATCCGTTCGCCATTGAACTCTCGTCCCCAGCCCATTCTCGAATTTGCAACAAGGTCTCCGTTAGCCCAAGTGACATCCTTGATCTGAGGATTGGTTTTGAGGAGAGAGGTCGCGCTTTTCCTCATATCCGCCAGCTTGGCTGTCGTATTGACCTGCAAAAGCTGGCTGCGGTCGAAGCCCATATCGAATTTGAGCATATATTGCCTCTGCATGGTCACGAAACTTGCACAGATAATCAGTACGAGCGACACCACGAACTGGAAGCCTATGAGTCCCACTCTGAAAGCCTTGCCCTTGGAAGCGTTACCGAAACTGCCTTTCAGGGCCAGTGCAGGTGAGAAGGAAGTTATGTAGCTAGCCGGATAGAGGGAGGATACGATTGCGAGCAAGATGCCGCCAAGCGCGGTAAGGACAGCCACGCCTGAATTATGAGAAAAGAGTGCATTGCAAGGTATCAATGAAGCCAGACTGCTGTTGCAGAAGAGTTTGACTATGACCGTGGCAATGGCCAGGGCAATGAGTATCATCACCACAGATTCAGCCACGATTTCTCCTATGAGACTACTCCTCGAAGCGCCTAGAATCTTTCTCGTGTTTACCGAACGCAAGCGGACAGGGACCAGCGCGAAGAAGAAATTGATAAAGTTGATGAAGGCGATGACAATTACCAGTATGGCAATGGAGAGCAGGGTGTAGGTCGTGGTTCTGTTGCCATTCTGTCCGGGACTCTTGAAAGTCTTTTCGAAATACATTCCGTTCAGAGGGAAGAGTTTTACCTTGAGTCTGGCCTCGGCCTCGTTCATGTCTTCCTCGGAAATATCTTCTCCGCTGCTTCCCGCCATATTCAGGTAGGTCCTGATAATTTGCTCAAATGCCTGCTGTTCAAAGAGTTCCTTGTCTTCAGCCGAATGCAGTTTGACAAAATATGGGTAACTCCACTCGCTGAAGTCATCGATGCTCTGATCTCCGATGTTCATCAGACATTCCATAGTGTGAAGGTCACTGTTGTTAGGATAATCCTTATAAATGGCGGCGACATTCATTTGGTGCTTTGATCCATCATTGCCCTGGACAAAGAGGGCGTCACCAACGTGAATGCCCAATTCCCTTGCCTTGCTCTCGCAGATGATAAGGTCTTTCCCTTGCACCAGATTGTCAAGGCTTCCCTCTACTGCCTCAAATCCGAACAGCTTAAGTGCTCCAAAAGAAGCATCCCCTCGAGTCAGGACAAATGCACCGCTACCATCCTCGTTCAGGCTGAATCTGGTCGAAAATCCGCCTGTCAATGTGCCGCCGTATTCGACGCAAGGGACATTCTCGATGGCTCCCTCGCACAAAGGTCTGGACAGCCACGGAGCCCAATTGCCAGCAGAGTACCAGTCGGGCATCGACATTGCGAAAATCCGGTCGGAGTCCTTGATTTTTCTGTTGTAGCCCAGGTCGTAGTTGACCTGCACCATTATTATGTACAGGGCGGCGAATGCCATTGCCATTCCCGCAATGTTCAGCAGCTTTGATACTGCCGAGCTTTTCTTGCCGAATATATTTCTTATTGACATGGTTTTTTATTCTTTTCTCAATGTATCCACAGGGTTTGAATTGATTGCCTTCCAACTCATCAGGCTCACGATTGACGCGGTCAATGCAGCAATTACGACAAATGCGACGATGAATTCGAGTCCGGATATTCCCACTTTCTTGACGAAATTCTGTTGCCATCCGTTTATCAGCATCCAGGCGATAGGGACAGAGGCAATGAACGCAACTGCCAGCAGCTTAGCGTATTTCATCAGATTATCCTTGACCAGAGGCCCATTGTCAGCGCCATAAACCTTTTTTATGGCAATAGTCCTTTTGTTGTATTGCAGGTCGAGAAGCACTTGGCCGAAAATGCCGACAAGGGTGAGCAAGGCAGCGAGCAGGGAGAAAAGCGCAATAGATTTTTCCTGTTTGATTTCTGGCTCGTACAGCTCGCTGAGTATATTGTCATACAGTTTGATCTCGAAGAGATAGTCCGGGTCCATTTCGCGGAGGACCTCATTGATTTTTTCCACACAAGCCAAACGGTCAAATCCGTCAGATAGTCTGATGTGTGCCCAAGTCAAATATCCATAGTCCTTAGGTACAGCTATATAGCATATAGGTGTGATGTCCTGTCTGAGGGAATTGATGCAGACTTCTCCGGTACGGCCGATAATCTCTATCCCATCCAGAGCTCCACCTTCCAACATATCTGCGCCCTGTTCGGCGGCGGCTTTGTTGATGATTACGCAGCTTCCATTGTCGTCCGATTCAGAGAAGTTTCGTCCCTCTTCTACAGGTATTCCCATAACACTCAGAAAGTTAGGGCTGCACATAAAGATGAAGCTCCGAATTTCGTTGCCATTGTAATTGAAGGTTGAGGTGCTGTAGGAATCGGAACCTCCCATACACTCCATAGCATAAGCCACATCCACAACCTCATCCAAGGAAGAAAGCTTTTCCCTTATACAATCCGCCTTTTGTGCATAGAGGGTCTGCGAAATCTGCACGACAGCCACCTTATCCTTCTCGAAGCCGTTGTCCTTGTTAATCATGAACTCATTCTGACGGTAGAGTGCAATGACGAAAACCAGCAATACGAACGAAAGGGTATATTGCAATGCCATCATCACGGTGCGGAAGCGCTTTCCTGAAAGTGAATACGCCATATCGCCTTTCAGCGCGAATGCGGGAGGCAGGCTTGTAACGTATATGCTCGGGAAGATTCCTGCCACAAGACCGGTGAGCAATGCCGTCAAAGCGGCAAAGATGACCAGTACTGTCTGTTCTGAGAAGCGGAAAGGCATATCCGAAATTCCGTCGGTGTAAAGTACTTTGCTCACAGGACCTATGATGCACAAGGCAATGGCAAGAGCCGCCATACTGAAGACTACAGCTTCGAGCACCAGTCCTGAACGAAGGGCAATGGAGCTGCTGCCAAGTATCTTCCTTGTATTGATGCTCTTGACGCGCATAGGCGCCAGAGCGGTGAAGAAGGTCGCGTAGTTTATGCCTCCAATCATGAGTACGACTATGGCAATGCAGATCAGCATCCACATCTGACTCCTGCTGCCGTTCTTGTAAATTGCGCTGCCGGCATCAGCGAAGTAGATGTCCTTGACCGGCGTCAGTTCTATGTCGGTCAGCCAATCACTGTCGTAGCTGAATGTGTCGTTGAAAGTCTTCTCCACGAGTTCCTTATTGTCCGGACTGTCCAGAAGCAGGTAGCAAGTGAAGTTTGCGCCACCGTAGGAACCCTTCTGAATGTTTCCGACATTCAGGTAGATGTCATTGTCCATCTGTGAGTTCTCCGGAAAGTCCTTATAGACAGCTCCTATGACAAAGCTATTGCCTCGGTCAGAACCGAAAATGATTCGCTCGTTGTGGGTAAGGATATTGCCAACAGCCGATTCACCGGCGAACAGCCTTTTGGCGAGCGACTGCGGGATTGCCACAACCTGCTGGTCGATAAGGGCATCGGCATTGCCCTCGATGAATTCAACTCCGAAAATTTTGAAAAACTCCGGATAGACTACGTTCACCTTGCTCTTGAAAGGCTCGGTCATCCTTCCGTTTTCGTTAGCGACATTGAAAATGATGCTGCCGATAAAAGGGCAGGTGATGCTTCCTGCTTCAATATGAGGCGAGCTGGAGATGATATCGTCAGCATATCCCCTTGGAAGAATGTTCTTGAAGATGTCATCCTTGGAGGCACCTGCCTTGTCCACACGATAGATTCTTTCCGAAGTCGGATAGTGTTTGTCGAAATCGCTCTGGTAGCTGACTTGAACCATCAGGGTCATAAAGGCAGTGAAGCCCAGAACCAGTCCGAGGAAGTTCATCACCATCGCTACGGAATATTTCCTCAGTATTGAAAGGAAACTTTTCATATATCCTTGAGTGATAACTTGTTATTACTATAGTTCGTTTTGGATATCACTGACTATCGAACCATCGAAGAGGTTGATGATGCGCTGGGCCATCGAGGCATCCCTTTGTGAGTGAGTCACCATAACGATGGTTGCGCCCTCATTGTTGAGTTCCTGGAGAAGCTCCATCACCTCCTTGCCGTTCTTCGAGTCGAGGTTACCTGTAGGCTCGTCGGCGAGGATCAGCTTAGGGTTTGCAACGCACGCACGTGCGATTGCCACACGCTGCTGCTGACCGCCGGAAAGCTGCTGAGGGAAGTGCTTTGCACGGTGGCTGATGTTCATGCGCTTCATCATCTCGGTGACGCGAGCTTTGCGCTCAGATGCAGGGATGTCGAGGTAGCGCAGAGGCAGCTCGATGTTCTCGTAGACGTTGAGCTCGTCGATGAGGTTGAAGCTCTGGAACACGAAGCCGATATTTCCTTTGCGGAACTTGGTACGCTCCTTCTCCTTGAGCTTCGCCACCTCGGTGCCCAGAAGTTCATAGGAGCCGCTGGTCGGATTGTCCAGCAAGCCCAGGATATTGAGG
>JALEPJ010000036.1 GCA_022766385.1 Rikenellaceae bacterium
TGCGGTGCGGACGAGATTCGAACTCGCGACCTCCGGCGTGACAGGCCGGCATTCTAACCAACTGAACTACCGCACCAATTGGAAAGGATTGCAAAGATAGTCATAGTTTTCCTATTTTCCAAATCTTTTAAATACTTTTTCTACTTATGTTTTCAATTGGAAGCAGTCGCTACTTGCCATCAACCTCATTATTTCATAATATCCTGCATTATGGATGACCGCCTCCCAAAAAACTCCAACGACCATAATTATAAGCCCCTTGAAGTAGATAACACTCATACAGCCTTACCTATTATATTGATAAAAATATTTAAGAAACGATTTTTTTGGTTAACTTTGCAGTCTTAAGTCTATAGAGACCGCTTACCTTTAAGAAAAACAAATTCATTTAAGACATATGGTAAAAATTGATTTGGGAGGATGCAATTCCTTCGTAAACGAAGCAGAGTACAAAGAATACCTGAACAAAGCTCTTGATGCTTTTGATGTTCTGGATAGCGAGAAGGGCGCCGGCAATGATTTCCTCGGCTGGAAGGTTCTTCCTAACGAAACACCTGAATCACTCATTTCTGCCTGCGAGGCTGTTCGTGATGACTGGAAGTCTATGGGTATTGACCTTGTTATCACTATCGGTATCGGTGGTTCTTACCTTGGCGCACGTTGCACAATAGAGGCTCTCTCTCACTCGTTCATCCGTCCTGAAGGCGTGCCTCAGGTCGTTTTTGCGGGCAATAATCTTTCAGAAGAGTATCTTGCTGAGCTTATGGACCTTGCACAGACAAGAAACACCGCTTGCATCGTAATCTCCAAATCAGGCACCACCACTGAGCCTGCAGTAGCATTCCGCATTGTAAAAGAGTATCTCACAAAGACTTACGGTCAGAAGGAAGCCGCAAGACGCATCGTTGCAGTTACAGACGCCAAGAAGGGTGCTCTCAAGACCCTCTCCACTCAGGAAGGATACCGCACTTTCGTTGTTCCTGACAATGTCGGCGGCCGTTTCTCAGTGCTCACTCCAGTCGGCCTGCTTCCTATTGCAGTCGCCGGTTTCGATATTCGTGCACTCCTTAAGGGCGCCGCTGACGAGCGTGAGGAACTGATCAAGAAGTCTGAGGACAATGCTGCCATCAAGTACGCTGCTATGAGAAACCTTCTCCACAGCGAGAAGAACAAGGCTATCGAAATTCTCGTCACCTACAATCCTAAGTTCGTTTACCTCGCAGAATGGTGGAAACAGCTCTACGGAGAGTCTGAGGGCAAGGATTTCAAGGGCATCTTCCCTGCTTCAGTGACCAATACAGCCGACCTCCACTCAATGGGTCAGTTCATCCAGGAGGGTTCACGCACTATGTTCGAGACTGTTGTAACCATTGAAAACGCCAACAGGTCCATGGTCATCAACTCTGACGAGCAAAACCTCGACCAGCTCAATTTCCTCGCAGGCAAGAGTGTAGAGCACTGCAACGCGATGGCACAGCTCGGAACCAAGCTTGCACACATCGACGGTGGCGTCCCACAGATGGAAGTAAAGATCGAGAGAATCAATGAGTACAATCTCGGAAGCCTCTTCTACTTCTTCGAGCTTTCTTGCGGTATCAGCGCTTATGTTCTCGGAGTCAATCCTTTCAACCAGCCAGGTGTAGAGGCATACAAGAAGAATATGTTCGCCCTTCTCCACAAGCCAGGTTACGAAGAGCAGACAGCAGCTATTCTCAAGAGACTCGGTGAGTAATATTCGGAAAACTCAAGGCCGAAAGTCCTTTTAAAGAATAATCCCGGGGCAGATACCCGGGATTTTTTATACCTTTACACCAAGATGCGTTCAAGTATTGACATAAGGAAGACAGAAGTCGAGGACATCCCCCGCCTCCAGGAAATCTTCGCCGCCGCTAGGAGCTATATGGCCGCCAATGGGAATCCGGGGCAATGGGACAGCTCCTATCCTGGCCGGCAACTGCTCGAAGACGATATCGCTGCTGGAGACAGCTATGTATGCACAAGTGAGGGCAGAATCATTGCCAGCTTCGTCCTTAGAGAGGGAGACGACCCCACTTATGCCGTCATAGAGGGAGGGCAATGGCTAAGCGACCGCCCATATGCTACCATCCACAGAATCGCCTCCTCCGGCGAAGAAGGAGGAATCTTCGAAAGAGTAATGGAATTCGCCCTCAAAAAGCATGACTCCATCAGAATTGACACTCACGCTGACAACAAAATAATGCAGAGGCTCGTCCTCAAATATGGCTTCGTCCATTGCGGAACCATCAGATGCTGGAACGGAAGCGAGAGATTGGCCTACCAGTACGACAAATAATCATAAGGCATAAGCCAGAACAGGCATAAGGCTAAGGGGAAAGTTAGGAGAGTATTCGATTCAACCAATTATAAATCAATAATATACGGCGTCGAAGAATAGGATAGTCCAAACTATCTTCTGTATCTTCAAGCTTATTGGTATTCATCGTGATGCCTGAGGTAAAGAGTACGGAATGGACCTTATGGCTCAGGAAGACCTTCTGATCACCAATCCGGTTCAGGAAAAGGTCGGTAAAGTCCTTGCTGCCGTAATAATCATAGCACAGATCGAGCATTGCTCCCGAGCTGTAATTGGCCAGATTCAAGGCATTATTCTCAGCATCATTGCCACCGAGCATAATTATGAAGTCCTTTCTGGCTTTGTGAACAGGCTCCAGCGAGCTTCCGATGGTATCCAGATTGACCAGCAGCGAAATACGGTCAGGAGTGATTACAACACCGGTTTTCGGGTCGCGCAAACGGCCTTCAGCGAAACTGGCATAGAGGGCTTCAGCGCCGGCATAGCTCAATTGCTTCGCATCCAATGCAGCGAAAATGATGTTGCAGGTGGACAATTGCCCCATCGCCATCGAGCCGCGGTTAAGCCTCGCCAGCGCGAGAAGAGCGGCAACGCCCGAAGCATTGCTGTCCGCTCCGGGGTAAATATTGCCATTGAGCACCCCTATATTGTCATAATGCGCGGCAATGACAATGTACTTTCCACTCGGATAAGATGATGGCGAAAAGCCGAGGATATTCCTGCCTATCTTGTCTTCAGCAATGAAGGAGTGGAAATGCTCCTGAGCAAGAGGGAGCAGCCCGTATGAACTGAATTGCCGAGCAATCCAGGCGCCTGCCTCGACAGTGCCTCTTGTCCCCGTAGCCCTTCCTTCACAAAGAGGGTCAGTCAAAAAGCCCACCTGACTGCGGAGCAACTGCTCGTTTATTGCCTGCGAGAGCAGCCTCTCCCCATTATTACCGGAAGGAATGGCCTGTGCGCCGGCTGAAACAATCAGAAACAGGCAGAAAAGCAGAGATATATACCTCAATTTTTGATTCAATCCCAAGATTTAGGTGCAATTATTGATTATATTTGCAAAATATGGGGCCAAAATTAGCAATAAAAAGCCACATTCGGAAATCAGACTATATAATGAAGAGAATTCTTTTAGCCATATTATCCTTTTTTTGCGCTATCCACAGCCTAAGCGCACAATACGACAGGGATGTCTTCTACTTCAGGGGGAGGACAGCTCTCTCGGACGGGAAGTATGCCCAGGCTATCGAGAATTTCAACATACTTGCCCAGTTGGACAGCTCGGACTACTGGACTTTCTTCTACAGAGGCATTGCCAAATACAATCTCGGGGACATACGCGGAGCACAGCAGGATTTCGACGCATCCGTACGCATTAATCCCGTATTCACGAACGGATACCACTATAGAGCTATTACCGAAAGCCGCTTCGGGCGTTACGATGAGGCCTTTAGGGACTTTGACAAGGCTCTATCACTGAGACCCGGCAATATAGGCCTCTACTTCAGTCGCGGAGTAACCCATTTCCTCGCCCAGCAGTTCGATGAGGCAGTAAAGGATTTCGACAGATACATCAAGGTTGAACCTGAAGACCCGGCAGCCTTCCTTAACAGGGGCGCTTCGCATCTCTATCTGAAAGATACGCTCAAGGCCATAAACGACTACAACAGGGCCATTGAACTGGATCGCTTCGATCCGGAAGGATACATAAGAAGAGGCAGGCTCCATGCGGATATGAAGGAATACGAGCTAGCAATAGCAGACCTCGACCATGCAATACAGATAGACAGCACCAACACCTTCGCCTACTTCAATCGTGCCCTGATGCACTATGACAGAATGAATTACAACGAAGCCATGCGGGACTTGAACCGGGTGCTGAAGGATGAACCGGGCAATGCTCTCACTCTATATAACAGGAGTCTCATCAATGCCCAGATAGGAAATTATGAGGAAGCCCTCGAAGATATGGACAGGGTCATCAATATCAATCCGCGCAATGTCCTTGCCTACTATAACAGAGCATCCTTCTTCATAGAAATGGGCCGATGGAGAGACGCGCTCGATGACTATGATACAGCCATAGAACTCTATCCGGATTTCGCCAAGGCCTACCTGAACCGCTCATACGTCAATAGTATGCTCGGAAGGAACAGAGAGTCGAAAGAGGATTACCAGACAGCACAGAAGAAGATCAAGGACTACCGCGACGCCAACTCCCTCAATGTAGGTTCTTTCGCGGATACAACCAAGAAATACAGCTCCCTCATTGCCCTGGATGCTGATTTCGCAAAGAAGGATTTCGACGACGAACTCCTCCAGCACAGGGATATCGACATCAAGCTCAAGAAACTTTACAAGTTCAATCTGGCATCCAGCCGCGACCAGGGCGCTTCAGTCCTGAAAAACAGATATGAGAACAATCTGGTCGAGCGTTTCATTGGCAATTCCCCGGTGCCAGTCACGATTTCGAACAACAATCGTGATGATATTATCGTCCTCGATGGAGATATTGAAAATGCCCTTTACGGAGACAGCAGTTCCGGGGCAGGAGCTGTCGTAATGAGCCCTTCACAAAAGGACTTCATCAAAGGTTTGTATGCCCTCTACAGGAAGCAATACAATGCTGCTCTTGATGCATTTGACAATGCTGCTGATATTAGTGAGGAGGACCTGGAGATTGACAATTATTCTGAATACTACAGGGCCTTCTACCTGATGAACAGAGGAGTACTCCGCGCGGATATGATTGAATTCATAGCCTCAATCCAGAGCAATGTCCAGACCCTGACTATGGATGATCAGGGCAGCACCAGAGCCCGTGTAAACGACAGAGCGACTTATACTTACGACTATTCTGAGGCAATAGAGGACATGGAGGAAGCTGCGCAGATTGTGCCGGATATCCCATATATCCACTACAATCTCGGAAACCTTCACACTCTGTCCTCACAGCTGATCGCTGCCATTGAGGATTACGACAGGGCCATCAAGCTCTACCCTTATATGGGAGATGCTTATTTTAACAGAGGCTTGGTGCTTATCTACTTGAAAGATAAGGAGAAAGGTTGCATAGACCTATCCCGTGCCGGCGAGCTCGGCGTCTCTGATGCATACAGTGTAATCTCAAAATACTGCGAGGATGAGTAATAGTGTCAAGTTCATGAGTCTGTCCAGTGGCAGCTGCGGAAACTGCTACTTCATCTCTCTGGAAAAAGATGGAGTCCACAGCGCCGGCATCATGATTGATGCCGGGGTAAGCCCTAGACATATGAAGAAAGAACTTGCAGCCAAAGGGTACGGAATGGACGATATCGACGCTGTCCTTGTCACCCATACCCATATGGATCACGTAAAGGGTCTGGGCTCACTGTGCAAACATTACAGCATACCCGTATTCACATCTGACAGAATACACGCTGAATTGGCTTCCTATTACCTCACCCGTGATTGGGTACCTGCCTGCAAGAGAGTGTTGGAAAAGGATCTTTGGAATCAGGTCGTTCCCGGCAGGGTGCAGGCCCGCCATTTCCCGGTACCTCACGATGCCAGACCGGAAACTGTAGGCTACGGCCTAATAATCGGGTCGCATAAGTTCGTGATAATGACCGACATAGGACATATGACCGAAGAGGCTCTGGCCTTCGCATCCTATGCAGATACCGTCGTTATTGAATCCAACTACGACAAGGAGATGCTCCTTAACGGACCCTACCCTTATGATTTGAAGGCACGCGTCTGCGGAGGACACGGTCACTTGAGCAACAAAGAATGCGCTGAAGCCATTTCGCGCTTCTGGCACATTGGCCTCAGAGATATATTCCTCTGTCACAGAAGCGACAACAACAATACCCGCCAATTGGCTTACGACAGCTCAAGGCAGGGTTTGGAAAGCATAGGATTCACAGCTTCCGAACCAGGCTCAGCTGTATTTACCAAAACGGATGGAGAAGGCAAGGAACACATAGTGAAACTTCACGTCCTGCCTAGACGCGAAACCTCCACCCTATTCCTTCTATAGCACAATATGAAAGATTTTTGGAAAATGATCAAGCGCTATGTAGCGCCTTACAAAAAATATCTTGGAGAATCTGTCCTGATGAACGTGCTTTCAGCAGTGTTCAATATCTTCTCGTTCACTCTTATCATCCCCATCCTGAAGATATTGTTCAATCTCGACAGCTCGGTTTACAGTTTCATTGCATGGAACGACGCTTCCGCATCCTTCAAGGACAAGGTTCTGAACAACCTCTATTGGTTTGTCAGTCAGAGTATCATAGATTTCGGCGCAGGCACTGTCCTGCTCGTTCTCTGCCTAATCCTGTCGTTCATGACCCTGCTGAAAACCGCCTGCTATTTCGGTTCTTCAGCCGTAATGATACCTCTCAGGACAGGTATAGTGAAGGATTTGAGAATGCAAGTTTATGACAAGGTCCTCACCCTCCCCCTCGGTTTCTTCTCTCAGGAAAAGAAGGGAGACATAATTGCACGAATCAGCGGAGACGTGTCCGAGGTGGAAAACTCCATCACCAGCACTTTGGATATGCTCATCAAGAATCCGATACTTATCGTTTTCTATTTTGGCACCCTGATTTTCATTTCCTGGCAGCTGACCCTCTTCACCATAGTCTTCGCCCCGATTATGCTCTGGATTATGGGAAGAATAGGGCGCAGGCTCAAGGAACGCTCACTTGAAGCTCAGGTTCTCTGGAGCGATACAATGAGCCAGGTAGAGGAAACCCTTGGAGGTCTGCGTGTCATCAAGGCCTTCCTCGCCGAGAAAAAAATGAGCGAGCGTTTTGACAGGGTAACCGGCAAGATGAGGGACAAAAACATCAAGGTTGCCACCCGTCAGGCTCTGGCGCACCCAGTAAGCGAATTCCTCGGTACAATGATGATAGCCATAGTGCTCTGGTTCGGAGGAATACTGATACTCAACGAGCACGCTCCCATCGACGCACCAACCTTCATCTATTATCTGGTGATACTCTACAGCGTCATCCAGCCCATCAAGGAACTCTCGAAGGCAGCTTATGGCATACCTAAGGGAATGGCATCAATGGAGAGAATCAACAGAATACTCGAAACGGAGAACAATATCAAGGAATGTGCTGAGCCTGAGTCACTTGACAGCTTCAACGACTGCATCGAGTTCAAGAACGTCAGCTTCCACTACGAGGACGGTTGCAAGACCGTTGTCGACAATGTCAATCTGAAAATTCACAAAGGACAGACCATAGCAATCGTAGGTGCTTCCGGTGCCGGAAAATCCACCCTCGTCGACCTTATCCCGCGCTTTTTCGATGTCAATGAAGGCAGCATCACCATCGACGGCAAAGACATCAGGAAGGTCAGCATCCACGACCTCCGCAGCATTATGGGCAATGTCAATCAGGACCCTATCCTCTTCAATGACAGCATCTTCAATAATATTGCCTTCGGAGTGGAGAATGCCACGATGGAGGAGGTCATCGAAGCTGCAAAAATCGCGAACGCACACGAGTTCATCGTCGAGAAGGAGCAGGGCTACGACACCAATATCGGAGACCGCGGGGTGAAGCTCTCCGGAGGTCAAAGGCAGCGCATCAGCATTGCCAGGGCAATACTCAAGAATCCGCCTATCCTCATCCTCGACGAGGCGACAGCTGCATTGGACACCGAATCCGAGCGCATTGTTCAGGAGGCTCTCGAGAGACTGATGTCATCCCGCACGACCATTGCAATTGCCCACCGCCTTTCAACTATCAGAAACGCAGACGAGATTATCGTTATGGACGAGGGTCGAATCGTGGAGAGGGGCAAGCACGCCGAACTCATTGAAAAAAATGGATATTACAAGAAACTGAATGACATGCAGTCACTTGCATAGCTATGCAATCACCTAATAATTAATAACCTATGAGGAAAGACGTAAGACTGTTTCAGAAATTGCTCCTGCTGCTGTACCTGGGAGTTGTCATATATTTATGTTTTGGCAGATTCGACAATCTGCCAAGTGTAAGCCGTACCATCCTTGGAATTCCAACAGACAAACTGGTGCACTTTGCAATGTTCTTCCCTCTGACCATGCTTATTTACTGGTCTTTCAACTGGAATACCGACAAGCCTTGGAAGAGCATGCTTCTCTGCATAGTATTACTTCTGCTCGGTCTTAGCATAGGCGCATTGACAGAATTGGGACAAGGACTTACCAACTACCGCAGCAGAGACAATATGGACTTTGTGGCGGATATGATTTCTGTCAGCATATCATCATTCCTTGTCTTCATATTTGAACTCATAAAGCATTACAGGCAATGCAGAAAGGAATAATCAGGCTATTCTTCCTTTGCTTCCTGCTATTGCTGACAGCGGGAACGGGACAGGCCCAAAATCTCAAGAAGGATTTTCCGGGCGTTATTGACTCACTCTGTCTAAGGCTTAAGGAAAGGACGACAGTCAGCACAGACTTGACACTGGAAAGCGTGATAAAAAGGGGATCGAAACTTGATTTCCGTTTCAGTCAGGAACTCAGTGACTTCAACTGGAATGAACGGGACTTGGAATGGTTCAGGCAGGAGATTGACAGTCTCATCCCGGAGAAATACAAAGGCCAGAGTGTAGGCGACATCTTCGCCAAGAACGTGAATATCAAGACCTTGGTCAATCCTGAACTGCACAACGCAGGGGAGCCTGCAGATTACAGATACAGGACCGCGGACCCTCGGCGCAGGACAAGCCCTCTCGTTGCCAGAATCGGTGCCGAGAAATATTACAAGGGTCTCAGCGGTAGATACATTGCCCTATGGCAGAGTCACGGCCGCTACTACGAAGAAAGCACAGACAGGTGGGAATGGCAGCGCGCTCCACTGCACCGCACGGTCGAGGACGTATATACGCAAAGCTATGTACTCCCCTTCCTCATCCCTATGCTTGAGAATGCGGGCGCTTATGTATTGACACCGAGGGAAAGGGATATTCAGAGCAATGAAGTCATCATTGACAATGATCCTTCATTTGACGGACATCGGGAGTATCCTCTGAGGCGCGCTGGCCTCTACTCTGAGAGAGGAAGATGGTCGGACGGAGGCATAGGCTTCGCAGACGCTAAAAAATACTACACTCTGAACGACAATCCTTTCCGTATGGGAACGGTAAGGAAAACAGAAGCCGTCACCGAGGAAAAGGGACATAAATCCGAGGCCATCTGGTCTTTCGAAGTGCCGGAAAGCGGCGATTACTCTGTATATATCTCCTACAAAAGTCTGGAAAACAGTTGCGAAAGTGTACACTACTCTGTCACTCATTCCAATGGCAAGAGTGAATACCTTGTAAACCAGAAGCTTGGAGGCGGAACCTGGATTTATCTGGGAACACATCACTTCGACCGTGACTCCAAGGGATCTGTGAGACTTGACAATATTGCCCCTGAGAATCAGATAGGCAGTGTTATTATCGCTGACGGAGTCAAAATCGGTGGCGGAATGGGAAAGATTGCCCGGGGGCCAAAGGATGCGGACCCTTCGACCTACAGAACTTCGGGCCTGCCCTGCTACCTTGAGGGAGCCCTGTATTGGGAACAGTTTGCAGGTGTTGACAGCACGGTTACACGTAATTGGGAGGGCGACTACACTCAGGATTATGCCAGCAGAGGAGCCTGGGTCAGTCAGCTTACAGGAGGCTCTGCAGTCAATCCAAATTACGAGGGTGAGGGCAAAAGGATACCCGTTGATCTCTCGCTCGGTTTTCACAGCGATGCAGGCATCACACCGAATGACAGCATCGTGGGAACCCTCTCCATCTATACCCTGATGGCAGACGGGAAGGACAAACTGCCTGACGGAAGAAGCAGACAGCTCGGGCGTCATCTGGCAGGAGTAGTTCAGGACCAGATAGTGGCAGACCTGCGTGAAGACTTTGATCCTCAATGGAGCCGCCGCTTCCTCTGGAACAGAAACTACAGCGAATCCAGAACTACCTCAGTTCCCGGTATGCTGCTCGAACTGCTTTCGCATCAGAATTTTGCCGACCAGAAATACGGACTCGACCCGGCCTTCAGATTTGTAGCCTGCAGAGCGGTATATAAGGGCATACTGAAGTTTCTCAGCGATGAGTACGGACAAGAATATGCAGTCCAACCGCTTCCTGTGAATTCATTATCAGCCCTATTGGGTGACTCAGGGGATGTAAAAATCTCATGGAAGGAGACCAAAGACAACAAAGAACCGACAGCCGCGCCTAAACGCTTCTACCTCCAGACACGCGTAGGTGACGGTGAGTTCAGCGAAGGCAAACTGGTGGATTTCAGAAAGGACGGAGACTTGTACTACACTACGGTAGGCATAGATGAGGACGAACTCTACAGCTTCAGGATAGTGGCTGAGAACGATGGCGGCCTTAGTTTTCCATCTGAAGTCGTATGTGCGGGAAGGCTTCGCAATTCCAAAGCCAAGGTGCTGGTAGTAAACAACTTTGATAGAGTATCCGCGCCCGCATGGATTGACAGTCCCGACTATGCCGGCTTCGACGCATCTACAGATGCCGGAGTACCTTACATAAGAGATTTCAATTTCATCGGCGACAATTACGAATTCAGAAGGAGCAAGGAATACGTAGATGATGACGAGTCAGGCTTCGGCGCCAGCTACACCGACGCTGCAGGAAGCATAATTCCCGGCAACACCTTCGATTTCATCAGCATACACGCAGATGCTCTGATGAAATCGGGGTACAGCATCTGTTCGGCATCGCGCGACGCATACATCAGCGGAGGAGATATGGACTGCAAAGCCATAGACCTGATCTGCGGCAAGCAGGTCACGACGAAAATCGGTGCGGGCAATGTCCCAGCGCGCTATGAAGTATTCCCGAAGGAATTGCAGCAGGCCATTAGGACGAGTACCGCAAGCGGAAAGGGTTTACTCATCTCAGGAGAATATATTGCCACGGATGTCTGGGATCAGATCTATCCTATGGTCAAGGACAGCCTCAAAATGGAAGAGGATATGAGTTTTGTAAAGGAAGTCCTTGGATACGAATGGGTTACCAACCGAGGCAGTAGAAAGGGCAGCTGCATTGGGCTGGCTAACGGCAGAATTGACCTGAGCGGACTTGGAGAGCTTGACTTCAACACTGGCTCCGATGCTGGCATATATCGGGTCGAGACCCCGGACGGAATCAAGCAATCCGACTCTACAGGAATATCCATACTCAGATACGGAAGAGAGGGTATTTCCGCAGCAATAGCCTGCGACAAAGGGACTTACAATACCGTATGTTTTGGGTTTCCGCTCGAAACGCTCACGGACAGAAAAAAGCTTGAAGCAGTAATCAGCCAAAGTATGAATTTCTTAATACCTGAATAAGTATGACTGAAAGAGAGAAACAGATTATCGGACTGGTTCACAGGGAAGTAAAGCCTGCATTGGGCTGTACGGAACCGATTGCAGTAGCCCTCGCTGTAGCAAAGGCCGTGGAGATTTTGATAGAAAGCGAGCCTTTCGACAGGATGACTCACGAACTCCAGATAAAGGCTGCTGTCAGCGGCAACATACTCAAGAACGGAATGGGTGTTGGCGTTCCTGGAACAGGTATGCTCGGCTTGCATATTGCCGCGGCGCTCGGAGCCGTCTGCGGCAAATCGGAATACGGCCTCGAAGTTCTTCACGACCTCAGCGAAACATCCATTGCCAGAGCCAAGGAGATACTCCCCTCAGTCAGCATCACCCTGGCTGACACCGAATTGAAGCTTTATGTGGAAGCTGAGGTCATTGCAAACGGTCGATCAGCGACAGCCATCATAGAGAACGTACACGACCACATTGTCAAGACTCTTCTTGATGGACATATACTCTCGCAGGACAGCAAAGAAGGTGTGAACGACGAAGATGAGGAGGACTATGGAATCAGCGTCCGCGAGATTATCGATTTCGCCAACACCGTGGATATCAAGGACATAGACTTTATACTCGCAGACAGAGAGATGAACGGCAGGCTCGCGGAGGAAGGAATGAACGGCAATTACGGCCTCTGCGTCGGACAGACCATAATGAAGGACAATGAGGGCAATTTCGGAAAGAGCTTCCTCACTTATGCTATGGCAATGACCGCAGCAGCCTCGGATGCGAGAATGGCAGGCTGCACCCTGCCGGCAATGTCCAATTCGGGCAGCGGCAATCAGGGCATCACCGTCAGCATGCCAGTCATCGCCTATGCAAAGCACTACGGAGTCAGCGACGAGAAACTCGCAAGAGCACTGATACTCGCAAACCTGATTGCCATACATATCAAGAGCGGTCTGGGCAAGCTCTCTGCCCTCTGCGGCTGCGTTGTGGCATCGACAGGAGCTGCGAGCGGCATCACCTGGCTCAAGGGCGGTGACTACGGGCAGATTTGCGCCACCATCAAGAATATGATAGGCAATATCACCGGTATGGTCTGCGACGGCGCCAAGGTCGGCTGTGCAATGAAAGTCGCGTCGGGAGTCTATACCGCCATCCAATCCTCTATGATGGCCATTGACAGTCATTGCGTCAGTGAACACGATGGTATAATCGACAAGGACATAGAAAAGACCATTGCCAATCTCGGGAAGGTGGGCTCGATAGGAATGAAGAGCACTGACGACATCATTCTCGACATTATGGTTTGCAAATAACTAACACACAACCAAATACACTATGAAACAACACATTGTCGGCATCATTTGCCTTGGCGTTCTTGCAGCAGGATGCGCCAGAACCCCGGTTTAGCCGGAGGATAAGCCTTGTGACTCGGATAACCCTTCATTCCAATACGAATTCGGACTCAAATATTAATTTGAGTCCGAAATTAGAGAGGGACAGAGCCCGTGTAAGTATGGGGCTTACTTGATATCTATAAGTTCGTAGCTGTGTGGCTTCAAAAGAACAGGAATCTTTCTGTCACCGACAACAAGCTTTACTGAAACCGGTTCATCAAGGAAGGATTCAACAATTACCTTATCGTTGTCATACACGAAGAGAGATACTTTTGCAGGGCCCTCAAGTCTTGCCTTAAGGTCACGTCCGAGTACTGTCCTGATTTGGTTGAGTGCTCCTTCAGGGAAGTGGTACAGATCAGAATAATCATCAGGAATTGTAAGGACATAAATGTTACCCTTGGAATATTTTCCCCTGTGAAGAATTGGCCAGCCTGAGGTGCCTCCTGTAAGAGGATTGCCTGCGGAAACAATCTCCCAGGTGTCATTGGTGTAGTATCCAATCTGGTTGATAAGGATATCCTTGTCAGATTTACCATGGCGTCCGAAGTCTTTGACAAGAGCCATACCGTCAATGGTCAGTTCTGCAAACTGTGCAATCTTGTCAGGTATGGCTTCAAGGAGACCAGAAGTAATGACGACGTCTCCGCCTCTGTGAAGCTGAGCATCAATCTTCTTAACAAGATCCGGGTCGCTCTTGGCTTGTTCTGTCAGAAGGACCACCTTTTGGTCAGTTGGGAACTCTGATACCATATCCATAGGCAGACCTATCATTCCAAGATAGTTCTGTAGAAAATCATCGCCCTGTGTGTGATAACACTTATATGATTTGATACCAAGAGGATTTCCAAGCTGAGATACCACTTTGTCCGTCTTTTCAAGAGTATAGCCGGCAATTCTCGCCATAGTGGTAGGAGTAACGCCCTTCTTGAAAGGAACCATCATCTCGTCCCAATCAAAGCTGGTTCCTGTGCCCTGCCAAGGAGCCTTCCACTCAGGTTTGATGGTATTGGTTGCAAGTGAACTCCACTCGAACAATGCGATTTCCGGAGCTTTGGCAAACATCGTAAGCCAAAGTTGCTCTGCATAGCGGTCAGCACTCATATTGATACCACCGGCATCAACCCAACCACCTCCGTTACGTCCATTGCTGATTCTCTGGAAGTAGTTTATTATGTTGTAGCTCTCGTAATTCTGCAGATGCTGTGCACCGGCAGGATCTCTGGTTTCAGTTCCGCTCCATACACCGTCAAAAATCTTCGGGCCATCCTCAAGATTAAAACCGAGTCCCTGGAAATCATCATACCAGTTAGGATATTTAATGAGTACTTCACATTTAGGGTTTACCTTATGAGCAGGGCCTACAATGAGGTTTTTGCCGGCTTCATTCATCTGTTTAAGACGGAATTCAGTCCAACTCATATCTCCTTTGGCTTCGATGCAGAGGTCGCATTTGCAGTCAGTGAAGAAGAAGTCATCCAATATGATGCGGTCAAAGTTCTTGGCTGTGTACTCTATTACTTCCTGCGCCTTCTTTCGATATTCAGGGTTGGAATAGCAATATGTCTCAAAGTTATTCCATTCCATAAGAGTATATGTAATACCTCCACAGGTCTCTATGCCACGGTCCTTAAAGAACTTCTTTGCCTTGTCAAGTGTTTTCTGAGGTACAATCAGAGTATCCCTATGCGTTTCAAGGTATACACGGTCTACCTTCATTTGGGAGGAAATGGAATTCCATGTAGATTCAAGATATTCCGAATCGGCCATTTTTGCTACCTCATAGTAACGGACATAAATCGCTACTTTGAAGCTCTTGTAGTTTCCTGCAATGAGCATTGACGGCAAGAGTAC
>JALEPJ010000056.1 GCA_022766385.1 Rikenellaceae bacterium
CGGCCTTGCCGGACTCATCTTCGGAGGCGAACTTTTCGTCGATTCCGCCACCGCCCTGGCAAGGAGACTCGGTGTCAGCGACAGGTTCATCGCGATTACCATCCTCGCCGGAGGGACATCACTTCCCGAACTCGCCACCTGCATCGTAGCGGCAGCAAGGCACAAAGACCAACTGGCTCTTGGGAATATACTCGGCTCGAACGTCTTCAACATATTGCTTATTCTCGGATGCTCTTCCGTGATTACGCCCCTGTCATTCCAGGGAATGAGCCTCGTGGATGCCGGAGTTCTCATTGCCAGCTGCGTGATGCTGCTGCTTTGGGCATATAGCGGCAAAAAATGCCGCATAGACCGCTGGGAAGGAACCCTGATGTTGCTCTTCATCGCAGCCTATTACTACTATCTTTTCGTAAAACCGTAACAATATCAACACAATGGAATACAGTCTCAAAAGGGTCCATACAGGAAAGGACCTCGCAATATCGTCAACAATTCTTCTCGCAGGAATCGGCCTGTTCTTTGTAAACAAGGGACTGGGCATCTGCATAGGAATATGCGGGGTGCTTATGTGTCTTTTCTATAAGGGAGGATATAAGAAAGACGGCCGGGGCATCCTACTGTCAAAGAAATCTGAGGACATCTGCAAAGAGTGCAGAAGTTCCATATTGGAATTCCTGGAAGGAAAGAATGCTAAACCCGAGTTAAAACAAGGAAACAACGGAGGCAGCATCAGGATTGAAATATATTTCAATAAAACTGAAAGAATCGCATACGTACAGATATATGATTTCTGCAACTACAGCTATGAACCTGCGACCGGCATCATCAAACTCGATGGCGACAGGGCGGAACAACTGATTTCTTCGTTATAAACTTATGGCACTGTACCTCCTGATATTCTCGGCCATTGTCGTTACCTGCATATTCTTCAACAAGTTTTCCGGAAAGATCGGGATACCTGTCCTGCTCTTCTTCCTTATGCTCGGTCTCCTGTGCGGAAGCCAGAATGACGGATTTGCGTCGCAATGGGCCTGGATAGTAGGAAAGATCAGCACCATAGCGCTTATATTCATAATGTTCTATGGCGGCTTCGGGACGAGATGGAAATCCGCCAGGCCCGTTGTAGTGGAAGCGGGGCTGCTCGCGACGGTCGGGGTGGCACTTACCGCGGTCCTTGTCGGACTGTTTTGCCACTTTGCGCTGGGATGGGCCTGGCTCGAGAGCTTCCTGATGGGTGCAGTGATAAGTTCCACAGATGCGGCAACGGTATTCTCCATACTCCGCACCAGGAAGCTTGGCCTCAAGAACAACAGCGCCCCTCTTATTGAGGTTGAAAGCGGCTCAAACGACCCTATGTCATATATGCTTACAGCCGTAATGCTGTCTCTTTTCAATGGTGGAATTACGGCTGGAGGCATTGTATGGCAGATTTTCTCACAGATAGCCTTCGGAGTTGCGGGCGGATTGGCGATATCAGGCGCGGCCGTATTCTTTCTGAAAAAAATCAACTTCCAGAGCAACGGATTCGACATGCTGCTCTTCATAGCAATCGCACTTGTATCATACGCCCTGCCGGACCTGATTGGCGGCAACGGCTACCTGAGCGCATATATCGTGGGCATTGTCCTCGGTAACAGCGAATTTCCCGGTAGGAGGCCGTTGGTCTCTATCTTCGACGCAGTAACGAGTCTGATGCAGATAGTCATATTCTTCCTGCTTGGAATGCTTGCGGTGCCGTCTAATCTGCTTCACTCGCTGCTGCCGGCCCTGATTATATTCATATTTATCAGTTTCGCAGCCCGTCCGCTGGCAGTGGGCGCCATCCTGTCCCCTTTCAGGAAATATCCGTTCAGACAGCTGGGGCTGATTTCGTTCGTCGGCCTTCGCGGAGCTGCGTCAATAGTGTTCGCAATCAATATACTGACGTCAGGTGTGGAACTGCAAAACGATATCTTCAGCATAGTGTTCTGCATAGTACTGGCATCCATTGCTCTTCAGGGCTCGCTTGTCCCTGCCGTAGCGAAAGCCACTGGAATGACCGATGCCGGCGAGGACGTAATGACGACCTTCAGCGACTTCAGCGAAAAGGCGGAGATGTCCTTCGGAGCGATACGGATCAAGGAGACAAGCAGCTGGAAGAATCGCCATATCAAAGACTTGGACTTGCCGCAAGACTGCATTATCGCACTCGTGGTACGCGGGGATATGCGTATCGTACCGAAAGGCAGCACCATGCTTGAAGCCGGTGACGAGGTTGTACTTTGCACACGCTCGTTTCAAGGCAGGAACACAGACAATCTTGTCCAGCATACCCTGTCCGAAAACAGCAAGTGGGCTGGCCACAGGGTATGCGAATACCCTAAAAAGGACGGAAATCTGCTCGTGATGATCCAAAGAGGCGACGAAAAGATAATCCCTAACGGAAATACCATTCTCAAGGCAGGCGACATACTCGTCCTGCTCAAATGAACCAAGGCCTATGTACAGCTTTATGAAATACCTTGTAGTATCTGATATACACGGCTCCTTGCCACGTTTGGAAAAAGTGCTCTCATTCTTTGAAAGGAATGATTATGATATGCTCCTGATTCTGGGGGACATACTGAATTACGGGCCGAGAAACGGAATTCCGGAGGGTATTGATGCTCCGGGTATAGCAGAAAGGCTGAATGCCTTCGCGGAGCGGATAGTAGCCGTAAGGGGCAATTGCGACTCAGAAGTGGATCAGATGCTACTCACTTTCCCAATTATGAGCGACTATTGCATTCTGGTCGCAGATGGTACACGGGTATTTCTCACTCACGGACACAAGTATAATGAAGAGAACTTATTGCCAAAAGGAGCTGACATTCTGTTCTACGGACACACTCATCTAATGAAACTGGAAATGGGCTCCAATGGGGTTCTGGTGTGCAATACCGGCAGCATAACCTTCCCTAAGGGAGGCAATCCGCCGACCTTTGCCACAATAGACGAGGATTCCTTCGTCAGAATCAGGGATATTGAGGGCAATATATTGAAAGAGAAGCACTTCACCAATCCTCAGGGACTTGTCCTCGATGATGCCAGAAGTTTAAGGGAAAAAACTTCCTCAAACTTAGATTCAGTCAGTGATACTCTGACGCCAATGAGCAGGTGAGCAGCCTTCCCTGGAACTGAAAGTTCTTGAGAAGTGGCTCGTGGAAAGGAAACCGGAAGATTCAGAGATGTCCTGCACTTTGAGCTGCGGTTGTTCCTTCATCAGACGCTTGGCGTATTCAATACGCAAATCTGAAATCCAGTCTCTGAAACTCTTATTGTAAACGCTGTTGATGTATTCTGACAGATAGGTTCTGTTGGTAAGAAACTGGGCTGCCAGATCGTTCAAGGTAATTCCGGATTTCCTGTAACCTTCTTCGGCTATCCACTGGTCGATTCTCGCCGATATATCAGAATGATAATCAGGCAATTCCTCAACGAGCTCAGACTGTTCATCGTGTATGGCCTTTTCTACATCTTCGTGGAAAAACAAATAATCCTGATAGCAGCAATACAAATAGACATAGAGAGGAATTGCAGAAAGCACCCAAAGGAAGACATATTTGTCCGGCAGGAAAGTAAGCAGGGCGCAACTTACTCCGAAGGCCAGAGCCCAATATGTAAAAATGGACATCCACCTGATATATGAGCCAATATCGTCGGAGAAGCTATCATTGAATTTCCTGATTGAGCTTGAGTAGGTCCGGAGGACTCTGACAGAGAGGAAAACACCGTAAATGAGGAGCAAAGCCGCCAGCATGAAGGTAGCGGAGCGGCGAAGCAGTCCCATAGGAAGAAAGGCAACGAGCACAGATGCGCAGCAGAATATGAGCCATATGCCCAGATTAAGCTTAATTCGTTTCCTGTTGATATAGCTGGAGTCCAGCAACACCATCATGGCTGTGCTGAATAGCCAGTAGCAAAGGAAATATGTCACCATATTAAGAAGAATAGTGGCAATTACATCCTTTGTCCTGATCATAAAGAGGAAATGCAGCGAGTAATTCGTTGCCAGCAAGAGCAAGGCTGCTCCCATCAGGCGACGGGAGAGTAAAAAGTCGGAGATGCTCTTCTTCTCCGGAACACGTGCAAAAAGCATATGAAAGCCGAAGAAGAGCATTAACGGAATAGCAAATGCAAGTGACAGTCTATAAATTGATAGATCCATAGCCTGTTATGATATTATTTGTCGGTAGAGCACAAATTTTCAAGCAGCGCCTTGCAGCCTCGGAGTATGTCCGAATATGCCTTTTCAAAGTTACCTGTATACCACGGATCAGCGACATCTGCATTTTCGCCAGCAAATTCCAGCAATTTGTGCGACTTCGAAAACGACTGCTTCCCTATGATGCGGTTTAGCAATCTTAGGTTGGAATCATCCATCACTACAAGCAAATCGGCAGCTTCGGCTTCTTCAAGAGTAATTCTATGTGCTCTATGCCTGCCGAAAGGTATTCCGTGCCTGGTGAGAGCAGAGCCTGCAGGAGGGAATAGACCATTGCCCTCTTCCTCGTATGACACAGCCGCTGAGCTGATTTCAAAATCATCCTTTCTCCCACAGCGAGAGGCAAGTTCACGGAAAATGAACTCGGCCATTGGCGAACGGCAAATGTTGTCCGTGACAGATAAATATTATACGCAGTTTCCTGTATTCACCCATACAGAACACTACTCGCTGAGCATATTGCCCTCAGTCCACTCCGGAATGTATATTCCGTGCTTTTTCTCGCAATGGTTCTTGACCCACAGCTGTTTCTCCAAAGAGATGCTCTTCCACCAATCGGTACAGCCCGGATATCTCTGATTCTCGATGTCCGCATTGGCTTTCCTGGCAATTCTTTCTTTCTCCTTGATACTGAGGCTTGACCACCAAATATCCTGTTCTGTCATATTCAAAAAATGTTTTGTCTATACAAATGTATATGTTTTTTGCCATTTGACAATCACTGAACTTTATTATATTTGCATAAAGGACCATCAGATAATAACATTATTTCACATATGAATTTCCTTGAGGAGAAGATATTGACAGATGGGGTCATAAAAGAAGGCAACATCCTAAAGGTGGACAGCTTTCTTAACCATCAGATTGACATTGACATAATGCGTCAAATGGCTTACGAATTCAAGCGCCGTTTCCGTGGCGTGGAAGTAAACAAGATACTTACCATAGAAGCGAGCGGCATTGCCATTGCCACTCTGCTCGGTGACCTTTATGACGTTCCTGTTGTCTTTGCCAAGAAGAGCGAGACAGCCAACAGCACTGATGACAAATATATCTCTAAAGCTTACTCGTTCACTCACAAGAAGATGAACAATGTCTTTATATCCAAGCCATACTTGAATGCGGAAGACAAGGTATTGATTGTGGACGATTTCCTCGCGGACGGCGAGGCCGCGCACTCTCTCATAGACCTTGTCAAACAGGCGGGAGGCCGGATTGCGGGCATTGGCATTGCCATAGAAAAGGGACAGCAGAAGGGAGGAGCTACACTTCGCAGCGAGGGTTATCAGGTCGAGTCCATCGCGATAATCGATAGTATGGATTGGGAGACTCAGACCATCAGCTTCCGTCCCCAGGCACAAAAGGAAATCAGCAAAACCAACCTGAAATCGACTCATGGGATCAATTTATGAACTTGACGGCAGGGTGCCGCTGATTAAGGCCATACCCTTCGGTTTGCAGCACGTACTGGCGATGTTCGTGGCAAACATCACTCCTATTATGCTCCTCGCCAATGTTGCCGGCATTGAAGCCGGAACAAGCGCAGCGCTGATCCAGAACTGTATGATTATTGCCGGCATTGGCACTCTCGTTCAGCTCTTCCCTGTCTGGCGAGTCGGATCCCGTCTGCCTATCGTGATGGGCATCAGTTTCACCTTTCTCTCTTTGGCAATGGCCATTGCCACCACCCAGGGTATGGGAGCTCTGATGGGCGCAGTCATCGTAGGCGGTCTGGTTGAGGGCATCCTCGGTCTCTTCCCGAGATATTGGACCAAACTCATCACGAGCACCGTTGCTGCAACAGTGGTGACGGCGATAGGCTTTTCATTGCTTCCAATTGCCGCGAACAGTTTTGCCGGCGGCGAGGGTTCAGCAGATTTCGGAAGCAGCGCCAATTGGATAGTTGGCTCAGTGACCTTGCTCACCTGCCTGCTTACCCAGGTATTCAGCCGCGGAATGCTGCGCTCCCTCTCTGTTCTCATAGGTCTGATAGTAGGCTACATCCTTTCTGTATGCATGGGGATGGTTGATTTCAGCATGCTCAAGGATGTCGATATAGTCGCATTCCCACGCTTTATGCCTTTCAAGCCTGAATTCCGTCTGGATGCGATACTTGCTATTATTTGTGTGTATCTGGTATCTGCAACAGAGACGATTGGAGATACATCCGCACTTTGTTCAGGCGCTCTCAGGCGTGAAGTATCGGTCAAGGAAATGGGCTCGTCCGTAGCTTGTGACGGTTTCGTGAGCACCATTGCCGGACTCTTCGGTTGCACCCCTATCACATCTTTCTCACAGAATGTCGGCCTCGCCACCATGAGCAAGGTTATCAACCGCTTTGCAATTGCCACCGGCGCAATAGTAATGATACTCGGCGGACTCTTCCCTGTCATAGGTACGCTGCTCACTACTATTCCTCAGGCTGTGCTTGGAGGTTGTACGATAATGATGTTCGGCAGCATACTCTTTGCCGGTTTCGGAATGCTGGCGAAGGCAGGCTTTTCAGAGCGCAATATGATTATCGTAGGACTCTCACTGAGTGTGGGCCTTGGTTTCACACAGTGCGCCGGTCTTTTCGCTTCTTTCCCGAAGATCGTTCAGACCGTGTTTGCAGAGAACTGTGTCGCAGTCGTTTTCCTTCTTGCTGTCATCCTCAATCTCATACTGCCTAAGGAAAAGAAAGATGAAGTTACTTCATAGCTCCGACCTTCACCTTGGCCATTGCTTCCATAGCTACGACAGGACTATGGAACAGAAATCCTGTCTGCTTCAGATTGAAGAAATAATAAAAAAGGAGAATCCCGATGTCTATATCATAAGCGGAGACATCTATCATACGAGCTCACCCCAGACTGCGGCTCAGGAGATGCTGATGAGACATCTGCTTGAAGTTCACAGAATTGCGCCTGAGATGAGGGTGATCATTATTGCCGGAAACCACGACAGCAACAGAATTGAAATCGACGATCCTCTATGGAATCTGGTCGGTGTATCCATCATCGCATCCATCAAGCGCAATGTCCTTGATGGTGAAGCATCAGAAGAATATCATAAAGAGCTTTTCGATCGTCACATCTTCAGAATCGGGACTGAAAACTCAGCCATCGGTTTCATTGTGGCAATTCCTCATTGCTACCCTGGCAATTTTCCTTCCGTCAAGGAGGCACTGCCCCGCGAGGAAAGGATGAAGGAATTCATTGCCCTGCTCCTCAATGAAGTGGCAAGTCGGAACGATGAGAATCTGCCTGTAGTGCTGATGGCCCATACGGCCGTTCAGCATTCCGGCGAAAACTTGCCCGAGACGCAAGGTCAGGATCTGGATATCATTGGCGGCATCGATATCATTCCGGAAGAGGCATTCGGGGAGGGCTACGACTACATTGCCCTCGGTCACATACATTATCCTCAGAACATCTCCGGACGCATACGCTACTGCGGCTCTCCCCTGCCTCTTTCCTTCGATGAAGACTTCCAGCATAGTGTTTCTCTGGTCCGCATTGACTCACACGGAGCTTTCCCTCAGGTGGAAACGATTGAGATAGTCAATGAAATGCCTATTGTCACCATACCGGAACAGGACAGGAGAAAAGGGATACAATCCCTGACTTGGGAGGAGGCTAAAAGGAGTTTTGAGGCTTTGGACCCGAAACTTTCCTGCTATGTCAGACTGAATGTTACCGATGATGGGACCATACCTGTGGAGGCCAAGGACATAGCCGCAAGGATACCTGAAAAGTGCGGACTAAAGGCCAAGTTCTGTCTGATAAACAGAATAAAGCCCGCTCGGGCAGAGGAAGACAAGTCCCATTCTTCACGACTCAGTCTGGCTGAGCTCAAGAACAACATGAGTCCCGCAACTGTGGCTGATCTTTACCTCAAGGACACAGGTCAGGATGACATAAATCCGGAAATCTTGAAATTGCTGCACAATACGATAGATGAAGTTAAATAAATTGACCATCAAGAATATCGCATCCATATCAGAGGCGATAATCGATTTTGGAGCACCCCCACTGTCGGATGCTCCCATTTTCCTTATCTGCGGCGAAACAGGCAGCGGGAAATCAACTATACTTGACGCTATCTGCCTTGCTCTGTACAACAAGACTCCGAGGCTGGCTAATTCGAGAAGCACAGCCGAGAACTGCTACAAGGAGGGGAAACAGGAAATAAGCATTGTGTCCGTCAATCAGCTTCTGAAAAAAGGAGAATCGTACGGAGAAATCACTCTCAGTTTCCAGGGTGCCGACTCGAGCGAGTATGTCGCAGAATGGTCCTGCCGTATAAACCGCAACCATAAACTCGAAGATGAAAAATGGAGCATAAGCGACAGTAAGGGCAATACAGACAGCAGCAAGGGAGCGGAGCGTTATGCAAAGATGGCGGAAATCATAGGTCTCGACTACGATCAGTTCTGCCGTACATCAATGCTCGCACAAGGTCAGTTTACTCAATTTCTGAAAGCAGACAGCAAAGAGAAGTCAAACATACTGGAAAAAATAACAGGTACGGAAGTCTATTCCCGCATCGGAGATCGCATTCACAGGCACACAAAAGAAGCCTCCGACACGGTCAAAACCGCGGAGAAGGCGCTAAGCGACATCAATTCGCGTCCTGTTGAAGAAGTAGAGAAGGCCCACAAGGAAATAGAAATCATAGATGAGAGTCTGGGCAAGTACAAGGATGAACTGACGACCCTTGAGAAACTGATAAAGGCATACGAAAACATTGAAAGCACTAAAGAAAGCATACGGAATGCTGAGCAGAAGATTATCTCAGCTGCAAAGAAGTTTGAGCAGCTGAATAATGATTTTGAATACAAGGGAATAATTGTCAATGAGAAGAATAAGCAGCTGGCGGAGCTAAGCTCTGAATTGGAGCTTAAAAAGGGCGATTCGACGATGTTTGAAAACGAGAAGGTCATCGAGAATCTGCTTAAAACAGCCGTAGATCAGAGGAAACTCAAGCGTGAGCATAGGCAGAATCTTCAAGATGCTTTGGAAAACGGCAAGAAACTGACGGCAAGCCTTTCCGTCCTGGAAGAAACTTTGAAAAAGTCTGAGAACATCCTGACAGAAAAGAAGAAGGCAGCGAGCGATGCATTGGATGCAAAGAATGCTTTGGAGCCGGAGAAGGTTGAGAAACAGAGGCAAAATATTGACAAACTATTCAGGCATATCAACGAGGCAGTCGGCGAATATGCATCTATTAATGCGGAAAAGGAAAGAATCGGTGAAGAGGAGAAGGAACAAAAGAAGCTCCAGGAAGAGATAATTCAGGACAGGAAAGTTCTGGTCCTGCTTACTGAAAAGAAAATGGAAGCGGAGAATGAATACAAGGAATGTGAAAAAGTCTATGAGATTCATTCCCGTGCCATCGATCAAGCCGCTGTCAGCCTTAGGAACTGGATGCGTGAACACGAAGTCACGGAATGTCCCGTATGCCATTCAAGGCTTCATTCTATTATGTCCGAGGATGATGTAAATGATATACTCAAGCCATATAGGCAAGAGCTTGATGAGAAGGAAAAGCGGAAGCAACAGGCCTGTAATGCGCTAACAGCAGCTGCTACTGCCTTAGGCATCAAAGAAAACAGCTGGAAGAAGTCTGAGTTCAGGATGGCTAAGGAAAAAAGCAGCATCAACAAAAAGATCGAAGACTATGCGCTCAAGTATTCAATTCTGGGTGTAAGCGGTCGGGAGGGAAATACAGTCGCTATACTTCAAGGCAAAAAGTCGGAGCTTGAAACAAGGAAGATGAAGAATGATGAGCTCATAGGATTGATAGCCGAGAAGCAGAAGGCTGTAGAAGCAGCGAACAAGGAACTGAGTGATTATCAGGATGATGTATATACTCCTTTGTTAACAGAATTTAGGGATAACGAAAAGAAGCTGATAAAGGCAAAGGCTCTGGCAGAGAACGCAAACAAATTGATGAAGGCAGCAGAAAACGCTGAGTCCAAATCCATAGTCACGGCCGGCAAACTCATATCTTACCCTGACTGGAAAGATGCTTGGGAGCGCGATGCTGACGGATTCTTTTCCAAGCTCTCAAGCGAAGCGCAAACATACAGGAAAGAAAGGGATAGCTTCGATGCTCTCACAAATGAAATATCAGTCCTTGATAATCTCATCAATGAGATCGGAGATTTGCGAAGAAATATACTTGCAGCCAATCCCGAATTCGCGCCTGAAACCATTGCACCACAGGCTTTTGTGGGCAATGCTGTCTCCGAATGGGGTGCAATCGGAAACATCGCCGGCAGCGCTCGTGAGAGCATCAGGATGGGCAATGAGGCCATTGCCCTGAATAATAAGATATTGGAGCAAGCATTCGAGGCAGATTCGGGCATCCCTAAGACAAAGGAGGAACTGCTTAAGAGAAAAGAGGCTGTCAATGCGGATATGCTCAGCATTTCCGACCGTCGCGGAGAGCTCAGGAGAATCTTGCTTGAGGAGGACGAGAAACTCGAGAAGAGAAAGGAAAAGGAACTTATTCTTGAACAAGCAAAACGTAGTGAAACGCAATGGAAGACACTCGACGGTATCTTCGGTGGTGCGGACGGCTTTCTTTTCAAGAAGATTGCCCAAAGCTATATAATGCAGGATATCCTGAATCACGCAAACTCCTATCTCCGCAGGATTGCTCCACGCTATGAACTTACTGCCAAACCGGGCTCCCTGATCATTCTGGTTAAGGACAATGAAGACGGAATCTGCCGTTCCGGCAATACTCTTTCCGGCGGTGAGGGTTTTGTAATCTCGCTTTCGCTTGCCCTTGGACTGTCAAGTCTCAGCGAGAGCAATGTTTGTGTCGACACCATCTTTATTGACGAGGGCTTTGGAACCCTGAGTCAGGATTGGCTCAATGCCGTGATGTCAACACTCGAAAAGCTTAACTCCGTCAGTGGCAAGCACGTGGGCATAATATCACACATAGAGGAGCTCCAAAGAAGGATACCAACCGTCATAGAGATAAAGAAGGTAAATGCAACTTCCAGCGTTGCTATTTGCCGATAATACTGTGATTATTCGTATTTTCACGTAAATCCATAATAATAACGCAACATTATCTGTCGTGGACCTGATATTGCATTAAAAACCCGTTTATGACGCGTACAGTACGCCCATTGTTCAGCGCTAGGATCAAGGCATCAGAATCGGAAGCTCAGACCGCCGGAAAGAGTAACGAAAGACCTGAGAGTGTGTGTATTCCTGCTTGTTGGAAGTGAATGGTCGCTTCCTGTTCCGGACATAGAGTGGATGACATAGTTCCTGGTAATGCTATAATGATAGGCAGGACTGAAATTGATCTCAAATCTGCCTATTCTGTAATTCAAAGAAACACCTAAGTCGGCTGTCAAGGAAAATGGATTTGCCAGCTCGGTCCAGCTTGTTTTCCAATGACTGACAGTGTCATACCAGACAGCTGTACCGGGAATAGAACTCTTTCCTGCAATATAGCCAGGTGTAAGTCCTGCTGAAAACTCTATATCGCTGAAAAGGTTGAGCAGGAAAGTAGCCAGCAAATCGCGGGAAGTACTGCTGTCATAGGTATTGTTTTGCCAGTATATGGAACCCTCCATGCCCTGCAGTCCTGAAAGCAGTCTTTCCTCGGACTGTCTCGACTTAGTACGGTAACATACAGACAGCGGGACACCGAATGAATTGTCAACATCAGCTACGCTTGCTATATATTTCAAACCGCCTTTTAGTCCGACACCGTTATAATAAAAATGGCTATAGTTCAAAGTCACTACGGCATCACTTCCGGAGCTTTCTGATATGGGGATATTACCACCGACAGTCAGGTTGATTCGGTCATTTTTGAGTGAGCTTGAACTTTGTGCCTGCAATCCTAGGGAAGACAAACACAATAAAAGTATAGATAATACCGTATAGGAATAAAATGACTTAGTACTCATATTTTTGATAAAATAACAAAGTTCGAACTAAAGTACAACAAATTAATACATTTTGAAAATAAACAATTATATTTACTTAATAAATATAATAGAACCTTAAATTGACCAAAACAATGAAATTAGCGGACAATTTTAAAGTGCTGACCAGCTGGAAATTCTGGAAGGAAATGATCATCATCACTGTTGCGATGTCCATTGCAGCTGCTGCCGTCTATTACTTCCTGATGCCGAGTAAACTGATAGTCGGAAGCATCTCAGGTCTTTCCATCGTTATCAGCGGCATTTTCGAGAAATTTCTGGGAATAACTGTCAAAGTATCACTTGTAGTATTCATTATCAATGCCCTGCTTCTCCTCCTCGCTTACTTCCTCATAGGCAAGGAATTCGGACTAAAGACGGCATATGCAGCATTGGTACTCGCACCGCTTATCGATATGTGGGAGATAATATGCCCGTCCGAGAAGCTGCTTGCCCAGGGCACCACGTCCATCATGGGTGACATTTGGTTTGACTTGATTTGTTTCATCCTGATACTCAGTGCATCTCAGGCTATTCTGTTCCGCATCAACGCCTCGACCGGAGGACTTGACATCATTGCTAAAATAGTCAACAAATATCTGCATTACGATATGGGCATGTCGGTGACCATAGCAGGAGTGCTCATCTGCTGTACCGCATTTGCCATCAACCCTTTCCGCCTGGTTGTAATCGGTCTGATAGGCACTTGGATGAACGGCATCATCGTAGATTACTTTATGATTAGCCTCGCCAGGAAGAAGAGGGTTTGCATCATCTCAAAGGATTACGAGCGCATACGGAACTACATCATCAACGACATAGTCCGCGGATGCAGTCTGTATGAGGTTACCGGCGGATATTCAGGCGAAAAGACGATGGAGATACAGAGCCTCCTCACTCAGGACGAATTCGTCAACCTGATGGGCTGGATACGTGACAACGATATCAAATGCTTTATGACTGCGGGAAATGTCAGTGAAGTTTACGGTTTCTGGAGCGAGAGCAAGAAAAGGCATCTTTCAGCCAAGAGCAATAACAAAAGGCTCAGTGAATAAGAGGCAATAATTGCGCTCAGCGCCGTCAATACCATGGAAATGCACCGTGCTGTCAATATATGGTCCGGTGCAGATTACGGTATTCTTCAAACAGTTCGAGGCAGGCATTGCGCTCAAATTCATTCATATAATCCCCAAGTTTTTCGCGTCCGCCGAAAATCTTGTCAAACTTGTCATCCCTAAAACCTATCAGCCCATTGTCTTCAATCGTGCAACCATAGTAAACCTTATCGATATTGGCCCACATACAGGCACAGAGGCACATGTGACAAGGCTCTCCCGTAGTATAGAGAGTGCAGCCGGACAAGTCGTAACTGCCAAGTTTACGGCCAGCCTCGCGTATGGCGCAAATCTCGCCATGAGCGGTCGGATCATTGTTCAGAAGAACAAGATTATGACCTGTGGCAATCACCTCGCCATCCTTGACTATAACTGTACCGAAGGGTCCTCCGTGATTTGCCCTAATGCCATCTCTAGCCTCTTCGATGGCCATTTTCATATATTTTACTTGAGCGTCCATTTTACAATAATTTGTTAATGTTACTTAATTTTTGGAGAATCCATAGCATATACGGAAGAGCGGAGCAAGCGCGCAAGATTATCCGTACCTGATGAAGCAGCCTTCTGTTGCTCCTCCACAGTGATGAGCGGACCGATTCCAACGTGCATAATCTTACCGGCTTTGGTATAGACCTCCGGGATAAGGCGAAGCAGTCTCACCCTCCAGTCAATGAGGCCAAGTAGATAGTAGAAAAGGGTATTGCCGTCAAAGAATCGGATTGGAAGGACGGGGACTTTTACCTTCGCTATCAGGCGGATCATTGGTTCCTGCCACTGTCTGTCCCTTATGCTTCTGTCCTTAATGCTCAAGTCGGAAACTGCGCCCGACGGAAAGAGCCCTAAGGAGCCGCCATCCCGTAAATGCCTCAATGCCAATCTTATGCCCTGTATACTTTCAGCAGTTGGGGCGGTCTTTTTATCACCTGTAGGGGTCACGGTTATAAAATTGTCATCAAGAGTATGTACTCTGCCGAGTATTTTGTTAACCAGAACTTTATAGTCAGAGCGCAAGGGAGCGATCAGGTCTATCAGTGTCATTCCATCAACGTGGCCGCAGGGGTGGTTGCTGACTGTTATGAATGGCCCCTCCGGCAATAAAGTTGCTAATGCGCTCTGAGCCTGTTTTCCTGCAGGAAGAAACTCCGAAGACCTCCCCTCCCTGTCAAAGAAACTGACTGCATAATTGTAATCGATTTCATTGAAGAAAGCATTTGTAAAAGCGGGGCCCTTAGATTCAATATGCTTGTCGTAGAGTTGCGACGTCTTCTCTATATCAAGCCATTTCAGCACGGTGCGGGCAAGGGCATTGCCCATTTTGCCCCTGAAAACCGGAGCAAGGCTTTCAAGTTCATTCAGGCTTATCAGAGGCATAGCTTTCGATTTTTCTTTTTTTAAAAATTAACCATTCACTCAGGCAGAAGTTCAATATTCCGGAAATGCAGAGGGCTGCAAGATTGCAAAATACAACATTCCACCCGGTCACGCTTTCGATAAGAAGCAGTATCACCATCTTTGTCAAGAAAACGGCACTGCAGGATGCATTATAAATCAAATACTTACGCAAATGGCCTTTACGAGAGCGACCTTTCACCCTATCTTTCCAAATGAACAGTACCGAATTGATGTAATTAGCCGTAAGCGCGCATTCAAAAGAAATCAGAGGAGCAATAATATAATCTCCGAGATACTTCTCAAATACGAATGTGGAAAACGCCCAAAGCACGACCGTATCCACGATCGTGCCGAAAGCATTTATCAATACGAACTTTGAAAAATTCTGAGCTAATTTGATTTTCCTTCCCACTTTTTCAGAGGATCAATCTTTGCATATCCCTTGGCATCATTCACAAAATTATGGATATGGATGACCAGCAGTATCAACAGCAATGCACAACCTATGAAGTCGAATGCACCGAAGCATACACTGGTCCCAAGTACAGCGAATTCTACATTGTACTCTCTGAGCGGCGCAATGAAAATGAACAGTGTATTCACTATCATAATGATCAGGCGGAACTCGGTAGGTCCCATACCGGCATAGGTCAATTTGAACTCACCCTTCAGATGAGAATTGATGTAAACCGAAATTGACAGCAGCAGATATACCACGAGAACGCCCATTGCAACATAAAGGTTCAACAAATCTGAAAGACCTGCGCCAATGCACATAAGGGCAATGGTAATCCCGTCAACGTTGTGGTCGAGGTAAAAACCGTAAATCGGCCTCTGAGTGCCTCTGAAACGTGCAAGGGTACCATCAAGCGAATCTCCGTACCAATTCACAAAGAAGCCGAAGGTCGAGAGCCAGAGCCAGTTGATATTATAGTTGGACAAGGCATAGCCGACCGCGACTATAATAGCGCCAAGCACTCCAATAAAGGTCAAAATATCCGAGGTCATCCATTTGGGTTGCCGTTTAGCCAACCATTCAAGCACCTTCTTTTCAGTTGCATTCAGTATGGATGTTTGAATTCGTTTTGCTTGTTCTTTCATAATGAAACAGATTTTAGTTCATTTGGTCAATTAGCAATTAATTGGCACATCAATATATATGCCCCAGATTAAAAAATTATGACAATTTGACAGAAAAATCATTCAAATTGAAAACCAATTGACCTAAAGACTCAGAATACCAACAAATAGTTAATACAAAAAATGTCCTGCTTTGATATCTTTGCAGCGAGTAATTGACATTGTGTCACAAATTCGATTGATTTATGGAACAGTTCATTCATCTGATATCCGAGATGGCGCCATATCTCCTGCTCGGTTTCTTCCTGGCAGGTCTGATGCATGCCTTCATACCTTCAAACTTTTATGGCAAGTATCTGTCTGCTAATAATTTCCGCTCGGTGATAAATGCCGCCTTATTTGGAATTCCCTTGCCTCTATGCTCTTGCGGAGTTATCCCGACTGCAATGTCATTGCGCAAGGAAGGTGCATCCAAGGGAGCAGTGGTTTCCTTTCTGATTGCCACTCCTCAAACGGGCATAGACTCGATCATTGCCACATATGGACTAATGGGCTTGCCGTTTGCGATCATCAGGCCGATTGCTGCTTTGGTTACCGCCATCTTCGGCGGAGCTGCAGTTCGGGACAGAAATGCAGATAAGGCCGTCCTTGATACGGAAAAGCAAGCTATAGGCAATGCCTCTCACAAGCACCACCACGAGAAAGAGGGAGGAAAATCCTTTGGTAAAAAACTGCTCTCCGCGCTTGAATACGCCTTCATCACAATGATGGAAGATATTGGCAAGTGGTTGATTATCGGCCTGTTGGTTGCGGCTCTTATCACCATCTTCGTCCCTACCGAGTGGTTTGCTATCTTCAAGGGCAATACCTTCGCTTCAATGTTACTGGTCCTCTGCATTGCAATTCCTATGTACATCTGTGCGACCGGCAGCATCCCTATTGCCGTTGCTTTGATGATGAAGGGACTGACTCCTGGCGCAGCTTTGGTGCTTTTGATGGCAGGTCCGGCTTGCAACATTGCCTCAATACTGGTAGTTCAGAAGTCTCTTGGTACACGAACCTTGTTAAGTTATCTGCTTTCGATTATCGTCGGTGCGGTTTTGTTCGGCTGCGCAGTGGATATGTTACAGTTTCACGGAATAGTGGATTTCCTCGGTCAACTCAGCATGAGTGATGAATGCTGCGCTGAGAATGTAGGATGGTTCGATTATCTCTGCACTGCTGTTTTGGCATTGCTGCTGATCAATGCGCTGCTGCTGAACAGATTGCGTGGAAAGAAGGAACACTGCTGCTGTGAGGCTGAGCATCAGGAGTGCAATTGCTGCGAGGGAGAAACTTCCCGCTGCGATGACAGCACCTGCGCTCTCAGCCGCTACAGAATCGGAGGAATGAGCTGTAATCATTGCCGTATGGCAGTAGAGAAGGCCATTAGCGAGCTGCCGGGAAATGAAAACGTTAGCGTCAATCTTCAGACGGGCATCGCAGAAGTAAAGGGCAATGTCGAGGCTGAGGATGTCATCAGGGCGGTGGAATCCCTTGGCTATACTTGTGAAAGACTGGATTAGTTTTTCAGGACGAAGTTTGGAGAATAGAACAAGTTTGCCTATTTTTAGAACCGTTATTACTTTATCAAGAAACACTAAACAGTTATGAAGTCTTTACTTAAAGGAAAGGTAGCCGTAGTTACAGGCGGCACAAGGGGCATAGGCTATGCCATAGTCAAGAAGTATCTTGAAGCAGGTGCTATCACTATTCTTTGCGGTTCACGCGAAGAGACTGCAAAGAAAGCCTTGGAAAAAATCAAGGCAGAAATGCCTGATGCTCAAGTGGATGCCATCTGGCCAAAACTTTCTGACCGTGCCGAGATGACAGCCGCTCTAAATACAATCAAGGAGAAATACGGCCGCCTTGACATCCTTGCCAACAATGCCGGCATTTCCCAGAACAATTCGCTGTTCGACTATAAGGACGAAGATTTCGACAAGATTCTCGATATTAATATCAAGGCTCTTTATTCCTGTACACGTGCAGCAGCCGAGATAATGAAAGACAATGGCGGCGGAGTCATCATCAACACAAGCTCGATTGTAAGTTATAACGGACAGGGTGCAGGCTGTGGCTATCCTACTTCAAAATTCGCAGTCAACGGCCTTACCAAATCCCTTTCACGTGAGCTTGGAAAATACGGAATACGTGTAAATGCAGTGGCTCCGGGAGTTACCAGAACAGATATGCTTGCCGTTCTTCCTGACGAGATGATACAACCTATTATCCGCAACATCCCTCTCGGAAGATTGGGTGAGCCGGAAGATGTTGCCAATGCTTTCGTTTTCCTGGCCAGCGATATGGCATCTTACATTTCAGGTGCTATACTGCCGGTAGCAGGTGCCGTGGTTATTTAAAAGGCTTATACTTTGGGCTGTTGCTGGCTTTTCTCCCTTTTTTTGATTTCGAAATAGCCCAACACACCTATTGCTACGGAACCTACAAAATCCAGGATGAGATCCACCATAGTATCCTCCAGAGCCGCATGACCTACGAGAGGGACACTGGCATCAAAGGTTCCTGGCGTACTCAGGTACTGCTGAGTGTTGAGTTTGAGTATGCCATCCACGCAATACTCCAAGATTTCCCAGCAAGCGCCGATGGCAAGGGCAAAACATACAACCCAGATTGCAACGAAGAGGGCAGGAAAGCGAATCTTTCCGCCCTCTGTTTTATTGAACAGGTTGATAAGCGAGAAGCCGAGGATACCGAGGAGTATGCCCGAGAATGCGTGTAGCATAGAATCCCACCAAGCGAACTTGCCATAGAAGTCGATAACATCCCCCAGGATAAGGGAGCTAAATCCGAAGGCGACGAAGGTCACCTCCATACTGTGAGGAACCTTGATGTTAACCATCCTCTTCAGCAGATTCGGGATGAAGATGATAAACATCATCAGAGCCGTCTCAAAGATCTGGAAGGCTACACGGCTGACTGAAGAGTGAGACTCCAAAAAGAAGAGGGAAACGAAGTTTCCGAGCAAAATAATTGCACAGAGAATCAGGATAACTGTGGAAAACTTATTCAGCTTGCATTTTTTCATTGACCATTTCTTTCATCAGTTCAACTATTCTCTTGCAGGTATCCGGACATCTGTTCAATTTCTGAGCGTCCAACATACGCTGCCTGTATTCCTTATCATCGCATAGACGCATTGCCACTTTGGACTGGTAAACCGGGTCCAAAGACCTGTAAGACATTCCGTGATAGTGGAAGAAAAGGGCATTCTGGTCCTCAACTCCCTTGATTGGTTCGGAATGAATGAGAGGAATATTCTTGACTATTGCTTCAGTACTTGTGATTCCTCCAGGTTTTGAGAAGAGTACATCACTGGCATCCATAAGCAAGGACACTTTATCGGTATATCCAAGACTCTTGACGCAATAGTTATTGCCGAATTCGGCATCAAGCTGCTGTTTCTGTTCTTCATTGCGTCCGCAAACGCAAATAATCCTGTCCTGAGGAGCACAATCTTTAAGTAATTCCTCTATGAGGGTATGCATATTGCCGTGGCCCATTGAGCCGCCCATAATCAGGAACCATCTGCTGCCCTCATCGCTGGAATCCCATCCTGTGAGTTCCTCGACCTGCTTGCGCGCTTCTTCACGTGGAATCCTCTTGGCAAACAAATCCTCTCTGACAGGAATGCCCAAGGGGTATAATTTGTTACGGTCCAAACCTTTTTCAACATATTCCTCAATCAAATGCTCATGAGGGATAATATACTTGTCAAGATTGGTTTCAGGAAGGAAAGGTATGCAGGTATAATCCGTCATCACGAACATAGTAGGTACATCCAATACTCCCTTGGACTTCAGATGTGTAAGAGCCTCCGCTGGGAATAGGTGCGTACATACGACTATATCAAAGCCATTGTCCTGAATCAACTTGAGCAATGGCTTGGTGTACACGCGATTGGCCAGATTAATCGGGGAACTTGTCAGATTGATGTCGCTGATTTTTTCTCCAAGTTTGTACGCTTTTCCGAATAGAGAGCTCTTTGTGGAATAAACATATATGGCAGATACGTTTTTGGATGTGGTCTCGCTGACCAATGACAAAGTATCACGCATCTCACATTCGTATCCCTGAACCTGAAGTTCATTCAATATGGCTTTGGCGCTCGAATTATGGCCTTCTCCTGTATTGCAGGACAAAATCAATGCTTTCATAAGCTATTCTCTCGTCAAAAAAAATAACACCAAGTATTTTAAAAATTCAGAAAGAAAACTGCAAAGAGTGTTCCGAAAGAGAACGAATGGCATATCAGCTGCTTCAGGAGATTCCGTTTTGCAAAGCTTCTTTGATAGAAGAGGAATTGCTTCTTGAGACAGGTATCCTCTTTTCAGACCCGAAAATCCGCAATTGGGTGCCGTTCGGCAGCTTTTCCATAGTCAGGACGAAATTGAGATTGACTATGAATGCACGATGGCACTGCACAAGGGAATTGCTCTCACCTATTGAATCCTTCACACTCTTAAGGGTGATTCTCAGGGTCTTATGAAGCATCTTGTCATCCTCCATATAACATATGTCAGCATAATTGGCAATGGACTCCACATAAACGATTGAAGAACTTGGGAGTTCGAAGGCGGGGCCGATGTTCTGCCCTTTTAGGACACAAAGGGAGGAGGCGGCAGAGGAAGAAACAAGGCGGGAATTCATTGTCTTGCCCGTTGTAGAATCGGATTTGTCATTCTCCGCCAATTGCGCCAATTTGTCCTGACGCTGCTCCAGAAGGGCATTGATGGCGCGCATTTCGTCAAGTTCGCAGCTGAGTTTGTTATTCTTAAACCTGAGGCAAGCCCAAAAGAAAAGGAAGAGCGCCAGCAGTGCGACATATATTAGCATGCGCAGATATGCCTGGAAGCTTAATGTAAAATCATTGAAATAAGAGTCAAGATAGACATTCAGAAAAGAAAGCAGAGGGATAGTGAACAAGAAATTAAGAGAAATGAGAACGAAGTGCTTCTTCTCCCCCACTATCTTCTTCAAGAATCTTGATACTATGAAATCTGCAATCCAGTATGACACAAAACTGGAAACGTAACAGGCCACTCCAAGAAGGAAAATATATAAAAGGCGCAGTTCTTCCATACGGTCCAAACCGAAAGGCTGAATCAAGGCAAGAACGAGGACTACGCCTATTGTACTTTCAATCGGCGACTTGAGTGCCATCTTCAGTTTTGCTGTCATTCCTTAAGTAGTGTTTTTCCCTTCCAAAGATAGTGTTTTAAATTGAAAATGATTGTTTCCACTTGAATTTCAAGCCTGCAGAATATCCCTAATATCCCAAAGCAATGGTGTCAGAAGGCGTTTTCATGTCAAGAGTCCCTATTCAGCCACCGTTTATCCCCGAATATTTGAACTATAAAACGGACGTCATTACTTTGCATCCGGCAACAGAAATCAACACAAGTTAAATATGAAAAGAATCATTACCATCATCAGTTTTATCGTGCTCTTAGCAGCACAAATGAAGAGCGAAGCACAGACATTGCAGGGACAAGTCAGCGAAATGGGAGGTACATATATTCCTTACGCAGCCGTAGTATTACGAAGCTGCACGGACCAGAAGGTCATTGAAGGCTGTTTGAGCGGGGAAGACGGTCATTTCAAGCTCAATCTCTCTGAAAGATTCAAGACTCCCGAATCAAAGTCCGAATATGGAAACAAGTTCATTCTTGAGGTCTCATCGATAGGATACAAAAGTGCTTGCAAGGAGCTATGCTACAGTGATTTCAACTCAGTCTTCGACTTTATTCTCGAGGATGACAGCGAGATGCTGGCGGCAGCGGTATTCAGTGCAGAACTGCCAAAAACCAGAATAGAGGGTGATGCTATCGTGACCAGGATCAAAAGTTCTGTGCTGGAACACAGTGGCAATGCCTATGATGTCCTGGCCAAGGTTCCGGGTATGATGAGACAAGGTAATGATATCCAGGTAATCGGAAAGGGACACCCTGTATACTATATAAATAACAGGAAAGTTGTAGATGAATCAGAACTTGGGAGTTTGCAGAGCGAGTACATTAAGGAAGTGGAAGTCATCAGCAATCCTGGATCAGCCTATGCAGCAGACGTCTCCGCAGTCGTAAGAATCAGGACGATACAGAGAATCGACGAAGGCATAAGCGCTTTGGTCAATTTAAACGATTATCAGACACTCAGGAACGGCAATAAGCTTATGTCATCAGGAATAGCGTTTGACTGGAAGGTCAAGAAAGCTGAGATTATGATCGGACTCAATCTGAATCGAGACTATTTAAATAATTATTCATTTGAACTTGAGCAGATTACCCGTACTGAACATATATTCAAGCAGATGGGACCAATGACTTACAATGGTCTTGACTTCAAGGGCAATTTCGACCTGGCATTCAACTATGACTTTAATGAAAACAACAGCGTTGGAGCCAGGCTGCAGAAAACAGGGACCTTCGACAGCTACTCACACGCTCTGGTGGACAATAGAGTCAGCATAGACGGAAAAGAATATGATAGACTGCTTTCTGAGAGAGACGACAGTTACGACCACAGTGGTCCTACTCTATTCAATGTTTTCTATAGTGGCAAGTCGGGAAAACTGAATATTGACCTCAACATCAATGCATATTCGTCATCGAGTATAGTCGAGAGCAAAATAAAGGAGAACTCGGAATATGACAGTTCTCTCTCGCTTTACAGTTCTCTGAACAAGAGCGTGAGCCGGATGCAGGACTATAGGCTCGTACTGGCACATCCGCTCGGACAGGGCAAGCTCACTGCAGGAAGCGAGGGCAGCCGTATCCGTCGTGACAATGATTATTCCATTGACAATGAACATATTAAGAACAGCACATCCATTGCTCTGGAAAAGAATCTATCAGTATTTGCGGAATACTCTCTTTTCATCAAGAGAGCAGGTATGCTTACTGCGGGTTTGAGGTATGAACACACCGCCTTCGACTATGATATGAAAGAGGAAAGGCTGAGCCGGAGCTACCCATCCGTCTTCCCGTCCATCTCTTTCGCTACAGAAATCGCTGGAGTCCAGGCCCTCATAAGCTACAGCGCAAAAACAAGGCGTCCAAGCTTCAACGACCTGAGGTCAGGGATAGAATACTCCAGCCGTTTCACACTGAATTCAGGAAATCCCAAGCTAGAGAATGAGACCATACATTCGACAGGCATTGCATTAAACAAGGGAATAGTCTCATTATCAGGCACTTATGAAAGGATAGATAATGCAATATTCGATTGGACCTATCCATACGATGACAGAGGTACCGTCTTGATTAGTATGACCAATTTCCCTAAGCCCCTCAGAAGATTCAATCTCTTCCTGGTAGCATCGCCAAGCAAGGGAGCATTTACATCAAGTACGGTCGCAGGCATCAAAGCCCAGAGAATTAGCCTCAATCTACCTGACCCTTCAATGCCTGAAGGGAGCAGGGTGGTAAATTACAACAGGCCTATGTTCATATTCAACAGCAACAACTATTTGAGATTGGGAGCTTCATGGCAGCTTGAACTCAGCTCCGAGTTCTATTCAAAAGCCGATTTCGGCAATGCAAGTCTTCAGGATAACTATTGGAATCTTTCATTTGCAGTACAGAAATCTTTCCTCAGGGACAAGAATCTCATCATCCGCCTGAGCATAGGTGATGTCTTCCAGACAGCAATGCACGATGTGCTGATAGACTTGGGCAATTACACCCTCCGCCAAAACGATATCAACGGTGAGTCACGTTCTCAGTTTGAGATGCATCGCGCAGGAATAAGCCTCAAGTACAATATAAACTCAAAAAAGGGTGCATACCGCGGAAAAGGCAGTTCACAAGACAATATTGACCGCCTGTAGCGCTCCAATTTCAGAAAAGACTGAATCCTAGCAATAAGGTCCAAACCAAAAAACGACCGGCCTTTCCTATGAGCATCATCACACAGGAGCGGAGTGGAGGAGCCTTATAAAAGCCGAGAGCAATGGCAATGACATCGCCGATTATAGGAACCCAGCAGAGTAGAGCCAGCCAGGACCCGTATTTGGCAATCATTGCCTTTTGCTTTTCGAGGGTTTCGTGTTTGACCTTGAAATATTTCTCAATCCACTCGAGCCGTCCTACCCAGCCCATTCCGAAACTGATTACACTTCCCAGCCAGTTGCCGGCTGTAGCAACAAGAAAACAGAGAGGGGCCTGTTTGGTAAGTTCCAGAAAAGCAATATAAAGAGCGTCGGAACTGAAAGGCACTATGGTGGCAGCTAAGAGATTTCCAAGGAACAGGCCCCACCAGCCAAGACTCTCCAGTGTATTCATTGCTGTTTCTGATTCAGTTTGATTTCAATTGTAAGACCGCCGCCATCAGTAATGGAAGCGCTGGCTCCCCCACCATACTGAATGGCGATGTTCTTTACTATGCTCAGACCAAGTCCCGTGCCACCGAGACGGCGCGAACGGCCTTTATCCAATCTGTAAAAACGTTCGAAGATGTGAGAAAGCTGGTCCTCGGGCACTCCTGGCCCGTTGTCCGAAAAGCTGAGCAGTATCTGTGAGCTCTTGCTAAGCGCTTTAACGTCGAATCTGCTGGCACCGACCGCATACGCAAGAGCATTGTCATAAACATTGCGCACAAGAGAATATAAAAGCGAAGGATCTCCGACGATGAAGATGCTCTCAGGCAATTCGAGTTTCAACTCCATTCCTTTCAACTCAAACTCTGCTTGGGTTTCTTCAGAGATTCTGCGAATCATAGCACAAAGGTCAACAGGGACGGAAACGGCGGAAGCAGCCGAATTGTCAAGTCTGGAGAGTGTGCTCATATCGGAAAGAAGACTGCTCATTCTTTTAGATTGGGTATAGCATTTCTCAATGAAGTTAATCCTCATTACTTCAGGCATCTCCGGATTGGTTACCAGAGTCTCCAGATAGCCTTCAATAGAAGCGGCAGGAGTCTTAAGTTCGTGCGCAGCATTTTCTGTCAATTGATGCTTGATGCGGAGCTTTTCTTCTTCACTGCGGCGAAGGCGCCATCTGAGATACATTACTGCACCGATCAGGATGAGTATGCCGCCGGTATAGTAGAAGAACGTAAAATCCTTCCTCAGGCTGTCAGTCAAAGGAGCGGAATAGGGCACAGATGAACGTATCACAAGCCCTCTGTCGGGAAAGTAAGTCGCTGAGTAGAAATATTTTTCACCATTCATCCCCGACACTCTCTTGATATCGTATCCGGAGCCGTTGGCAATGGCTTCGCGCACCTCCTTCCTTTGAAGGTGGTTGTCCATATTGCTCACATCTGAATTCTCACTGTCGGAAATGACATTACCGTCTGTATCAATGACAGTCACTCTAATGGAGGAATCAACTGGATTGTAATTGTTGAGCTGCAGTTTTGCGTTAAGAATGTCACAGCGGAAAGCCCTCTCCCGCCGGTATTCATTGATGCCGAAACATATCGTGAATACGGACATCATAGTGATGACCGCAATAAAGAAATGGTCTTTATGTATCGAAGAAATAGCCATAACCGAATCTCGTCCTTATCTTTGAGCCATAAGGGCCTATCTTTTTCCTTATGCGCGTTATATTCACATCAACAGTTCTGTCGAGTACCATAGTATTGTCCGGCCAGATGCGACGAAGTATCTCTTCCCTTGAAAAAACCTGACCGGGTTTGGAAATCAGCAGGGCAAGTATTTCAAATTCCAGTTTCGAGAACTGAACATCGATGCCGTCAACAGTACAGCTTTTCTTCTCCATATTCAGCTCCAGGCCTTCGAAACGCAGGGTCTGTTCAGCCCTTTCGTTATAACATCGGCTCAAAACCGCTTTGATTCTGGCTTTTACCTCGCTGATTCTGAACGGTTTGCATATATAGTCATCTGAACCCAGAGAGAAGCCCTTGAGTATGTCGTGTTCCATAGTCTTGGCAGTACAGAAGATAATGGGAATATCTTTAGTTCTCTCATCCATCTTCAATTCGGATGCCCACTCAAAACCTGATTTCGGGCTCATCATCACATCCAGAAGTATCAGGTCAATATTGTTCCCTTCTACTGCTTTCTGCGCATCTAAGGCGCTTTCTGCACAAATGACTTCATAAGCATCGCTTTCAAGGTTGTAAGCGAGTATTTCCCTCAAATCGGGTTCATCATCCACAATAAGTATCCGTGCCTTCATAAATCAATTATTCGTTTGCAAACATAGGCAAGTTTTTCCGAATAAGGAACTCCATTCAGCCGCTTTCATAAAATTGTAACATTTCCGAAACAAGTATGTAATACGGATTGAGTTGTTTTGCATCGTGAAAGGAAATATTCTTCATATGAAAGAAAAGGACACAGAGAAGAGCAAGGACGAGAGGATAATCACGATTTACAATTGGACCAGATTTGTCCTCCTCATCATCTTTGTTTTACTGCTTTATCTGGGAGTAATATCTAATTCATAATCAATCATAATGACACAAGGCATTTTTATCGGAATCATAGTATTTCTCTGCGTTCTTGCCATTTTCGACCTGGTAGTCGGAGTGAGCAATGATGCAGTCAATTTCATCAATTCGGCAGTAGGTGCAAAAGCAGCACCTTTCCGGACTATAATAATTGTGGCGGCAATAGGCGTATTCGCCGGAGCGGCTCTTTCCAACGGAATGATGGATGTAGCCCGTCACGGCATTTTCTCACCGCAGCATTTCAGCTTTTATGAGGTAATGTGCATATTCCTTGCCGTAATGGTGACGGATGTAATATTGCTCGATATCTTCAATACCTTGGGAATGCCGACATCGACTACTGTGTCAATGGTATTCGAACTCCTTGGCGGTGCTTTTGCGCTTTCATTGATAAAGATTGCCCGCGGCAGCGTTTACGGTTTTGGTGAATTACTCAATACGGACAAGGCCCTCAGCGTGATTATGGCCATTTTTATGTCTGTAGCCGTTGCCTTCATATTCGGAGCCGCTGTAATGTGGATATCGCGTCTGGTTTTCACCTTCATCAAACCGTCAAACCTCTCGCTCAAGACTATAGTTTTCGGAGCAATCTGCTCGACATCAATCATTTGGTTTCTTCTTATCAATGGACTGAAGGGTTCATCAATCATGACTCCCGAGTTGAAGGCCTTCATAAATGACAATACTGCATCGATACTTGGACTTTGCTTTCTCGCAATGTCTCTTCTTATGTCTTTGCTGGCTGTTTTAAGGGTTAACATTCTGAAGACTGTAGTGCTGATGGGCACTTTCGCATTGGCAATGGCCTTTGCCGGCAATGACCTGGTAAACTTCGTCGGAGTACCGTTGACGGGTCTCGATGCTTTCATTGATTATTCTGCGAATGGCAATGGAAATCCTGACACCTTCCTGATGACTTCATTGCAGGAAAGTGCGCATACTCCGGTCATCTTCCTGCTTGCCGCAGGTCTGGTGATGGTGCTCTCGCTCTTCTTTTCGAAGAAAGCCCAGAACGTCGTCAAGACCAGTGTAGACCTTTCGAGACAGGATGAAGGTGATGAAATGTTCGGTTCTTCTTCTGTGGCACGGAAAATTGTCAGGGACAGTTCGAAGATTGCTGGCTTCTTTGAAGCTTGCGTTCCCGATTTCATCATACGTTTTGTAAACAAGCGCTTCAATTCCAAGGAAGAGGAACTCGAGGATGGAGCTGCTTTCGATATGATTCGCGCCTCGGTGAACCTCGTGCTCGCAGGACTGTTGGTCGCACTTGGAACAAGGTATAAATTGCCATTGTCCACCACCTATGTCACATTTATGGTGGCGATGGGAGCATCCCTGGCCGACCGCGCCTGGAGCAGGGAAAGCGCCGTTTTCAGGATCACAGGCGTTCTCTCGGTAATCGGAGGCTGGTTTATCACGGCAGGCGCAGCATTTGCCCTCTGCTTTCTGATCACCAACGCAATGTTCTTCGGCCGCTACATCGTGATGGTGCTCTTCATAGTGATTGCCGTTTATACTCTCTATAAGAGTGAAAAGAAATACAAGGACAAGAAGAAAAAGGAAGAGGACAGCCTTTTCAACCGTATGCTGCATTGCAACAATCCCGAGGAGCTTTGGAATATGCTTTGCGAGCACATCAGGAGAGGCAATGCAGAACGTCTCATCTTTGTAGGGAAAGCTCTTCTCAAGAGCACAGACGGCTTTATGAAAGAAGACTATGGTGCATTGAAGAAGGTCAGCGACAGTATTGAGGAGGAACGCAAGAATCTGAAGAGGCAAAGAAAGAGAGAGGTAGTGTCAATGCGACGCCTTGACAACAGGAAGATAATGCCTTTGAACACCTGGTACTTCCTTGGAATCAATTCTTGCAAGCAGATGCTCTACTGTCTGAAACGTATCAATGACCCTATTCTGGAACACGTTGGTAATCACTTCTCCCCTATTCCTCAGGAATTCCACGGTAGTTTCATCACCAACAGAAACAGGGTAATAGAAATATACAGCCGCGCTGCAGCAATGCTTGAGGACGGTGATTTCACCGATGTCGAGTTACTGAGGCACGATTGCAATGTACTTGAGGAGCAGATTTCAAGCGACAGCAGTACAGCAATTGCCAGCGCGCAGAACAGCGACATCAACCTCGACACCCTGATGCTGACAGTTCACGTACTTCAGGAATCAGAGCAGCTGGTAGCTTTGTTGAGCCAGATGTTGAGAGGAATGAATCTTTTCGGGGGTATGCACCGGTAAACAATTCCGCTCAGTTCAGTCTATTGACTTATATGGAATATTGTTCTCTAACGACGGTTTGTCATCACTCTGGCAGTTTTGCCGACGTTTATGAGATGGTCAGCAATACGCTCAGCATTTGTTGAGAATGAGAGGTACTGGGCGCCGACTGTTGGAGTGCATATGCCCTGTGAAAGTCTCTCGATATGCATATCCTCCATATTCTTTGTAACAATATCGACCTGTTCCTCAAGCTCGTTTGCAATATCAAGCTCTTCCATGCTGTTCTTGTCATATGCGAGCATAACGTGGGTGTAAAGTTTCTGGATAAGGTCTTCCAGCTCATCTATTTCAGCCAATGCATACTTTGAGAATGAGCTTGATGACTCTTTCAGAATCTCCGCATATTCAATAATATTCTCTGCATAATCACCAATACGTTCCAAATCTCTTACTGTGCGATAAGTAGTAGAGAGATAGACGTGGTCGGCCTCGCTAAGCTGCTGTTTTTCAGACAGTTTGACAACAAAGTCGATAATTGCTCCATTAAGGAAATTCAATTCCTTCTCCTTATAATTGAAGGTTTCGAGCTCGCTGAGGTCAAGAGTCTTTATCATATGAACGGCACGTGAGAAGTTCTCAAATGCAATCTTTGACATATTGATGATCTCTTCCTTGGTCTGCTTTACAGCCACAGGAGGAGTCCTGAGCATATGCTCGTCAATGAAATAAAGTTTCGGAGCATTAGGGTCCTCATTTTCAGCCTTTTCCGGAATAATCTTGCATACAAGGTTTACAAGAAGACCGGTCATAGGAAGGACTATGATAACAGTAATCAGGTTAAAAATGGTATGGAACATAGCCAGCTGGGTCTGAGGTGCATCAGGGAACATCCTGTTAAAGATGGTTCCGAAGTTGAAGTCTCCACCCGAGAATACATTCATCACCAATGCAGCGATAAGGAAAATAACAACACCTGAGCAGTTGAAAATCAAGTGTATGATTGAAGTTCTCTTAGCATTCGTTCCAGAAGTTAGGCCGGCGATAAGGGCTACAACGCAGGAACCGATATTGGAACCCATAGTAAGGTAGATACCCTGATCAAGAGTAATGAGGTTGCTGACTACCATCGCGAGGGCAATGGAGGTCATCACTGAAGAACTCTGGACTATGGCGGTAAGCAAGGTTCCGATAAGGACAAGAAGCAGAGGGTTGCTGATACCGGCAAGGAAAACCTTCACACCTTCAAGTGCGGCGAAATCCGACATTGAACTGGACATCAGGACGAGACCGACGAAAAGCATACCGAAACCGGTAAGGATGCCGCCTACCTTTTTCCAAAATTCTTTGTTGGTAAACAGAGCGAGAAAGGCTCCGAGTCCCGCAAAAGCGGAGAAAATTACTGATGTGGATATGGAATTGCCCCCGAACATACCGAGAGCGACTATCTGTGCAGTGATGGTCGTACCAATATTGGCACCGTAAATCATTGTCGCAGCCTGGGTCAGAGAGATGATTCCGGCGTTTACAAAACCGATTACCATAACCGTGGTTGCTCCCGAACTTTGAATGGCAGCAGTTCCAAGGGTACCGATTCCCACACCCAGCAACTTGCTGCCGGAAGCCTTTGCGAATAGATTTTTCAATTTGTCTGAGCTGAGAGACTCAAGGTTAGAGCTCATCATGCTGCAAGCTACAAGGAATACTCCTATGCCGGCTAATAGTGTCAATATGGCCGAAACAATCGCTACAGTAGTCATATTATTTATTTGTTATCAAGTATCAGAAGGAATCTTGCGCCTTCTTTATAAGTTGTATCCAATTTGGTTTCTCCACCAAGAAGTTCAGCTATCTGTCTGCATATGAACAGTCCCAGTCCCTTGCCATCGTAATTCTCGTCGGTTTCCAGTTTGACAAACCTTTCGAAAATCTTTTCCGCATTGGCCGGATCTACTCCGTGTCCGGTATCCGTAACTGCAAACACTATCTTTCCCGGTATTTCATCAAGGGAAATACTAAGTTTCACGAAGCCTTTCCTTGTATGCTTACATGCATTTGTAAGATAGTTAATAAGTATCTGTTGTATTCTCTGGGAATCTGAAACAAAATGGAAGTCTTCTCCTACACCGCTCTCGAAAAGGAGAACTACACCCTTGGGCACTCGATGCTCAACACTTTTCAGCGCGTGCTGGGCAATGGAATTGCAATAGCAGTCTGACAATTTGATGCTGTATCTGCCTTCCTCGATGGCAGAAATGTTCAAGAGGTCGCTGATGACCATCGTGAGCATTTCTGTATTGTTTAGTATATAATCCTGATATTCAGCCTTTTCCTTCTCATTGCAGAAATCACCCGGTAAAGTCAGAAGCTGGGAAAAGCCACATATTGCGTTCAAAGGTGTTCTGACTTCATGGCTGATGTTGTGGATAAAGGCTGTTTTTGCCTTGTCCGCTTTCTCTGCCTTCAGTTTTGCCTCTTCCAATCTTTTATTCGCATTTATCATCTCGGTAACATCCTCCATCACAATACCTATCATCTTTCCAGGAAGCATTACGGTAGTGAAGGTCAGATACCTGTCGAAGCGCTTGCTATAAAGGTCAAAACTGAAAGATTTCTGACCTCGGTGTACGGCATTGTTCACATTGGTCAGGAAATCATTGAGCATCTCAGGATACCTGAGCTTTGGAGATTCTGAAAGAACATCACCCAATTCAGGAACCTCATCCTTGAGATGTTTGTTGGCAAAGATGGTCTTCAAATCCACGAAGTCACCATTCTCCCCCTTGGTCAGTCTGGCAAGTGAATAGCCCATAGGAAGGTCGTTGATGGATCTTTTGAAGAGCTGCAGTTCCCAGGATGACCTAAGTATATATGCAAGGAAGAAGAAAAGAATGGCAATGATTATAGTCAGAAAAGTATACTTGATTACTTTATACTTGTAATAGAATAATTTCTGGCTGCCAGTAAATTCAACATCCACAGGGCAAAGTGAAGGATCGATGCCCAATTCTGTAAGTTTATCAAGGTTGAGTCTGGTCAATGCCAATGCATCTGCATAATCCGGAATATTTCTTGGCTGCTCACCCTTGAATATTCTGTCCAACGCATCGTCTATATCCAAATAAAGAACGTCTTCATCATCAAATACTCCTCCGAGTATCTCAGAAGAAGCATCCATCCAACCATTGTCACGTATCGTAAAAAGAGGAAATCTGAGTAATGAAAGGGAAGAAAGGGTGCTGCTGACTCTCAAAGAACTCTGTTGGTCAATATCACTGTCAGGCCAGGACGAGAATATGGCCGCACTGGTTTTCGGATCAGCCGAGTTCAGTCTGGCAATCAGTTCTCCTATGGTACTGGAATGTGAGTTCAGCGTTTCCATCACCACATCAGGATACAAAGCATTTATGCACTCCCTCAAATCCACCTCTTTGAAATTGCTGAACTGGTCTCCTGCGGTGATAAAGAAGACTTTATTGACCTGTGGGATAAGAGCCTTGATAAGTCCCATCAGTTCATTCATATAGATGGGGCAGATGCGGCTGACGACATTGAACTTCTTCTTCAGTTCACTTACACTTACTTCTTCAAGTCCGTCGTTAACGGAACCATCCTCAAGCTTTGTTAGATTATCGATTGAATAGGCGGAATCCTGTCCACCTATAAGGAACATAGGAATATCCTCAAACCAAGAATCGATATACTCGACAAGACAGAAGGTTGGACTGCCTATGAGTGCGAGAGATGCCGGATTAAGAAAGTCAAGGCTTGACTTCAGACATGTGAGCAAACTGTCAGCGGCATGTGGATCAGTAGCATAGCCTATAGGGCAATGGACTATTTCCATGCTTCTTCCCTGCTTATTTACTCTGTCCGTGATATATTCTACGATACGGCGGCTCCAGAGATAATCTTTTGAATAGTTGGTCACAACAACAATATCGGTCTTCTTCACATTGTTGAAAAGACCACTTTCTGAAGAGTTCCGTTTGATCATCTCAGAAGCCCGTCCTGTCGCACACAGAGAAACAAGCAAAAGAAGGGCTGTCAATATGTTCCGAATCAGTTTCATCCACTGAATAATACAATCCCCGCAAATATAAAAAAAATGAGGCTTACATAAAAGTCAAATTGACTTTATGCAAAACCTCTTTCAATTATTTCTGATTATCCCTGCAGCCTATCAATAAGCCTTCTCGTGAACACCCTTAACGGCACGTCCGCTCGGATCATTCAGATTCTTCCACGCAGCGTCCCATTCAAGGGCGATTGCAGTCGAACACGCGACACTGGCTTCGTGTGGAACACTCTTGGCTGCACTTTCGCTCGGGAAAAGTTCCTCGAAGATACTGCGGTAATAATATTCCTCCTTGTTCATTGGAGGGTTGATAGGGAAACGCTCCGCAGCTGCCGCCATCTGCTCATCTGAAACTGCTTCGGAAGTCATCTGCTTGAGGGAGTCAATCCACGAATAACCGACTCCGTCTGAGAATTGTTCTTTCTGCCTCCAAGCCACGCTCTGCGGCAATACATTCTCGAAGGCCTCCCTGACTATCTTCTTTTCAATGACCTTGCCCGGGCACATCTTCGCCTCTGGATTCAGATTCATTGCCACATCCAGGAACTCCTTATCCAGGAAAGGCACTCTGCCTTCAACACCCCAAGCGGAAAGTGACTTGTTTGCCCTGAGGCAATCATAAAGATGCAATTTTGAAAGCTTACGGACTGTCTCCTTATGGAACTCCTCTGCAGAAGGTGCTTTATGGAAGTATAGATAGCCTCCGAAGACTTCATCTGCGCCCTCCCCAGAGAGTACCATCTTGATACCCATAGATTTAATGACTCTGGCCAGCAGATACATAGGAGTAGATGCCCGTACTGTCGTAACATCATATGTCTCAATATGATAGATGACATCCCTAAGGGCATCCAGACCTTCCTGGACAGTGTAGTTAACCTCGTGATGGACAGTTCCGATGAAATCAGCCACTTCCCTTGCCTTCACAAGATCAGGAGCTCCCTTGAGTCCAACAGCGAAAGAATGAAGCTGAGGCCACCAAGCATCCTTCTGCATATTGTCTTCAATGCGCTTTTTTGAGAACTTCATCGCAATGGCGCTGGTAACCGAGCTGTCAAGTCCACCTGAAAGGAGGACACCATAAGGGACGTCACTCATCAGCTGACGCTTGACAGCCTCCTCGAGAGCGATTTTTATTTCGACCGGGTCAGCACCATTGTCCTTAACATTCTGATAATCAACCCACGAGCGATGATACCACCTCTTCATTTCACCGAAGCGGCTATAATAATAATGACCTGGAAGGAAAGGTTCATATTCATCACAGAAGCCTTCCAAGCCCTTCAATTCACTGGCAATATAAATTCTTCCCAATGCATCGTGACCGATGTAAAGTGGAATGACACCTATAGGATCCCTGCCTATAAGGAAAGTATCCTGCTCCTCATCGTATAGGCCGAAGGCAAAGATACCGCTAAGCTTTTCGAAGAGCTCTGTAATGAGACTCTCTGTTTTCTCAAGAGGAGCGTTCTTCAATTCCTCCGAGATTTTTTGATACAGAGCCAATATGCTTTCACAATCGGAACCTGTTTTGAATTCGTAATCAGAAGTGCGGCGAATCTCCTTATGATTGTAAATCTCTCCGTTAACGCAGAGTATTTGCTTGCCGTCCTGAGAGATGAGAGGTTGGCCACCCGAAAGCGGATCCACGATTGAAAGACGCTCGTGCGCCAGTACTGCAGACCGGCCTGTATATATGCCGCTCCAATCCGGACCGCGATGACGAAGTTTCCTGGACATTTCCAGGCACTTGGTTCGTATTGCCGGAGTTACCTCCTCAATGTTAAAAATTCCTGCTATTCCACACATAATCTATTTATTTTCAAAGTATAAGTTTATCTCTTCTGCTGTTTTTCTGCCTCCAGCAATGGCACGGACTACTAGACTTGCACCTGAAGCAGCATCACCTGTAACGAAGACATTGTCCGGAAATACCGGATGCTGAGGTTTCAGGAAACCCATTGCCAAAAATACTATTTCAGCCTTTATAATTTCAATTGGTCCGGCTTCAACCATAAGCGGCCTGCCGCCTTCAGGATTCGGTTTCCATTCAATAGGCTGAACCTTGACGCCAGTCAGTTTTCCGTCTTCTCCTATGAATTCAAGGGTATTGATATTCCAACGTCTCGTACAACCTTCCTCGTGACTGCTGGTTGTCTTCAGCACAATCGGCCAGTTTGGCCAAGGTGTAGCCGGATTTGAACCAACAGGAGGTTTTGGCATTATCTCAATCTGGGTAACGCTGCGTGCTCCCTGTCTATGGGATGTTCCAATACAATCGGAGCCGGTATCACCTCCACCGATGACAAGAACATCCTTATCTTTAGCCGTAACCCTCTCATCCTGACCGAATTCCATTCCTGCCAGGACACGATTCTGCTGACTAAGGAGCTCAAGAGCCAGATGCACGCCCTTCAGTTTCCTTCCAGGTATATCAAGGTCTCTGGCAGTAGGAGTGCCGGTACTCAATACATAGGCATCAAATCCAGACAGAGGCTCCATAGCGCCGGAAAAGTCCATAGCCGCCAGCTTCTCCTCATCGCATACGATATTGTACACAAAATGAATTCCCTCCTTCATCATCACGGCAATACGTCTATCGATAATCTCCTTATTCAGCTTGAAGTTCGGAATACCGTAACGCAGCAAGCCTCCGGCAGCCTCGTTCTTATCGAAGACCGTCACCTCATAACCCATCTGATTCAGCTGATTGGCTGCGGCAAGACCCGATGGACCGCCACCGATGACCGCCACCTTCCTGCCATTTCTTTCAGGTATGTCAATAGTGACATAGCCCTCATTGTATGCACGTTCTGCTATTGCCGCCTCATTCTCACGATTAGTGACCGGCTCGTTCATTGTAAGGTTAAGAACGCAGGACTTTTCACAGAGTGCAGGGCAAACACGTCCTGTAAACTCAGGAAAATCATTGGTCTTTTTCAGCAATTTGTAAGCTTGTTCCCAATCCCCACGATACAGGGCATCGTTCCACTCAGGATTCTTGTTACCCAGAGGACAGGCCCAATGGCAAAAAGGCACTCCGCAATCCATACAACGGCTTGCCTGCTCCTGTCTGTCCTTGGTATTCAAAGTCTGTTCAACCTCTCCGAAGTCATGGATACGGTCGTGAACCGGACGGTATCCCGCCTCTTTTCTGGCTATGTTCAAAAATGCTTTGGGATTTCCCATAATTATATGACTTCAAATAGGTTAATAATCACGTTGCATATCTGCTATCCTTTGCTGGAGCTTCGCCACTTTCTCCTCTTCAAGCACCCTCTTGTACTCGATAGGGACAATCTGGACGAAGTCCTCCACATATCGGTTCCAATCGTCCAGTATGCGTCCGGCAAGAGGTGAGCCTGTGTAAAGATAATGCTTGCGTATGAGTTCCTTGAGCTCCTTGCGGGATGAGCTGTCCTCGACCAGATTAATTTCCACCATATCCATATTGCAGAAATAGTCGAAATCGTGTTTCCTGTCCCAAACGTAGGCAATGCCTCCGGACATTCCGGCCGCGAAATTCCTGCCTGTCGAGCCCAACACAACCACTCTACCTCCTGTCATATATTCGCAACAATGGTCTCCAGCGCCTTCTATTACGGCGATAGCACCTGAATTGCGGACAGCGAAGCGCTCGCCTACCTTGCCATTGACATAAAGCTCCCCTGATGTAGCTCCATAAAGACCGGTATTGCCGGCAATGATATTCTCTTCAGGAATGAAGTCCGAGCCGTAGCGGGATGGCGGGAAGATGGAAACTCTTCCTCCGGAGAGGCCCTTTCCAAAATAGTCATTGCACTCCCCTTCCAGCTTGATACTCAGGCCCTTGACAGCGAAAGCAGCGAAACTTTGTCCGGCAGCTCCCTTAAATTTGATATTGATGCTACCGTCTGGCAGACCGGCATCTCCATATTTGCGGGCAATGACACCGGAAAGCATAGTGCATACGGCTCTGTCCGTGTTCTTGATTATATAGTCGAGGTTTACATCCTCCTTCCCCTCCAAAGCCTTTTCACAGGCCTTGATAATGGACTCATCCATCACACCAGAGACCTTGGTAAAGGATCCTCGGTCCCAATAGAGCATTTTTTCGCTCTTCTCTTTATGCAGCAGACGGCTGAAGTCTATGGTTCCCTGCTTGCTCGAAGGGTCAGCCGCGTGCACTTCAATGAGGTCAGTGCGGCCGATGATGTCCTTGAAACGCCTTACACCAAGCTCTGCAAGGTACTCCCTTACATGCTGGGCGAGGAAGGTAAAGAAATTGACAACATAGTCCGGGCTGCCGCGGAAATGGCTGCGCAGCCTTTCATCCTGGGTGGCTACTCCCACAGGGCAGGTGTTGGAGCTGCACTTGCGCATCATTACGCAACCGAGCACTATCAGAGGCAGAGTACCGAATGAGAACTCGTCGGCTCCGAGCATTGCCATAAGCACAACATCCTTGGCGGTTTTGAGCTGACCGTCAACCTGGAGACGAACCTGATTTCTAAGTCCGTTGAGGACGAGAGTCTGCTGCGTTTCGGACAAGCCTATCTCCGGACTGATACCGGCAAAGCGCATAGAGCTGGCAGGGCTTGCGCCAGTTCCACCTTCAGCGCCGGAAATGATAATGAGGTCGGCTTTCGCCTTTGCAACACCGGCGGCAATAGTGCCGACTCCACTCTCAGCGACAAGCTTTACGCTCACCGCTGCATCGGGATTGATGTTCTTGAGGTCGAATATGAGCTGAGCCAGATCCTCGATTGAATAAATATCGTGATGAGGAGGAGGAGATATCAATGAAATGCCTGGAATAGCGTTCCTTGTCTTAGCAATAATCTTATCGACCTTGAAGCCAGGCAATTGGCCTCCCTCACCCGGTTTTGCGCCCTGGGCAATCTTAATCTGCAGCTCTTCAGCATTGACCAGATACTCGGCATTCACTCCAAAACGGCCAGAAGCTATCTGCTTTGTCTTTGACGAGAGACTCACACCGTCCACCTTGCGATGATAACGCTCATTGTCCTCTCCTCCTTCGCCCGTATTCGAACGGGTTCCGAGACGGTTCATTGCAATGGCCAGGGCCTCGTGCGCCTCAATGGAGAGAGCTCCGAACGACATTGCGCCGGTCACGAAATGCTTTACTATGCTCTCAACCGATTCAACTTCATCAACAGGAATAGGCTCATTCGCTTTCTTGAAGCTCCAGAAATCGCGTAGGAAAATAGGCGATTCCTTTTCATCGACAGATTTCTCCCACTCCTTGAATTTCGTGTATGACCCCGTTCTTGTTGCTATTTGCAGGTTTGCAATGGTCTCAGGATTCCAAGCGTGCTTGATACCGTCCTTCCTGTAACTGAACTGTCCATTATTTGGCAGAAGTGAATTCTCTATCTCTGCGCCAAATGCCTCCTCGTGTATTTTAATTGCATCTCTGGCAATATCACGCAGGCCAACGCCTCCTATAGTTGAGAGTTCTGTACCAAAATAAGTCCTGAGAAGATCCTCGCTCAGTCCGATACTCTCGAATATCTTGGCACCTCTGTATGAACGTATTGTGGAAATACCCATTTTGGACATAATCTTCTTGAGACCCTTGTCCACTGCAGCAATGTAGTTTCTCTCCGCAGTCGAATATTCCTCCTGTATCTTGTGGTTCTTTACGAGGTCATCAAGAACTGCAAAGGTAAGATAAGGGCAGATTGCGCTGGCTCCATAGCCCAGGAGCAGAGCAGCGTGCATTACTTCCCTGATTTCACCGGACTCTATGATAAGCGCCGTCTGTACTCGTTTCTGTACGCTGATCAGATAGTGATGAACAGCGCTGCAGGCCAGAAGTGAAGGGATAGCAGCGTGCCGGGCGTCCACATCCCTGTCGCTGAGGATAATGTAGTTTACACCTTCATCCACGCTCTGTTCAGCCTTCTTGCACAAATCATCAATGGCTTGACGGAGCCCGCTTTCACCCTTGCTTATATCGAAGAGCATAGGGAGTTTGACAGTCTTGAAACCCTTGTAGCGGATATTGCAAAGAATGTCCAGCTGGGTATTGTTCAGGACAGGTTGAGGGAGACAGACCATCTTGCAATTGCTTTCATCCGGTGTGAGGATGTTGGTTCCTACTGCACCGATGTACTCTTCAAGGGACATAACCAGATCCTCGCGTATCGGATCAATGGCGGGGTTTGTCACTTGTGCGAACTGCTGGCGGAAGTAGTTGAAGAAAATCTGCGGTCGCTCGCTGATAATGGCGAGCGGAGTGTCATTGCCCATAGAAGCTACAGGCTCCTGGGCATTTACGCACATTGGCACTATGGTCTTGCTGATATCCTCCTGACCAAAACCGAAATTGACGAGCTTGCGTTTGAAATCGGAAACTGAATTGTCGATATGACGCCCGCTCTTCAACTTTTCCAGCTGTATGCGGTTGGTGGAAAGCCATTGTCTGTAAGGGTGCTCTGAAGCCAGTTTTTCCTTGATCTCGCCGTCGTAGTATATTTTGCCCTCCTTCGTATCGACAAGAATAATCTTTCCAGGCTGGAGACGGCCCTTGCTCATCACTTCGCCCGGCTCGAAGTCCATAACTCCTACCTCACTTGCCACTACCATCATTCCGTTTTTGGTAATGGTATAACGTGAAGGCCTTAGACCGTTTCTGTCAAGCATACCGCCCGCATAACGGCCGTCCGAGAACAGCAATGCCGCAGGACCGTCCCATGGCTCCATCAGTATGGAGTAATACTCATAAAAGGCTTTCAGATCCTCGCTGATAGGGTTTTTGTCATTGAATGACTCAGGTACGAGTATGGCCATTGCCTGAGGGAGGCTGAGACCGCTCATCACCAGGAATTCGAAGACATTGTCCAATGAGGCGGAATCACTCATCCCCTCCTGGAGTATAGGCCTTAATTCCTTTATATCACCTAAAGCGGGACTCGAAAGGACGCTCTCCCTGGCATTCATCCATCCGCGATTTCCTCTGACGGTATTGATCTCACCGTTATGGCAGAGGAGGCGGAAAGGCTGGGCAAGCTTCCATTTCGGGAAGGTATTTGTTGAAAAACGTGAATGTACGAGTGCAAGGCCGCTGGTAAAGTACTCATTCGAGAGATCGCTGTAGTATCTTCTCAACTGTCCCGATGTCAACATACCCTTGTATATGATATGTTTGCTGGAAAGTGAGCAGATGTAGAAATCCTCATCCTCTATCCTGTTCTCAATCTTCTTTCGGATTCTGTAAAGGATGCGGTCAGCCTCAGGAGCCCTTTCTTCAGAAATGCCGTTGACGAAAATCTGCTTGATATCCGGTTCAACTTCCCTGGCTCCTGCGCCGAGCACTTCAGGGCAGGTAGGGACGCTGCGTATATGCATAAGATTGAGGCCTTCACGTTCTATCTCCTCAATTATTACAGAAAGTATCGCAGTCTGACGTTCGGTATTCTTCGGCAGGAAAACTATGCCTGTTCCATATCTTCCCTTTTCCGGAACCGGAATGCCCTGAAGGAGTATGAATTCGTGTGGAATCTGGACCAGGATACCGGCTCCATCACCGGTTTTATCCCTGGTCTCAGCACCACGGTGTTCCATATTCTCAAGCACCTTGAGAGCATTGCTTACAAGTTCATGGCTCTTTCCACCGTGTATATTTACTATCATTCCAACTCCACACGCATCGTGTTCGTATGAAGGACTATATAAACCTTTCTGGAAACTATGACCCATAGGCAGTTGCTTTGACAATTATCTAATAAAGAGAAGCTCACGATACTTAGGGAGAGGCCAAGCCTCATCGTCGACTATGCATTCGAGCTTATCAACGTGGTAGCGTATCTGCTCAAGCAAAGGTGCCACTGTATCGTGATATGCAATGGCCTTCTCGCGCTCCGACTCGAGATGGTTGGCTACTTTGCGGGCCTCAACCATTTTGTCTACGTTCTCAATGATGAAAGACTCGTGCTTTGAAATCTTCTCAATGATAGTGAGATTCTCCTTCGAAATTGCCTCGGCCTTCTCTTTAGGGAAGATGGCGAGCACCTTCGAAACATTGTCGATGAGCATTGACTGGTATTTGGTAACCACAGGAATGATGTGGTTCAGGCAGAGGTCTCCGAAAATACGGCTTTCAATCTGGATTTTCTTGGTATAGGTTTCCCACTTGATCTCGTTTCTTGCCTCAAGTTCGTGCTCGCTCATAACGCCCATCTTTTCGAACATCCTTACGCTGGATGGCTTGAGATAATTGTCAAAGATAAGAGGAGCTGAGGTCTCGCAGTCGAGTCCCCTCTTTTCAGCTTCAATCTTCCACTCGTCACCATAGCCATTGCCGTTGAAGATTATTGGCTTAATGTACTTGATATCCTCACGGACGGTCTTGAGTATGGCTGCGTGCTTATCCTCTCCGGCGGCAATCAATGCATCGACTCTGGTCTTGAAGTCGGTTAGAGCCTCAGCGACAGCTGTATTGAGAGTCAGCATAGCGCTGGCGCAATTGGCCTCCGAACCTACTGCGCGGAATTCGAAGCGGTTTCCGGTGAAGGCGAATGGCGATGTACGGTTGCGGTCAGTATTGTCAATGAAAATCTCAGGAATTGAAGGAAGGTCGAGCTTGAAAGCCTGCTTTCCATCCATAGACAGAGCATCATCGTCCGCATTCTCCACATGTTCGAGAAGAGCGGTCACGGATTTACCGAGGAAAGAGGAAATGATTGCTGGAGGTGCTTCATTGGCTCCGAGACGATGGGCATTGGTAGCGCTAATTATGCTGGCCTTGAGCAGACCGTTATGGTCATAAACTCCCTTTAGGGTTTCTACGACGAAAGTCACGAAACGAAGATTGTCCTCAGGGGTTTTTCCAGGGGCGTGAAGAAGTATGCCCGTGTCGGTTGAGAGCGACCAGTTGTTGTGCTTTCCGGAACCGTTGATACCCTTGAATGGCTTCTCGTGGAGGAGACAGCGGAAACCGTGCTTGCGAGCTACCCTCTTCATAAGGGACATCATTAGCATATTATGGTCCACTGCGAGATTGGTTTCCTCGAAAATAGGAGCGAGCTCGAACTGATTAGGAGCCACCTCGTTGTGACGGGTCTTGCAAGGAATGCCAAGTTCAAGAGCCTGGATTTCAATATCCTTCATAAACTCTTCAACACGCTCCGGTATGCTTCCGAAATAATGGTCATCCATCTGCTGATTCTTTGCTGAATCATGACCCATAAGAGTGCGGCCGGTCATCACGAGATCTGGACGGGCAGAATAAAGGGACTCATCAACAAGGAAATATTCCTGTTCCCAGCCGAGATTGCTGACTACCTTCTTCACATCAGGATTGAAGTATTGGCAGACTGCAGTAGCAGCCTTGTCCACTGCATAGAGGGCTTTCTTGAGAGGGAACTTGTAATCGAGAGCCTCTCCAGTATATGATATGAAAATGGTCGGAATCATCAGTGTATCACCGAGTACGAATACCGGTGATGTTGGGTCCCAAGCGGAATATCCACGTGCCTCGAAGGTAGAACGTATACCTCCTGAAGGGAAAGAGCTGGCATCAGGCTCCTGCTGAACGAGCAGCTTGCCTTCAAACTCCTCTACCATACCGCCTTTCCAATCGTGTTCAACAAAACCGTCGTGCTTTTCAGCCGTACCTTCAGTCAAAGGCTGGAACCAGTGGGTGTAATGGGTTACTCCCAGTTCCATTGCCCATTTCTTCATACCTTCAGCCACTGCGTCGGCTACATCCCTGTCAAGAGGGGCGCCGTTGTCAATAACATCGCACATCTTAGCATATATAGGCGCAGGAAGATACTTGAACATCTTTTGTTTGTTGAACACATATTTGCCGAAGTAATCACTTGGACGTTCTTTTGGCAAAACCGTTTTGAGCGGAGCGTGCCTAAACGCTTCATCAACCACCTTGAATCTGAGACTTGCTGACATAAGTATTGATTTTAAATTGTTTGTATTCATTTCAAATAATCCGAGAGCCTATCCATAGCCTCGACACAGTCTTCATAATTACCGAAGGCCGTTATTCGGATAAAGCCTTCGCCCGCACTGCCGAAACCCGCTCCCGGAGTAGTCACTATCTCCAGTCTGTTCAGCAGCAGGTCAAAAAACTCCCACGAGCCCATTGATGCTGGACATTTCACCCAGAGGTACGGGGCATTTACGCCACCGTAAACCTGTAAGCCGAGTTTCTGCAGTCTTTCCCTCATCAGAGAAGCATTTCGCATATAATAAGCTATTATTGCCTTGGTCTGACTCTTGCCCTCAGGTGAATAAATCGCCTCTGCAGCCCTTTGGCTGATGTATGATGTGCCATTGAACTTTGTGCACTGACGTCTGTTCCAAAGAGCATTGAGAGAGATGGTCCTGCCGTCATCACTACGCAAGCGGATAGCCTTGGGGACTATGGTACATCCTGCCCTGACTCCGGTAAAACCGGCTGTCTTAGAAAAACTTCTTATCTCTATTGCCACCTCTTTCGCGCCTGCAATTTCATAAATAGAATGAGGGATGCCATCCTCCTGAATGAAAGCCTCATATGCTGCATCGAAGATGATGATACTGCCGTTTTCCCTTGCGTAATCAACCCAGAGCTTGAGCTGATCCCTGTTCAAGGCTATGCCGGTAGGATTGTTAGGATAACAAAGGTATATGACGTCGGGTCTGGTCTCAGGAAGAGCCGGAGTGAAAGCAGCCTTCTCGTCAGCCCTGAGAAGCACAAGCTCACGACCTGACATCATATTGCTGTCAATATAAACGGGATAGACCGGGTCTGTCACAGCGACTCTGCAATACGGACTGAGAATGTCTCCGATATTGCCACAATCGCTTTTAGCGCCGTCGCTGATAAAGACCTCATCAGCATCCAGTTCAACTCCTCTTGGAGCGAAATCATTGGCAATGATAGCTTTGCGCAGGAAATCATAGCCCTGCTCCGGACCGTAGCCGCGGAAAGAGGCAGCATCGCCCATTTCATCGACAGCCTTGTGCATAGCCTCAACGCACACTTGGGGCAATGCTCTGGTGACATCTCCTATGCCCAGACGGACGAGCTTTGACTCCGGCTTGGACAACTTGTATTCGGAAACTCTTCGCGCTATTTCTGCGAAGAGGTAATTGTCTGACAATTTCAGGAAGTTTTCATTGATAAGTGACATAAAATCAGATCATTATGGTTCCTTCAAAAACAATCTCGGCAGGACCGGTCATAAATATGTTGGAGCCGTCTCCGTTCCATTCAATCAGAAGTTCACCGCCTGGCATCTCTACGATATTGGAGTTCCCACCTACAGCCTTGATGCAGGCTGCCACTCCGGTAGCACAGGCTCCCGTTCCGCAGGCCATAGTAATGCCGCTGCCTCGCTCCCAAACTCGCATTTTCAGATGTCCATCTGCCAATTTCTGCACGAATTCGACATTGATTCGCTCAGGAAAAAGAGGATGGCGCTCAATCTGAGGTCCAACGGTTTCAAGGTCAATGGCTTCAACATCAGGGACAAAAATAACGACGTGAGGATTGCCGACATTGACAAAACAGCCGCTGAACTCCTGGTCGGCAACAACTATGCTCACATGATTCAGGCTTCCGTCCGGGGTCGCCACTTCTTCTTTCGAAGCAAGCCGGGCGGGCCCCATATCCACCTTGACTCTACGGACCACAGAATCTTCCACTTCAAGAGAGAGCTGCTTTATGCCTGAAAGGGTTTCAAGTGATATTTCTGTCTTGTCAGTCAAACCCTTTTCATATACGTATTTGGCAATACAACGTGAGGCATTGCCGCACATCTTTCCTTCAGAGCCATCATTATTGAACATTCTCATACGGAAATCAGCGCAGGAACTGCGGCTGATCAGTACAAGCCCGTCAGCACCGATACCAAAGTGCGGTCTGCTCCATTCGCGAGCATAGGATGCAGGGTCCTGAATGTCATAGATATCGGCATTAACATAAATATAGTCATTGCCTGCTCCGTGCATTTTTGTAAATTCAATGGACTTCATACTGATAATATTAAAGTATTGAAAGCACCCTCTTCATTAGACAATCAATAAAGCAAAACAGGCAGCCATCCATAGGGATTGCTGCCTGTATCTTATTTAAATCTTTGATGTCTGCCGGGAATTATGGCTGAGAGACGACGTGCATAGCTACCAGCAGTGGTAGCATACGCACAAATGTAGTCAAAGTCGAAAAATATGAAGTTTCTACTTGACATAAACGTCCTCTCAACAAATATATAATCTACTAACTTCCAACGGCAAAATTAGTAGTCTGAGCGACAAATCAAAATTTTTTAATAATTTTTTATTTGTTGAGGATGAATGCTGAAGATTCAATTTTCGAGCAAAACTCAGAAATCAGAAAATAATCTGAAAATCAAGATTCTGCCATATCACCAGATTATAAGAATAAAAATGTTTTAATAAAAAAATTCATAATTTTCACAAAATGTGAGATCAGAGCTTCAAATCCCCCTCCCTTATCCAGCCTGCTTTCCTGAACAGTAAACCTAATACGGCTGCAAGTACCGCAGGAATAACTACAGAAATCAGGGCAAGACCGAACCAATCAATGGCGCTTGGTTGAGTCCAACCTGTCCATACTCCAATGGGACCGCAAAGGCCGCAGGTTCCCATTCCGGAATTGACTGCAGCGCCATTCATCTCCATTTTGAATACACAAGTGGCAATGGGACCGGTAATCAGGCTGATAATGATAGGAACTGCCCAAATCCTAGGATTTCTGATAATATTGGCCATTTGGAGCATACTGGTGCCGAGGCCCTGACTGATTATTCCCGCCCATCGGTTTTCACGGAACGACATCACCGCGAATCCAACCATCTGAGCGCAACAGCCCGCGACAGCCGCACCTCCTGCAAGACCAGTCAGGCCGAGGCCAGCGCAAATTGCCGCTGAGGAAATGGGCAGGGTCAGGCAAATGCCGACTATGGCAGATACGAGCATACCCATTACGAAAGGATGCTGTTCTGTTGCCCACATTATGACATTGCCAATCCAACTGGCTCCGGCACCAATAGGCGCAGCCACAAGGGCGGCGAAGCCCAAACCTGCGAGCAAGGTAATGATCGGGGTCACGAGTATGTCCACTTTGGTTTCCTTGCTGACGGCCTTTCCCGTTTCGGCAGCGAGTATTGACACGACATAAACGGCGAAGGCACCGCCGGCACCGCCCATTGCATTGGTAGCAAAACCGACAGGAACAAGGGTAAGGAGCACCATTGCAGGGGCTTTCAAGGCATAGCCTATCGCCACTGCCATTGCCGGGCCAACCATTGCCTGAGCCAATCCTCCTATTGTATATGGTGTGGACGCGATAGTTACAATCGTTTCGGTAAGGAAGCCTATTTTGAATTGAGTGCCAAGAGTATTGAGTATGGTTCCAATCAGGAGGGTGCAGAATAGACCCTGCGCCATAGCGGACATCGCATCAATGAGATACCTCTTTCCAGAGATTTCTATATCCTTTTTTTTCAGAAATGATTTGATGGACATTTTACCTTGCTTTAAAATAATTGCTAAATGTAAGAAAAGAATTACGTATATTTGAAGGATTTGTTACAAACAACACATTATCTATTTAAACTAAAAGAAATATCCAATGAAGAAAGCACTTACACTTTCATTCCTGGCCTTGATGTCGGCTTCAGCCATCGTGTCGGCACAGCCCAAACTCACCAAGGATAACATCGACGAAGTAATTGAGGCGATGACACTGGAGGAAAAAGTCAACCTTCTGCACGGACAGCCTCGAGCAATGGGAGCTGAGACTCCTTTCCCGGGAGCTGCCGGCAGCAGCTTTGCCATCAGCCGCCTCGGCATTCCAGGCTCGCATATGGCCGACGGACCTCACCGCCTCGTAATCAACCCGACCAGGGAATGGGATTCCAAAACTTATTACACCACCGAGCTTCCATCTGAAATCACAATTGCAGCTACTTTTGATACCGAGGCTGCCAGAAAGGCAGGCGAAATGATAGGATCTGAGGTAAGCGACTACGGTCTTGACGTCCTTCTTGCTCCTGGAATCAATCTCCAGCGCACAGCTCTCGGCGGTCGTAACGGTGAATACTATTCAGAAGACCCTCTCCTAGCAGGCAAAATTGCCGCAGGATATATCAACGGTGCACAGTCTCAAGGCATAGGCATCACTCTCAAGCATTATGCTGTCAACAATCAGGAGACAAACCGCAATGCAAATGATGCCCACCTCTCACAGAGAACCCTTCGCGAGCTCTATCTCAAGAACTTCGAGATTGCCGTAAAAGAGTCACAGCCTTGGGCAATAATGACCAGCTACAACAAGGTAAACGGTCTCTATACTTGTGAGGACCCTGCCCTGAACGAGACAATACTCCGTGAGGAATGGGGCTTCAAGGGACTTGTAATGTCTGACTGGAATGCCGGCCGTGATGCTGCCGCATCGATTCTTGCCGGCAACGACTTGCTTATGCCCGGTCAGGACCGCCAGAGGGCTCAGGTTCTCGAAGCTGTCAAGAGCGGACGCATCCCGATGGAAGTTCTCAACAGAAGCGTAAGACGCGTTCTCGAATTCGTTGTCAAGGGACACAGCTTCCAAGGCTACGATTATCCTAATGAGACTGACCTTAAAGCTCACTCAAAGATAGCCAGGGAGATAGGCAGTGAGGGTATTGTGCTTCTCAAGAATGAAGCCGGAACCCTTCCGATGAAGAGCGGAATGAAAGTGGCGCTTTACGGTACCACTTCATACGATATAGTTCCTGCAGGAATGGGCTTCGGAGCAACAGGTCACGGATACTATTGCGTCAGCCTCATTGAAGGACTCCGCAATGCAGGTTACAGCATCGAGAAGAGCCTCATCGCCCCTTACAAGAAGCACATTGAAGAAGAGAACAAGAAAAACAATCCGGGCGGCGGCATGGGCTTCAGCATCACCACTCCGAAGAGAGCCGACGAGTTCATTCCTGATGCAGCCACTCTCGAAGAGAATGTCAAGGGCAATGACATTGCCATAGTAACTTTCGGCCGCGCCAATGGAGAAGGTGCAGACCGTCTCAAGGAGCACTTCTATCTCACTGACAATGAGGCTGCTATGCTCAAGGCTGTAAGTGAGGCTTACCACAAGGCAGGCAAGAAGGTCGTAGTAATCCTCAACGTCGTTGCAGCAGTGGAGACAGCTTCATGGAAGGATATGGTGGACGGAATCATTTGTGCTTTCCAGCCGGGAGCAGAGACAGGTAACGCTATTGCCGATGTTCTCAGTGGCAAAGTCAATCCAAGCGGACGCCTCCCTGAGACCTTCCAGATCAACTACGGCGACCAGCCGGCAGATGACAACTTCCCTTACGACTATGTATTCGATATGAGCGCATTCACCAGAGCATACAATATGGGTGCAGCCAGCGCCAAGGATGCTGCAGAGAGCGCTCAGAGACAAGCTGAGCCTGAGCTCAAGAAAAACGTGGACTACACTGACTACGAGGAAGGTATCTATATGGGTTACCGCTACTTTGACAGCTTCGGAAAAGCAGTCAGCTATCCTTTCGGTTACGGTCTTTCATATACCGATTTCGAGTATGAAATCGTTAAGTCAGAGATGGGCGCAGACAAGTGCACCGTACATGTGAAGGTAAGCAATGTAGGAGATGTAGCTGGCCGCGACGTAGTACAGCTCTATGTCAAGGCCCCTAAGGGATCAATGGACAAACCTGCCAAGGAGCTCAAGGCCTTCTGCAAGACAGGACTCATCAAAGCTGGAGAGAGCGAAATCGTCACTCTCAGTTGGAACACTATGGATATGGCTTCATTCAACGAGAAAGCTTCTGCTTGGGAACTTGCAGCGGGTGAATACAATTTCCTGGTATGCAAGGATGCAATGTCTGCAGCATCGGTTTCAAGCTCACACAAGCTTGCCAAGAAGCAGATGATGCCGGTCAACAATGTAATGGCTCCGCCATACAAAGTGGCTGTACATCCAGCAGTGGCTGTCAAGAGGAAGTAATTCCTTGTTTACAAGTCTCACTCTGTGTGAGATTACTTATAGTGAATAATGGTTATCTATAGGTGAAACGCCTATGGATAACCATTTATCTTATTGATTATAGGAAGGTTGGAAGCACAGCCTACCGAATTGAGAGTAACAGATCCAATAAAGTAAGGGAGAGCTTACCATCATACTGAAAGCGGGCGGAATCAGTCTGATTCCACGTCGGGTTCTATGTGAAGTGAAATCTGGGTTTCCTGCCCGTATTTCTCACGTATCCTCGATTCTGCAATAGAGGTAATTCTGTGTGCATCAGCAACACTCATCTCCGGATTGACAACAAGATGGCATTCAAAAATGATGTTGGAGCCGGCTTTTCTGCTCTTGATAGCGTGAACATCATCAACGCCTTCGACTCCCATAATGATATCGTGCAGATCATTTTCCACCTCGTCTGAAAGTGAAGCTTCAGTCAGTTCAGCCAGGGCCGGCATAGCCATAGTCACTGCAATGTAGAAAATGAAGATGCTGATTCCGCAACCGACGAGCGGATCAAGTATTGCCCATTTTCCACCGAAGAGTATAGCGGCTCCTATACCAAGAGCTGAGCCTATTGAAGAAAGAGCGTCGGTTCTGTGATGCCATGCATTGGAAACGACTGCCGGGCTATTGGTATCCCTGCCAACCTTCGCTGTCCATTGAAAGAGCAATTCCTTTACGACTATTGAAAGAAGTGCAGCCCACAGAGCAATCTTTCCCGGAGTATCTATACTGCCCCCTTCGATGACCATACGAATCTTCTCTATGCCGCCTGAAATAAGTTTGCCACCAGCCACAATTAGGAGCAATGAAACAGCGAGAGTCGCAAGAGTCTCAAACTTCGCGTGACCGTAATCGTGTCCCTTGTCCTTGCCCTTGGCTGCCAGCTTGACCATTACGAGCACTATGACATCGCTAACAACATCCGATAACGAATGGACAGCATCTGCCATCATTGCGGAACTCTTTCCAATTGTACCGGCCACAAACTTTGCAAATGAAAGCAGTATATTGGCCACAGCACCCCAAATGGTTACACTGTAAATCTTTTTTTCCCTATTCTTTGTCATATTATGAAGCAAGCGTGATAGATATAAAAACCTTGGACTGCAAAAAATGCTCCGCATCCAAGGCTGATGAAGCAAATGTAACAAATAATAAAGAGAAAAAAGCAGATTGTTCCCAAAATACGCTACCTTGCAGAGTAAACCACTAATTTGTAGCATATGAAAAGAACTCTCTTCCTTCTGTTCAGTCTAAGCTGTCTTTTCCTATCAATGGATGCTTCAGCCAGCAAACTGGTCAAGATTTCTGTCATTGACAAAGATTATCTCTGCCTCCAGTTCCGAGATGGCGAAGTCCGTTACAGGGATGACGGAAGCGGCCCGAGTGCTTATCTCGGACATTCCTTCGCTGAAGGTGACGACACCCTGCTTGTATTCGGTCCAAGACTTGACCCCGAACTGGCACAAAAGGGGCAATGGATAATTTCTTCGCGAAATGACAAACGCTACTCCAGAGGTATTGCCGCAACATCTGTTTTTCGTAAATCCAAGCCGATGAACACTGACAACAGGCTAATCAGCGAACTCGACCATTGGCTTTTTCTCAAGCTGCCTCAGGGGATGAAACAAGGTTGTGACTATTCAGTGGCTATACCTGAAGGCATTGGATCTGACAAGACATCTGCAGAAATACATTTTGACATTTTCAATTCTGCATCCGAGGCAATTCACGTGAATCTAATAGGCTACGCGGCCTCAGCGAATGCAAACAGCGCCGATCTTTATCTGTGGCTGGGAGACGGTGGTCCAAGAGACTACAGCTCCTTCGAGGGTAAGAAGGTCTATCTGTACAATGTCGATAGCGGGAAGAGCAAGGCCGTGGGTAAGGTACGCTTCTGGAAAGCACACTCGGAATCAGTAAATGAAGCCGGAAAGAAAGACTTGACCGGTTCTGATGTTTGGACTATAGATTTCAAGGAAAATGTCCCCGGACGTTACAGACTGGCGGTTGAAGATGTGGGTTGCAGTATGGATTTCAATATCGGCAATGAAGTCTATTTCGAGCCATACCGCTATTCCTTGCTCGGCTATTATTATATGAGACTTGGAGAACCTGCTGATCCTGAACATATTAATCCTGTTCCACGACAGCCGCGATTCATTCCGGAAGTTGATCCTGTAGGTTTCACTGTGTACAAGACTGACCTTCATCCTTGGCATCCGGACTGGCGCAAGAATCCGGGTGATGTTTGGGACGAGCCTCATTTCAAGCCGGCACTCGAATCATCTTTCTGGCAGCACAGACTTCCCGGCAATCCGGTCAACATCGATGTAAAGGGAGGCCATTCCGATGCCTTCGACTGGGACCGTCACCTGGCCCACGTCAGCAACATCTACGACCTGCTTCTGCCATTTCTGCTTACAAATGGCAGAATAAATGAGGACAACTTAGGAATAAGAGAAAGCGGTAACGGTATACCGGACATTATCGATGAGGCGAGAAACGAAGTGGATTTCTTCCTCAGCATCAGGGACGGAGAGGCTTATAGCCAAGGTGTGACCAATCCTTCTAAGGAGTGGACAATAATGTTTCAGGCAGGATGCACTACCATGGCAGCCTGGGCCAATGCCGCCAATTGCGCTATGCTCGCCGATGCTTTCCGTGTTGCGGGCAATGACTCATTGCGCCGCTACTATTGCGAAGAGGCAGTGAAAGCCTATCTTTTCGCTTCGAAACAGGAAAATCTCCAACTTGATGATTATCAGAGCATAGGCAATGAAACTATGCGTGGCAGGGACTTCAAGCAGATGGCTGCAGCCTTCCTATACAATGTCACAGGTGACAGAGAGTGGGAAGATGAGATGGCTAAAGAATGCATAATCGAAGGAGCTGATACACCTGTTTTCAAGACAGGATTCCGAGGAGCATATTTACAGCTTTGGGGCATTGCTGCATATCTAAGCTGCCCTAATGAAAGGCATTATCCTGAGCTTTATGAGAAGATGAAGAGCAGCGTTGCCCTCCAGGCAGAAAGCGAGAATATCCGGCATTACAATAACAGGCCTTCAAGGAGAACTGCCAATGATGCCAGATGGCAGGTTTCAGAGAACCTCCAGCTCGTAATGCTTGCACATTATCTGAATCCAAATGCCGCAAAGAAGGCGGAACTTGAGAAATGTATGTATGCTGAAGCGTCTTGGGGCCTCGGCAGGAATCCGGGCAACATTGTTGAGATGACCGGACTTGGAGAAAGGCATATCACCGACATTTATACTACCGGACGAAATGACGGTACTCCTGGCACTCACCCGGGACAGACTCCGTTCAATGGTACTGAAACCTGGTCCAAAGGCAACGGAGGAGATGCACGCATACTTCTTGACCGCTGCTACCCTTCTTGGGATAATGGAGGATGGCCTCGTCAGGAGTCTTTCTTCAATCAGAGATATCTATGGGTTAACTCCGAGTTCACTCCGAGGGAGACTATGCGCGGAAAAATGGCCCTGCTCGCTTACCTGTATGGAATCAGGAAGTAAACAGGGCCAAAGGTGGAGAATCTTCAGGAAGCTACTTCTTGAAGATTCTTTGCGCTAAATCATAGAGATTCTGTCTCCAGGCATACCAAGAGTGGCCGCCCTCGACATCCATATACTCAAACTTGAGTCCCATCTTTTCAAGACAGTTGCGGGTATTGATACCATTCTGGTAAGCAATATCGCTTGGACCTCCCTGAGTGAATACGAATTCCTTCACAGTCTTGTTGATTTCAGGAATCTTTCCAGCTACGCCCAATCTTTCAGCTTCAGTCTCTGGAGCAACTCCCGGTTTGAAACTTGAAGAGAGTACCCATACATATCCGAAAAGCTTAGGATTGTTGAAAGTGGTTTCAAGAGTCTCCATTCCGCCCATTGAAAGGCCTGCCATAGCCCTGTGTGCCTGGTCAGCGATGACTCTGTAGTTGCTCTCGATGAAAGGAATGATATCAGTAACCATATCTGCAGCAAAAATTGGAACCTCATCTCCAGGGAATGTACCATTAGGCATAACCACAATCATAGGAACCATCTTTCCTGCTGCAAGAAGATTGTCAAGGATGTCTCCTGCACAGCCTGCAGATGGCCATGAAGCATCGGTATCACCACCTCCGTGCACGAGATACAGCACAGGAAGCTTTGCCTTTGATTTCTCATAACCAGCAGGGGTCCAGACACGCATTGTGCGTGTTGTGTTGGCTGTCTTTGACCAATATGACCTTACGGCCATTGCTCCGTGAGGAATATCAGGATTGTATGAGAAGAAATCCGCTCCATCAGGCTCTACCATAGCGACAGGACGGTTGTTCTGTGCAAGGTCGCTCTTCGGATCGATAACATTGACTCCGTCGACTACGAAGGTGTAACGATATGCTCCCGGTTTAACTCCAGGGACTTCAATTGACCAAACGCCATTCTTCTCAATGGTCTTGGCCTCTCTGGACATAATATCACCACTGAGGCTCACTGTACGGGCTTTTGGCGCATAAATGCTGAAAACAGTATTGCCGTTAGGAAGTACTCTTACGCTTTGGAGCGTGTCGTTTGGAGTAGGAGTTCTCATCCACTGTGCATCTGCGCTGAATGAGACAAAAAGCGCTGCAGTTGCAGCAAAAATAAATGCTTTGTTCATAGGATGAATGAAAAATTTTTAATCAACTTACAATAGTAAGCAAAATTTCCCATATCTTTACCTAGCAAAAGGAATTGAAAATGAAAAAAACTATTCTGTACTTACTTGCAATGCTGTTATTTCCTGCAATGGCGTCAGCCCAGTATACTTATTTCGAAGAAATGGTCGAAGGCGGGGATGGCTTCAAACTCCTGACCAGAATCTATCTCCCTGAAGGGGACGGACCCTGGCCTGTAGTCGTCACCAGAACACCTTATGTATATGGCGGGAGAGGCGATAATAATCGTAGAGGTAGGGAATACGCCAGCCGGGGAATAGGATACATACAGCAGGATTGCCGCGGGAAAGGAGGCTCCGAGGGTTTTTTCAGTCCGAATATTTACGAGCGCGAAGACGGCATTGCCCTGTACAAGTGGCTTGAGAAGCAGGATTGGTGCGGCGATATCGGCATTTTCGGCACATCATACACGGCACTGACAGGATGGCTGGTCGCTGATTCATTGCCACAGAAAGTCAAAGGTCTCTACCTTAGCCATTATGGTGTCGACAGACATATTTCCTGTTATCGCGCGGGGCTTTTCCGCGAGGATATTATGAGCGGCTGGGTCATTGACAATGCCGAAGAGGACATCATACACCCCGAAAAAAAAGACGGACAGGGACCTGGCGAAAACTATTATGACTTCTACCTCTACCGTCCCCAGGTCGAAGCAGACGTGAACGTGCTCGGGCAAAGGCTTGATTACTATAGGGATTGGATTACTCATACGGATTATACTGATCCTTATTGGAACAGCGGTGTTTGGGGAGACTTGAAGCGCATTCCTGCTTTGGTCAATGTCCCCGTCACCATCGTCGCCGGACAGTTCGACCATCACGAGGAAGGAACCTTGCTCGGCTTCGAAAGGCTTTCCCCGGAAGTTCAGGCGCACAGTCGTCTGATACTCGGTTCCTGGAATCACAGTTTTCAAGTTACTCCTACCCACGTCCCTACTTCCAGGGCAAAGGACTTTATAATCGAGGAGGACCAGTTCAATTGGTTCTACGGACTTCTTGTCGAGAAGAAGCTTCCGGAAAAGGAAATCAAGGTTTATGCTATAGAAGAGGATAGATGGATTGATTTGGAGGAATGGCCAATCAAAGCTGATGAAGAAATGAGATTGCAACTCAGTTCAGAACGCGTGGGCGAAAAAGGGAAAATCTTCAAACTTCAGGAAGAAAGATCAAGAAGAGCTCGACTGTCCTACGATTATGACCCATCCGACCCTATCATTGCCACAGGTGGAGAAACCATTTTTACCTCCATCAGAAGAAGAGGCAGCAATCTTCAGAATGAGGCCGGATATCGCGATGACCTGATCACCTTCGTGAGTGAACCGCTCGAGAGGGACATCACAATTGCCGGGAGCATCAAGCTTTTATTGAGAGTCAGCAGTGATGCTGACGACACCGCCTTCGCATTCACCCTTAGCGAGATAACTCCAGATGGGAAGGCCTACAATATGCGCAATTCCATCACCACTCTCGCCTATAGGAAGGACCTTCTGGGCAAGCGCAGGAAATACAGGGCAGGAAAACGGGTCGATGCTGAAATAGTCGCGTTGCCGATAGTATGGACTGTCAAGGCCGGAAACCGTCTCAGAATCGACGTCCAATCATCCCTCTTTCCCGAATATGCTGTGCACTCCAACACAGCCGGAGTGTGGGCCGAGCAGGCTGAAAGCCGTATTGCCCATCAAAGCATTTTTGTCGGAGGCAAGAAACGCTCATACTTAAGTCTCCCTTTGATGAAAATTGAAGATGTATTTTAGCTTTCTATAGGAAATAAGTATTTTTGGAAGCCAAAAGACTATACAAACACCTTTGACAATATGAAAATGAAAGCACTTTTGACCATCTCATCCATAATCGTATTGAGTGCGACTTCAGCCCAGGCTCAATGGATGAGAACCCCTACTCCAAACGACACGCTCCAAAGCGTAAGGGTACTTCCTAACGGCAATACCGTTTTCAGCATTTATGCCCCCAAAGCACGTACAGTGAGCCTCAGTGGGGACATTATGTCCAGAGAGGCCAAGACCATTGAGAAGAATGGCGTTTGGTCAATTGAAGTTCCTGGAGTTAAACCGGGAGCATATCGTTACACCTTCGTAGTCGACGGAGTCAATGTAATTGATCCGAAGAGCGACCTTGCACAGAACAACCGTCCTGTCGCTATGGTAGAGCCTGATGGAGCGGATTTCTTCTCATACAATCCGGATATCCCTCACGGAGCAATGGCTGTACGCAAATACCAGAGCAGCATACTCGGGACTACCAGAACAATGCGTGTATGGACTCCTGCAGGCTATGAGAAGTCAAAGGCCAAGCTTCCTGTACTCTACTTGATACACGGAGGTGGTGATACCGATGCTTCATGGCAATCTGCAGGCTGTGCAGGAGATATTCTTGACAACCTTCTTGCAGCAGGAAAGATGGTTCCTATGATTGTGGTAATGCCTAATGGAGCCTGTGACGTATCAGCTTTCGAGAAGGATCTTATGAACTGTATCATTCCTTTCATTGAATCCAACTACAGGGTGCTCACAGATAAGGACCACAGGGCAGTTTCGGGACTCTCAATGGGTGGTATAGAAACCCTCGAGGTCATTTTCAGAAATCCTGACAAATTCGCTTATGTCTGGTGTCTTTCAGGAGGATTTACCCCTGGCAGCCCGATTGAGGATGAGCTTAAGCGTCTCAATGTAATCGAGAACATACCTATTGTAAATAAGAACTGCAAGGAGTTCGTAATGACCCAGGGAGGAAAAACTGACATCACCTACATTTCAGGAGAAAGAGCGAACAAGGTATTTGACGAAAACGGCTTGAAATATGAGTATATGGAAGTAGGCGAAGGCCACACCTGGTACACCTGGAGGCTCAACCTTTATGATATGGCACAGAGATTATTCAAGAAGTAATTGTTTTGAGGTATGAGAAGAATAATCATCAGCCTGGCTGTTCTGGTAATAGCTACAGCAACAGTATACGCACAGAATCCACAAGCAGAAAGGCCTGCAGGAATGAGAGAATTCAGAATGCCTGAGAAGCCTTCTGACCCGGCATTTGAGACAAAGGAGATTACTATTGACAGCCGTGGCATGAAGTTGTACGGTGTAGCAGTGATTCCGAATTCAGGACCTTCCAGAAAGCCGGCAGTGATAATGAGCCACGGCTATGGTGGGAACCATATTGGCTTCTACAGTCAAATGGCTGAACTTGCCAAGTCTGGCTATGTATGCTATGCGATTGATTTTCAAGGAGGAGGCAGGGGCTCGAAGAGTGATGGCTCTACCAGGGAAATGTCCATATTCACCGAGAAACAGAATCTGATTGACGTAATTGATGCAGTAAGAGAATGGGACTGTGTTGATCCTGACAATCTATTTCTGCTTGGAGAAAGCCAAGGAGGCTGCGTATCTGCCATTACCGCGCCTGAAGTAAAGGAAAAAATCAAGGCCATTGCGCTGATTTACCCTGCCCTTTGCATTCCTGATGATGCCAGAGCCCTCTACAAAACAAAGGATGATATCCCTGCTGAAATCACCGTTATGGGTATAGAAATAGGTAAGGCTTATTATGAGAACCTGCTTGATTATGATATTTACAACGTAATCAAAGACTTCGACAAGGATGTTCTGATTGTTCACGGCAGCGATGACGAACTTGTCAAGCAAAGGTATTCCGATAAAGCAGCCGAGATATACACTCACTGCGAATATCACATCATCGAGGGTGCAGGACACGGCTTTTACGGGGAACAAAAAGAAAGAAGTAACAAATACGTATTTGACTTTTTCCAAAAAGAAATCAAGAAATAATGTGTGGAATTGTTGGTTATACAGGTTATAGAGAGGCATATCCGATACTGATTAAAGGACTTCACAGACTGGAGTACAGAGGTTATGATTCTGCGGGAACTGCTATCTATGATGATAAGAGCAGAGAATTGAATATATATAAGGCAAAGGGCAAGGTGTCCGATCTGGAGAAAGCTGCAATGGGACACAATCACTGCGGCAGTTTGGGAATTGCCCATACACGTTGGGCGACCCACGGACATCCAAATGAAACCAATGCCCATCCCCACGTATCGGAAACAGGGCAATTGACCATAGTCCACAATGGCATTATCGAGAATTATATCATTCTGCGTGACCAGTTGAAGGACAAGGGCTACCACTTCAAAAGCGAAACTGACACCGAGGTCTTGGTGCAGCTCATTCAGTATGTAATGGACAGTCACAATACCGATCTAGTGACTTCAGTCAGACTCGCTCTTGAAAAAGTAATTGGAGCATATGCCATTCTGGTGGTTGACACGAAGAATCCCGATACTCTGGTGGCTGCGAGAAAGAGCAGCCCTATGGTTATCGGTATAGGTGAGAACAACTGCGAATTCTTCATCGCCAGTGATGCCTCCCCTATCATTGAGTACACCAACAGGATGGTTTATCTGGAGGATGAACAGATTGCTGTCTGCCACAGGGGAGAAGCGCTTCAGATCATTGCACTTGACAATTCGGAAGTGGCAGTCAATGTCAAGAAGGTTAATTTGGACCTGAGCATGCTTGACAAAGGTGGTTACCCTCACTTTATGCTAAAGGAGATTCACGACCAGCCTCAATGTATCAGGGACTGTATGCGAGGGCGCATAGTCCAGGACGGCAAGAGGATAGTCCTCAGTGCAGTTACTGAACACCGAGAGGAATTGTTGAAGGCGAAGAGAATCATCATAGTAAGTTGCGGTACTTCCTGGCATGCCGGTCTCATTGGCAAACTTCTCATCGAACAGTTCTGCCGCATCCCTGTCGAAGTGGCCTATGCCAGCGAGTTCAGATACAGCGACCCTGTCATTGACAGCAACGACATTGTCATTGCAATATCTCAGAGTGGTGAAACGGCTGATACACTCGCTGCGATTCAGTTGGCATCGGAACACGGAGCGCTCATCTTCGGCATAGTCAATGTTGTCGGAAGTAGTATTGCAAGAGCTTCTGATACAGGAACTTACATTCACGTCGGACCTGAAATAGGAGTAGCGAGCACAAAGGCTTTCACCGGTCAGGTTACTGTACTGACAATGATTGCTCTGGCAGTCGGTCGTGAAAGAGGAACAGTCAGCGAGGAGAAATACAGCAGTCTCATAAACGAACTTCTCACAATACCTGAGCTTATGGAGAAAGTTCTTGCCCAGGACGAGAAGATCAAGCTCATTGCGCAGCAATATGCCACTTCCCACAATATGCTTTACCTTGGAAGGGCATACAACTATCCTGTAGCGCTTGAAGGGGCTCTCAAATTAAAGGAAATCAGCTATATACATGCAGAGGGCTATCCTGCTGCAGAGATGAAGCACGGACCGATTGCCCTCGTGGATGAGAATATGCCAGTTGTCTTCATCGCGACGCACCACAAACTATATGAGAAGATTCTCAGCAATATGCAGGAAGTTATCGCCAGAAAAGGAAAGGTACTGGCAATAGTTACGGAAGGCGATGAAACCATCAAGGGTATGGCTGAGAATATCATAGAAGTGCCTCAGGTGGATAATAGCCTTGCACCTTTGCTCACCGTGCTCCCGCTTCAGATGCTTGCATATCACGTAGCTGTGGCCAAGGGGCTCGATGTTGACCAGCCAAGAAATCTCGCAAAGAGCGTAACAGTAGAATAAAGCATAGAATTATGAACAGATACAGAAGATTAAGTGATAAGGAAATAGAAATACTTATTGGAGCCGGCTGTCGTGCTGAGGATTGGAGTGCAATAGAGGTAGCTGAAGGCTTTGACCCTTCGAGAGTATCTAACGTCAGTTTCAGTGGCAAGGTGAGACTCGGTTCGACGGACTATTGCTTCGCGGTTAAGGGTGGCATAAGCAGACATTCCGAAATCAGGAATGCGAGCCTCCACAATGTCACAGTCGGTGACGGATGCTACATAAGCAATGTTAACAATTTCATTGCCAATTATGAAATCGGGGACAGGTGCTACATAGAGAATGTCGGCGTACTTTACGTCGATGGCGAGTGCAGTTTCGGCAATGGTGTAAAGGTATCGGTCCTGAACGAGACAGGAGGTCGTGAAGTCACGATATATGACCAATTGAGTTCACATCAGGCATATATGCAGGCACTATACCGCCATAGACCTGAATTCATTGCCGGTCTGGACGCTCTCGTGAATAAATACACAGAGTCCGTTAAGTCATGTACGGGCCTAATAGGCAATGATGTTACCATAGTCAACACCGACTCCATTTCGGGTGTAAGAATCGGAGATTCGGCCCTCATCAGAGGTGCACTGCGTCTCAACAACGGAAGCATATGCTCGAAGAAAGAAGCTCCAGTCGTAATCGGTCAGGGAGTAATGTTAGATGACTTCATCGTATGCAGCGACAGTAAGGTGGAGGACTGTGCAATGATGTCGCGCTGCTTCATAGGACAGGCCTGCCGCTTCGGCCACAGCTACTCCGCAAGCGATTCGCTCTTCTTCAGCAATTGCCAGGGCGAGAATGGAGAAGCCTGTGCAATCTTCGCGGGACCTTTCACCGTAACCCATCACAAGAGTACCCTGCTCATTGCCGGAATCTTCTCGTTTATGAATGCTGGTTCAGGCTCAAACCAGAGCAATCATATGTACAAACTTGGTCCTATCCATCAGGGAACACTGGAAAGAGGAGCGAAGACGGCCTCTGATTCATATATACTGTGGCCAGCCAGAGTAGGAGCATTCTCCCTCGTTATGGGACGTCACGTAGGTCACTCTGATACGAGCAATCTGCCTTTCTCATACCTTATTGAGAACAAGAATGCCACCTATCTCGTACCTGGTGTAAACCTGCGCAGCGTAGGTACAATCCGCGATGCCCAGAAATGGCCGAAGCGTGACAGCCGCCACGACAATGAAAGATTCGACTGTATCAACTATAATCTTCTCTCCCCTTTCACCATTCAAAAGATGATGAAAGGCAAGAGCATACTTCAAGAGATTGTATCGGCCAGCGGTGAACTCAGTGATGTATATTCATTCCATAGCACCAAAATCACCAACTCAGCTCTCAGGAAGGGTATAGGATACTACGATATTGCCATAGACAAATTTATGGGCAATTCATTCATTTCCAGACTTCAGGACCCGGACGGCAGTTTCAGCATTTCATCCGAGGAGGAGCTGCGAAGCAGGCTGAAACCGGACACACCTATCGGCTCCGGAGAATGGGTTGACCTCTCAGGTCTCATTGCACCGAAGAGCGAAATAGATGCATTGATGAAGGACATTGAGGGAGGCAATATTACTGATCTTTCCCAGATAAATGCTGCCTTCAGAAAGATGCACGAAGAGTACTATTCATACGAGTGGACCTGGGCTTTCCAACACTTCCAGGAGGTCTTTGGGATTAACCCGTCAAGACTCACCAAAGAGGATGCGGTCAAAATCATTGAACGCTGGAGGAACGCAGTTATCAAACTCGACAGAATGGTATATGAGGATGCCAAAAAAGAATTCAACCTGGCCAGCAAGACCGGTTTCGGAGCAGACGGAGGCCGTCAGCGCAAGGAACTCGACTTCGAAAATGTTCGAGGAGATTTCGAAAGCAATGCCTTTGTCAAGACTGTACTCAAGCACATTGATTCCAAGAATGAGCTTGGAGACAGGGCAATAGAAGCAGTGTCACGCTGTCTCTGACAGAGCGCGGCTAATAGGCTGCTTCTACAGATACTGCATCCTTGATGACCAGTCCGGCCAGAGTAAAACCGAAAATGCCAGTTATATGCTGAAGGGAGCCGTTGACACGGGCCTTTTTCTCATCCCAAGCAGAAGCGCAGTTGACTTCCAATAAGTCAGCTGCGCCTTTGTTTAGAAGGACTTCGTCGCTATATACGCACATTACCTTTGAGCCAAGCGAAAGTTTACGCTGGTGCATACGTTTCCTCATTGCGGCAGCAAGAGGACAGCCTCTGACGGACCAATATTCAGCCACCTTTATACGGCAGGGGTCCACTTTGAGGGCTGCTCCCATAGAAGAGTAAACCCTGGCTCCGGGAACGTGACTGGCTTCAATTATAAGATCTATTTTATTCTTCAGCGAATCAATGCAGTCTATGATGACGTCATAATCGCAGAGATTAAAGGAGGCTGCACTCTCAGCATCATAGGCTGCTCTGATGGCATTGATATCGGCATCAGGGTTGATATCGAGCAGGCGCTCTTTCATTGCCTCCACTTTCACACGACCTACTGTAGAGCAGGTCGCCATCAACTGACGGTTGACATTGCTCACGCTGACACAGTCGGAATCGACTAAGGTAAGATGAACTATTCCTGTCCTCACCAGACTTTCCGCACACCAGGAACCGACACCGCCGACCCCAAACAGGATTACCTTGAGTTTGGAGAGGACGGCCATATTGTCAGATCCGAGAAGAAGTACCGATCTATCGTGTATACCTTGCATTCAGAGCAGATTATTTGATTGAAAGATTGAAAGGAGAGAGAGGCAAACCTTCCGCATTATGCAGGTTGCCTGGTTTGAAATCACCCCAGCCATATCTTACGGCTACAGGATTCCTGACCTCCGGAGTATTGATGATAATGAAATCGTCAGGCCATGCACTGCTGATGCTCCGGGCCTTCACCCAATTTCCTTCCGATGACAGGACTTCCAAGCCTTCTATGCCTTCCATTCTGTCCATACCATTAGGAATATTGCTCAACTTTACCCCTATCGCGTATTCTCGTCCTTTAGGGATAAAGACAGAAAGAGCTTCCGGAGAATTGCAGGCCAGTTTCGTGAAGCCGTATTGCCTGTTCAAAGCCAGCCAGGACAGACGCTCGCCTATTTCGCGTTTCTTCGCAGGATGGATATTCGTCTTTTCATACTCCTCAACCAGGTCGTTCGTCACCACTATGCCGCAGTTCGGGACCTTATGGCAGAGTTTGTGCTGCTCATCCCTCAAAAGCGCGCCATCAATCCCTTCCCCATCCGCAGAATAAGTATATGGGGCAATCTCAACAAGATAGAAGGGCAATTCAGCCTCGTCGTCTCCGAAACGGGAACGCCAATGCCCTATCAGCCACTCCATATGTTCTACATATTCATCGTGCGCTCCGACATTGGAACAACCCTGATACCAGATAAAGCCCTTGACCGTGTAACCGGCAATGGGGTTGAACATTGCATTGTAGGCTTTGAATGGTCTGTGATAATCCGTCATTGCCTCTATCCTCTCGCGAGACAGATCCTCGCTGCCCCACTCGCGAAGCTGGCGTTCCGGTATCCAACTCTCGACCCTTGAGCCTCCGTATGCACAGCAGATGATTCCCACAGGAACATTGAGGCTGCGGTTCAATTGCTCCGCAAAGAAGAAGGCAACGGCACTCATATCCCAAACACCTTCGCTGTTTCCCCTTTTCCAATAACCGGAACCCCTCTCAACAGCTTCGTAGCTCGCGGCAATAGGCTCGGTATACATTCGCACCCTGTCAGCACCGGGAGGATTGGCAATATAAGGGTTCGCATCCTCAATAGGACAATTATAATAGCCGTGCATAGTGATGTCCATATTCGACTGTCCTGATGCAAACCAGACCTCTCCCACCAGTACATCGTTGATGGTCAATGACATGCCATCGCCTTTGACTTCAATGCTGTAAGGGTGATAAGAAGCTTCCGGAGTCTTAGCCAGCACTGTCCATGAGCCGGAGGCGTCCGTCTGAGTCTGTATGGAAATCCCGGTCCATGATGGGGTGACCGTAACGGCAGAGCCTGGTGTTGCGCAGCCCCAGATTACAGCATCGCAATTCTGTTGGAGCACCATACCGTCGCTGCAGGGTTGTCTTAACTCTAGTTTCGCCTCTGCGTTAGCAAAGGCGAAACATATTGACAACGATATTGCTATTAATCTGCTTTTCATATCACTTCAATTCAAGTGAAATCTCGGTTTCCGGAGAGTACGGATAGGTCTTTACGACGTCAGGATGGTCAATGCCCTTGACGCGGAGTTCAATTTCCTTGAAATCCTGAACGGCGTAATTGCCTTCACGGGCTGAAACGGTCAGCTTGCGGGCAGTGTTGTCCCAATGAATGTCAGTGAGAGCATAGTCACCTTTTTCATAATTGTAGCTGAGGCCATCATCCTCGTAGAGGGTAAAGTCAGCGTCAGCGCCTTCCCAAACATTGACAATGAGCTTTTCAGCTGTCTCTGCTGTGCTTTCGACAGCTGACTGGGTGACGATGATGCTTCCTGCACGGACATATACAGGACAATGGTCGTATGGCGCATCAACAAGGAAATTGCCAGCACCTTCAAGGCATTCGCCTGTATAGAAGTCATACCAAAGACCCTCAGGAAGATAGATTTCCCTGGAACGAGCCTGATACTCGTATACCGGACAAACCATAATCGCATCACCGAACATGAACTGGTCACCTATATGGCGGGTATTGAGATCATCACCAAAATCCATCACCAAAGGCCTCATAATGGTATAGTCATCACGATAAACTCTGGCTGCAAGTGTATAGATATAAGGCATAAGTTCGTAGCGAAGCCTGTCGGCTGCGACTATTGCCTCATATGCAGGATGTCCTTCCGGGGCGATGTTCCAAGGTTCCCTGGTCGGATATTGTCCGTGGGCACGGTACAAAGGACAGAATACTCCCCACTCGTGCCAACGAGCCTGAAGTTCCCTCCACTCTTTGAGGTCGTCATTCTCTATACCTCTGCTATTGAAGAGCCTCTGGGCATTGGCATAACGGTTCTCAACACTGAAACCGCCTATATCCTGTCCCCAGAAAGGAATGCCGGAAATTGAATAATTGAGTCCGGCGCTGATCTGAGTCTTCATATCCTCCCATCTGGTTCCGATATCACCCGACCATGATGCGGTGCTGTATCTCTGCAAGCCTGAGAAACCGTTTCTTGTAAGCAGGAAGACTCTCCTGTCTGGATCAACACCACGCTGACCCTCATAGATAGCCTGGGCATTCATCAAAGCATATGCATTGAAATACTTGGTAGAAGGACCGAGAGCAGTAGGACCGGAAAGTTTCTTCCTGTAGTCCATATCGGTGCAGTCGTGTATATTAGGTTCACTCGCATCCATCCACCACGCATCAACATTGAGTGGATAGAGATGGTCATACATCTGCTGCCAGAAAAGTTTTCTTGCATCAGGGTCATATGCATCGTAGAATGACTGCATATAGCCGAGCCAGTCGATGACTGAGTCCGTAATGGCAGTCTTATACATCCATCCCTTGCTGTCGAACTCATCGAAATGCTCCGTTCCCTGATAGAACTTAGGCCATACGCTTATCATAAAGCGGCCGTTCATAGCATGAATGGAATCGACCATTGCAATAGGGTCAGGGAATCTCTTTTCGTCAAACTCGTGACTGCCCCACTGGTCGTCTTTCCAATATTGCCAGTCCTGGACCATATTGTCGACAGGAATGCCCCTGTCCCTGAATTCTTTCAAAGTACCTACTATTTCATCCTGAGTTGTATATCTCTCGCGACTCTGCCAATATCCCATAGCCCATTTCGGCATAATCGGAGCCTTTCCGGTCAGAGTACGATAGCCCGAAATCACAGAGTCAGCATTGTCACCGGCTATGTAATAGTAGTCAATCTGGTCCTGCATTTCACCCCACCAGCTCATCTTTGCCTGCTCCTCCTCATCGACAGGACTGAGTACACGGAGTCCGCAATAGCTGACTCCTCCATCAGGCCGCCACTCGATTCGGATAGGGACTCTTTCGCCTGCTTTCAAAGCATAATTGAATTTGTGACTGTTCGGATTCCATGCAGTTCTCCAGATTTCAGGGACAACTTCAGTACCGTCGAGATATACTTTGGTATATCCTGCGTAATAAAGCAAAAACCTGAAAATACCATCTTCAGCCGCCTCAATCTCTCCCTCAAAACATACGTTGGAACCGAAGAAATTGAAGTCTGGAGCTCCCTGAACTTTTTCACACTTTGGAGTGATGAGGTACTCCTGATTGATGGCCTCCTCACGGCGAACCAGAGTCTCACCTCTCATAGGTACATAGGTTCCGGTAAGGGCACCCTCCACTCCATCCTTGTCATAGAGTTTGAAAACCTTATTAAGATGTGCATAGTCACGTGGATCACCCCAACGGCAGAAACTGTAACTGTCCCAGAGTATGCCGTAGTGTTTCGTGCTGTAGATAAAAGGCACTGAGATTTTTGTATTGTACTGGTACAATTCCTCATTGAGACCCTTGTAATTGAACTCGTCAGCCTGATGCTGTCCGAGTCCGTAGAAGCCTTCATCCTCATCAGACTTGAAAACCTGACGTACTGTCCAGGCCTTAGTCCCTTCAACTTCTATAGGGCTGAATTCCCTTCTGTCCTCCTGGAGGATAAGATTGCCATCGGCATCATAAAAACTGACATTGCCGTTATGCGGATCAACTACAGCGCTCACGCGAGAGGTGGACAGACGTCCCTCCTTCCTCGAAACGACAAAATCAGGCTTCGTTTCTCTATCGAGGACCACGAGGCTTTTTTCTTTAGAAAAGGAAGCTCCGGCAGGTACACTGCTTACACGAAGTATTTCCTCTGTCATCGCCTGGATTCTGACTTTGGTTCCGTCATCTGTCTTGACGACCAGGCTATCATTGTTACAGGAGCTGAAAGCAAGAAGCGCAGCAAAGAGTGGGAATAATGATTTTGTACTCATATTATTTTTTTTGTCTTTCAATAATTTCCATACACATCCTACCATTGTGGTAAGGGCATTTCCAGAAGCCCGCCCTGTCGTCGTCAGTATTGATGCTTCCATCAGCGCGCTGACTCCAATACCACTCACCGTCCGGGCATATTAGATTGGCACTGATATATTGCCACTCATCCTCTTCAGCTGAGGCCCAGAATGAATCTCCGGTCAACTGGAACATATTGTGACAGCCGACAAGGGTTTCTGCCTGTACCCACCAATGTCTGTCATCGTCTCTGTGAGCACTGAGAGGATCGAACTCGTAGGCCATACCGCGGCCTTTGGTGTAGCCCTCCATTGCGGCACGGGCCAGCTTTTCGCATACTGCTGTGCAACGTTTGTCGAGTTCAGGTTCTCCCAGGACAGAACTTGCCTCCATCAAGAGCCAGGAAGCCTCTATGTCGTGCCCAAATGAACGCGTGCTGTCCTGGGAGTTCCAATCCATGTCGAAAAAGAGCTGCAGATGTCCATCTTCTCCAATTATCCTGTCAAGAAAGATCAGGATGATATTCCTGAGAGCCTTTCCAAGGTCCTCACTCTTCCAGACCCTGTACAAGCCGGTATACGCTTCCAGAATATGAAGATGGGTATTCATTGTCTTGGCATCGTTCCTGTCCTTTTCGGAGAGCCTCATGTCCTGAATTGCCATCCAATCAACGGTCAGGGCCTCAATATAGCCACCCCGAACACTGTCAAGGCTATACTTTTCGATGCAATGGAAGAGCTTTATCGCTTCCTCAAGGGCCTGAGTATCTCCTGTAGCGCGATAATACTCTGAAAGTCCATATATTATGAAGGCAATGGCATAGAACTGTTTCTTGGTATCCAGGGGACTGCCCTGACTGTCAACACTCCAAAAGACGCCACCTTCTTTTCTGTCAATAAAATACTGAAATATGTACTCTTTTGCTCTGTCTGCCATTTTCAGATAGCTTTCATTGCCACAAATGCGATAAGCGGATGAAAAGGTCCATAATATCCTGGCATTCAGTATAGCTCCCCTTGGAGCATCAGGAACAAGCTTTCCACATCCGTCCATACGTCCATAGAATCCACCCTTGGGATCGATCATTCTCTCTTCCCAAAAACGCAGGATTGAGCTTAGTTCCTTAGTAAATATGCTCCTTCGGTTATTAGAGTAGTATCTCATATTGCAAATATCAAAAAACAAATTCACTTTTTGAAGAAAAGGTCAAATTCGTATCAATATTTCATAAAATTGTATTAATTTGCACAATAAACCGTTTTAATTATGCAAAAAATACTAACAGAAATATCAAATTTATCCGAAAGAGACTGTTTCAATATAATAGAAAGACACAAATCCAAGTTCACATACCCGATTCACAGGCATACTGAATTCGAACTGAACTACGTTCAGAATGCTGCAGGAGTACAAAGGATAATAGGTGACAATATCGAGACCATAGGAGATTTTGACCTTGTGCTCATCGGCAATGAGAACCTTGAGCACGTATGGCAGCAGGGAACTTGCAATTCTAAGGACATCAGGGAAATCACCATACAATTCTCTCCCAAGCTCTTCAGTCCGGCTATTCTTTCAAAAAACCAGTTCATTTCCATCAAGAAGATGTTCGAAAATGCCCGACACGGCATAGTCTTTCCAACTGAAGCTATAATGAAGGTTTACAACATTCTCGACTCTCTTGCCACTGAGAAGGACGGCTTCATCCAATTCACCAACTTCCTTCTGCTCCTCTACTATCTGTCAAAATTCGAATCCAGACCTCTTTCCAGTAATACTTTCACTAATGTCAGCTCAGGCAAGGAAAGCAGGCGTATCACATTGGTGCAGAATTATATAGATGAGCATTATTTGGAGACAATCAAGCTTGATGACCTGGCTTCAATGGCGGGGATGACTCCGACTGCTTTCAGCCGCTTCTTCAAGTTGAGAACACACAGGACCATCTCAGAGTACATAACGGAGATAAAGTTGGGAGTGGCATCACGAGCCCTTGTGGACACATCCCAGAACATCTCAGAAATCTGTTATGCCTCAGGTTTCAACAACATTTCCAATTTCAATAGGATATTCAAGGCTAAGAAGGGTATGACTCCGAAGGAATTCAGGGCAGTGTACAAAAAGAATAAGGTAATAGTATAGTTATTTGATAATATTGTATTTGAATGCTGTAATGGCACTGTATAACTTTGCATCGATTAACCATGTAATAATTGTAGCACAGTGTTTTCAACATTACTCCAGATAATTGCAGCAACAGCCGGCATCAGTCTCCAAGTAGATGTACGCCACGATTGGATCTATAGCGGAAGCGAAGTCAGGGACCTTGCAGTAAACGTTTCGGGTCCCAAATCTGCAGCTGTAACAGTCGATTTCAATCTCGTTAGTGACCTTAGCCTTATGCACGGCAGGGACACGGTTCTCAGTTTGAGCAGGACGGTCCATACAGGCAGCGATGGAAAGGCTGTCGCCCACTTCCCTTTCAATGGCATTGCCCCCGGCTTCTATCAGGTCAATCTTTCCGCAGAAGACTATTCCCATCCAAGTTTCAACATCGGCATTGATCCGGAGCTGATTCAGTCTCCGGCTGACAGGCAGGATGATTTCGACTCCTTCTGGGAGGAGACTTTGAAAGAATTGGCAGGAATACCGGCCAATGTCAAGCTCACCGAAGATCCGGAAGCCAGCAATGAACTGAGGACGAGCTATATAGTTGAGGCTACTTCTCTCGACGGAGCAAAAATGGGAGGTTATCTGTGCATACCTGTCAAAGAGGGCAAGTATCCGGTCTATATTGATTATATGGGTTACGGAGCGGATTGCTATAAATACAATCCTTCCGCGAATCCTGAAGCGATTGAATTCCTCGTGAGCGTCCGCGATCAGGGCATTTTCCGTGCTGACAACAGCAGATGGATCGACAGGGGGCTTGAATCTAAGGATACATTCTATTATAGAGGTGCCTTTTGCGATGCTGTCCGCGCGGTTGATATTGTCTGCGGGCTTGAGAAGGCTGACACCGGGCGAATATTTGCACGGGGAGAAAGTCAAGGAGGAGCATTGACCTTTGCCGCAGCGGCCTTGGACGGAAGAATACGCGCAGCAGCTCCGGCAGTCCCTTTCCTCTGCGACTATGAGGACTATTCGAGAATTGTGGAATGGCCTATGTGGGAAGTCTTCGCTACAGCTGACGAAATGGGTTTGTCCAGGGAGGAACTTTTCAAAACCCTCAGCTATTTTGACATCAAGAATCTGGCAGACAGGATAAAATGCCCTGTATTCATGGCCTTCGGCCTCCAGGATCCTACCTGCCCTCCACATACAAACTTCTCTGCATACAATCTGCTCAGGTGCGATAAGCAGTTCTACTGTGCTTCCGTTTGCGGACACGCTATGTGGGAAGTCAAAGAATGGGCCGAAATCCGCCAGGATTGGTTCAAACAATTTTGAAACACCTATTAATAACTAACATTATAACCAAACGCCAAATGAAAAGTAAGTTCTTTTCTTCTCTGGTTGCATTGCTGATTGCAGTGACAATGTCAGCGCAGGTGAAAACAATCACCGGTACTGTCATTGACGACTCTGGTCTTCCTGTAATAGGCGCCAGCATATTGGAGAAGGGCACCAGCAACGGTGCGATTACCGATCTGGACGGTAGATTCAGCCTTTCTGTCGGGACAGGCAAAACTCTTGAAGTCTCGTCAATCGGTTACAAAACTGAGGTTATTGTTGTTGACAGTCGCTCTGTTTATGACATAACCCTCCACGAAGACACCGAACTGCTCGACGAAGTCGTCGTAGTAGGTTACGGCACAATGAAAAAGTCAGATCTCTCTGGATCATCCGTTTCTATGAAAGAGTCCGATCTCAAGGGTTCAATTATTACCTCTCTTGACCAGTCTCTTCAGGGACGTGCAGCCGGAGTCGCATCTGTACAGACATCCGGAGCGCCAGGTTCATCATCTTCAATCCGTGTCCGCGGCCAGGCTACTATCAATGCCAATGCAGAGCCTCTGTACGTAATTGACGGTGTAATTATTCAGGGCGGTGGAAGTTCAGGTTCGGATTTCGGTCTCGGAGATGCTCTCGGCAATGGCCGCGTCTCTACCATTTCCCCTCTCTCGACCATCAACCCTGCCGACATCGTAAGTATGGAAATCCTCAAGGATGCATCGGCTACTGCGATCTACGGTGCCCAGGGCGCCAACGGTGTCGTTCTCATCACCACCAAGCACGGAAAGTCCGGAGATGCAAAGTTCAGCTACGACAGTATGTTTGCAGTAAGTCGCCAGACCACACGTCTGGATATGATGAATCTGCGTGAATATGCTGAGTACAACAACTCACTTTACGAAATCGGAGAAATCACCGAAAAGAGCGCATACTATGCGGATCCATCGCTTCTTGGAGCCGGTACAAACTGGCAGGATGAAGTATTCCGCACAGCTCTCCAGCATCAGCACCAGATCAGTGCCCAGGGCGGTTCTGACAAGGTACAGTACTATGTATCAGGTTCATTTATGGACCAGCAGGGTACCGTTATCGGTTCAAATTTCAGCCGTTACAGCGTGAGAACCAACCTCGATGCACAGCTTAAGGAATGGTTCAAGCTCGGTCTCAATGTCTCATATGCCAATACCAGGGATGACCTCAAGCTCGCAGACGGTGGCGAAGGTATTATCTTCTACTCGCTTACCACGCTCCCTGATATCCCGGTATATGACGTAGATGGAAACTACTCTTCAACCTCACGCGAGGGTTATACCAATCCTAACCCTATTGCTATGGCTATGCTCGACGAGACCACACTCACAAGACGCAAGCTGACTGGAAATCTCTATGGCGAAATTACTCCTATCAAGAACCTGGTCTACAGAGCAGAACTTGGTTTCGACATCAACGCATCGGATTCCGAGCGTTACAAGCCAATGGTAGATCTTGGTGGCTGGAGCCGTCCGACCAACTCTATGAGCTATCAGAAGAACAGCGGTCTTTATTGGCAGTTGAAGAACTATCTCACATATTCGAACAGCTTCGGCAAGAACTCATTCTCAGCAATGGTTGGACACGAAATATGGGAATCGTCCTGGAACTACCTCAGCGGAAGCTCGACCGGTCTTTCTTCAGACGACGTCCACAATGTCAGCCTCGGAGACTCAAAATCACACTCTATCGGTCACGGTTTCGGTTCTGAAGCAATGGCTTCCGTTTTCACCCGCTGGACCTACAACTATGACGACAGATACCTCCTCACCTACACCTTCCGTTATGACGGTTCGTCAAACTTCGGTCCTGAGAACAGATGGGCAGGTTTCCATTCTGTTGCAGGTTCTTGGAGATTCTCAAACGAGAAATTCATGGAAGGAGCGAAGGATGTGCTCAGCAACGGAAAGATCCGTGTCGGCTGGGGACAGACCGGTAACTCTAATATTGGAGGCTTTGCTTGGGGCGCAGGTATCAGCCAGATGCCTTCAGCACTCGGTCCTGGCTATCGTCCTTCAAACATTCCTAACACTGCTGTCCACTGGGAAAAGCAGGAGCAATGGAATGTGGGTCTCGACCTCGGTTTCCTTGACAACAAATTCAACGTCACAATTGATGCATACCAGAAGATATCTTCTGATATGCTTATGGGTATGCAACTCCCTTCATACATGGGAACACAGGGCAATGGTTCATCAGCTCTGGCAGCGCCTAAGGGCAATTACGGAACAATTGAAAACAAGGGTCTTGAAATCACCCTCGACCTTCACCCTGTTGCCACCAAGAATTTCAATTGGGACAGCAACTTCCAGATTTCCTTCAACAAGAACAAGCTCGTAGCGCTCGACGGTACTAGCAATGCTGCTCTCGTGGGCTACGGTCAATGGAGCGACGTTGTCAGCACAACAAAGATTGGAGAGCCGCTTTACGGATTCTACGGTTACGAGGTTGTTGGTGTTTATGAGTCTCTTGATGACATCATGAACTCTCCAAGGGCTGAGAAATATCCTTCTGACGGTGTATTCGACCGCAATACAACTGTGTGGGTTGGTGACCTCAAGTTCAAGGATGTGAACGGTGACAATGTTATCAACGAACTCGACCGCACCAATATAGGTTCACCACTTCCTAAGTTTACCTATGGTTGGACCAACAGCTTCAGATTCAAGGATTTCGATTTAAGTATCTTCGTTAACGGATCTTACGGAAACAAGGTTCTCAACTACAACCTTCTTGGACAGGGTTACAACGGTCTCGTTCATATGAACAGTGCATGGACCAACCAGCACAAGAGCATTTCCGACAGAGCACAGCTCGTTCCTATTGATCCAGACAAGAGCTATCCTGCTATTGTCAACGGCAAAACCGTAAGCTACTGGTACAATGATATTACCAATGTTACTGTTGCCAACAAGGGAACCAAGACTCCACGTCCTAGCTTCTCTGACCCTAACGACAACGACCGTATGAGTTCACGTTACATCGAGGATGGTTCTTATCTCAGAATCAAGAACATCACCCTCGGATACAACGTACCGAAGAGTCTTCTTAACAGGATTAAGTTCGACAATCTCCGCGTATATGTGAACATTCAAAATCTCTACACCTTCACCAAGTATAGCGGATTCGACCCTGAAGTCGGTGCCAGCACCCAGGATTCAACCGGTCTCACCTATGGTGTGGACAACGGTCGTTATCCTTCACCTACCACATACTCTTGTGGTCTTAACATAACATTCTAAACTATGGAGGGTTACAACATGAAAAGCATAATCAAAAGCATAATCATCGCAGGAACGGCTATGGTAGCGTTATCCTGCCAGGATTTCTTGAACCGTCCTACAGAAGACAACTACAACACCTCAAACTTCTACAAGACAGACGAGCAGGTGGAACAGGGTGTCAACTATCTGTACAACTCTCCTTGGTATGATTTCCAGAGAGCTTTCATCAAGGTCGGAGAAGTAATGTCAGGCAATATGTACATGGGCGATTCTCCTTATCTTTCGCTAACGGCCAACGGTACTGACTCTGACCTTATGAATATGTCCTACTCGCTTTGGGCAGTCAATGGCCACGCAAACACCGTCATTGACAATATTCTCAGATCGGAAGGTCCATCTCAGGCAGCTAAGGACAAAGCGATAGGTGAGGCACTTACACTCAAGGCTCTTGCATACTTCTATATGGTCAGAACCTTCGGTGAAGTTCCTATTGTCCACAACAATACTGATTTGCTGAATTCAGGTGAGTACAACAGTATAAAGAAAGTTGAAAAGGCCGATGTATACGAATACATCATCATGACTCTCGAGAAAGCGATGGAACTTCTTCCGAAGAATGCTTATATCGGAAAATACAACCGCATCGACTATTACGCAGCAGAAGGTCTTCTCGCAAAGGTTTATCTCACCAAGGCAGGTCTGAACGGCTCGCTTGACTCAAATGATCTGCAGGCTGCCGCAAAATATGCGAAGGATGTCATCGACAATTCAGGTCGTACACTCACCCCTGTATACTCTGATGTATTCCGCCTCTCCCCTACAGTATTCAATGCTACAGGCGAGCCACTCATCAGCTGGCAGTGGACATCATCAGGTACCCAGTGGACACGCCAGAATTCTCTGGAGAGCGATCTTGCTTACGAAGGTTTCGGCGACAACGGAGACCTTTGGGGTGGATGGACAGGTCCTTCAGTTGACCTTCAGGAGGCTTTCGGAGTTAAGGCTACGGACGACCCTGCAAAACGTTATGGAGAGGCAGACTCTCGCCGTAAGGCCACTATGATGATGCCAGGAGACTTCTATCCATATTTCTGGACTGACAAGGGAGGATTCGATTGGATCAGATTTCTCTATGACGATAGCTATGCAAAGAAGGTAGGTCTTCAGTGCAGAACTGGAGTTGCCAATGTAAAGCATCTTTATGGTAATAACTACGACCACGCAAGCGCACTCGGCATTGCTGCTGACCGTATGGCTTACCAGCTTCCTACCCATATACTTCGTCTATCCGATGTATATCTCATTTATGCTGAGGCAGTCCTTGAGACCGATCCTGCTGATGCGCTCGAATATGTCAACAAAGTAAGAACTCGCGCTGGAGCGGCTCCTCTGAGCAGTGTTGACTACAAGGCTATCTGGAAAGAGCGCCGTCTTGAGCTTGCCGGAGAAGGCGACTACTGGTACGATTTCGTACGTCGTTCATACTATCAGATGGACGAGGTCATCGCTGAACTCAAAGCACAGAAACGTTCTACCTACAACGGTGATATCGACAAGGTTTATGAGACATATTTCACTGACAAAACTTGGGATATAATCCTTCTTACCGAGCCTAACGGTGACGATCAGGTCAGCGGCTGGGTAGAAGGTGCCAAAGGTCAGGTATGGTATGGAAATAATGGTGTGATTGGAAGTGACGATGCACCTAACATCACAGCTTCAAGCTTCACCCTTCCATTCCCTACCGAGGACGTTGTATTCAACGGAAACATGGCATCCGATGCTCCTGCAGAGCACGTGGATGTACGTGAGGTTTACCAGTACAATTTTTAATTGAAGACAGGAAATGAAATCAATAAAGACAATAAGCTCAGTTCTGGGAGCTGCACTTCTTGCCTCATGCATCAGTTCATGTGACAAGCTGGACTACCCTGACCGCTTCAGGCAGTCAGAAGGTGTTCCCGTTGTTTACAGCGTGTCATATTCTGCTACAGGCGTTTATATTGAGCAGGCTTTCATGGAGGAAATCGTTTGCATCCTCGGTGAGAACCTCCGCAGTGTACACAATGTTTGGTTCAATGACCAGGAGGCCGTTCTGAACACAAGCTATATGACTGACAACACTCTCCTTGTTCAGATTCCTAAGACTATGCCTGTCGTGGAAACTGACAAGATTTACCTGATTACAGCGGCTCTAGATACAGTGAGCTATGACTTCCGTGTCCTCCCTCCTGCGCCAAGGGTGTCCTATATGGACTTCGAATATGCAGAGCCGGGAACTGTCACTACCATCCGTGGTAACTTCTTCTACGAGAAAGAGGGCGGAGTTCCACTTACCATCGAATTCCCTAATGCTACAGTTACTGATATCAAGGAAATAGCTCTTGACCACGTAACTTTCACCGTTCCAACGGGAGCTCTCCCTGGAAAGGTAAAAGTCACAACAGCATCCGGTACATCAGCTTCAGACTTTATGTACAAGGATAACCGTGGTATGCTCATCGATTTCGACAACGGTCTCTACTCAATCAACAAGGGTTGGAAACCTAAGGAGCTCTCTACCGTTGGCGGTTTCTCAGGAAACTATGTGATACTCGGAGACGGAAGCGAGACCCTTGACGCAGACGGAAGCGATTGGAAAGAGTCGTTCCAGTGGCAATACTGGGCAGGCAACTGGGCAGATCCTGAGCCATTCGAGGGAATTGACGGACGCCGTTTGCTCGACATAGTCGATTTCAGCGACTACAGCTCTATGGTGCTCAAGTTCGAGGTCAACATTTCATCTGAAACCCCTTGGACCGGTACCCCTATGCAGATTATCTTCTCAAGTACAGCCGAGGTTTCAAACGGCGCTACAGGCGCAAAGGACATTTATGGCAATACTCTCGCCGGCTGCAACAACCAATACTTCCACGATGATGGCGATTTCGCAGGCCTCAGCCTTCCTCGCTATCTTTGGGAGCCTTGGAAGACCAGCGGAAGCTATGACACCAACGGCGAATGGAGGACCATCACCTGTCCTATCTCTGAATTCACTAAGTACTGGGATGGCAGCAACGCATCAGGCAAGCTTACCCCTGAGTCATTCTCAAATCTTGAGATATTCATCTCCGGAGGTTCAAGCTCTTGCGGAACCGCAGGTTCTTCCCCTATCATCAAGATGGATAACTTCCGTGCTGTTCCTGTCAGATAATTAATACGATAGCATTATGAAAAGCATATTCAAACATACAGCAACAATTGGTGCGGTCTTACTCCTTCTGGGAATCACGTCCTGCAAGCAGGTTGAGATTGACACCGCCCAATATGCCGACGACGCAGTGACTCTGGCTTCATTCGGTCCGAATCCGGTGATGAGAGGAGCACAGCTCAGATTCTTCGGCAGCAACCTTGACAAAATTGCCAAGGTAAATGTACCCGGCGTTGAGCCTATCACTTCAATTGAGGTTGTCAAATCAGGAAAAATCAGCGAAATACGCATTACACTTCCAGTAGAAGGACCTGAGGTAGGATATGTTACCCTCCTTTCCAAGGACGGGGACCAGTTCACAACCAAATCTATGCTCAACTATACCGAGCCAATCGTTTTCGAAGGCTTCGAAGTAGCTGCTCCTGCATTCCCTGGTGATGTTATCACACTCAAGGGAGACTATATGAATCTTGTCAAGAAAGTCTTATTCGAAGGTGGTGCTACTGTTGAGGTAGAGGAAGGAGCCACACGCCACGAGGCTAAGGTTATCATCCCTGCATCGGCAAAGAACGGAACCATAGTCCTTTCCGATGACGGAGCAGTTGAGAACCTCTTCTATTCTGAGTTGCCGCTCGAGATGGGTGAGCCTACAGTGAAGAAGGCAGCCGATGCTGTCATCAAGGCAGGAAAGGCTGTGACTATCAGCGGAGCACACCTCGAAATGATTGAGAAGATAGTTGCAGGAGGCATAGAAGTGACTGATTTTGAGCTCTCTGAAGACAATTCATCCATCACATTCATACTCCCTGACCAGTCCGCAAGCGGCAGCATCCTTGCCATCAGCTATGAAGGCAATGAGTACAATGCAGGAGACTTCGAGTCAACAGTTCCCGTTATCGATTCTGTAAATCCGCTGCCTGTTAAGGCTGGTGGTATACTCACCATTACAGGAAAAGATCTTGACCTCATCACCAGCATCGATTTCGAAGGTGCAGAAGATGCTATTTTCGCATATGAGAACGGTAAGATTTTAGTTTTAGTACCTGAAACTGCTACAGAAGGAAAGATCAGCCTCAAGCTCGCAAATGGCACTTCAGTGGAATCTGAAATCACCCTCGTACACCCTGTAATCGAGGCAGTTTCTCCACTTGAAGTATATGCCGGCGACCCTACTCCTATTACTGTAAGCGGCAAGGATCTTGACCTCGTTGTATCGGCTGCTATGGGTGGCAAGGCTCTGAGCATTGAGAACAAGGGCGAAACTTCACTAGACCTCTATACCGACGCGACTTCGGTAAGCGGCAAGGTTGAACTTACCCTCGCCAACGGTGAACTGCTAGTATCAGAAGAGGAAATCACAGTGAAGTATCACGCTCTCGTAGTCCTCACTTCACGTCCTTCAGCCCAGCACATAGGCCAGGAGGTAGTGCTCCTCGGCAGCAATCTGAACCTCGTTGAGTCTATCTTCATAGGCGACACCAAGGTCACCCAATACAGCATACGCAAGGATGACGAAATCAGATTCCTGATGCCTTGGTGCAAGACCGGCAGCTACGAGCTCAAGTTCCAGCTTTACAACGGCGATGTCGAGATTCAGGCTGAGCCTATAGGAGTACTCCTCGAGCAGACCATCAAGACCATCTGGGAAGGCGAATTCGCTGTAGGCGGATGGGCAGCAGGTTTCCAACCACTTTCTTGGGGCGGCTACGATTGGAGCAGTGTAAAGAAGGGCACAACCCTTATGGTATACTACAGTATTGACCCTGCAGCCTCATACGCGCCTCAGCTGCGTTTCGGTAACGGCAGTTGGGCTTCAATGCCAAGTGTTAAGAGCCAGTTCACATCTGCTGACGGAGAGGGCAACATTCCTCTCGCCGAGGGAAGCAATTACATTGCCCTCACCCTCGGAGCTGAAGACCTCGACCAGCTCGTCAACAATGGAGGCCTTGTTCTCTGCGGTGCTTGGTTCATCGTTGAAAAGGTACAGCTCATTAACGACATCCCTCAGGAAAGAGTCCTCTTCGAAGGTGATGCAGAAGTAAACTGGAACAATGCTGTCACCATACCTGCAAGTGAAGTTGCTACTTGGGAAGTTGGTATGGAACTCGCTATCCACTACACCGTTACTCCTGCAGACTACCATATGATCAGAATTATCAACAATGACTGGTCATTCAACCCTGACGGCAATAATGCTTACAACTGGAATGACTTGGTTGGAAACAGCGTTATCAAGAAGACAGTTGATGCTGAACTGCTTCAGAATCTTGGAGGTAAGGATATGAGCTTCACTGGATTCGGCTGCAACATCAACCTTGTAACCATTCTTTAAGAATCAAACACGGGCGGCGGCAGTATCGTCGCCGCCCTTTTATTTAAAGATTAATGAAAACTAATTTGTTTCTCATCGGCACAGCCGTACTCTTGCTGGCATGCTCCTGCAATGAAGTGAACAATACTGAGCCGGAGAAGGCGGAAGCGCCAAAGCTTATATCATCCGAGCCTGCAGACGGAGCAAAAGGCATCGATTATGATAAGGAGCTGAAGATTACTTTCACATACGACCAGAACATTAAATGCCTTTATTCTGACTTCGCTCAAATAAAGGTGAACAATGATGCGGAAGTCATTAAGGTGAACCCTTTCAATACAGATTTGGAAATCACCATAGGCTCTCTCAAGGGTTCAAGCGAATATGAAATCACCATACCTGACGGCATAGTAAAAGGCTTCAAGGAGAATCAGGAAGCAGCCGCAGGCTTCAAATATACTTTCACCACAAAGGATGCACCTATAGTTGTGGACCCGGACGACGATGTACCCGAGCCCCAGGACAATGATGCTTGGAATAGAATGAATGAACTCGGTCTGGGTTGGAATCTCGGCAATCATTTCGATGCCTTCTACAACGGCAGCTGGGCGGGAGACAAGTTCCTCTATCCGGACGAGACCTGCTGGGGCAACGGCAAGGTTACCGCCGCAACCTTCACAAAACTCTACTTAGCCGGTTTCAGAACCGTCAGAATCCCTATTACTTGGCTCAAGATGATAGGAGAAGCCCCTGATTACAAGATAGATGAGACTTGGATGAACAGAATAGTCCAGGTAGTAGGCTGGGCACGCGATGCGGGACTGAATGTGCTTATCAACACGCATCACGATGAAGACCATTACATAGGAAACGAAGCAATGGGTCACCGCTGGCTGAACATAATGGACGCTACGAAAAACGAAGAAGTCAACAAGGAAATCAAGGCAAAGATCAAGGGTGTCTGGACCAATATCGCGAACACATTCAAAGATGAGGGAGACTACCTCATTTTCGAGGGCTTCAATGAAATCAATGACGGTAATTGGGGCAATAGCGCCAACAGTTCAGACCAGGCCAAAGTTCTGAATGAATGGAATCAGGTCTTCGTTGATGCAGTCCGCGCTACCGGCTCAAAGAATGCTGAAAGATGGCTTGGAGTCCCGACCTATTGCACCAGCATCAACTTCATAGCTGATTTCGTTCTTCCTGAGGACCCTGCAGGACACTTGATGGTATCGGTTCACAGCTATGACCCTTACAATTATACAATTGCAGCAAACCTGCCACAGAAGCTCTGGGGCCACACTTTCACGGGCAATGACGACGAGAAGCAGATCAGGTCGCTTATGGCTACCCTGCACTCCAACTTCGTTTCCAAGGGCATACCTGTTTATCTCGGAGAGTTCGGTTGCAGTATGCGCCAATACGATAGCAAGGAATGGAAGAGCTACAAGTACTATCTCGAGTATTTTGTAAAGGCTTCCAAATCCTATGGAGTCCCTTGCTTTATCTGGGACAATGGCAATAAGGGAGCCGGCTCGGAACACCACCCGTACATCGACCATGCTACAGGCTCATACATAGAGCACTCAAAGGAACTTATAGATGTAATGGTGAAGGCTATGTATGACAACAGCAGCGAATACACACTCAAATCTCTCTATGACAATGCGCCACGCCCTTAGAATATGCGCAGTGGCATTATGTCTTATCAGCACCTCCTGCGCCCAAGGCGTAAGTGACGAACACGGCAATAGCACGCTAAGGGCCCTGAAAGCTGCTGTCAGCGAGGGGCGATATATGTACGGGCATCAGGATGATCTTTGTTACGGCCATTTCTGGACTCACCCGGAAGACATCTTGAATGACAGAATCGAGGGCTCAGACGTTTTTTCCGTCTGCGGAGATTACCCTGCCGTAGTCGGCTTCGACCTTGGAGGCATTGAACTCGGCAAGGAGGAGAATCTGGACGGCGTCAACTTCGACTATATGCGCAGGGCGGCAATGGAGCACATTGCCAGAGGCGGCATTGTCACTTTTTCCTGGCATGCACGCAATCCGTGGACCGGAGGTGATGCTTGGGACAACAGTTCCGATAAGGCTGTGGCTTCAATCATTGCCGGAGGCGGGAAAGAAAAAGAATTTGAGCTTTGGTTGGAGCGGCTTAGCGCTTTCCTTGGCAGCATCAGGAACCCTGACGGCACTCAGGCTGAGGTCATTTTCAGACCTTGGCACGAGCATATGGGAGGATGGTTCTGGTGGGGCATCGATACCTGCAGCGCAGATGAATACATTGCCCTTTGGAAAAAAACATATGCCTATATCAATGAGCTGAAAGGATTGACAGAAATCATCTGGGCATACTCTCCTAACAGCGACGTTGACAAGGATGAGTATATGGTCAGATACCCCGGTGATGACATAGTCGATTTACTCGGCATCGACCATTACCAGTATTCGGACTTTGATACCTACATTAATAGACTGAAGACCTGTCTGGGCTATATGAGCGAACTGGGAGAAGAGCACGAAAAAAACATAGTCATAAGTGAAACAGGTTATGAGGGTATCAAGGATGCAAAATGGTGGACCTCACTTAACGAGGGCATCAAGGACTACCCTATAGGCTATGTTCTGACCTGGCGCAATGCCTGGGACCAGCAGGGACATTTCTACGGTCCCTATCCCGGAGCTGATTGCGAAGAGGATTTCCGGAGTTTCTATTCACTGGACAACACATTGTTTCTTAAAGATATTAAATAGATTCTTGCTATGAATTTCAATGAAAGGCTGCAGTGGCTGAAGGAAAGACATGAGGCTCTTGTCACCAGAAAGAATGAAGCCATTTATGTAAATGGAGTATATGAAAGACACAAATATCCGATATTGACGGGAGAGCACGCTCCCTTGTTCTGGAGATACGATCTTGACCCTGAAAGCAATCCTTATCTTGAAGAGAGATTCGGCATTCACGCTGCTTTCAACAGCGGAGCCATCAAATGGAACGGGAAATATATACTGGTTGTCAGGGTGGAGGCTGCAGATAGGAAATCCTTCTTCGCAATAGCTGAAAGCCCCAACGGCGTTGACAATTTCCGTTTTTGGGACAGACCCATCACTATGCCAGAATACGGCGAGCCGGCGACAAATATCTATGATATGAGACTTACCCGTCATGAAGACGGATGGATTTACGGCCTCTTCTGTGTAGAAAGAAAGGATCACACACTCGAATCAGACCTTTCAGCCGCTACTGCAAGCTGCGGAATTGCACGCACAAAGGACCTCATCAATTGGGAACGTCTTCCTGATCTCAAGTCAAAGTCACAGCAGCGCAACGTCGTTCTCCACCCCGAATTCGTTGATGGAAAGTATGCACTCTATACCCGTCCGCAAGACGGATTCATTGATGCGGGCAATGGCGGAGGAATCGGCTGGGCTCTAATCGACGATATCGAACACGCCGAGGTCAAGGATGAAAGAATAATCAGTTCTCGCCATTACCATACGATAATGGAAGTCAAGAATGGTGAAGGCCCTCATCCGATTAAAACGGACAAGGGATGGCTGCACCTCGCCCACGGAGTGCGCGGATGCGCATCCGGCCTCAGGTACGTGCTCTATCTCTATATGACGGCTCTCGAGGACCCGACAAGGGTAATAGCTGCACCTGCCGGTTTCTTCATTGCACCTGAAGGGGATGAATTCATCGGCGACGTTATGAATGTCGCATTTGCGAACGGCTGGATAGCTGATGAGGACGGAAAGGTATTCATCTATTATGCTTCTTCCGATACGCGTATGCACGTAGCCACTTCTGACATCTACAGGCTGGTGGACTACTGTATGAACACTGAACCGGACGCTTTCCGGACAGGGCTTACGGTAGAGAGACTCAACAGACTGATAGACAAGAATATGAAGAAACTATAATCTAATCAGAATTTCATAAATAGAATACTATGAGCAAAGCGACTATTAAGGAAAAGTTTGCATACGCACTTGGGGATGCCGCTGCCGGAGGAATAACCTGGAAGATAATGTCCATTGCCTTCCCGCTGTTCTTTACTAACATTTTCGGACTGAGCTTCGCTGATGCGGCTGCGCTGATGCTGCTGGCAAGGCTTTTCGACGTTGTGACTGACCCTCTTATGGGCTCACTTGCAGACCGTACCCAATCCCGCTGGGGAACATATCGCCCTTGGCTTATCTTCGGTGCGATTCCTCTCGGTCTCATCTTTGCGTTGCTTCTTTACACCCCTGACCTGGGGCCTACAGGTAAGCGTATATGGGCATATACCCTGTATCTTCTGATGATGGCAGCGTATACGGCTGTGAATGTTCCTTACGGCTCGCTACTGGGAGTAATGACAGATGACGACAATGAGAAAAACCAGTTCTCTTCCTACAGAATGGTCGGAGCATATGCTATGGGCTTCATTACCCTGCTCTCCTTCCCTTACCTTCAGAAGCTGGTCGGAGGCACTGACGCTCATCAGTATGCTGTATTGGGAGCCATTTTCGGCCTGATTGCGACAGTTATGACCCTCATCTGCGGTCTCTGTACCAAAGAAAGGCTTAAGCCTGTCAGAGCCGAGAAATATTCATTCAGCCAGTTTGTCAATCTTTTCAAGAACAAACCTTGGGTGATACTGACGCTCACCGGAATCTTCACCAACTTCTTCAACGGTTTCCGTTACGCGGTTGCGGGTTATCTCATCTCCTACTGTCTTGGCGGAGACGTCACTGTAGGTGCCATCATCATCAACTACACCGTGCTGATGGCATTCGGAGAAGTGACCTGTATGATATTCGGTGGCGTATCTCCAAAATTCACTGAGAAAGTGGGTTCCAAGCGCAAAGCCTTTATCATCGCTGCCTTGATTTGTGCCGTTACTTCCGTAGCCTTCTTCTTCATCCCTATGGATCCGCGATTCATTTGGGTAATGATTCTTTGCGTAATTCTCACCTCAATAGGAATCGGACTCTACTCACCTCTGCTCTGGTCAATGTATGCTGATGTAGCAGACTACTCCACCGAGAAGTTCGGGACATCATCCACAGGTCTCATCTTCTCATCAGGCACTATGGCACAGAAGCTGGGAAGCGCCATTTCCGGTTCTCTGATTGCCCTCCTGCTAGGACTTGCAGGAGCGCGTATGATACCGGACGATTTTGGCAATACAGTATTGGACCCAAGTTCAGTAACTGATGCGGTCCGTACTATGGTATGGTCACTTTTCTCTCTTATTCCTGCTGTATTAGCCTTGATAATGACTTGGTTAGCATTTAAATATCCAATTAAGAAATAATTACTATGCCTAAACAATACGGATATTTCGACGACAAAAAGCGCGAGTTCATCATCACCGATTATGCCACCCCTTGGCCTTGGATCAATTATCTTGGTACGGAGGACTTTTTCTCCCTTATATCAGGAACCGCCGGAGGTTATTCCTTCTGCAAGGATGCCAAATTTCGCCGAATAACCAGATACCGCTACAACGGCGTTCCAATGGACGCCGGCGGACGGTATTTCTACATAAATGATGAAGGAAGGATATGGAATCCGGGGTGGAAACCTTGCAAGACGAAACTCGACAGCTTTGAATGCCGCCACGGAATGGGTTACACCAGAATCAGCGGCTGCCTGAACGGGCTGGAAGCAAGTGTCCTATTCTTTGTTCCGCTTGGACAACGTTGTGAGATTCAGAAATTGAGCCTCAAAAACAATACAGAAAAGGCGAAATCATTCAAGCTCTACTCCTTCGAAGAATGGTGTCTGTGGAATGCTGCGACTGATATGGAGAATTTCCAGAGGAATTTCTCAACAGGTGAAGTGGAAATAGAAGGCAGCACCATATATCATAAAACTGAATACAGGGAGAGAAGAGACCATTACGCCTTCTATTTTGCCAACACTCCGATTGATGGTTTCGACACTGACAGGGAGAGTTTCATAGGCCTTTATAACGGTTTCGACGCACCTGATTGTGTACTCAGAGGAGTATCCCGGAATTCCGTTGCTCACGGTTGGAGTCCCATTGCCTCACATCGCTTCGACCTTACCCTCGAAGCTGGCGAAAGCAAGGATATCATTTTCATACTCGGCTACATCGAAAATGCCCAAGATGAAAAATTCATAGAACCAAGCGGCAGGGAAATCAACTCCAGCTCCTTTATTATCAATAAGAAGAAGGCCTATGCTATGCAGGAGGCTTACAATGACAGCGCCAAGGTAGATGCAGCATTCAAGGAGCTCTGTGATTATTGGGATGCCCTGCTTGGCCGTTTCCAGCTTAGTTCCGACTGTACAGAACTCAACCGTATGGTCAATGTCTGGAACCAGTATCAGTGTATGGTCACTTTCAACATGTCCCGTTCCGCATCCTTCTTCGAGAGCGGAATCGGCAGAGGAATGGGCTTCCGCGACTCCAACCAGGACCTCGTGGGTTTCGTGCACCAGATTCCGGAAAGAGCACGCGAGCGTATCATTGACATTGCCTCAACCCAATTTCCCGACGGCGGATGTTATCACCAGTATCAGCCTCTGACCAAGCGTGGCAATAATGACATCGGAGGTGGTTTCAATGACGATCCCCTCTGGCTAATCTTCGGCACCGTTGCCTATATCAAGGAAAGCGGTGATTTCGGCATACTCGATGAGGCTGTGCCATTTGACAATCAGAAAGGAAGTGAAGTACCTCTCCTTGAGCATCTTAGAGTCTCTTTCAAGCACGTCGTCAACAATCTCGGACCTCACGGATTGCCCCTTATAGGTCGTGCAGACTGGAACGACTGCCTCAACTTGAACTGTTTCTCCAACGACCCTAACGATTCTTTCCAGACCACCGAGAACAAGAGCGAAGGCAGCAAGGCAGAATCACTGATGATTGCGGGGCAATTCGTCTTCTGTGGTCAGCAGTATCTTGAGCTTTTGGAGCGCATCAATGCAGATGAGGGAGAGATCAATGAAGTCAGAGCATCCATTGAGGCAATGAAAAGAGCCGTTGAAGCATATGGATGGGACGGTGAATGGTTCCTACGCGCATACGATTTCTTCGGGAACAAAATAGGATCCAAGGAATGCGAGGAAAGCAAGATTTTCATTGAAAGCCAAGGCTGGTGCACTATGGCAGGCATTGGAGCCGAAAAGGGGCTCTGTGACAAAGCTCTGGATTCAGTAAAGAGGCTTATGGACTGCGAGCACGGAATAGTACTGAATTATCCTGCATTCACTCATTACCACATTGAATACGGGGAGATTTCATCCTATCCTCAAGGATACAAGGAAAATGGCGGCATCTTCTGCCATAACAATCCTTGGGTCATCATAGGAGAAATTGTTGCAGGCAGAAACGAAGATGCATGGGAGCACTACTGCAAGATATCCCCTGCCTTTACTAAGGATCAGGAGCTTCATAAGGTGGAGCCTTATGTGTATTGCCAGATGGTTGCCGGAAAGGAAGCCGCGAGACCAGGAGAAGGCAAGAACAGCTGGCTGACAGGTACGGCTGCATGGAACTGGTATCTTGCCTCACAATGGATACTTGGAATCAAACCTGAATATGACGGGTTGAGCATTGAGCCTTGCTGTCCTAGCGTCTTGAAGAGCTTCAAGGTACGCAGACAGTGGAGGGATGCTGTATACAATATCGAAGTTATATTAACAGGTAAGGGAGGAAAAGCCTTCCTCCCTTACGAACCCGGTGAACATAATGTCACGCTGGAACTCTAATCCAGCGTGACATTAAGTCACTTTATTCTTATTCTGTAGAAAGAGCTATTGGTAGTAACGAAAAGGTACTCATTGTTCTTTCCGCCGACTTCCATAGACCAAGCCCTCTCTTCCACTTCAAGGCGTTTTGTGAGCCTTCCGTCCTTGTTATAGACAAAAATCTGGCCTTCAGCTAGATAGAAATTCCCATCGCTGTCGTAAGCGCTGCCGTATTCACCTCGGTTCAGGGCAAGGCCTACGAGTGAGAGACTTCCGTCAGCATTGACATTGAACTTGTAACACTGCTTCGGATTCTCCCATGAGATATATACGGCTTCTTTCTGGCCGGCTGTCACAGCAGTAAGGTCAACCGAGCGGCAGAAATCGAATAGCCTTGGAATGATGGTCACTCCATCAGGCGCGAGCCAACTCTCCTCCGGAAGGGCATTGTCATAGATTTCAATAAAATCATCAGCCCTCAATGCGTGCGAAGGATAGATTACCCGTTGAGCCTTGACACTCGAGCTGGGGACGATGCGGAGCGGTATCATAGTATCAGCAGTTGTATCTGTATCAATGGCATAAGCCATAACACTCCACATACCGTTGCCCCATCCGCTATAGTCGCTGTTTGCGTCCTTCATATTTTGAATCATATCTATTTTTTCGCCAGCAAAGCCCGGCTGTCCCGGATAACGGCAAAGGACGATGAGATTATCCTGGGTATCGACAGCCAATGAAAGAGGGCGGTATGGGTAGTCGGCGAGCAGTGTGATTGCTTCGCTTTCAGCATCCCATTTATAAATCTTTCGGAGATTGCCTTCGCAGAAATACACATTGCCCTTGCTGTCCCTGGTAGCTCCGCTTGCGAAAGAATAACCCTTGCCTATCTTAACAGCCTCTCCTACCCTTCCCTCCGGACGACGGCTGCTTTCATTGCCACTGACCTTGCCATAGGCGAAAGCAAGAGGATAGATCGAGACGTTTTTGTTGATATCATAGGCCGTAGCAGCCGTTTCGCAGATAATCTGTGTCCAGGTTCTGTTGTTCCTGAACTCGATATTCTCGCAATTTGAGACAAGTGTACCGTAATCACGCGGGGTCATCACCCTTACAACACGGTAGAACCAGAGATTTGCGAACATAATGTTCCTGCAGTTATCCATAGTCATAGAAACCGCATCGCGACCTTCGCGGCTTTCCTCCTCATACTGCATCGCATAGACCTTGTAATTCTCCACGTTCTTCCAACGTGACTCGAAACGTACGTGATGCTCGAGAGAAATCGCGTACATTCTGCTCGGCGTACTGGTATCACTTACATACAGGCCACAGGAAGCATAGGTATTGGCAGTCCAGATATCCTTGAAGGTTCCTCCACCTCCATTGGTAATCCAAAGCGACCAATACTGACTGTCCCAAGCCTGATCGAGTCCTTGGTTGGCTATAGGATTGGAAGGAGAGCTGACCCTCATTGCACCGAACATTGACATATTGAATCTCGGAGCTTCCTGTCCGGGAACCGGCTTTCTCATTGTTCCGTGGCCACCCACGAACTTGACGTCATTCAGGAGGGATTTCTCTCCTGCCATCCACTTCATACCGACAGCCCTGTTGTTATAGCCTCCTGTACTGATACCGATACCGGTGAAGATGTCATCTCCACCCTCAGAGGATTCTACCATTGGGACAGGTGAACCGAAACCGCTGAATGCAGGAGTACTTTCGGCCAGAATGAACTGTGTTGAATATGGATGAAGTCCAATAATCTTGCTGCCCTTGTGGAGCTTGATTGTTCCGGTGATTCTATACCAGCCCTCAGGGACAAAGACTGTTTCATTTTCATCTATTGCCCTCTGGATGGCTTCTGTGTCATCGCTTTCTCCGTCACCTACAGCTCCATAGCGTGTAACACTTACCCATTCCTTCATATCAGGAAGAGACGGAATGCTGCGGGTATAGGTCTCAGGAAAGGCTGCAGCTTCGGTATTACAGATGACACCGTATTCGGAATCATCACCCATTTCATTGGAAATCAAGCCATAAACGAACTCATTGATTCGATAGCTCTTTTCTTTACCCTCATAGCTGAGACCCTTGGCCTTTAGATCCGCGAAAACAGGGACATTCTTGCAATGCACATTCAAGAGATTGGTCTCATTATTCGCACCCTCAGCGGCAGTCACCACGACGGCAGTCTTGACATTCTCGAAGAAACTATCTTCAATGAACAGTCTATCAGCGACTTGATTGTCACAAAGCACTCCTACGGGAACATTCTTGACTTTCATATTCACTATGGCCATACCGGCATTCAGGCTTCGTATGGCAGCTTCCTTCTGGCCTTCGAAATAGACATCGACCATTGCCATAGGCCAACTTGGTGAAGTAGTCCTGGAGTCTATTCCATAGCGGGCGCCGAAAAATTCGACATCCTCCATTTCATTGCCGACATCATAAAGGCAGGCATAACCATCACCTCCATAGATGGAAATGTGGCTGAAGACTCCATGCTGGGCGACGTGGGTGCGCAAGCCTATTGCCATAGGATTGCCCTTCCCTATCCTGATATCTACATTTGAGATTCCACTGTAAAATGTTCCCGGATTAGCGTCAGCAACATTCTCAGGGTCATTGACTATGCCACCGGTAAACCAGACCATAGCGGTCGGGCTCTCGCTGAAACCCGCTGTTTTCTTCTCCAATACAATTTCAGGACGTGTCTTTCCATAGCCGACTATACGGATGGCAGCAGGTACGTAAATGGTTCTGGAGATACGGTATTTGCCTTCAGGGAGATAGAGAGTTCCGAATTCACGCTCGTTCTTGAGGGTATTGATGGCTGTCTGGAGAGCATCGCTTACGTCCATCTTGCCATCTGCCTTGATTCCATAGCTTTCCTCGGTAAAGAAGACGCCGTGAGGATCATCAAACTTCTCCGTATAAACGGAAGGACCGGCCAAAGCATTGAATGAAATGCCCAAGAAAGCCAGCAGCGAAATCAATTTATGAACGAGTTTCATAGGATGCTACAACTGTTTTCTTGCTTCACGGTCAGGATCATTGAGTACACGGCAGTCGTTGCTGAGTACCATCAATGCGCCCTCCTCACTGGTGTATTCAGGCCACTGAGGCAGAAGCTCATTGTTAGGATTTCCTGTCTTCATGAAGTTCAGCAGGGCGGAACTCATCTTGTCACTCAGGACTCTTGGCTCCTTTCCACCACCCGTATGAGTAAGCATAAGGTCTGTATTCTTGAACCAGTAGCAGATATCGGCACAATGGAAGGCGCGCATTCTGCCATTGAAGAGCTTAGGCTCATAGTCGAACCAAGCCATATAGACAGGCGCATCCTGAACCTTTTTCGAGTCGGCTACCGAGGTGACCATCTTCCTGTTAGCATTCACAAGATTCAGAATCTCGATAGGTGTATCCTTGTCTGGAAGTATGTTTGAATAGGCCTCATAAACAGCAGCAGCCTGCTCAGGGGTTCTCGGGCCGCCGCCGAAACGGTTGAACTGCTGGAGAGAAGCGATAGCCTGTTCTTTGGTCATTGCCTCAAGCTGAGGACTGGTCCTCGATGCACCCCACTCAGCAGTCGTAGTGCAGAAGAGCATAGATACATTGTTCGACCAAGCGCTCTTATCCTGAAAATACTCACCCTTCGCGAAATGGACACCATCGGCAACAGGTCCGAAACCTCCGCGGAAGTTTGTCGTCGGATGAGTCTTCTCAAACTCAGCCAGTGCTCTGTTAGCCAGGGCAATATACTCCTTCCAAGGCATTTCCTGCAGTTTGCGCATCTCTGAAGGCTTCAGGCCGGCAGTCTTGAGGATGAACTTTCCGAGCTCTGAGCTGTAATTCTGATCAATTGCGAAGTTTGTGTTTCCACTGAGAGCAACAGCCTTGTGCACCAATCCGGCATTGTCGCTCATTTCAACCATATTGCAGACCTTTGCACCGCCGCCGCTCTGTCCCATAATGGTGACATTGCCCGGATCGCCTCCGAAATTGGCAATATTGTCGTGTACCCACTGTAGAGCAGCATGGATGTCCAGCATACCTGCATTTCCGGATTCCTTGAACTTAGGATCTACAGCTGAGAAATCAGAAAAGCCGATAGGTCCGAGGCGGTGATTGATGCTGACAAAGACAATATTTCCCTGTCTTGCGAGATTCTCTCCGTTGTAACCATCCTGCTCTATGCCGTTGCCGCTGGTATAACCGCCACCGTGGAGCCATACGAGTACAGGACGTTTCGCATTGTCGGTATTAGGAGTCCATACGTTCAACTTGAGGCAATCCTCGCTGACATCGTAATAGTTCCAATGGTCGACCATAGTGCCATAACTGTTGGTATATTTTCCTTCGACCATCTGAGGAGCACTGTCTCCATAGAAAACTGTCGGGAGTATTCCATCCCAGCTCTGAGGAGGCTGAGGAGGCATAAAGCGATTCTCACCGGCTGTTGAAGCTCCATAAGGTATGCCGAGATAAGTATATACCCCGCGCAGGATATAGCCCTTTACCTTTCCGTACTGGGTCTGTGCAATAGCAATATCATCACCGATAAGAAGTTGTTGCGCATCAGGATCATAAGTGTTGCAATCCTTTGCACAGGAAGCTGAGCCGGCAGAGTTTCCGCAAGAAACCGCCGCCACAAGCATTGCCGCTGAGGCAAGGCTGGCAAGAGTGAATGAATTGAGTCTCATTTTGTTATCAGTTTATCAGTGTTTTTTCTTTGTACTGTCCAATCAGGATATTTCTCCGCCTTGAACGTCTCATCCATAAAGAATGCTGACTGCTCATCCCTGCCTTTCAGCTGCCAATCTATCCACTTGACAGAAATATCGGCAAAACTGCCTCCGTGGGTTTGCTGATAGGTTCCTCCGTGCCCTACCGGCAGGTTGCAGAGGAAAACAGGGACGTGATCTATCATCTCAAAATTGACATTAGCATTGGGATAAGCCACATCATCAGGCCCTCCAATAAGGTACAGCACGGGATTATGAAGGCGGGCCAGGTCGGCCCTTCTCATAGTACCTCCGAATTCCTTTCCGTAAACTCCACCCTCGCCTACGCTACGGGCAAATCCGTCCTTCGGACCTTCAGCCGGTCTCATACTTCCTGGCTCAATAATAGGGAAAGGCGGTTTAGCATCAACGAAACCGGAATTCAGTACAATAGTTGAAGTTACTCTCGGATCAGCAATGGATGCAGTGAGAGCCTGACCACCACCGCAGGACTGGCCGGCAGCTGCAATGTTGGAAAGGTCAATCTTTCCGTAATAAGCGCTGCCCGGATTGGAATTCAATGCCTCCATCACGTCAATAGCATGTACAAGATACTCTGTATCAGTCATTCCCATAGCAGAAATCTCACTCTGCGAGAACTCATTGTAAAAGCCCACAGCTACGACAAAATAGCCGTAGGAAGCCAATTCGGTCAAATAGTTCTCAAAACCCTTAGAAGAGAATGCACAGCCTCCGTTTGAGAAAATGACCAATGGCAACGGGCCTTCTTGCTCTACTGCGTATTCAAGATTCGCAGGCCGGTACACAGTATAGTCAGGAGTTTCATCGCTGAGGTCGATAACAGCTTTGTACGGACCGGAACCGCCGTCCTCAACAGCTATGCATTTACTGTTCTGAGGAGCGAAGCCACTGGCCTCAGGCCAAGTCATCTGGTCGTTCGGCCAGGAGTCAGTAGTATTGTGACCGCGACGGGTATTCAGAGAACAAGGTCCCTTTCCATCCCCATATGTATGAAATTCTGCAGGGTGAAGGTCAGGAAGATATACGCTGATTCCTGGTTCTGGAACGCCGGCAATCAGCTCATCATCATCTCGCATTATCACCCTCTCTTCAGCAGCAACAGATGCTTTCCTGACTGGTTCAGGAAGCATCTGCTGAGCCGCTGACGAAGTCGGCAGTAATATGCAAGCGGAAATGAGGGTTAACAATTTCCTCATAAAACAAGCTTAGAATCTCACTCTCTTCTTCAGTCTGATATCTTCTGATGAAGCGCCAATCATAATCCTGCCACGTCCCTTCTTGAGATCGAACTGATGTTTCTCCATATCCCAGAGTTTCAGGTCATCAACAGGAACAACGATTTCAACCTTCTTGGTCTCGCCCTTCTTTACAGCGATTCTGTCGAAGCCGCGGAGTCTCTTTGCTGCATCATCGCCAGGAACCTTGGCATAAAGCTGAACAACTTCCTCTCCATCCATGTCACCTACGTTCTTAAGGTCGAAGCTGACGCGATAATTGTCCCCGTCCTTCTTTACCTTGAGGCGTGAATACTTGAATTGGGTGTAGCTGAGGCCATATCCGAATGGGAAGAGAGCTTCTCCCTTGTAGTACATATAGGTACGTCCGTTACGGATATCATAGTCAAGCATATTAGGAAGCTCCAGAATATCCTTTACCCAAGTCTGGGTGAGGCGTCCGGCAGGATTATACTTTCCAAAGAGCACGTCTGCAAGTGCGGTACCGAGTTCCTGGCTGCACTGTGTCATATGAACTATGCCTGGAACATTGGCAGCAGTCCAGTTGATGGCGTAAGGGAAGCTGCTGATAAGCACGGCCACGGTATTGTGGTTGGCTTGCCATACGACCTTGATGAGGTCCTCGGTTTCAAGCTGGAGAGAACGGCGGTCAAGAGCCTCGCGGCCATCACCGGCCACTGTACCCATTGCCCAAGGAGACTGAACCGACTGTGGGCCCCAATCAGGGCTGGTTGCAGGGTGGTTGCCGACAATTACAAGGCATACATCAGCCCACTTTGCAAGTTCCTGAGCAGAACCATCGGAATCCCACTGCTGGAAACGGACTTCTACATCCTGTCCCTCGACAGCAGCCTTGATTCCATCCATTGGCGATACCCTGTACGTTGGGAGTGCACCGTACCAATCCTTCAGAACGGCTTCCGCACGGTTACCCATAACTGCAATCTTCTTGACCTTCTTGGTGTCAATAGGGAGGATCTTATTCTCATTTTTGAGAAGAACGACGGACTTACGGGTTACAAGAAGAGCCTTATCCTTCGCCTCCTGGGTAAGCCAAGGTGCTGTATCGCCGAAATCAATGTGATTATATGGGCTGGCATCATCAAGAAGACCGAGCTTGAGCATAGTGCGGAGATTCATCTTGGTCCTCTCGTTGATGACTTCATCAGAAAGATATCCAGCCTCATATGCAGCCATCACCTGAGTGAAGTTTGAGTCGATGAAACGAGAAAGACCGTTCTCGAGAGAAAGCTTGATCGCCTCATTGATATCCTTGGTATAGTTATGGGCAGAAGTCATAAATCTGAGAGCACCGGCATCATTGACTATGGTTCCGTTCATTCCCCACTCATCGATGAGTATGTCATTGATGAAAGGATTAGCCTCGCAAGGGATGCCGTTATATCTGTTGTACGCGGTCATAAGAGACTTTCCTCCAGCCTTCGCGCCTTTCCAGAATCCGTAAGAGTAATAGTCGCGGAAGAGATCCTCTTCGAAGCGTGAATCGGTTGAATAACGATTGTCCTCATTACTGTTGGCAAGGAAGTGCTTCATCAGGGCAGCGCCTCTCCAATGATTCGGATCATCACCCTGTATACCCTTCACCTCCGCTGCAACAAGTTCTCCAACGAGATAAGGGTCTTCACCGAAACTTTCCTCGGTACGTCCCCAACGCGGATCCCTGGCCAGGTCGGCATTCGGAGCCCAAAGGATGAGGCTAGGTCTCCCGACTTCCTGGGTATAATACCTCGCCTCATAAGACATAACGTCACCGACAATATGAGCCATTTCCCTGTCCCAGGTCTCACCAATACCGTAGGCCTGCGGGAATGCAGTACTGTTCTTTTCCTTAGGTGCAGGGAATCTGAATCCGCCTCCGAACTGGCCGGCATTGCCCAGATTAGGCAATTCAGCATCTCCTCCGCGAACGATTCCGTGAATAGCCTCAGTGCTACCAGGATTGGCAATACCCAAACGAGGCACGCCCTGTCCGACGATAGTTGAGATCTTTTCTTCAATGGTCATTAGGGATACGGCATTCTCCAAACGCTCCTCCTCTGAAAGATTAGGATTCCTGAAAGGATACTCATACTCCTGAGCTCCAACGGAGTTGGTGAAAAATAACATTGACATAAGGACTGAGCCTAAAGTCAAGCCTTTGTAAATCTTGTTCATAGAAATTGTAAATTGGTTAGTTATGCGGTTTGTCAGGAAAGCTATTCCTTACAATGTAAACTTAATTAAAGACGGATAAGAATGCAAGAGACTTGGACTATTGGAAAACAAAAAGGACGCAAAACAAAAAATTTGCGTCCTTTTTCGTAATTATTCTTTTTCAGTAAGTGCCCTGACTGGTTTTATGTACCCGAAAAATTCCCGTGCTATAGTCCGGACGACAGTATAAAAAGGTATAGCCACGAGCATTCCGAACATACCGCTTATCTGTCCAGCGAAGAGAAATACTATAAAAATCTCCAAAGGGTGGACCTTCACACTGTTCGAATAAATGAATGGCTGGAAAAGATAATTGTCAATCATCTGGGTGAAGACAAAAATGCCTATCAGTATTGCAACGAAAGGCAGGAATCCTACGCCCAAGCCGAAGGATGTAGCGCATACATACTTTATTATCAGCGAGAGGCTGACTCCAATTACTCCACCGATGAGAGGCCCTACGTAAGGTACGATATTCAGAATACCGGTTAGGAATGCAATGCCTATAGAATACCTGAAGCCCATTCTCGCCACAATGAGCAGACCAAGAAAATTGACCAGAGACACACCTATAACCTCGCATATCAGGCCCACGAAATATCTTGAAACGAGGCTTGCAATCTCGGACAAAGACCTTCTCACCTGTTCTTCATATTTGCTTGGAACAAAGGCCAGAACTATGGATGATGCCAGCCCGGGTTTCTTTATGAAGAAGAACGATATGAAGATGACGGCGAAGAGGGCAATGGCCAGATTTGCAATGAAGGAAGCTACAGAGCCTATCATAGAAGAGAACATATCCACATTTATGAGCTTCTGTACCTCTTCAAGGATGAAAGACTCCACCTTGAAACCGTAACCGAGCTTTGGGAAGTTGCGAACAAGATTGGCATTGAAATCTGCAAGAGGAACGGAAACAGCCTTGGAAATATTTTCGATATTAGCTTTGGAGACATCGTTTGCAACACTGCTGATAACAGGGAAAATATTGGTAGCCAATAAGATAACCAGAGCAAAAACGGTGAGCAATGACAATGCCGATGCAGCCCAGTCGGGAAGATGATGCTGCTTGATATGTGGCCGCTTGTAAAGTTTGAAAATGGGATGGGCAATCATCGCCATAACCGCTGCCATGATGATATAAAGCAAAATGCTTCTGAAGTGCCAGCAGAAAGTGCCGACCAAGGCAAGGGTAATGATTGCTATGATGTACTTGGCAAGTAGTTCCCTGTATTTTGTGCTGTTTTCTTCCATAACATTCCAATAAAACCGGTCATTTTACTGCATATTCTATACCTTTCTTAGATCTTTGAGTCTCTGCTTGCGTTTGGTGCTTGTATAGTTTCCGGTAAGGCAGGCAGTTCTTGTGCGGCAATATTTTTCGTCCGTGAAAGTCCCTTCCGCCATCATCGCAAGGCACTGTACCCGCAACTCGAGCTCCGGCAACAGGTCTTCAAACAGATACTTCACGCGCCTCCTGACTTCCTTATTGCCAATATCCAATAGCGAGACCTCGATGGAAAAGCCCAGCAGATCAGTGAAGAGAGGGCGGAAAAACTCAGAGGCCTTCTTCAGCCTTGAGTTCAGAAAAACAAGTTTCGAAGAAGCTTCACTCAATCCTGGTACGGGCAATCCGGCCTCAATAGCTATCAACTGACTGCGGAAGCGGGTAGCGACAGCGGATGCTTCATTGAATTGTTTAATCCTTTCTTCAATGTCATCAAGGGTCCCGGGGCCGGTCTTTTTCAGATGCTCCTGCCAAAGCTTGCGAAGCAGCTTGAAACTCTTACCTATTGCTGAGAAATCGAAAACATCGTTCAAGAGCTCATAATGGTAGTGCTCCACCTCACCTTCCAGCTTTTTCGCCACTGTTTCGAGGCTTTCCATAGCCTCATTGAAGCGCGACACCTCAGGATTGCTCTGGATTGCAGCAATGCGGACGGGAGATTCGAGGCTTATTCCTTCAAGCGAGCGGCATCTCGAAAGAGCGACATAGACTTGACCAAAGGCAAAAGCTGAGCCTGCGTCAATGATGACATTGTCAAAGGTCAAGCCCTGACTCTTATGTATGGTGATGGCCCAGGCTGTACGCAGAGGTATTTGCCGGAAGACGCCTGTGACATTCTGCACGATTTCCCCCGACGAGTCAAGACTGTACTTGACATTCTCCCAATCGACAGGGCCTACCAGGATATGATTGCCCTCACTGTCCTTGACCACTACCCGGCCATCCTTCTGGATCTTCTCGACCGTAGCTATTTTACCATTGTAATACTCCCCTTCCGAATCATTTCGGATGAACATTACCTGAGCGCCAGGTTTGAGTTTGACAAGCAAATCTGCAGGATAACTGCTTTCAGGGAAATCCCCGTCAATCTCAGCCTCAAATTCCGAGCAATCCCCCGGCAAAGCGGCAAGTTTGGTCTCATTAATCTCCTCCGCCTGCCTGTTATGTGTAGTAAGACGTATGGGTTCTTCCTTACAATTCAGGACTGCTCCTACCCTCTCATTCAACTTTGAGAGCAGTTTCATATTCAAGGTATTGTCCCTGACAGCGTTGAGTATATCCAGGAACTCCCTGTCCTTCTGTCTGTAAACCTTCTTCAGTTCTATGGTAACAATCCTGAGCTTATTGAAGGCTTTGGAATTAAAGAAAAAGGCAGACGGGTAAACCTGAGAAATATAAGGGCGCTCGCTTTCGGTCACAACAGGAGACAATTGACGGGCATCACCGATAAGGAGAAGCTGAAGGCCGCCAAAAGGCATGTCACTGCGTCTGTAACGCCTCAGGACCATATCAATGGCATCCATAAGGTCAGCTCTCACCATCGATACCTCATCTATTATGAGCAGTTCCAGTGAACGTATGAGCTTAACTCTCTCCTTCTTCAAACCGTGAAACTTGTCCATCATTTGATATTCAGTAATAAGTTCCTTAACATCAGGCAGATATGGACAAAGAGGTAATTGAAAGAAGGAGTGGATGGTAGAGCCTCCAGCATTGATGGCAGCCACACCTGTAGGTGCAAGAACGACGAAGCGCTTGCCGGTATTTGCCGTAATATGCTTTAGGAAAGTAGTTTTCCCGGTGCCCGCCTTCCCTGTAAGAAAAACGGACAAAGACGTATGATTGACGTAACTCTCAGCGAGTTCGAAAATTTCGTCTTTCTCTACCTGCATATCATTGCAAAAACAGCAAGCGCTTCTTCAGCAGATGGAAACTATTTGAATATCTTCTGCGCGAAAATGGTAAGATAAACACGCCAGTTTCTCCAGATGTGGCCTCCGTCGGATTCATAATACTCATATTTGTATCCCTTTGAATCGAGGAAAGCACGTTCCTTGTCATAGTTTGCCTTTACGCCATCTGCACTGCCGACACCCATCCAGTAAAGTTTCGGAGCATTCTTGAATACAGCAGCATAGCGAGCCTCGTCCTCCTGGCTTGATGGAGGTACTACACCTGAGAACATACCGACATAGCCAAAGGTGTCAGGATGAGCCAAAGAGAGTGCACAAGACTGTCTTCCGCCCATTGAAAGGCCAGCAACGGCCCTATAATTCTTGCCTTTCAGGACTCTGTAGCGAGACTCTACGAACTTGATGATATCAGGGAAGCTCTCCTCAATCTCCTTGGTTGAGTCCGAGCGTGAATTCAACATAGTAGGCTGGAACATGTTAACGGTATAGCCAGGAGCAGAGCTATTGAAATACACACCATTAGGCATTACCACAATCATAGGCTTTGCCTTGCCCTCTGCAATAAGATTATCAAGAATCTGTATGGTTCTTCCGAGGTCACTCCAAGCATCCTCGTCACCGCCTGAACCGTGAAGAAGATATAAGACAGGATACTTCTCCTTGCTATCCTCATATCCTGCAGGAGTATACACGGTAAGTCTTCTGTTTGTTCCTCCAAGTGAAGGGCTGTTGTACCAAACCTTGGAAACGCTTCCGTGAGGAGTGTCGTGTACCTCATACCAGTAGCCCTTGTCATATTTTTCAACGCTCAAGGTAAAATAGTTGGTATATGACGCTACATCTCTCTTCAGGTAAACATTTGAAGGGTCATAGGTTTTCTGACCGTTTACAATGAAACTGTAAGAGTAAAGTTCGCCCTCAAGAGGCTTGGTGGTGTATGTCCAGATACCGTCCTTGCCCTGAGTCATAGCAGCCATTCCGTCACCGCCCGGAACACGTCCTTCTATGCAGTCGCCGGCTACCGATACGGTAATGGCCTTAGGATTGTTGTATCTGAAGGTTACACTGTGGTCAGGGTTGATTTCTGGTGATACCAGTCCTGTTCCCGGACCGAGGGCCTGCTGTGCCGAAGCGAAAGCGCAGGAAGCAAGAACACTTGCTACGATGCTGATAATTTTTTTCATAAGCCTTGAAATAATGATGATTGGTTATTGTGTGTAAATTGATTATGCTTTCAGAGCCTCATCCAAAGCCTGCTGGATATCAGCAATGATATCGGCAGGATCTTCAAGACCGATGGACAGGCGTATGAGATCCAGAGCCACACCCGCTTCAAGCAATTGCTCATCGCTCATCTGTCTATGGGTATGGGAAGCAGGATGCAGTACGCAGGTATAACAATCGGCTACGTGGGTCTCAATGGTAATTAGTTTCAGTTTGTCCATAAAGACGCTGGCGAAACTGCGTGGATTCTTGCCCTCCGGAGCCTTGACTCCGAAACACATCACACCGCAGCTGCCATCAGGAAGATATTTCTGCTGAAGCTTGTGGTCAGGAGATGACTCCAGTTCAGGATAGTTCACCCAGCTTACCTGAGGATTGCTTTCCAGGTATCTGGCTACTGTAAGGGCGCTGCTGCAATGCCTATTCATCCTTACGTGGAGGGTCTGAAGACCAAGTCCCAGATAGAATGCATTCTGAGGGCTTTGAATGGAGCCGAGATCACGCATCAGAGTGGTAGTAGCCTTGGTGATATAGGCCATTTTCCCGAACTTTTCAGCGAAGACAAGGCCGTGATATGAGGCATCAGGAGTGGTGAGTCCCGGATACTTGTCAGCATGTGCAGTCCAATCGAAATTGCCACTGTCCACGATGGCTCCTCCCACGTGAACTCCCTGTCCGTCCATATACTTGGTAGTGGAATGTGTCACAATATCGGCACCCCATTCAATAGGGCGGCAGTTGATAGGGGTAGGGAAGGTATTGTCAACGATGAGAGGGACTCCGTGGCTGTGAGCGAGTCGGGCGAACTTCTCGATATCGAGCACCATTACTCCGGGATTGGAGAGGGTCTCACCGAAGACGAGTTTGGTATTTGGTCTGAAAGCCTTGGCAATTTCCTCTTCCGGCGCATTCTGGTCAACAAAAGTGACTTCAATGCCCATTTTCCTGAAAGTTGTTCCAAGAAGATTGAAAGTGCCTCCGTATATGCTTGTCGCGCTGACTATATGACCACCGGCCTCGCAGATATTGAAGCAGGCGAAAAAGTTTGCAGCCTGTCCGGAAGAGGTGAGCATAGCGGCCACTCCCCCTTCAAGTGCAGCAATTCTCGCAGCTACCTTGTCATTGGTAGGATTCTGGAGACGGGTGTAGAAATAACCATCTTCTTCGAGGTCGAACAGACGCGCCATCTGCTCGCTGTTCTCGTATTTGAACGTAGTGCTTTGAACTATAGGAATCTGTCTGGGTTCACCTTTTCCTGAAGCATATCCAGCTTGAACGCAGAGTGTTCCTATTCCCGGTTTTTTGTTCATGATCAATATTATTACTATTCAAAAATAACATAAATATCCGTCTATACAAAGAGCATCATCAGAATCTGCGCTGACAGCACCCTGATGAACATACTCAAAGGATATACTGTTGCATAAGCCTCCGAGGCCTCCTGCTCGTCAGAATTGGAGTTCGCGTAGGTCAGTGCCATAGGATTGGCCATAGCTGCACAGAGCATGCCCGCATTTTGAGCATAATCAAGTTTTCCGAACCTGGAAGCCAACAGGCCGGTAACAAAGACAGGGACTATAGCTATGAAAAGACTGACCCCGACCCAGAGCAAGCCCTGGGAACTGAATACCGTACTGACGAAATTTGGACCTGCCCCAAAACCCAAGCAGGCCAGATAAATCACAATGCCTATCTGTCTAAGCATCATATTGGCACTTCTGGTAGTATAGGTGGAAAGATGGAATCTCGGACCGAATGCTCCCATAAGTATGCCGACTATTATCGGCCCTCCTGCAATACCGAGCTTGACAGGTACGCTCATTCCAGGGAACTTGAGAGGCAATGCGCCCAGCACGACTCCAAGCAGCATACCTATGAAGAGGGCTACCAGATTAGGTTTCTGGAGCAGTTTTTCCTCATTGCCCAAGATCTCTCCAACCTTCGAAATGGCGGCTGAGGTGCCGACTACGGTAAGACGGTCGCCGAGTTGGAGCCTGAGGCCAGGATAGGCAACGAGTTGGATACCAGCACGGTTCACGCGGGTGATATTGATATCAAAGGAATTCCTCAAATGCAAGGAGCCGATTTTGACTCCGTTAAGTTCCTTCTTTGTGACAAGCACGTGCTTGGATACGAGATTCGAGCCGTCAATATGGTTCCAGTCAATGTCGGGACGGTTCCAGTCAGTAGCTTCCTTCCCTCCGAAAAGGACCTTGAATGCAGTCACGTCACTCTTCTTCAGGACGGTAAGGATGTGGTCATGCTCCTGCAAAGAAGTGGTGGAACTTGGTATGAGTACCTTACCGTTCCTCATCAGACGGGAGATTATGATATGCTTGTCCGTAAGTTCGTGCAAGGAGCCGATGGTGCGCCCGAAGACGGCAGGATTGCTGATATGGAACTCAGCAATATAAGTCTCCCCGGCGGGATCCTGGGGATTGGCAATGGCCTTGCCCTTCGCCATAAGCCTGAAGATGATGATGCAGGCAAGGACACCTATTACACCGCAAGGATAGGCCACAGCACAGGCAGTCGCCATATTGTTGGCAGCATCGACATCCTCGGGATGGACATCCAGCAAAGACTGCTGCGCCGCTCCAAGCATAGGAGTATTGGTCGCAGCCCCGGAGAGCAGGCCCATAGCGTCGGGAAAGCTGATAGATGTGAGGGCATATACGGCAATGGCCGAGAGCGATGTCAGAACTATTGCCAGTAGTCCATAGAGATTCAACTTGATACCACCCTGCTTAAGGGAGGAGAAGAAGCCCGGACCCACCTGCACGCCAAGGGAATAGACAAAGAGTATGAGTCCGAAATTCTGCGCAAAGGAGAGCATCTGTGTATCGATGGCAATACCAAAACGGTGGGCAATGTCACCGAAGAGTATCCCTGCGAAGAAGACAAAGGCGGTGCCAAGAGATACGCCCTTCACACTGACATCTCCCAGAGCCAGACCAAGCGCGCTGATGGCAGAGATAAGTATGACCGCCTGCAGATAAGACGGAGTGCAGAGAAGATCAACGAACCACATCAGATGACCCTCTTCTGTTCTAAACTGTACTCGTAACCACCTGAAGCCAGAAGGGCTTTGATGGTCTCTGGATCCTGACCGAAATGGCTGCAGATATCGTCAAGATTGTCGAATATTCCATCACGGAGAAGGAAATTGATGCTGGAAACCAGCATTGCTATATCATTAACCGGAAGATGATCCATATCAATTAAGTTTTGAACTTACAAAGGTATGAAAAAACTGCATTACTGCCAATGCAAAGGCTATAGAAGATTCAGGAAGAGAGTGATTACAGCGGTATTTATAATATCCACGAACATTGCTCCGACCAAAGGGACTATCACAAAAGGCTTGACAGAATATGAATATTTGTAGCAAACAGCTGACATATTGGCCATTGCGTTCGGTGTAGCGCCAAGCCCGAAACCGCAGATGCCGCTGGTCAGCACGGCTGCATCATAGTCCTTGCCGAGGAGGGGAAAGGCGACAAAGGCTGCAAAAAGCCCCAGGAAAAGTATCTGCGTGAGCAGCATAAGAAGCAATGGAAGGGCCAGGTCCGCGAGCTCCCACAGCCGAAGCGACACCATCGCCATTCCAAGGAAGAGGGAGAGGCAAATATTGCCAATTGATACTATCTTGTCCGTCTTGATGGCTTTGAGGCTTGGGGACAATTCGGACAGATTGCGCATGAGAGCAGCAACGATGAGCGAGCCGAAATAGGTCGGAAAAGTGATACCGGTAAGGGCAAGCAGACGGCTGAGCAAAGAGCCCAGACCCATTGCTATGATTATCAGGAAAACGGCTTTGGAGAAGGCCAGAAAAGCATCCTCGTCCGAATGGCTGTATGGTTTGCGGGCCTCCGGCGAGACTTCATTGACCTCGAGGGAAGCCATAGAGTCCTTCATCTCCGCTCCAGATTCCGGCTTCAGTTTTTTCTTTCTGATGAGCCTTTCGGCAATGGGACCACCTATCAAAGACCCCGCTACCAGGCCGAAAGTCGCAGCTGCCATCGTTATCGAAGCTGCACCCTCGACTCCAAGACTCTCGAGCACCGGGCTGAATCCTCCTGCTGTCCCGTGACCTCCGGACATTGGAATAGATCCCGCGCACATTCCGAACAAGGGATCAAGGCCCATGCCGAACGAAATGCCGACTGAAAGCAGATTCTGGCAGAAGATAATGACCAGCACAAGCAAAACCATCATTATCAATGGCTTGCCTCCTTGTTTCAGAATGGTCAAATTAGACTGGAAGCCGACAGAAGTGAAGAATATCATCATACATACATCCTTCAATATTGCATCAAAACTGAATTCGATGCCGACAATGCTGTATAGCAGAAGAGAAATCAGCGAGAAGAGTACACCTCCCGAAACCGGAGCCGGAATGCAGAAACGCTTCAAGAAGGAAAGCCTGGAAGTGAGGAACATTCCAAGCAGGAGGGCCAGGACACCGACGGCCGCAGTCTGATACAGGTCAAAGCTGATTTGCATATAGAAGGATTTTTGCTAAGATAATTGTTTTTTCATTATCTTTGAAAAATTTTTTAAAAAGGCTTTTCAGACTATGAAATCACTTATAGAACTTTACAAGATAGGCAGAGGTCCTTCAAGCAGCCACACCATGGGTCCGCAGAGGGCCGCCAAAGAGTTTGCAGCCAGACATCCGGAGGCGGCCGGCTTTGAAGTAACACTCTACGGCAGCCTCGCAGCCACAGGAAAGGGACATATGACTGATGTTGCAATACTTGATGTCCTTACTCCTCTCGCTCCTGTAGAGATAGTCTGGAAACCTGATATAGTACTTGACTTCCACCCCAACGGAATGAAATTCGTGAGCAAGGATAACGAAGGAAAGAGCACGGATGAATGGACCGTTTACAGCATAGGCGGAGGAAGCATAAGCGACGGCAAAACGGACAAGTCTCCCGACGTCTATGATATGGACAAGCTGATGGACATACTCAATTGGTGCGACAATAACGGATCCACCTTCTGGGAATATGTGGAAAGATGCGAGGGAAAGGGCATTTGGGACTATCTGAGAAAGATATGGCAGGCAATGCAGCAGTCTGTTGAGAATGGACTGGAACACGAAGGAGTCCTCCCGGGACCGCTTCACCTCCAGAGAAAGGCAGCCAATTATTATGTCAAGGCCAATGGCTATAAGCCAAGCCTGCAGTCCAGAGGTCTCGTTCACGCTTATGCTCTGGCAGTAAGCGAGGAGAATGCTTCAGGAGGAATAATAGTGACAGCGCCTACCTGCGGCTCCTGCGGAGTTGTTCCTGCGGTACTCTACCATATGAAGAAGGGGCACAATTTCAGTGACGACCGCATCCTGCGCGCCCTCGCTACCGCCGGACTCATCGGAAATATAGTTAAGAGCAATGCATCTATCTCAGGTGCTGACGTAGGGTGCCAGGGAGAGGTAGGAGTAGCCTGTGCAATGGCCGCCGCCGCTGTTTGCCAGCTCTTCGGGGGCACACCGTTCCAAATAGAATATGCAGCGGAGATGGGGCTTGAGCATCACCTCGGCATGACCTGCGACCCGGTCTGCGGCCTCGTCCAGATTCCTTGTATAGAGAGAAATGCTTTCGCAGCTACGCGAGCGCTTGATGCCAATTTCTATGCATCCTTTTCCGACGGTCATCACCGCGTATCCTTCGACAGGGTCGTGGAAGTAATGAAAAGAACGGGACACGATCTGCCGTCCCTCTACAAAGAGACGGCAGCCGGAGGTCTCGCCAAATCTTTCTCAAATATAAAGTACTAAGCCCTTCAGAAGGAGGCTGATATTGCGATCATCCTACTTCACTGAAGGAGAATAGACAAGCTTGCGTGTTTCAGGATCACGTGAGAACTGCTTGAAGTAGTCCCACATTATTCTGGCGGCTGGCTGGAAATTCCAATGTCCGTAGTTCATTACGGCTACAATCTTGATGAGCGGTTTTCCGTCCTTGTACATCTGTCCGCACTCGACGGTGATGCCGGAACCCTTCTTGAATTCAAGGGTCTGCCTGTCTTCGAGCTTCTGGCCGAAGATAGGATCGATACTGAAATCGAGCTCTCGTACAACAGGCATTCCGTTCATGGTCTGATATATGTTCCAGGCATTGAGATAGCCATTGCCTTTATAATTGTCAGGAGTGATGAAAGGAACTACCTTGTCTGCAGTTCCAAGGACAGAGCAGTAAGGCATTTCCACCGCTCCCCTTTTCTGTGTGGCTTCAATTTCCAGACTGTTTACTCCATAGCCGTAATTGCGTCCGCCCATAAGACCGCCCGAGTGGCCTCCTACTGCGGCAAAGATATGGGATTTCTTGATTCCCAAGGCAGAAGCGGTCATCGAACCTGCAGAAAGGCCTTCAGCGTAAACCCTGGACGGATCCAACTGCGGATACTTTGCCAGCAGGTTGAGTATGGTGCTTTCAACCCCATCGTGGCCCATAGCTGAATAATAGGCGCTTCCCTGCCACTCCATTTCAACGACAAAGAAACGCTCCTCTCCTGCAAGCTGAATGAAGCCCGAAGTCTCGGCCTGGGTCCTTGGGTCATTGGTATTTCCGTGAAGCAGGACCATTACCGGCACACTGTGTTCCGGGGCGCCTTCCATCAGTTCCTCCGGCCAGTACTCGTACCAGAGCCACTTGGCATCCTTGCCCTGAGGCTGTTCCACAGCCTTGCGCACTATCTTAAGGTCAGCGAGATTGATATAAGGTTCAATCTCATTGATACCGTACTCTCCGAGCTTGCAGCCTTCATAATGGGTATGCCCGAAATTGTTGAAGCGATAGCTCTTTGAAAGCAGCCTGCTCCATGCATCGGCGAAAAGCTCTTTCATTGTAGCCTTCGTGTCAGTATTGACCATTACCTTGAAAAGAGGCTCATATTCATTGCAATACAGGTTCTCTCCGCATTTCTGTGCATCGTTGAGAATGATGTATGAGGCTGCTGAGCGGGTAGCATTGACACCTGCTATATAAGCTGGCACACCGTCGTGAGGGGTGCCTTTGGGGAGTTTAGCCGCTTTCCCTCCTATGCTGAGTATGCCCGCGATGTAACCTGCAGCCCTTGGAGCAAGCACACTGTTGATGAAAGTGGCGCCATTGCCTATTCCAACGAGTTTCAAGTTCCCGGAGCGCAAGCTGTTGTAAACATTGACAAAGGCCTCATAGTCGGCATCGGCCTCGTATTTTGCTCCAAGGGGATTGACTACATAGACGGAGGCATTGGCATAGCTTCTGGCCTCACTAAAATCGATTTCTTCCATCAAAGCACGGGCAGCTGACTCATCGAGCCTGGTATCAGGATATACGAGTATGGTAGCAGAGAAGTTGTAGGATTGTCCTTCAAGTCGTGAATCTCCCTGGGGATTGTAAGGCTTCACTTCGGAGCAGACTATGTTTTCAGGAAGCTTGAACATTGCCTGGGAAGCTGCGTTGAAGGATACAGATGCCAGCGAGAAAGCCAACAGGAGGGTCAGGATTTTTTTCATAAGGCAGATTTATTGGTTATTCTTAGGAAAACTACTCAGCAAACTTATAAAATATTTACGAGAGTTTGATTAAGTTTGTAAAGATTGATTTGAACATAATAGTTGTATGAAAAAACTGCTTCTCGTTTGCCTCGCAGCTTTGACAGTTGCCACAAATGCAAATGCGGACAAACTCCGCTTCGCCTATTACCCAAGTCTTTCGCCGGATGGCAAGACGATTTATTTCTCTTATAACGGAGATATTTATTCTGTAGCATCCGAGGGCGGAACAGCCCGCAGTACCGTAAACATAGGTGGCTATGAAAACCGGCCACTTGTTTCCCCGAATGGTGAATACCTCGCCTTTTCATCGGATACTCAGGGTAATGGAGATGTCTATATAATAAAGCTCAAGAGCGGGGAACTGAAGCAGCTCACCTACAGCGAAGCTACGGACAGTCCGGTTTCCTGGTCAGCAGACTCGAAATACATATATTTTGAGTCAACCAGAAGCGGTGCCAGGAAGACAAGTTACAGAGTCAGGGCGGAAGGCGGTACCCCCGAGCTTATGTTCGAGGGCTACTTCAACACAGTAGTCAATCTGGTGGAGAATCCGAAGACGGGAGAATTCCTCTTCAACGAATCGACTGAAAGCATCAATTTCCCTACAAGAAAGGGCTACGTAGGAGACCATAATCCGAACATCAAGTCCTGGAATCCTTCAAACGGGACTTACAAAGAATTAAGCGACTACGAGGGCAAGGACCAGTGGCCTATGGTGGACCGCAAGGGCAACATCTACTATGTCAGCGATGAATTCAACAAGGAAGGAAACATCTACAAATATGTCAAAGGCAAGGAGCCTCTGCGTCTGACCGGATTCGACGAGTCGGTGCAATATCCGTCCATATCAGCCGACGGTTCGGCAATGGTCTTTCTGAAGGACTATGCCATCAACTTGCTTGACCTGAGCAGCGGAAAGACCAGCGAACCTGAAATCATTGTCAATGGCAGCACGGTGGAAGTGAAACGCCATTTCCAGGAGCAGAAGCCTTCGAGAGCAGCAGTCTCCCCTGACGGCAAGAAATTCGCCCTCATTATCAGAGGCCAGCTCTTTGTCTCAGACGCCAAAGCGAAGTACCTCCAGAAACTCGACACCCCTTCGAATGAAAGGGTAAGCGAAGTGCTTTGGGGCAAGGACAATAAAACTATCTACTTCACCCGAACAAACAGGGGCTGGACTGACCTCTACAGCATTTCAGGAGACAACAGTTCGAAGGAAAGACTGATCTACAGGACAGAGAGCAATATAAAGAACCTCACCAAATCCAACAAGGGCGACAAGATTGCCTTCATTGAGGGAAACCACAATGTAATGCTCTACAATATGGAGAGTGACAGCGCTGAGAGGATTGCGGAAGCCGAGTTCTGGTCCTTCCAGGGTTATGATATCTCCTTCTCACCGGAAGATGACTACATTGCCTTCGATGCAATGAACCACTTTGAGCCCGACATCTACATCTATTCCGTAAAGGAAAAGAAACTCAGGAACCTTACGCATTCTGCGTCAGTTGATGAGAATGCCGTATTCTCTCCTGACGGAAAATATCTGTACTTCCTTTCAAACCCTACTTCCACCTCATTCCCAAGGGGCGCACAAAGCGCACTATACAGGCTTCCTCTGCAGAAATATGACACGCCTTTCAAGTCAGACAGCTTCGACAAGCTGTTCCAAGATGACAACGACGGGAAGAAAGAAACAGCCCAGGATAGGAAGGCAGACAAAAAGGAAGTAAAGAAGGAGGAGTATAAAGGCTTGGAGATTGACTTCGGCAATGTCTACAAGAGGATGCAAAGGGTTGAGAGAAGCGGATCCCAATCCGGGCTGTACATCTTCTCTGGAAAGGACAAGAGCCTATTGCTCTACAGCAGCTACAACGGGAACGGAAGTTCAGTATTTGCATTGGACCTTAAGGATCCCGAGGCCAAGCCCAAGGCAATCAAGGACCTCAACGGAGGAAGTTTCTTCCATTCAGACAACGAGCTCTATGCCCTTTCAGGGGGCAATATCCTGAAAATTGATCCTAACTCGCTCAGTACGAGCAAGATAAGCATAGCTAAAAATCTTGAAAAAGTACTTGCCGACGAATTCTCACAAATGTTCTTCGAGACTTGGGCAGTACTTGAGCAGAACTACTACGATGTCAATTTCCACGGAGCTGACTGGTATGCAGTTCGCGACCGCTATGCTTCCTTCCTGCCATATGTGAAGAACCGCCAGGACCTCCGCACCCTCATTTCCGATATGCTGGGAGAACTCAACTCATCGCATCTCGGCTTCACTTCGAATGGCAATGAAGAGAGAACAGAAACCAAGATCCATACTTTGGCTACCGGTATTGTCTTCGATAACAAGGACCCTTACAAAGTCGAAAGGATCATCACCGACTCTCCTGCCGACAAGGTCGGTATCGACATAAAAAAGGGTGACGAACTCATTGCCGTAAATGGTGTAATGATTGACAGGAATGCCAACAGGGAGATGTACTTCGCTTCAGCCGTTCCGTCAGATGAAATCAAGCTCAGCTTCAGGCGTGCAGGAAAGGAAAAGGATGTCAAACTCCACACAACAGGTCTTTCAGAGCTTCGTACCCTCGAATATGCCGAATGGGAAGAACAGAGAAAGGCTATGGTCAATGAAAAGAGCAAGGGGCGCATTTTATACCACCATATGCGCGCTATGGGTGAAAGCGACCTCAACGACTTCCTGTTGGCGATGTACTCGGAAGCCCATGACTCGGATGCACTGATACTCGACCTGCGCTACAACAACGGAGGCAATGTACACAGAGAGGTGATAGATTTCCTCAGACAGGAAAAAAGCTTCGAATGGAGCTACAGGGACTTCCCGACTTCCACCCATCCTAACGTCACTCCAAAGGGCAAGCCTATTGTAGTCCTCGTCAATGAGCATAGTCTCAGTGATGCAGAGGTAACTTCAAACAGCATCAAGACCCTTGGGATAGCAACTATGGTGGGAACGGAAACCTACAGATGGATCATCTTCACATCATCGTTCCGCCTTCTTGACGGGTCAAGCTGCAGAATCCCGGCCTGGGGCTGTTATAATCTCGAGGGAGAAGACCTTGAAAAAGTAGGAGTAAAACCTGACATTTATGTCAGGAACACTTTCAAAGACAGACTGACCGGCAAGGACCCTCAGCTGGAGGCAGCTATAAAGGAGGTACTCAGACAGCTTGACTAAAGCTGTCTGTACGCGTCAGGTGGCTATCTGTACACAATGGTAAGGATGTAATCGGAAAGGTGGAAAGCGCTATATGCCTTTCCGCCTGCCGAATCGCAAATGAGAAGTATGGTCTTCGAGCCGTCAGGAAGTACAGGACCTTCACACATACCCTCATAATCTGCCAAAGCTCCTGATGAAGTCTTGAAACTTGCAAGGAGAGACTTGTTCAGTATTCCTCCCTTGTCATTCACAGGGTCAACCAAATAGAGGCGGACCTTGCACCACACTGTGAGCTTGGATATATTGACATAGACCTCACGCTCCATCACAATCAGTTTCCCATCGTCAAGAGCGAGCATATCCGAAACTCCGTAGCCGTAGGTTGAGGAGTTAATTTCATTCTCGATTTCCGGCTTGTCGATGAGATAAAGAAAACGCTGTCCTGCTGAAAAATCTTCCTTGAAACTTTGAAGACGGATAAGACGGCCGTTCTTGTTGAAAAGTTCCATATCCTTATTCAAAGGGGCCTCCGTGGTAGTCCAGATAAGGCCCGTTTTGGAATTATAAGTCAAGGACTCAAAGCCCTGATTGTTCTGGCAGAGCGAGGCAGAAGCCATATCCTCCGGGATTTCAAGCTTTCTGCCCGTCGGCTTGCCCTCGATGTCATACTCGAGTATGTCCTGATTTGTTTCTCCGCAAGTCAGGAAGGTCTTCGAAGAAGGTAAATAGACTATTCCCTCAACGTCGCGGCTTGCAGCTCCCTTTAAAGTCGCCTCCGGTATTTCCTGTGATGCCGCTGTCACATTGCCCTTCGAATCAAACTGGAGGTCGAGGAAGTAAATGCCGCCGCCACGGGCCTGATCGTGAGCAACGGCGTAACGTGAACCTTCAACGTGGGTGATTCCGGAAAACTGGCCAAACGGCACACTCATATTTGAAATATTCTTCTGTACAGAAGAAACATTCGAAAGATCGGTAGTAACTGTCAATGTGGATTTTTCAGAGTTGGAATACTCTATCATATCGCCCTCCCAAGCATACAGTCTGCCAGCCTGTAAATTCTTTCCATCAAGGGATAGTGAGTATAGTCCTTCGTATGCATCCTCGACTACAGCTGCCACATTCTGTCTGGAATAGTCGTGAGGAGCAAATGAAAGCCAGGTCTTGAGTGTCCTGTTCTTCGAAGATGTGCTTATGTTCTCCAGCTCTGCTCTGAGAGCGACTGCACTTGTCTTAACTTTCTGGCTGGCGTCATTTAAATCCAGAACTGTCTCAAGGGGCACTTCGTCATTGAAAGGGAGCAGGGAGAATGTGGACAATTGTCCGTTCACAGGGATGTCAAGTCCAAAGAAGCCAAAGGCGCTGAGATGCTTGGCCTCGAACTTTGCACCGCCGCTTTGATTAATGGCAGAAGATGCATAGAGTGGAGAGTAAAGGCCGGATTTGGAACCGTTTGAACTGATAGTCGGAGCGCTGAAGTCGAGAATTGGAGACGGCTCGGAAAAAGCATCATATGGGAAGAAGGCCTTGCAGCTTGTTCCCGGAGCCATAGCGCTTTCTGTTTTGAAAGAGGCTGAACTCTTGGCAGTTTCCTTTACAGGATACTTGGCGCTTCCCTCTTCTGTCACAATAGCAATCGCATCAGACTTGGACCATACAAATCTTAAACCATTGTCATTCTCTTCCATCGAGGCTTTGCTTTGTACTTCATCCTCAGCCTTTGAGTTGATGGAAGTGTTGCCTGCCGACTCAACTACAGGAACAGTCATATAGATTTCCGAGTCTCCATAAACAGGAGTCACGGGTTCGGGACCCGGTTTGTTTCCTCCGCAGGAAGCTATCATCACAAACAGACCCGACAGCAGAACACCTTTCAATAAAAAATCACTCATCTTCATATTAGCTAAATGCCTGACAACCTTAAACTTGTACTTATTTAGTACTTATTTACCACTATCTTTCCGGAAGGATGAAATTGACAGCTGAAGGCAGTATCTCCACAACAAAATCACGGCCAGATATCATCTCGCCGTCAATGCACAATTCAATTTCCTTCGGGGAGGAAATATCAACCCTTTTCACCCTTCTGTATATGATGCAGTCGGACACTCTTGGGTCATCCAGATGCTCTCCCCGCTTGTAAACCGAAATCATCGAAGCGAAGCGGAAGAGGCTTATCGGTTTCACCAGACAAAGCTCAATAAGACCATCATTGTTCACAGCACGTGGAGCACAGCAGAATTCACCTCCATTGTAACTGTTGTTTCCAAGAGTGCAAAGCAGCATTCTGTCCCCGCAGATAAGTTCTCCGTCCGCCCGGACGCTGATCCTCTTCGAAAGTCCACCGAAAAGCGCAGGGATTATGCTCAAGCGATAGGCATATGGTACCCCTTTGGCGGAAAGCTTGGCCCCGAGACTTGCCACAGCCGAATCGAAGCCGAAATTGCACACATTTATCGAAAAGCGCTCACCGACTTTGAGTATGTCAATCTTCTCGTGCTTTCCGTTAATAATGGCGTTCAGGTCACGGAAACTGATGTTCTTGTAGTACTTGATGAAATCATTGCCTGTACCGGCAGCATAAACGCTTAGATACTTGTTTTCTTCGCAAGCCACCGCTGAAGCCACTTCATTGATAGTTCCGTCCCCACCGCACGCGACAAAGCACACAGGACCGTCAACCTTGTAGGATTTCACATACTCTGTGGCATCGCGTGGTGCTCTGGTAGTAAATATTTCATAATCGACTTCCCTGCCGAGGGATTCGATGGCTTTTTTCAACTCCTTCAGCAGGAACTTTTTATCCTTCCTGCCGTTAACAATGAATACAAACTTCATCTCCAGCCTTGTCTGTGGATGTGTGAGCGACATGCGCTTTGGAACAAATGAGTTGCAAATATAACGCAAAAAAACTATATTTGTACCAATTCCGGAGACGGAGTAAGCTCCTCATTCAGGGAAACACGGTTAAATTCCGTGACAGTACCCGCTACTGTAAGTCCGTGACCTTCAATTGACGGACAAGCCAGAACACCTGACGGAACCAGATTGATGCATCCTGCGGGATAACGGGATAAAAGAATCGTGAAAAAAGCATTATTCATATTGTCGCTCCTGCTTATCAGGGGGCTTGTTTGTTACGGTCAAAAATACTTGGGCGCGGAAGTCGGTGATACACTGCGGGCGGGCAGGGTCATTGACTATAGCGAACGTCCGATCACTCCTTCGCAGAAACTATCGGGTATAGCCCTCCAGCAGCTGAGTTCACAATCTATTAGCGATGCATTACGCTGTTTTTCAGGAGTATATATTAAAGATTACGGCGGTATAGGAGGCCTGAAAACCGTAGATATCAGATCTCTCGGATCCCAGCATACAGCTATCTTTTATAACGGAATCAAAATATACAACGCACAGAACGGGCAGGTGGATTTGGGACGATATTCGCTCGATAATCTGGAAGAAATCAGCATTTTCAGTGCCAATAAAGGCGGGAGTCTGCTCAGTGCAAGCGATTTTGCATCTGCATCAGCAGTATACCTGAAGAGCAAAAAGCCAGAATTCGACAGCAGTGACAGAAATCTGAAGGCGACACTTGGTTATGGCAGCTTCTCCACCGCCAATGCAGGACTGCGATATGAAAGGAAACTGAAGGCAATGTCTATAAGCGCTGAGGGCAACTACCTCAGGACGAACGGCGCATACCACTACAGAATCAGGAATAACTATGAAGACAGTATAGGCAGGCGCAGAAACGGCGACGTCGAGGCTTTCCGAAGCGAATTGGGCCTCTACTCAAAAGCGGGCGGAGGAGATTTGCAAGTAAACGCCTATTTCTACCTTTCCGAACGAGGTCTACCCGGACCGGTAATCAGAAGACTCTCCGACCAATACAGCGCAAATGAAAGACAAGCAGACAGGAACAGCTTCGTCCAGGCTTCCTGGAAAAGTGTCGGCGAGGCATTGTCATTGCTCCTGAACTCGAAACTGAGCAGCGACAGGCTGGAATACGAATCTATTCCGGCAGAGCATTCAGCTGGCACACATATTCAGAACCAATATAATCAGAACTCATTGTTCCTATCGGCTGCAGGAGCATGGCATCCGCTCTCTTTCCTTTCAGTCAATTTGGCGACCGACGGGAATGTTTCAGCTTTGAATTGCGATGTCAAGGATTTCAGTCCTGTCATACGCCTTGACATAAAGACCGCCGCTGCCATCTCGGCCAATTGCCAAGGACTTGACGTGCAAGCCTCCCTGCTCCACACTCTCGTAAAGGATATCACTGACAATCAAGCATCTCCGCTATCAAAGCTGAGCCCGTCCCTGGTATTGGGATGGAGCCGGGGCAATTACCAGTTGAGAGCCTTCTATAAATCGACCTTCCGTCCTCCAAGCCTCAACGAGCTGTACTACACCAATATAGGCAATGTCAAGCTTCGACCGGAAAGCGCAAAAGAGCTGAACCTCGGAGCCACTGTGACCTTCATTGAGCGCGAGCGCTTCACCGGCAGTATCAGCAGCGATTTCCATCTCAGCAGGATCGAGGACAAGATTGTGGCAATGCCCGTGTATAGCCAGTTCCGTTGGTCAATGATGAACTTTGGACTGGTAAAGGGTATGGGGGCCGAAATAGGATTGAACAACAGTTTCAGGATATGCGGAGTCGGCTGCAATACAAGGCTCAATTACACATTCCAGAAAGCTATGGACTGCTCGTACCCGGGCAGTCATTGGTATGGAGGTCAAATCCCTTATACTCCAAAGCACAGCGCTTCAGCCCTGCTATTCGTGGAAAGAGGGGCCTGGAGCGGCAGCATCTCCTGCCTTTACACCGGAGTCAGATACAGGGCATCTGACAACAGCGCTTCAAATAGGATGGAACCCTGGGCTACAATCGATTTAAAACTGTCCAGAGCCTTGGATTTGAGCAGCCTGAAAATGGCCATAAACATAGAAATCAATAATTTGCTCAACCAACAATACCAGGTTGTAAACCGTTATCCCATGCCCGGGAGAAATGCTGCCCTAAAATTGGAATTCAAGTTATAATAATAAGACAAAGAAATGAAAAGTTTTAAATCTATCATTATTCAAAGAATCAAGCTGATCAACACCATTGCTGCCGCCCTGATCCTCGTCTGCGGGTGCAATGGCTACGAAAGAAATGAAAATCAGGGCGAAGAAGCCAGCAAAGCCCTATATATACTCAATGAAGGCTCTATGGGAGAAAACAATGCCTCCCTTTCCTGCCTGAATCTTGAAAGCGGCAATTTAAGCGAAGACCTTTATGCTCCCATAAATGGAACTCCGCTCGGTGATGTGGCCAATGATATCATTGTAACTGAGAAGTATATAATCATAGCCATAAACGCTTCCAACATTATCGAGTTCTGTTCCCACAATGGCAAGCATATCGCTGGAATTGAAGCAGTACCTGCTTGCAGAAAGTTAGCTGTAGATCCTGCCGAGAAAAATCTTTTCGTAACAAGCTGGGCAAACGGAGGCGAAGTAGTAAAACTTGACCTCGAGAACTTCAGCGTAAAGGCAAGGGTAAAGGTGGGCTACGAGCCTGAGGGCATAGCGTATTATAACGGCAGGCTGTACGTTGCCAACAGCGGTGGCAATGCATACCTTGGAGACCACGGCTACGAGAAAAGCATCTCCGTGGTCGATGCAGCTTCAATGCGCGAGATCAAACGCGTCGACACTGGTATGATGAACCTTTACGGAGCCTTTGTCCAGAATGACAAATATCCGCAATATCTGCTTGTAAATGCGTGCGGCGACTATGGTGCCAACCCTGCAGGCTCCTTCATTTTCGACTGCGAGAACGAAAGGCTTGTCGAGAGCTTCAATTTTCCTTCCACCTACGCAGCCGTTCACGAAGGAATCTTCTATACAATGGGATCAAACTATGATTGGGCCAGCAACAGCTTCAATTGGTATATCAAGACCATTAATATCAATGCCTCCGGATCAGCGCAGGGAAGTGCAAGCGTCAGCATCAGTGACGGCATCATTTCAGACGAATTGACAGGAACGATCAAAAGCCTTATCAGCCCTTACGGCATACATATCGACAATCAGGGCAAGGTTTACCTTACGGATGCAGTTGATTACAAGAACAGGGGCCTGTTATACCGCTTTGATAAAGAAGGCAGATTCATAGACAAGCAAATAGCAGGAGTCTGTCCCGGACATTTCGCAGAAAAGTAGCAATATCCTGCTGCATTCATAACATTGCCTCGAATTTGTTTGAAAAAGAGAGATGAAATGATTACTTTTGTAACATATGAAAGCATTATTCGTGAATAAGATTCATCGTGAGGACAGACAAGTTCTGTCTTGCGTTTCTTATTCTTTTGAAACATAGTTTTTTATGAACAGGCGTCTGCTATCAGTCGCCTGTTTTTTATTTACGGGGCAGCCCGGACCGGAGCTGGATAATAATGGGAACTATAATCAAGAACGGGACCGTCATTTTTGACGGCACCAAAGTTAAGACTGACATACTGATACGCGACGGAATAATTGCTGCGATTGAGGCCGGAATCGAAGCGGAAGAGAGCGACGAAATCATTGATGCTGAAGGAAAGACCGTCTGTTATGGACTTACAGACGTTCACGTGCATCTCAGGGTTCCCGGAAGGCCTGACAAGGAAACCATAGCCAGCGGCAGTGCTGCTGCAGCGGCGGGCGGTTATACCTGTGTCTGCGCTATGCCGAATCTCTCCCCCGTCCCGGACAGTCCCGAAAACATTGCAATCGAGCAGGAATTGATTGACCGGGACGCCATAATCGACGTTCTCCCCTATGCTGCCATCACAAAAGGCAGGAAGGGCGAGGAACTCGTGGACATCAAAGCTTTGAAGGACAAGGCCGTGGCCTTTTCGGACGACGGCAGCGGGGTCCAGACGGCAGAAATGATGCGTCTGGCAATGGAAAAGGCTGCGGAAGAAGATGTCCTGATAGCAGCCCATTGTGAAGTCAATGAACTTCTTCACGGAGGTTACATACACGACGGAACATATGCCAAGGTTCACGGCCACAGAGGAATATGCTCCGAGAGCGAATGGGCCCAGGTGGTTCGTGACCTCGAGCTATCCCTTCAGACAGGATGCCGATATCACATCTGCCATATGTCTGCTGCTGAAAGTGTAGAAGCCCTGCGCGCCGCCAAAGCTCAGGGCGCCAAGGCAAGCGGAGAAACCGGACCGCATTATCTGATTCTCAGTGACGCGGATCTTCAGGAAGAAGGACGTTTCAAGATGAATCCGCCTCTCAGGTCAGCGTCTGACAGGGATGCACTCATCAAGGGAATACTTGACGGAACGATAGAATGCATTGCCACCGACCATGCACCTCACACAGCAGAAGAGAAGGCGAAAGGTCTTGAAGGCAGCGCAATGGGCATAGTCGGTCTGGAAACTGCATTTCCACTGCTCTACACCAATCTGGTCGAAACGGGAATCATCAGTCTCGAAGCACTGATTAAGCTTATGTGCGATAATCCGAGAAGGATATTCCGCATAGGAGGTGCAATGCGCGTAGGCGAGAAGGCCGATTTAGCCATCTTTGACCTCAACAGCGAATACAGCATCGACAGCCGTGAATTCAAATCCAAGGGCAAGGCTACTCCATTCGAAGGATGGAAGGTCAAGGGCAGATGCATAAGAACCATCAAGGATGGAAAGACAGTATACGAATATGGAAAGGCATAAACTGATCGTCAAAAGCAATCGATTGATTGCCAAGAATATATGGGAAATGAAATTGGACGGCTGCACTAATGTCCAGAAGGCCGGCCAGTTCGTGAATCTGGACCTTGACGGTCTCTTCCTCCGCAGACCTATTTCCGTCTGCGACTGGGAAGAGGACGGAACATTGACCCTGTCCTACAGAGTTGTGGGCAAGGGCACGGCACAAATGTCCGAGCTGCTGCCTGGCAATGAGATAGATGTTCTCACCGCGCTTGGAAACGGTTTCAACAGCGGAAAGGATTGCCGCAAGCCTTTGCTGATCGGTGGAGGAATAGGAGTGGCCCCGCTATATAAGCTTGCGAAGGAAATTGCAGCCCGCGGCCTCAGGCAGACTGTCATCTGCGGTTTCAAGAACGCCTCGGAAATCTTTTATCGTCAGGAGTTTGAGGCAATACAGGGGCTCACCCTCATCATTGCCACCGAAGACGGGTCGGAAGGAGTGAAGGGCTTCGTCACCGACGCGATGAAGGGTCTTGAATTCGACTATTTTTACACTTGCGGGCCTATGCCTATGCTCAAGGCTTTGTGCAAGGTCTGTGATGCTCCGGGAGAGGCTTCTCTCGAGGAAAGGATGGGCTGCGGCTTCGGAATCTGTATGGGCTGTACCTGCAAGACGATGACAGGAGGCAAGCGCATATGCAAGGAAGGACCGGTTTTCAATAGGGAGGAATTGGTATGGTAGAATTGAAAGACAGGCTCTCCACCAGCCTTTGCGGGGTGGAACTCGACAATCCTGTAATACCGGCGAGTGGAACATTCGGTTTCGGCTATGAGATGGCCGAAGTTTATGATATCAACATACTCGGTTCCATTTCTTTCAAGGGCACGACCCTTAATCCAAGATTCGGAAACCCTACTCCACGCATAGCTGAATGTGAATCCGGCCTTATCAACTCCGTGGGACTGCAGAATCCGGGCTTGGAGAAGGTAATAAGCGAGGAGCTTCCGAAACTCAGAAACTGCTTCCGCAAACCATTGATTGCCAATATCAGCGGATTTTCAGTAGATGAATATGTTCAGTGCTGCGAGAGAATGGATAAAGAAGAGCAGGTGGAGATACTCGAAGTGAACATCTCCTGTCCAAATGTCCATAACGGAGGAATGGCCTTCGGCACCTCTGCCCGGGCAGCAGCGGAAGTAACGGCTGCAGTCAGGGCTGTCACGACGAAAAAACTCTTCATCAAGCTCAGCCCGAATGTCACGGATATCGTAGCCATTGCAAAGGCCTGTGAGGAAGCAGGAGCTGACGGCATCACCCTGATAAACACCCTGCTCGGAATGAGGATTGACACAATGAGGCGCAAGCCCGTGATTGCCAACAAAATGGGCGGTTTTTCAGGAAGGGCTATCTTCCCTGTGGCGCTGAGAATGGTATGGCAGGTTGCCAATGCTTGCAATATTGCGGTGATTGGCTGCGGTGGTGTAGCCAGCGCATCGGACGTGATTGAGATGATGATGGCAGGTGCATCAGCCGTTCAAGTGGGAGCAGAGAATCTCCACAATCCTTATGCTTGCAAGGAGATTATTGAAGCGCTTCCAGCAGAAATGGACAGACTGGGAATAGAAAGATTGAAAGATATAATAGGAATAGTTAAATAAGTATGGCAAAAGACGTTATAGTAGCCTGCGACTTCAGCAGCGCAGAAAGGACTCTCGAGTTTCTCGACCTTTTCAAAGGAAGGAAGCCTTTCGTCAAGATAGGTATGGAGCTTTATTATGCGGCAGGTCCCGAGATTGTAAGGGAAATCAAGAAACGCGGTCACAAAATTTTCCTGGACCTCAAGCTTCACGACATTCCCAACACAGTAAGGAAGACTATGAGCGTGCTCTCACAGCTTGATGTGGATATGACCAATCTTCACGCGGCAGGCACGATTGAAATGATGAAAGCCGCCCTCGAAGGGCTCACAAGAGAGGATGGCAGCAGACCTATACTCATTGCTGTGACCCAACTCACTTCTACCAGCGAGCAGAGGATGCAGGAGGAACTGCTCATTAATGCCAGCATAAGCGAGTGCATTGCCAAATATGCTGAAAACACCAGAGAAGCGGGTCTCGACGGCGTGGTTTGTTCCCCCCTTGAGGCAGGTATCATCAAGGAAAGATGCGGAGCAAACTTCCTTACAATTACCCCGGGAGTACGTTTCGCAGATGCTGCGAAGGATGACCAGGTCCGCATCACCACTCCAGCCAAAGCCAGGGAACTGGGATCGGACTACATCGTGGTCGGAAGGCCAATCACAGCGGCAGAATTCCCGGTTGCTGCCTATGAAAGATGTGTAGCAGAATTTTTAGGAGAATAAATATCTGAATATTATGAAGACTATCATTGCAAAGGAGCTTCTATCTATCAAGGCGGTTTTTCTCCGTCCTGATGAGCCGTTCACTTGGGCCAGCGGAATCAAGAGCCCTATCTACTGTGACAACAGACTCACACTTTCTTCACCTTCAGTAAGATCCAAGATTGAGGCCGGACTATCTCAGTTGATATTGCAGCATTTTCCTGATTGTGAAATGCTTATGGGAACATCTACAGCCGGAATCGCTCACGCTGCCATAACGGCAACCATACTGAACCTTCCAATGGGTTATGTTCGCAGCAGCGCAAAGGACCACGGTCGCAGCAACCGTATTGAGGGCAGAATGGAGCCCGGTACCAAGGTTGTGGTTGTAGAGGATCTCATCTCTACGGGAGGCAGTTGCATCGAGGTGGTAGAAGCTTTGCGTGAAGCGGGAGCTGAGGTTCTCGGAATAGTCAGCATCTTCACCTACGGACTGAAAAAGGGCTTAGACCGCATTGCCGCTGCGAATACAGTAAATTATTCATTGTCAGACCTTGACGCACTTGTAGATATCGCAGTCAAGGAGAATTATATCACTGACGAGCAAAAAGAAACGGTTCTAAAGTTTAGAGATAGTCTATGAAACACTTGATTGACCCTACCGATCTCACTCTGGTTGAGACCAATAATATAATTGCTCTTGCCGAGGAAATCATTGCGCATCCCGAGTATTATACTGCCAGAATGAAAGGCAAGAAACTCGCCACCCTTTTCTACGAGCCAAGTACAAGGACAAGGCTCAGTTTCACCACGGCAATGATGGAGCTTGGAGGCAACGTTCTGGGCTTCTCGGACCCCAGAAACTCGTCTGTCAGCAAGGGTGAAACCATGCAGGATACAGTGAGGGTAATGGGCTGCTTCGCAGACATCATTGCCATCAGACACAACATCGAAGGAGCTCCTCTCGCAGCAGCGGAAGTATCCAAGGTGCCTATCATCAATGCCGGTGACGGCAGTCACGCCCATCCGACCCAGACACTTACCGACCTTTTGACCATCAAAAGGGAAATAGGTCATTTGGACAATATCACCATAGGCTTCTGCGGAGACCTTCGCTTCGGACGAACAGTTCATTCTCTAATCAAGGCGCTTGCAAGGTATGAAGGCAATAAAGTAATCCTCATTGCTCCGGATGACCTTCGTCTGCCGGACTATATCAGGAATGACGAGGACCTTAACAGGAGACTGGAATTCAGAGAAGTCCAGACTATGGAAGAGGTTATGCCTGAACTTGACATCCTTTATATGACACGTGTTCAACAGGAGCGTTTCCTCGATCAGGACGAGTTTGACAGAGTCAAGGACAGTTTCGTACTGACACTTGACAAGCTCAAGACTGCAAAGGAGAAAATGGCCATCCTTCACCCATTGCCACGTGTAAACGAAATACTTCAGGAAGTGGACAGCGATCCGCGCGCTGCATATTTCCGTCAGGTTGAAAGCGGTAAGTTTGTAAGAATGGCCCTTCTGAGCCGGCTAATTGATTGGAAAAACGACCCGGCCCACGAGCTGGCAGCAAGGGATGAAATGGAGGCAGATGAGGCACAAAAGTACCATTGTACCAATGCAAACTGCATCTGCAACCGCGAGCCGGTTAGACGTCGTATCAAACTTCACGCAGACGGGACAGTAAGATGTCTCTACTGCGATGCAAAAGCAAAATTATAGCTCTTTAATCTTTTTGGCGAGGTATCCGGCGAAAATGACCTGAACAGGTCCGCCGGAAACCGGCTGCCAGAACTTCACCATATCTGCCAGGTCGTTAGGTACTGCGTACTCCGGTATGCCCTGGCCGAAGTCTATTTCATTGGCCCTGAACTTCAGCTGATTATTTATATAGAAAAGTTCAGGATTCGGGCAGTTCATCTTGGATGGATCAAAAGGAAAATACGGAAGACTGTATTCAGATGAGGCCAGCGACAAACGCGTGTTCTCATCCATTATTTTATTATCCAGGCACAAATCAAGCTTCTTCTGAATATCGCTTGCCAGCTCCTCCAGACTTGAATCGGAAGTAAATCTGCCCGGGAGGATTAAAGCCTGTGAGATATTGCCGCAAAAAGAATCAGGAATACCGTCTACCCTGTTTCTCAGGTCAGCCACCTCAGCCAAAAGGAAAGTCTTTCTATTCGGATAGTATTTCAGCAGCTTCTTCATTGCAATGGCGCACAAGGCAGCATTGCTGCGCACAGAAGCAGCGTCGCGCAGGGCGCTTATTTCTTCCTGGCTGATATCAATGTTGACCGTGTCCTTGATCTTTGCCATTCTGACGGTATTGAATATCATCTTCACCACGGATTTGAGGCCGATTTTTGGCCATCCAAGCTCAAGGATGCGCTTTTCAACCTTTTCCTTTGGTAAGGCTGTCGGATCAGGCAGGAGAGACTGGTCAACCACCATAGGAGTGATGCTCTCCCCTTTCGTCACAGAAGCCCATTGCCCTATCAACTTGTAGAAACTGTTTCCGTCCAAAGCGGCGTGGGCGCACTGTACTACAAGGGCAGCTCCATCCTTAAGCTTAACGAGAGAGGCGCTGAATGCTTCATTCTTTCCATTCTTGAAGGCCTTGACATCATATTCCTTGACCAGTTTATAAGCCTGAATGCCCCGAATGTCCGAAATGCTTGTCGAACTGGCATCCACAGTTTCGAAAACAGGGTCCGGGATGGACTCGCTGTCCCAAATGATGGACTTTGAGGCTTCTTCATATCTGCCTCTTAGTACTGGATACTCTGCCAAAACCTTAACAAGCGCAGCTTTCAACGTATCGAAGTCCGGGAGCGAGCGGTAGATCCAGGCTCCCTTAATTGTCATTCCAAGACAGAATGCGTCAAAGGATGACAATCTCCATTGTCCTTTCATAGCAAGATAATTAATTGATATTGTTTAGCTTATAAAAAGCAGTTCCCTGTACTTAGGAAGTGGCCAAAGCTTGTTGTCTACCATTTCCTCAAGTTTGTCAAGAGGTTTTCTAATTGAGAAGAGCGACTCGGCGATATCGTGATAGGCCATGGCCTTGGCGTATGCATTCTCGAGAACATTGGCGCGTTTTCTGGCCTCGGTCATATCTTCAACCTTCTTCTGAAGCTCGGATACACATTCTGAAATCTTCTTTACTGTCTCTATCTCAAAGGCAGCCACAACAGCATAGTCTTCAGGAAAGACCTCCTTGCTTCCGGCAATATTGTCCAGAAGGACCTTCTTGTAGTCCAATGCGGCAGGGATGATATGGTTCAATGCCATCCTACCCATAACCCGGGCCTCGATCTGCACTTTCTTGCAATAAATCTCCCACTTGACCTCGTTGCGTGCCTCCAGCTCGGACAAAGAGTACACTCCGGTCTTGGTAAACATCTCCACGGAAGCCGGATTGGAGAAGGTCTTTATCATCTCAGGGACTCTGGTCTCCACATCCAGACCACGTCTTGCCGCCTCCCGCCTCCATTCTTCAGAATAGCCATTGCCATCAAAACAAATGACATCAATGATAGAGGCAATGATAGGCTTCAGCACATCCATAATGGCGACATTGACATTTTTCCCGCTCGCGAGCTCCTTGTCAAGCGCCAGCTTGAAATCTATCAATTGTTCGGCTACTGCCGCGCTGATGGTAGTGACGGCTCCGGCGCAATTGGCGCTCGAACCAACGGCACGGAACTCGAAACGGTTGCCGGTGAATGCGAAAGGAGAAGTACGGTTGCGATCCGTATTGTCAACAAAGAGCTCAGGAATCTCAACCAGACCAACGGACTGCCCCTTCTTCCCGGCAATCTCTATCGGAGTGTCAGACGGAACCTCAAGCAACTTGCGCAAAACCTCAGTCATAGTCCTTCCAAGGAAGGCAGAAACGATCGCAGGAGGGGCCTCATTGGCACCAAGCCTGTGAGCATTGGTGGCTGACGCAATGCTGGCTTTCAAGAGAGCATTGTGCTTTTGAACAGCAGCCAGCACATTCACGAAGAAAGTGATGAATTGGAGATTGCCCATAGCATCCTTTCCAGGTGCGAGAAGCTGAGTACCCGTATCGGTTCCCAGAGACCAGTTGTTGTGCTTTCCTGAACCGTTAATTCCCTCAAAAGGCTTCTCGTGGAAAAGAACAACGAAGCCGTGCTTACGGGCTATGGTATTCATCAGGTTCATCACCATCTGGTTCTGATCATTTGCCAGATTAGCCTCTCCATAGATTGGTGCAAGTTCGAACTGGTTGGGTGCCACCTCGTTATGACGGGTCTTGATAGGAATGCCGAGTTTATGGCCGGCCACCTCGAGTTCGCGCATAAAGGCTGCCACTCTAGTCGGAATTGCTCCGAAATAATGGTCATCAAGCTGCTGGTTCTTGGATGAAGCGTGGCCCATTAGGGTACGTCCGGTAATCATAAGGTCAGGACGTGCAGCATACAGGTCCTCATCGACGAGGAAATATTCCTGCTCCCAGCCAAGATATGAATAAACTTTGTTTACCTTAGGATCAAAAATCCGGCATATTGGAAGCGCAGCATCACTGACGGCCTTTAAGGCCTTCTTAAGAGGAGTCTTATAGTCCAGGGCCTCACCGGTATAGGATACGAACACTGTAGGTATACAAAGCGTATCATCCTGAATGAAAACCGGAGAGGTAGGATCCCATGCGGTATAGCCTCTGGCCTCGAAAGTAGCGCGTATTCCACCGTTCGGGAAAGATGAGGCATCAGGTTCTTGTTGAATGAGGCTCTTTCCGTCGAAGGTCTCTATGACTCCGCCCTTTCTGTCATAGTCAATGAGAGAGTCGTGTTTTTCCGCAGTTCCGTCAGTCAAAGGCTGGAACCAGTGCGTCACGTGCGTAACACCGTGTTCCAGTGCCCATTTCTTCATTCCTGCAGCCACTGCATCAGCAGTTTTCCTATCAAGAGGAATTCCGTTGTCAATGCAGTCAAGAAAAGCTTGAAGCGAGTCTGCATCAAGATACTTATGCATTTTGGTGCGGTCAAAAACGAGGTCTCCGAAATAATCGGAAGGAAGACCGGAAGGCATTTCAAGCGGAATGGCCTTCTTGGTAAAGGCTTTATTGACTAGTTCAGATCTCGAGGAGTTCATATCTTACACATTAATCGGATAAAGATATAAACTCCTCACAAAACTAACAAAAAATAGTATGGACAATTTCAAATATCAATAAATCAGCTTCATATCGTCAACCCATAGGGTGCTGGATGCAGAGCCTGTGAAATAATCACCATACTTGCTTGCCGCACAAGAGATAATGATATGGGTAGGTACTTTGGACCGGCTTCTGTAATCAAGCGGTATCGTGATTTCCTCCCAACCATCACTGCTCTTGTCGCTTTCGAAGACTCCATAGGCTATAACATCCTCTGAAGCAGGATTGAAGAAGCTGCTTCTATCAGTTGTATTTACCTGGACAGGGCATTCAGGAGTACCACCGTATTTACGGTAATCCCAACAACCTAAGGCAATGAAGACCTGGCACTTATCATCATCTCCCATACGTACAGTTTCGGAATCAGGGAAAGAGTTGATGTAATCGATCTTGCCTGACTTGTACTTAAGTGAGAGTTTCAAGGCCTGAGGACGAGCAGTAAACGGACGGCCGAAGTTGACCTTTCCGCCTTGGATTCCTACCAGACCTCCGAATTCTCCGGAGAACATATTGCCTGCAGCAAACTTGATGACAACATACCGTGAGTCCATACGGGAAGAGGCCTCGCCCTCCGCTTTCTCATCCGTATCTGGCATACAGATAGAATAGCTTGAGCCTACCGTAGTAGAACCGTAATTTCCGCTGTCCCACCATTTTTTGTTCCAAAGCATAGATTCAGGGTCATAGAAGGAGTAATAGTTCTGGGACTCGCATTTTGAATAGACTTCAAAGCCTGCATTAGGTATAGGAAGTTCCTCGCCAGTAGTAAACTCTTCGCTCAGAGTCTCATTATTGCCGCTATAGGCTATGCACTCATATGTCGTTTGAGGCTCAAGGCCATCAATTCCAGCCGTAAAAGTACCTCCATCGGAGCTTATGGATGCTGCATCTACTTCAATCCATTCCTGGTCGCCCTTCAAACGGTATCTGAAGCCATTGTCCGAGCCTTCAATGCCGGTAGCAGTGAGCCATGCTATACGCGTCCAAGCATCAACGGAAACCCAATCTACAAGGGTCTCACTCCTGTCGACATACAATGTCCATTGCTCAGTTCTGCCGTGATAGGTGATACTGACTTCTACAGGTTCTGAGAAGTCAACCGGGCCATTGAATACCCTTGAGTATTCGGTAATGTCACGTGGACCGAGTTTCAAGGAGTTGACGCTGATCCATGAAAGCGAGATACGGGGACTGACATAGGCTATTGCCCTTCTGTTCCGTTCATCTATTACCGACTTGCCGACCTGGCCGGAGACCGTGAAATATCTTTCAATATTCTGTTCCGCGGCAATGGTCCAGGTATAATCCTGATATGTCCTGACATTGAACTCGAATGGCTGCGAAAGGTCAATGGATACAGGGAAGCTCTCTGTCAACTTGGACAAATCATCCTTGAAACTCGGTTCCCCGATTTTTACAGCCGTAATATCCGTGACTTCATCCAAAACAACCCTTACGGTATGAGTACTTTGGTCAATTACAACAGACTCTGCCCCTTCCACTTCAAGGCTTTCCATTACGGGCTCGATCACCGGCAATGGAAGGTCGTTCTCGATGCAGGAAACAAGGAGAAAACAAAAGCACAGAAGTGTGAAAAATCTTTCCGTCATAGTTTACAATTGAATTGAGATACCATAGACAAGACCAAGAGGATTGCCCTTGAGCATACTCTGAAAACGGGTACGTCCACCTGTCACTTCACCCTTGTCAATAAGTCTCAAATTTGTATATGACAGCGTGGCGATGTTAAGTCCCACGTGTACTGCAACATTGTCAAGGACATACATCATAAAGCCTGGAGTAAAATCAAAGCTCAACTTATAGCCATTCATATAAGACTCGGAAGGTTTTTCGGGATAAAACTCCAATCTGTTCTCGGAATAGCCAAAAGCAGTATCATAATAGAGTCCGAAACGCCCGAGACGGTCCAGGCCGGTAAACCATCTGTGGAAAAGCTCGAAGCCTGAAGAACTATAACCGGCGCGAACATTGTCAAATTTCATCTGAAGACCTTCGTTCAAAAGGTCAACAACGGCCGACTGCCCGCTAAGATCCGCTGAAAGATACTTGATGCTCAGGCCGATTGCCCTATCCTTTGCATATGAGTAGGACACAAAAGGGTTGAGTCTGGTCAAATGGCCTGACATGTCCAAACCGTTAAGGAAAAGGAGCAGTTCAGCATTTGTTGAGCTCAATGATTGATGCATGAATGAAGCTCCGGCCTGAATGCCCCCCTTATCCATAAAAGGGAAAGTCTTGAAGACCCTCAAAGAATCACGGTCAATCGCCTGAAGAGAGAGACAGGCAAATGCCCCTATGAGTATTGCAATCGTTTTCTTCTTCATAAGGCTATAGATAATAATAAAGGCCGAGCTTCAATGATAAAACATCAATATTGTAACTGAAATCCGAGCTTTTCAGGGAGCCGGAATTCACCTGATTGTGACTCTGGCTTGTCGAATTGAAGCCTGCATTCAGAACATTCAACGAAGCTTCCAGACCGAAATGCTTGTTGAGCAGCACTACGCCACCGGCATTGACACCCAGGGAAGCTCCCTTGTTTGTGGAATATGTACCTACTACGTTGCCATCTCTGAGGCAGTGTATTTTTGACTGCCCACCATTACCGCTCAATTGCATCTCGACAAACAGGGCGAGTCTTCCGGCGTGATCCACAGGAATATAGTTCCTCAGGAACAAGGCGGCAGAGTAATCGTGTTTGAGTATGCAGTAGTCCTTCCAGTCCAACTCGTTCCCTGCCACACCAATAGATAAAGAATTGATATCCACATTGTTACGAGAGTAGTTAATTCTTACCCCAGCAGCAATATTGTCCTTTATGATATATCCGAAACTTGGAGAAACGCTGACTTTGAAACCGTTGGAATCAAAGTCCTTCAAAGCTGATAAAGAGAGCTTGTCGTTCTCGTGTAAGGAATACTCTGCGCTGCCGCCAAGAAACCAGCTGCCTTTGGGCGCAAAGACCATAGCATTCCTGCTTTTATTGAAATAGCCCCGGTCAATGTTCTGTGCACCGGCACTTATGCTTAAACACAGAGCAATTGCTGAAGCGATAATGACTCTTTTTCCACGCATACATTATTCATAGATTAGTTCAATCTCGTCAAGCCAGAGTATACTGCTGCTTGAGCCGACAAAGTAATCACCATAGATACTTGCTGCAGCTGAGAACACTATATATGTAGGATACTCCGTTTCTGACTTGTAAGTCAGAGGAACTGTAACCTTGGTCCAGCTTCCCTCGGAGCCATTGCCCTGAACCGTGAGCTGACCATAGGCGATGGTGCCGTCTATAGTGTCATAGTCCCAGAATGTGGACTTATCACTTGTATTGACCTGGATAGGAGAATTCCTGCTTCCACCATATACCCTGTAATCCCAGGTGCCCACTGTACACTTGATTTGGCAACGGTCATAGTCACTGGTTGTGAGAGGGTTATCTGAAGGACCACCTGCCTTGTCTACCTTGCCACCCTTGTATTTGTACCAGAAGCTGACTGCGGTAGGGCGTGAGCTCCAAGGCCTTCCGAAGTTAACCTTTCCGTTCAAACCGTCAAGACCTGCGAACTCACCGCTGAAGAGGTTGCCGGCTGCAAGTTTGCCCGCAGCAGAAATAGAGGTGAGTTTTGCCGATTTGCTTGAGCCTGTGCCTGAAGGCACATCAGTGTCAGAGTAGCATATTGCATACTTGGATCCGAGCATTCCAGCTGATGCAGAACTACCATTGTCCCACCACTTGGTCCTGACTGTAGGGTCAGAAGCAGATGGGTCATAGAATGAAATCCAATTGGAGCTCTCATCGTTGCTGGTATATTCAAAGCGTGAATTCGGCATCTGAGGTGCAGAATCAGTAGTGAAAGTCATAGGAGAGCCTATTACCTCACCGGCAATGACGAGTTTGTAGCTGTAGGTGGTAGAAGGGTCGAGATCTTCTGCAACTGCCACGTAGCTGCCATCGCCAACACGCTGAGCGCTGATATCTGTCCAAGAGACACCATCGGCGCTATATGAGATAACGATGCTTGATGGATCCGGGTACTCGCTCTCATCGACATCCGCATGAAGTGTGGCATGTCCTGCCCATATCTCATAACCCGCTGATTTAGAAAGACCTGTCGATACTGGTTCAAAGACAATCAAATCGTCAATATCCTCGAGGCTGTCATCAACATTGACAGAGAATCCTAATAGGCCGTCAGTCACTGAATAGCTGAGTGTCATTCTGTAGGTCTTGCCTCCGCTAACATTCTTGATTTCGCCGCTCTTTTCGATTGACTTACCATTCTTCAGGCTTCCTTTGAAGGTCCAGCTGAGGCTGCCGTCATTGCCCGGAATGATAAAATAGCCGTTCCGTCCGCTTTTATCAGCAGTATAGACGAGCTGTGATGTGGCCTCGCTGCCGCTTCCTATGGTGAAGGTATAGCCGCTGGCGAAATTGCTGGCGACGGACTGGTCAAAAGTGATAGCCGTAACGGCATTGCATACTCTGGCGACTACTTTGACGGAAGTATTGACCCCTTCACTTACCTGGAAGGGAGTCGAACCGCTATAGCTCTTCTGGTCCCACGAAGCCATTGCAGGTGAAGATTTTGCTATTTCACCAGCTTCAACATCCACCCTGTAACTATCTGCAGGCAGATAGATGGTGCCGGGAATATTGGAGTACTTGTATGACCTGATCAGGCCGGAAAAATCGCCCATATAGATTTTGACATTGGCACTGGAAAGAAGTTCGTCGGATGACATTGCCTTCGTCTGCATCTGGGCATCGAACTCAAGATCAAGCGAGAATACTCCGAGACTGTCCTTATCCTTCAGTTCCAACTGGCAGGATGTAAATGTCAGAGCAAGAATTGCTGTTAAGAAAATGATTGAATGTTTCATTGCTCCTCCTTATTTGACAGTCATTACAATAGGAATTTCCTTCTTGCAGCCCTGCTGGTCGGTAACCTTCATAATGAAAGTATGATCGCCAGGGAAGGCCAGCAGCGGCTCCTGAGCATCGCTCAAATCGAAATCGATGACATCCTTGTCGTAAACGTCATTGCCATAAGGGAAAGGCAATATGCTTGAGAACACCTGCTGCGCTCCTGCGGATGGATTGACAAGATCAAGCACGGTCTGTCCGTCATTGATTGATGCTACCGAAGAGGCAAAAGTCTCGCTCGTAGTGCGTATCTCGACCTCGAACTTCTTCACTCTGTTCGGGATTGTTGCCCTCATAGTGAGGACAAAGGACTGTGACAATGAAGGAACGGCAATAGGAGCAGTGATGTCGTAAGAGCAGGTTGACTCGAGACTGATGCCGCCGTCTCCTGCAGGAGCAGAAGGGTCCGAGCCGATTATGGTCTCGGTAGTTGGGATCGAATTGCTGAGATCCTCGTCTGAGACAAAATCATTGATAACGATATCGAAAGTAGCATTACCCTCAATATCAAGCTTTTTAGTGAAGGTAATGTGTCTCCATTGCCTTTCCTGGATGCCTGTGAAGGTACGTGTCATTCTCTGGATCTTGCCCTCAATGGAGCCCTTGTAGCTTATTTCCATCGTTGTATTGGAACCGTTGTTTACAGCGAAGTAGCCTGACCTGGACTCGTAGCTGTTGCTGCTGCCGGAATGCTTGAGTGCAAACTCCAATGGATTGCCTGCAGTTACTGTAACTGTAGTGGCTCCATCTCCTGTCACCATAGAAAGGAATTCATCAGTGTATCCGACACTTACCTTGCACTGAGCAAGAGTACAAGTAATGTTGCCCACGTCTGTGGTCTTTCCTGCTGTGATGGTAAAATCCTTGATAGCTCTGTAGACTGGCTGTTCAAAGGCAGCGGCAGGGACATCATACGAGCTTGAACGGGCCTCGAGGCTGTATTCGCCCGCAGGAAGGCTGACGCTGTTCCCATTGCTCTTGATATCAGCGTAGGTGGTATTGAGCTGTTCTGTTCCGGAAGCATCCCTGATTATTATGCAGAAGCTGCCGTCGGCTGCGGATGTTGCCTTGGTAATGAGTTCATCGTCCATTGACAGGGTGCAAGCGTCAAATGAAAGTGTTCCTTCCTTAGAGAGAGGTTCAGAAGGATTTTCGCACGCTGCAAACACTAAGGCAGCGGCTGTTAAAAGTATATATCTTGTCTTCATTTTCTATTTGTTCAAATCAATATTGCCCAAATCAACTGTCTCGGTAGTGTCGTCGAAGCTGATGGTGATTGAGCTGCCGCCAACAGAGTTCACATCGAAACTCAGAGTATAGCAGCAGGCCTCTGAAAGATTTGTGTATTCCTTTGTAAAATTGGACTTTACGCCATTCTGGTTGGTCATTTCACCGCTTACTGTGAATTTATAGGCATCCAGAAAAGCCGCCCTGCTCTCCCCTTTCGGGAAGTCAATGACATTGCCTGCACCGGTAGTGATGGTGAAAGAGTAATCAGTGAAATAATTCTCGAAATTATTCGAACAGCTTACTCTGACGAGGCAATTGGTCAATGAAACAGGTATTGTCACCTGATGACTGCCCGCTTCGGCAATTGAAAACTGCTTGCTGCCGCTGAAACTCGGCTTCCCAAAGCCTTCCTCCGTATTGGAACCATAAGTGGCAGTAACGGTATAGGAGCCGGAGACAAGAGGCATTGAGGGGTTCCAATCAGAAGCCTGACCTGACCAGATCAGTCCTGAGTTTGAATCATTAAGCTGAAGATTGAAATCGGAAGCAGAAGGCAGGGATGCGTAGTCAGAGACCTTGCTCTTGGTCATATCCCTTACTTCGTCTTTCTGTTCCATAATGAAGTCCACATAGCCCTCCGGCAGTGATCTGTCGCAGGACAGCGCCAGGAGAATGAGGATTGATGTGGATAAGACTTGTCTTATTTTCATATTGTAATACTTTTATTTGTCAATTATTTGCTGAAACCCTTACTTTGACATTATCGATATAGAACCAGGCGGTTGTGTTGTGTGTACCTGCCTGATGCTCGATAACAGTCCTCCATGTAATGCGGTTCGTGCTTCCGGCCGGGAAGTCATCAATGGTCATAGTAATTGAATTCGGCAGATTTGTATATGAGCCGGTGTACTCCTTGATATAGAAGCTATTGCCATTCTGGAAGACTCCGCTTTCATCACCGCTTTTGTAAGCCTCGGTCGATGTGACATAACCCAAATGAAGAGTCTGTCCAACATCTCCGTTGGTTATGATGGAGATACCACCATACTTATTGTTCGCGCCATAATCAAAGCTTACGTCAATGCTGACGGCTTTCTTGATGGTGAAAACCGGCTTTGAATCCACTCTGGCATTGTAATCTGAAGAAGTCTCCCTTCTGCAAGCTATTCTGATACTCTCGCCTTTAGACGCGCCTATGCGTCCTCCAGTCCAACCATCAAGGAAAGAAACAGCGTTTTTTGAACCTGCGCTGGATGTGGTATAGTTGTCATTTGAGCTGAAACTCTCAACGCCTGAGAAATCTTCAAACAGCAGCCAAGGAACATTCAAGCTGACATCTGCGGAAGTACCTGAAGAGGTATCCGGAATGGTTAGAATCTCTTGGGAAATGACGTGTTCAGAATCATAAGTAACAGTAATCGTGGCATTTGAAAGAGATCTGTATGCAGCCTCATTCTCCATTTCCACGACGAAACTGTCTCCAGCCTTGAAAGCAGTCTGGGAACTGATGGTGTAGACATTGCTGCCACTGCCCCAATCGCAACCCTCAGGTGCAGTCAGAGTGACAGTCCCAACATCCTCTCCAAGATTATTTGAGGCAATTCTGAATTCAATACTGTAAAGTTCGGAAACACCCTGAGGTTCCAACTTGACAGACGTCGCATGCCCAGGGGCAAAAAACCTTGCCTGCAGGTCAATAGGATCAAGCACCGAAACTCCACTCTTGGAGTAGAGTTTCACCTTCAGGGCTTCACCTTCAGTGAACTGTGTAGGAAAGAAAAGGGCATAGGCATATATGCGCGAAGACAGTCCCGAAACGGTCAGGGGCTCATCCAATTCGAGAGTTATTCTGTTGCTGCCCTCTGTCAGGATTGCCGAGTCAAAGTCAGTAACATCAAGCGAAAGCTTTCCAACCACATTGCGCGGAAACTCCAGCTCAATCTTCTGTACGCCTTCAGTTCCGAAACTGTCCTCTCCGTAAGGAAGGAAGAAGCGGAAAGCATGCATCAGATGGTTCATACCCACCTTCATTGAAACATAGCCGTCAGTCTGTGAAAGAGGCAGGAGTTCAGTATAGGATTGTGGGCTTGAGAGCATAATGTCCTCCCCTCCTGCAGCCTTGCCGTGCTGTACCGAAGGAATATTGAACACAGCATTGCTTGAACTGAAAGATTCAGGGTAGGGATAAGTAACATAATAGGTATATGACCCGGGAGTCATTGCCTCGGACAAGCGTGATGTAAAAACACCCTTGTCAGCAGTACTGCCATATAGGCAGAATCTCTGCGCTTCCAGAGAATAATTGCTTCCTGATTCAGCCCATAAAGCTATTTCATCACCTTCACACCACCTGACACTGGTTCCGTTTGAATCAAGATATGACTTCGTCGCGTCGCTGTCTATACTCAAACCGATGATAAGCGGCTCATCTTCACAGATTTCTGCCTTTGTTATTTCTGCCGTACATGATGAGGCGGCCAACATTAGAAAGCAAGGCCCCAGTACACTGTTCAAGAAAAAGTTCTTCATTATACTTTGCATGCTGCAAAAAATAGGCTAATTGTTAAAAATTTTGCTATTTTTGACAAAACCGCAATTAATAACCTTAATCAAAAGAAATGGAAAGGACACTTGTTATTTTGAAACCCGGAGCTATACAGAGAGGAATAGCCGGTGAAATTATAGCCAGAATCGAGAAAAGAGGCTTGAAAATCATTGCAATGAAAATGGCACAGTTAACACCTGAAATCTGTAAGGTGCATTATGCCCACCTTCTTGAGAAGCCATTCTATCCTTGGCTGGAAGCGGGAATGACGGCAGGTCCTGTGGTCCTGATGTGCGTAGAGGGTTGTGATGCCGTTCACGTAGTTCACGAGATGGCTGGCGCGACCAATGGCAGAAAGGCAGCACCGGGTACCATACGTGGAGACTATTGTCTAAGCGCCCAGGAAAATGTAGTTCATACTTCAGACAGTCTTGAGACAGCGGAGAAGGAACTCAAGCGTTTCTTCAAAGAAGAGGACTATTGTCCATACAGCAGTCCCCTCACTCCATTCCTCTATGCTCCTGACGAAGTATAGATGGAGTAGGATACTCACTTCGCTTCTCCGGATTTCTTATCCTTGTACAGGAAGCGTTTGATTTTCAAGGTGGCAGTCTTGGCGAAAGGTTCTTTCTCGACTTCCACCTCTTTTATTTTGCTGCTCTTGTTCACATGGGAATTGACAAACTCCAGTATCTCCTGCTTCTTCTTCTCGAGTTCATAAAGGAATTTGTCCTGGTTTTCAGTGTTCCAGTCAAGCACATTGTCATCGAAATGCACAAGCGCGACGAGGCGTCCTCCTCTCTCAACGACTATTGACTCATTTATACCGTCAATATTATTGATAACGCTCTCAATCTCCTCAGGATAAATATTCTCGCCTGAAGGACCAAGTATCATATTGCCAAGTCTGCCTTTGATAAAGTAGCGGCCCTTCTTGTCAACGGCAGCCAGATCTCCGGTGTGGAACCAGCCGTCCGAGGTCATCACTTCCAGAGTACGATAGTAGTCCTTGTAATATCCTCTCATTACATTGTCACCCTTGACTACAAGTTCACCTTCCCCGGTCTCAGGATCAATGTTGTCCAACTTCACCTGAACACCGTAAGCAGGAGTGCCTGTAGAGCCTACTCTGGTCTTGAACGGAGCCGCCCCACAGATAAGAGGAGCTGTTTCAGTCAATCCGTAACCAATGGCATAAGGGAATCTGGCCTTGCCGAGGAAATATTCAACTTCGGAGTCCAGTTTAGCACCGCCTATACCAAAGAATTTCATTCTGCCTCCGAAAGTCTTCTTCAATTTCATTCCGACCAGCCAATACAGAAGGGTCGGACTGAATTTCTTTAAGGAAGTAAGGAAATGGCTTTTGGCAATGGTCGGAACCACACTCGACTTATAAATCTTCTCAATGACCAGAGGTACAGAGAGCATAGCGGTCGGACGCACCGCCTTTAAGGTAGGGATAAGCACGGAAGGAGTAGGTGCCTTTTGCAAATAGCAAACCTTCGCTCCTACCGAGAACGGATAAAGCATTCCTATGCTGAGTTCATAAGTATGGGCAAGTGGCAATATTGAAAGAAAGACATCCTTTCTGCCAACCTTGTGCGTATGCCAGGCTTCCAGGATATTCGCACATAGATTCTTATGGCTGAGCATCACTCCCTTTGCAGAGCCGGTAGTACCTGAAGTATATATGAGGGCGGAAATATCATCCGGTTGCGGATTGTTGATCTTTCCGTCGCAAGTATATGCCTCGTCATTTGCTCTGAGAACACTGAGGTCATCAGTAGCAATTACAATATGCATTTTCTCAAGTATGTCTTCCGGAACGCGGGAATAAAGCTTCTTTGAAACAAAGAGCGCCTTGCTATCCGAATGGGTCAGGATGTTCCTGATCTCATTTTCAGAAAGCTCGGTAAGCATAGGCACCACAATGCGGCCGAATGCCACTATGGAAAAGAATGCCACTGACCAGTTCGGCATATTCTGAGAGAAAAGGCCAACCTTGTCGTATGGATTGATTCCGAAATTTGCTAGATTCTTTGAGAGTCTGCGGCAAACATCTCCGAATTCGGCATAACTATAGTCCTGACCTTCTCCATACTCATAGGCAGGTCTTTTGGAGTACTTGTCAATCGAATGATGGAATACTTCCGAAAGTGTTTGGAAATCGTGTTTCATCAGTGTGTAATATAGTTTTCTGGATGTTTGCCTACAAGATGCATTTCCTCATATATGGCCTGAATACGCTTCATATCTGCACGCGGGTCGTCTGTAAGTTCAATCTTCTCTCCCCTGCTGACAGTCTTGGTTCCCCAATCAAAAAAGCCCAGATATACAGGCAGTCCAGTCTCCCTTGCAATCAGATGGAAACCCGTTTTCCAATTCTTGACGGGCTTTCTGGTGCCTTCAGGAGCAATGGCAAGGCAGAAGTTGTCGCTCTTCTCAATTTCCTCTATGAGGCTCTTCAGCATAGCCGCAGAATTTTTCCTGTCGACAGGGATTGCTCCCATAGCCCTCAGAATCCAGCCAAGCGGAGGAAAGAAAAGCTCCTTCTTTACCATACAGCGGGCATCTCCACCTACTGATTGATAATAGAGGTATGATATCACAAAGTCCCAGATGGAAGTATGAGGTACTCCCAGGATCAAATATTTAGGGTCATCAGGCGTAGGTGCTCCAGCCTTCCAACCCAACGCTTTCAACAAAAAGGCGCAGAATTTTCTCCACATAAGCAAAATAAGGTCGAAAAAGACAAATATAGACAATATTCAGGAAAGGAAGAAATCGCAGGATTTCTTTTCTCCAGCCATCCAAACGGTATCTCCGGCGATAAATTCGAAGTCTGGCTTGGGATTGGTCACGAACTCATCACCGCGCAGAACGCTTAGGACGACACATCCGGAACTTCTCATATTTACCTTCGACAGAGTCTTTCCGCAAAGGTATGCGTCCTGGGCCAAAGTGGCGTTTTCCACAGAAAAATCTTTCTCAACCTCCTCATTCTCAACAATATCTGCCTTTATCATATCATTAAAACGAGCTATCTGTTCACTAGTGCCGACAGCGAGGATTCTGTCGAAAGGATAGATTCTTTCATCTCCGGAAGGAATGACTATATTCTTGTGTCCACGGCTGATTTTGATAATATTGACACCGCTATCCTTTCTGAATGGCAAGTCTTTCAGGGCCTTTCCAATATTTCTGTAATCAGGAGAAATCTCGATCAATTCCAGATGCACATCGTAACCGGCCATCTTGGACATCAGCGACGACGAAACAGGCTTGCGTTTCTTCTCAAGCAGTTCACGCTCATTCAGGTTTGACATAAAGTGCTTTTCGAGGCTCGAGAAACGGTGAACCGAGAATTTGGCCGAGAAGAAGGCCACGAATCCGGCCGACAATATCAGAAGGAACACCCAGCCCGAAAGCGTAAAGTGCATTGCAATGACTGAAATCACGAAGGCGAGGCCAATAAAAATGCGCAATATCATCAAAGAAAGTATTGGCCATTTGTTCATATCTCTGACCTGCAGCAATTTGCGTGAGTATTTGTTCAATGAGCCACCGGTAACGGAAAGTCCATACAGGAAAGGAGACATTAGCGCCAATGTCACGCCCACGCAGAAAAGTCCAAGTAAAGCGCTCCTGTTTTCAGGTATGAAGCGAGCTGCCAAAGATGTCAAGTACAGTTTCGACAGGGCAGTAATGGCAATGAGCACGACACTATATAATAATACACGAATCAAGTAACTCTTTATCAATGACTTCCACAGATTCTTCTCTGCGCTCGAGCTATCCTGCTGCACACTCTCGCTATTGATTCGTGACAGCACGCGCGGCGAAAGCTTAGCTGAAAGGAAACGGGTAACAGGAGCAGCAGCCTTGATCATATAAGGAGTCGTAAAGGTAGTAATGACCGATACGGCAATTATCAACGGATAAATGAAATCCCGGATGACGCCTAAACTGCAGCCGAGCCCGGCAATGATGAACGAGAATTCTCCCAACTGCGCAAGGCTGAAGCCAGTATGCACCGCATCCTCAAGATTGTTGCCGGCAATGATTGATGAGAAAGTGCCTATAACAATGATTCCTCCCATAGCCGCTATCGTCAGCACCAGTATCAGCCCCCAATGCTCCACTATCACAGCAGGGTCTATCATCATACCTACCGAGACAAAGAAAATCGCGCCAAAGAGGTCCTTGATGCCTCCGATAAGTTTTTCAATCCTTTCGCCCTCGATGCTCTCCGACAGAATCGAACCCATAAGGAAGGCGCCAAGGGCAGAAGAGAATCCAACATAGGAGGCCAGTGAGACCATACCGAAGCAGAGCCCGATGCTCACAAGAAGCAGAATCTCGTTGCTGAGATAAGGCCTGAAGCGCTTGAATAGAGTAGGAATGACATAAATGCCCACCAGGAACGACAGAATCAGAAAAAAGGACAATTTCGCCAGACCCGCAAGCATCTCCCCTCCAGCAAAGCGATTCGACACAGCCAAGGTGCTGAGCATCACCATCATAAGTATAGCAATGAGATCCTCAACCACCAGAGTGCCGAAGACCAAGGGTGAATACGACTTATTCTTGATTCCAAGGTCTCCATAGGCTTTGATGATAATGGTGGTCGATGACATTGACATCATTGCCCCAAGAAAAATGCTCTCCATAGTAGTCCAGCCGATAGCATTGCCAACGGCAAAACCAAGGGTGAACATTCCGATGCACAGACAGACAGCGACGATAATTGCACTGCTTCCGACTTTTATCAGCTTCTTGAAACTGAACTCGAGTCCAAGGGCGAAAAGCAGGAAGATGATTCCGATTTCCGACCACTGTTCGACAGTAGCAGTGTCGGTGACGTTCGGGAATAGTCCGACGTGAGGGCCTACCAGGAAACCCGCAACGATATAGCCCAGAATAAGGGGCTGTTTAAGGGCTTTGGATATGATTGTAAACACTCCGGCGGCAATCAGTATGAGCGCCAGGTCTCTAACTAATGAAATTTCTTCTGACATAATCTTCCGATAGGAGTTACAAATATAAACAAAATCCCTTCTTCTGGGGTGCGGACTTTTCCGGATTCAAAGGATTTTTCATATATTTGTGGGATGAAATGCGAATTAGTTTCGGCAAACACTCATAAACAGAACTATAGTTATGATTTACACAAATGAAGTGCAGCACATGTGCTGCGTTGCAAAGGGCGCAAATCACGCCAACGCTCCAATTCCTGAGGAAGGAAAGTGGGTGCATGCAAAGGAAATCAAGGACATCTCCGGCCTCACTCATGGTATCGGCTGGTGTGCACCTCAGCAGGGCTGCTGCAAACTCACCCTCAACGTTAAGGAAGGTATCATCGAGGAGGCTCTCGTAGAAACTCTCGGTTGCTCGGGTATGACTCACTCAGCTGCTATGGCATCTGAAATCCTCCCTGGCAAGACTCTTCTTGAGGCTCTCAACACCGACCTCGTTTGCGATGCCATCAACACCGCTATGCGCGAGCTTTTCCTTCAGATTGTTTACGGTCGTACTCAGTCAGCTTTCTCAGAGGGCGGTCTTCCTGTAGGCGCTTCTCTTGAGGATCTCGGAAAGAACCTCCGCAGCCAGGTCGGCACAATGTTCGGAACACGTGCCAAGGGCTCACGCTATCTTGAAATGACTGAGGGCTACTGCACTCAGATGGCTCTTGATGCAAACGATGAAGTTATCGGTTACGAATTCGTAAACCTCGGTAAACTGATGGATGCCCTCAAGGCAGGTGCTACCGGTCCTGAGGCTATTGAAAAGGCAAGGGGTACCTATGGCCGTTTCAAGGATGCAGTTAAGTATATTGACCCACGTAAAGCATAAGCAATATGGCACTTTTTGAAAGCTACGAGCGTCGTATTAATCAGATTAATGCAGCTCTCAACAAATATGGTATTAAGGACATCGAGGAGGCTAAGGCTATCTGCGAGTCAAAGGGCCTTGACCCATACAAGACTTGCGAGGATACCCAGAAAATCTGCTTCGAGAATGCAAAGTGGGCTTATGTAGTAGGCGCAGCCATCGCTATCAAGAAGGGCTGCAAGAATGCTGCTGATGCTGCCGAGGCTATCGGTGAGGGTCTCCAGGCATTCTGCATCCCAGGTTCGGTAGCTGACGACCGCAAGGTAGGTCTCGGACACGGAAACCTCGCTGCAAGACTTCTTCGTGAGGAAACCGAGTGCTTCGCTTTCCTTGCAGGTCACGAGTCATATGCTGCTGCTGAAGGCGCTATCAAGATCGCCGAGATGGCCAACAAGGTTCGTCAGAAGCCTCTCCGCGTAATCCTCAACGGTCTCGGAAAGGATGCTGCCAAGATTATCTCACGTATCAACGGATTTACCTATGTTCAGACTGAGTTCGATTATTATACAGGTGAGGTAAAGGAGATTTCAAGAACCCGCTACTCTGAGGGTGTTCGCGGTGGCGTAAATTGCTACGGTGCTGATGATGTACGTGAAGGTGTTGCCATTATGTGGAAGGAGAACGTTGACGTTTCCATCACCGGTAACTCTACCAACCCTACCCGTTTCCAGCACCCTGTTGCAGGTACATACAAGAAGGAGCGCGTTCTTGCCGGCAAGCCATACTTCTCAGTGGCTTCAGGCGGTGGTACCGGACGTACCCTTCACCCAGACAACATGGCAGCAGGTCCTGCATCATACGGTATGACCGATACCCTTGGACGTATGCACTCTGACGCTCAGTTCGCAGGTTCATCTTCAGTTCCTGCCCACGTTGAGATGATGGGCTTCCTCGGTATGGGTAACAACCCTATGGTCGGCGCTACCGTCGCTGTTGCAGTTGCAGTAGCTCAGGCTATGTAATTGGTCTGTTCACAATACTTTAGGAGAGGATGGCTAAGATGTTAGTCATCCTCTTTTCCTATTTGCTCTTTGAGGACTTGAATAAGCGTCCAGGCAATTCGCTCATCAGTACGATTCCGAATACTATTGCCACGGTCACCTTGAAGGCCATGAAACCGGCATCCAGAGCCGGATGAAACTGATTGGAAGCCAGATAGTATGAAGTCCAGAACAAACCGCCTCCAGGAACCATTGGGAATATACCGGTTATCAGGAAAATGATAGCTGGTGTCCTGAAGCGGCTTGCGAAGAAACGGGAAACAAGTACAACAAGCATAGTGGCAAAGGCCGTTGACACAGCGACTCCGAGTGGAGTATAGTGCAAAAGAACCAAGTAAAGCATCCATCCGATTGTCGCACATATACCCGTCTGCAGATAACACTTTGTAGGAACTCCGAAAAGCACTGAAAAACCTATGGTCCCGATGAAAGCAGCCAAGGCCTGGCACAATAGACCTGAAGTGAACAAATCTGTACTTGCGCCGTGAAGCAAAGTCATCATCGAACCTTCAATCCAGGAATCGACTTTGAACACCACCACGGCTCCTGCAGCAATACAGAAAAAGACCAGCAAGGCATCCAGCAAACGGGTGGCTCCTGCCAGATAATCTTCATTGGCAATATCCCTGATACCGTTGGTAAATGGAACACCGGGAATCAGAGGGATGAGAGCTCCGATAATCATATTGCCCAGATTAACTCCGAAGCCTACTCTATGGAAGATGATGCACAAAGCCGTAGCCAAGGCACTTCCAGCAATATTGCCTACGAATTTTGACAAATATGGAGCAGAGATCGTACTTACGAACAGCCAAAGAATAGCGCCCACTACAAAGGATGCGGCTGCATCCAGAAGTCCACCTCCAAAAATGATACAGAATGCTCCGGCTCCAACAGCAGAGCCGATAATCTGATGAAGCCTGCTCTTGCTCCGGGACTTTCTTATATTGTCCAATCTGGCTCTCGCCTCATCCAGACCAAGCAAGCCCCTTTCTATGTCACGGGACAATTGGTTTACAGCAGCAACGCGTTCCAATTGAGCACCCTTGAAAGGGATGAATTCAACTTTCGCAAAGCCTGTTGCAGCAGTGGAGAAAATACCGTTGGAGAGCACGAAGAAATCGGAGGAACTCACGCCAAAATGCTTTGTGATACGCTCCATAGTTTCTTCCACCCGTGAGATCTCAGCTCCGTTTTCCAACAAAATATGTCCTGCGTATGATGCGAGATCAAGAGCTTTCAGAGCTTCTTCTTCTGTTTTCTGCATACACACTATCGAACGTATTTTCCGGCTGACAATTCCTCATCAGGACGACCTGGGAGTTTGAGAGTTGCAGTGCATCCTTCCGGAATTACAAAACTATACTTGACTGAGCCATCAGACTGATACTCCCAGGAGCTTTCAATTCTTCCTTCCCTTGAGTCATACCAGCCACGGGCATATGTCATCTGTCTGTTTGGATCAGGTACTGGATGAAGCACAAAATGCTTGAAACCAGGAGCATTCTCGTCCCTGTCTATACCCAGCGAGTATGCGATAAGCCATTGGCCTACAGCGCCAAATGAATAGTGGTTGAAGGAGTTCATCGAATTGTTGCCTCCAAAACCGCGTTCAATAGTATATGAATCAAGACGTTCCCAAATAGTAGTCGCACCCTGAGTAACAGGATATAGCCAGCTTGGATACGAGGTCTGCTGAAGGAGACGGTATGCAAGATCTGAATAGCCGTTATCACTCAGAGCCTTGCTGATCCAGGCAGTGGTGATGAAACCTGTCATCAGTGAATATGGAGGGCAATTGATACCATTGTCGGAAACGCTTGAGGAGCGGACACAATCAGCGAGATTGGCTGCCACCTTTGCCCTGAGTTCAGCATCATCGATGAGGCCAAAGGCCAAAGGCAGAACATAACTACTCTGAACGTCAATAAGTTGCCCAGCCTTATCCCTCATATATTCGGAAGCTACGAACTTGGCACTTAGCGGATCAAGATAGGTTCTGACCCAGTGTTCCTTACGTTCAGAGAGCAATTCATCATACAAGTTCTCATCATCCGTCTTACCGAGGACAGAGGCTGCCTCTTTCATAATTTGGAGGTCAAAGATATAGTACGCCTCCCATAATGCAGTATTGTCTATACGGCCGTTCTGAGGACCGAGCCAATCGCCAAGTCCACCGAAGAAAAGATTGCCCTGAGTCAGCAATCCAAGCTGAGCATCATAATACTTTTCCTCAATATAGTCCATGTACCTATGCATTGCCTCATAATTCATTTCCAGGATTGAGGTATCAGCATACTGTCTGTAGCATTCGTAAGGAACCGTAATACCTGCACTTCCCCAAAGGAGTCCTCCGAAAGCACCTCCAATCGGGGCTACATCCGGCATACGGCCGTCAGGCATCTGAACATCGCGTATTGCCTGAGTATGTCTGCGAAGGAAGGCATTCACATCAGAGAGATAGGTAGCGGTACGGGCAAATACGCTCAAGTCACCGCTCCATCCCATACGCTCATTGCGCTGAGGACAGTCTGTTGGAATGCTTATGAAATTGGCCAGCATCGACCATTGAATATTCTGCCAAAGCCTGTTGACAAGCGGATTGCTGCACTCATAATGGGCGGTAAAATTCTGTACCGAGCTGATTACCAATCCTTTCACTGCCTCTAAAGGAAGAGCCTCATCCAGTCCGCTTATTTCCATATATCTGTATCCATGCTGGGTGAAATATGGTTCAAAGAGTTCAGTCTCAGCACCTGATGCAATATAGATATCCTGAGCCATAGCACCTCTGATATTCTCAAGCATCAGCATTCCGTTTTCCGGATACAGTACTTCCGCGTAACGGAAACGCACTTGCCTGCCCTTTTCCAAACCCTTGAGGCTCACACTAGGAATTCCGGCAAAGTTCTGACCCATATCATAAACGAACACCCCCGGGCGCACTTCACTTACACTGCGAGCCTGAAGAACTGTGAAGACTGCTGGATCCGGATCCTCCTGAAGGACAAGCTGGAAGTCAGAATAATCATCAACTCTCGGAGCTGTAGAACCGAAGGTCTCGGAAGAGATGTGGCCTTCAAGGCTCATTTCCTCGGCCCTTCTCCAAGAAGCATCCTGAATGCTCTTGCCCGCATCATATACTTCGCCCTGGAACATTGATGCATACACCACAGGTCCGTCATTGGAAACCTCCCAAGTTTCAGGGTCTGTTACAAAGCGGAATCTGCTACCGTCTTCGTACTCAACATCAAGGCAGGCAAGCAGGGCAAGCTGGTCACCGAAATAATTGCGATTGCCGGCTCCGAAAGTCAAATCACCGCTCCACCAGCCTTCGCCAAGTTCTGCAAAAAACTGATTATCACCACTCTTAAGCAGTTCAGCCACATCGTAGCTCTGATAATAATGATGTTTGTTATATTGAGACAAACCAGGAGCGTATTCACCTTTTCCCAGCTTGCTTCCATTCAAATGGATACGATAAATGCCTCTGGCAGTAGCATACAGAGTGGCAGAACGTATTGCCTTGTCCTTCAAGCTGAAACTGGCGCGAAGCATAGGCATTCCGCCGTGATCAGGGTCGAATAGCTTCTTGACTCCCGAAGCGTGCTTAACCTCATCCAATGCAAACAGAAGGGCATTTGGCTGCCTGCGTTCGCGTATCTGATAATTGCGGAAGGAAGCGCTTTGTCCCTCCTCCACCGCATATCCAACTTCCGCCATCTGAGGATAGGCAATGTAGTCGCCACCATGTCCCAAAGGACCGACATTGGACTGTCCGAGGGCAATGCCATTGACACTCAGCTTGATTTCGCTCAAGGCAACATCAGCGACAAGTCTGTATTCGCTCACTGTTTCAGGAATACTATCCGCAGGTATGGCAAGACTTTGGAACAGCTTTCCTTCGTAGTCCTGAGGAGTATATCCCGTTCTATAGACATTGACGCACATTGCCTCCCTGTCAAGCTCGATACGGACATAGGACTCATCCTTCGCATTTTCAACGTCAAGAATATTGAGATTCCTGTCCATTAACCTCGGGTCGTTGGCGCCAAAGAGGACTGATGCCCGCGAAGAACCTTCATCGAAAACAATGTCGGCAGACAATGTAAATTGAGGCAGAAAATCAGAATAAAGTACTGATTCAGAGCTACCTATCCACTTTGCGTCCGCAAATGGAGTATCCTCCTGACTCTTACACGATACAAGGCAGAGTAAGGCTCCTGCCAAAAACAAAATGCGTTTCATATCCTTGACTTATTTTTGTTTGTCAATACTGAGCAAGTATTCAGCAACGATGGCGGCTGCAGTCTCGCAGGAATAGGCGCAAGGCCTGCTCTTATAGTACTCCGCACTGCGCTCAGACGGCCTTGGAGACTCAATTTCCTTCTTTTTGGCTTCAGCCTTGAGCCCAAGGATGTCGCGACAGACTATGCTGCCCATCTTCTCTTTATATGCGGACGCGAAGCTCTGAACCAAAGCATAGTTTTCAGTCCTTGCCTCCACATTCGAAGGATCATCGGCCGGGGCAATGAAACCGGCAATTACGGCCATTGCGCTCATACAACCGCAGACCTCGCGCAAGCGACCGACTCCCCCACCGAAGCCCGAACCCAAGGTCTTAAGTGTCAATGCATCAACGGGCAGGATATCCTCGAAGGCCAGGAGCACCGATTGACAGCAATTAAAGCCGTCAAGGAAGAAGTCGCGGCCACGGGCTGCTCTTTCCTCAACAGAAAAATTATCCGGTAAAGTCTTTATCATATGTCTATCAATATTTGAAACTTGAGCCTCCAAGGAACTCTCGCAGAAGTGAGGTTGGAGGGATTTCCTTGTCGGAAACGGCGGTAAAGTAATGGATAAACTTCAGGAGACGGTGTGCTTCGCTATATTCAGGGCAGTTTTTTGGCACTGTCGCCAGTATTGGCTCAGCATGATTGCGGAGCACAGCGAATTCAATCAACAGCGCGGAATTGAACATTGCGTCAGCTTCCTCCCGATATGGGGTTATCCATTGCTCCTCAGCCTCGCATACACTCGGCCACTGGCTGATGGTCTCGCGGGCGGTAAAGGCTCCCTTGTTGTAGTCCCTGACTATGCGACGGAGCAGACGGTTGTCGCTGGTCGGAATCCAGTTGTGGTCATCCAGGGATATGCTGGTCAAAGTGGAAATGAAGACCTTGAATTTGGTGCTGTCAGGAACATTAGGTATGAGTGCAGGATTGAGAGCGTGTATTCCCTCAATCAGAAGAATTGAATATGGAGCGAGGCGTAGCTGCTTGCCATTATACTCACGCTTTCCTGTAACGAAGTTGTACTCAGGCACTTCCACAGTTTTACCGGCAAGCAGGGCGAGAACGTCACGTTCGAGGGCAGCGTGATCGACTGTCTCGAAATTGTCGAAATCATAGCATCCGTCAGGCAGTTTAGGAGTGTCTATTCTGTTTACGAAATAGTCATCGGTAGAGAACGAGATCGGGCGGAGGCCACAGGCCTTCAACTGTATGCTCAAACGTTTGCAGAAGGTGGTTTTTCCGCTGCTGCTCGGACCTGTAATCAATACTACGCGGACCGGATTATCCTTGCTTCTGTATCTTTGGTCGATTTCTTCGGCTATCTGAACAATCTTCTTCTCCTGAAGCGCCTCAGAAACCTGAATAAGCTCGCTGGCATTGCCCCTCAGACAAGCATGGTTTACGTCTCCGACAGTACGCAGTTTCATTATGTTGTTCCAACGGAGATTCTCGGCGAAGGCATCAAGGGTTTTTGGCTGCTCAATCAAAGGGAGCAGTCTCTCTGGATGCCTTCTGTCAGGATACAGCAGAAGCAGACCACCCTGATATGGCAGCAAGTCCCAGACTTCAAGATATGAAGCGGAAGGGACAAGCCTGCCGTAATAATAGTCCGGAGTATCTCCAAGCAGATAATAATCCATATACACTTCCCCACTGGTTTCAAGCAGCTTGACTTTGTCATCCTGGTTGGAAGCGCGGAAAATGTCTATTGCCTTGTCAATATTGACTTCCCTGCGATGGAAGGCAACATCTTCCTTGACCAATTCCCACATCCTTTCCTTTATCCTTTCCACATCTTCAGGGCATACCTTTGATCTGTCAGGCTTCAGGAGGCTGCAATAACAACCGTTGGAAATAGGGTGTTCCATCCTGATTTTTGCCTCGGGAAAGATCTCTATCGTAGCCTTGTAGAGAAGGAAACTCAAGGAGCGGTCATATACCCGCATACCGCTGGCGTCACGTATATCGACAAATTCTACGTCACGATTGTTGTATACGCGGAAACGCAGGCCCTGTGATACATTGTTCACTTTGGCAGACACAATTCTGTAAGGTTGGTCAAATTCGAAATGCTTGAGGGCCTCCTGAAGGGTGATACCTTCCTGGAACTCCTTTGTGACACCGTTGTTGCGGCAGGATATGCTGATCATTGGTAATAGTGATTTATTCAAAACTCAAAAGTAATAAGAAAAATTCGTATGTTTGCATCTATATATGGCAATAAATCAATGAAAATTGCAATAATCGGAGCAGGTGCGTCAGGCTGTTTTTGCGCCATTCAATTGAAAAGAAGCATACCTGATGCGGAAGTGACGCTTCTTGAGGCCGGGCGCAAGCCTATGGCCAAACTTGCCATCACTGGAGGAGGCAGGTGCAACTTCACCAACACCTTCAACGGAATCAACTCATTGTCAGAGGCTTACCCCCGAGGAGAACGACTGATGAAAAGGCTGATGAAGAGCTTCGACCAGCATAGCATTTGCGAATGGTTCGAGAGCGAAGGTATTGCCCACACTGTTCAGAGCGACGAGTGCATCTTTCCTGCATCGCAGGATGCGATGGAGATTGTCAATTCTTTCGAAGGCCTGATGCGCAGGCTCGGAGTGAAGTTGCTCTGTTCGAGCCGTGTGACAAGCATAAGAAAGGACAGCGATGGCTTTGAACTGCAGCTCGAGGGAGGCTCGACCGTATTCTGCGACCGACTGATTGTGAGCGCTGGAGGATTGTCAAAAGCTTCATCAGTGAAGATGTTCGATGAGTTGGAGCTCGAAATGGTGCCTGTCGTCCCTTCGCTTTTCACCTTCAATGTCGATGACAAGGATTTCCGTTCTCTGATGGGCACCGTGGTCAAGGACGTCATTGCAGCTATTCCAGGGACCTCCTTCCGAGCAGAAGGGCCATTGCTCATCACTCACTGGGGTATGAGCGGACCGGCAGCATTGAAACTGTCCTCATACGCAGCGCGTTTCCTTGCCGAAAAGGAATATCGCAGTCCAGTATCCATCAACTGGCTGAATATCAACACAGAAGAAGCTTTGGAATGGCTACGGTCCACAGCTGCTTCCAGCGCAATGAGACTTGTCATCTCTGTCTATCCCCCTGCCCTCAATTCACATCTGTGGAAATATCTCGTGAACAAGGCGTTAAAAAGGACAGATGCAAGATGGAACGGTCTGTCCAGGAAGGACCTCAACAGACTCGCCGAGATACTCACCAACGACCCTTATACGATGAATGGCAAGAGCCGTTTCCGCGAAGAATTCGTAAGCTGCGGTGGCATTGCCTTGAGCAATGTAAACCTGAACACTCTGGAATGCAAAAAGCACCCCGGGCTCTATTTTACCGGCGAGGTGCTTGATATAGATGCGATTACGGGCGGATTCAATCTTCAGGCAGCTTGGACTACGGCATATACGGTAGCGCAGGCCATCGCTTCGGAGTGAGGACTCATCCGCAATAACTGACTATCTGCGACTGCGTGATCTTCTTCTCCTCCTGTTCTTCCTGTTGATGAAAACCACTGCGGCAACAGCCACCAGAGCTACAATAAGAACTATATATGTGGCAATTCCTGCGCGGCTGCCCTTTACGTTCTGCCACATTGAAAGCAAAGCTTCCGTCCTCTCGCCCCAGTCGTGTTCGAGAGCGCAACGTTCGATGACAGACCTGTCTGGATAGAGTATTGGATTCACGTGAACGCTGTCAGCCTCCTCACCGAAGAAATATGAGAGGTCAATTGCTGGGAATGATTCGTCAATCTGCGACTCGAGCACCTCATAAGCGCCACTGGATGCAATGTAACCGGTTTCCTCCATATTCCTTATGGCAATGTCAGGACGGCACATGAAATTGATGAAGAAGGTCGCTGCCTTCACGTTTTTTGAATACTTGGGGATTACCCATCCGTCAAACCAAACGGTTGAGCCTTCCTCCGGTACAATATAGTCAAGAGACACACCAACTGAGGCAGCCTCTTCCATTGCCCACACGGCATCGCCGCTCCAGTTGAGGGAAAGATAGGCCAGACTCTTCGTCATCTGCTCCTTGCCGAGATCGGCCTCCCAGCCCATCACTCCCGGCTTCACCTGCATCAAATAGTTCTCCACTGCGGCGATTGATTCGTCGGAAGAGTCTGACATCAAATCCTGAAGTGTCAGCTTACCGCTTTTCAACTCATTCTGCTTCAAATAGATAAGCACAGATCCATAGACATCGCGCGGTGCGTCCTTAATAAGGACTTTGCCTGAGAACTTGGGATTTCTGATAATGTCCCAAGTGGAAGCTTCCTCCCTGCTTACGAAGGCCGTATTGTAAAGTATGCCTGTAGTTCCCCACATATATGCTACTGAATAGTCATTGGCATCAATCTCAGGATTGATCTGTCTGAACATTTTCTCTATATAAGGGGATTTCGTATCGTTGATATAATTCGGGGTATTTCCAAGAGCAGCGAAGTCAAGCGGAATGAGAAGACCGTTATTCAGCATTCTCTCTATAATATAATCCGAAGGACATACGACATCATAATCCTCGTGTCCCTTCTCTATCTTGGAAAGCATAGCCTCATTTACATCGAAGACCTGGTAAATTACCTGTATCTTCTCTCCGGTCTGTTCGAAATACCACTGCTCAAACTCATCGATCACACCTTCTGCGATATAATCGGACCAGTTGTAAACCTTCAGAATTTCAGTTCTGTCCTTTGCACTGAGATTCAGGACTGAAACAAGCACTGCAGCAAATGCTGCGGCAAGATTTAGGATTCTTTTCATTATACTGTTTCTGTTTGTTTTTGTTTATTGAATGCTCTTACGTTTAAAATTAGGAGAACTACCAGCACAAAGAGGAATATGAAGGTCATAAGCGGTTTCAGCTCAGGAGTCATGCCTCCCTTTCTGACATCAGCATAGATGTAAGTGGAGAGGGTTGTAAGGCCGGAATTTCCTGCTGTAAAATAGGTTACGGCGAAATCATCAAGGCTCATGGTAAAAGCCAGAATAAATCCGGAAATCATGCCCGGACGGAGCTGGGGTACCAGAACCTTCCTCAAGGCCACGAGCGGAGTAGCCCCCAGGTCCAAAGCAGCTTCATAGATATTAGGATTCATCTGGGCCAGCTTGGGCAGGACATTAAGTACCACGTAAGGGGTACAGAAGGTTATATGTGACAATATCACTGTAACATAGCCCTTGGTCACGTGGGTGAAAACGAAGAGAAGGAAGAGGGAGACACCGGTAATAATATCCGGATTCAGCATAGGGATATTGTTCAGGAACTGTATGGTCTTTTTCTTCCTGCCCCGGAGATTGAAAATGCCTATGGCAGCCAGGGTGCCGAGCAAAGTCGAGGCCGCAGAGGCGATTACAGCAATGATGAGAGTACTCTTGAGAGCATCCATAAGCGACTCGGCAGCCGAATTGGATACCGTAAAGAATGATTTGTAGATGTCAAGAGTAAAGCCCGTCCAGTTACCGAGCGACTTGGCATTGGTAAAGGAGAAAATGGCAATGAAGACTATTGGCGCATACAGTACCAAAAGTATCAACCAGAGATAGGCCTGGGAAATGAGTTTCTTTGTAGTCATTACAGCAGTCCTCCTTCATTTGCGCTCTCTTCATTATTCGAAAAGAACATTGTTATACCGATTATGATGAGCATCACCAGTGAAAGTGCCGCTCCCTGATTCCACATCATATTGTAGAACTGCTCCTGAATAATAGATCCAAAAAGCTGAATGGTATTGTTGGTCAAGATTTCGGAAATGGCGAAGGTGGATACAGTAGGCATAAAGACCATCATCGCACCGCTGACTATGCCTGGCATAGACAGAGGCAGGGTCACTTTAAGGAATACTGTAGACGGTTTTGCTCCAAGGTCCTGGGCCGCCTCTATGTATGATTTGTCCATCTTGTTCAGAACGTTGTAGATAGGATAGATCATAAACGGCAGATAGTCGTAGGCAAGACCGAAGAGCAAGGTCCCCTTCCCCAGCTGTATGCCCAGAGCGTTGAATATCTCCGCAGTGGCCATAGTGCGCATCAGGGCATTGATCCACATAGGCAGAATGAAAAGGACCACTGTCACAGCGGACTTGTTCAAATTCTTATCTGCAAGTATAAATGCAACCGGATAGCCTATCAAGATGCAAATCAGCGTATTCTCCAATGCCACTTCGAGTGACACGAGGAATGAATTCATAATCTTCGGCTCAGTAAAGAAGGCCAGGAGATTGGAGAAGGTAAAGTGCCCGTTGCCGTCGCTGAATGCATATACCGCAATCAGAAGCAGCGGGAGCACCACGAAAAGAATCATAAATATGAGGTAGGGCAATGCCCAGCTCGACCTTTTGTTCATTTTCTAACTGCCGATTTTCGTTATGTGCACATCCTCAGGAAGTATCTTGACTCCCACCAGATCATTCTTATCCCAGACATCGTTGGTATCCACCAGGACATGCTCACCACTGTCCGTGATAACAGTCAGATGGTAATGATTGCCCTTGTAAAGTATGAAAGCGACATTTCCTGTCACAGGGGCATCCTGATCATTATCGAGAAGGTCAATACGGTCGAAGGCTACGTCTATCCTTACCCTGTCGCCCTTGAATATGCCTTCCGTCTTAGGGCAATCATATTCTCCACCAAGCATACTGACGCTTTCATCTGAAGTCATTGTCCCTTCAAAACTGTTCATGAGGCAACTTTTTTTCATCACCTGAATATCCTGAGGCTTTATGAGCATTCCAACTACACTGCCCGGTTCAAAGGCATTGTAGTCCTGTATCATTATCTCATAGCCCTCGTCCGTATCCACGAACATCTCATAATGGACGCCCTTGAAGATGCATGACTTGACCTTTCCGGTGAACTGGGCAGCCTCAGTATTGTTCATGATATATATGTCCTCCGGACGGATGACGACATCCACAGGAACATTCTCTCCGAAGCCCTCGTCAACACAATCGAAATCGTGGCCTATGAATGAAACCTTTCTGTCCTCGAGCATAGTACCGTTGAGAATGTTGCTCTCTCCAATGAAGTCAGCAACAAACTCATTATGAGGCTCATTGTATATGTCCGTAGGGGTGCCTATCTGCTGAATGCGTCCCTCGTTGAAAACGACAATGGTATCGCTCAGAGTGAGAGCCTCTTCCTGATCGTGGGTAACATAGATAAAGGTAATGCCCAACTGTTTATGCATCTCCTTTAGCTCTATCTGCATATCCTTGCGCATCTTCAGGTCGAGGGCCGCCAGAGGTTCATCGAGGAGAAGAACCTTGGGCTGATTGACTATTGCCCTGGCAATGGCTATGCGCTGCTGCTGGCCTCCGGACAATGAATTGACGTCCCTGTCCTCATATCCGTTCATTGATACGAGTTTCAGAACCTTGCTCACCTTCCTGTCGATTTCATCCTCAGGGACCTTCTTCAATTTGAGCCCGAAGGCAATATTGTCATAGACATCAAGATGCGGGAAGAGGGCATAGCGCTGGAAGACGGTATTCAGTTCCCTTTGGTGAGGAGGGACGCCGTTAAGGTCCTTGCCATCCATAGTGATGACTCCGGAATCCGCTGCAAGGAAGCCAGCTATGAGTCTGAGCAATGTAGTCTTGCCGCAGCCTGAAGGCCCAAGAAAGGTAATGAATTCGCCCTTTTTGACATACAGGTTAATATCGTCGAGCACCTTTTTGTCTCCAAAGGACTTGGATACGTGCTCAAGCCTGATGATGATATCTTCGTTGTTCATTCTACTTGAATAGTCTCTTTATATCAAGGAAATATGTAGCTCCTATATTAACAGAAAGGGAGCGGGACCAAGTGTTTGCCGCGAGAGCTGTGTGCAATCTCAAATTGTCGCAAGGATACCAGCCGGCACTTGCACCTCCGAAAAAATAGCTATCTCCGGATGCATTGATGAGAGCAAGACTGGCAGGTATGAAATAATCGTGCGGATCTTCACCGTCAAGGGCAGGATTCCAGCCGAATACATCTTCGCTTCCGTTAAGGCGCTCATAACCTCCCTTCAACGTAAGGTTGAAACTCTCGGAAGGTGACCATTTTGTCAAGGCGATTAGGGAAAGTTCATTGAAATCGAAGTCATAACCTCGGGTAGTGGCATCTAAACCTATTTCGAAGTCATTGAGAATCAGCTTATTGCCACTGGAAATAACAAAGACATATGAATTGTCCCCACAGCCGAGGGCATTGAGCGAATTATAGGATGAGAAGCAGTCGCTTTCAGACCTGAGAGCCATGGAATAAGCATAGAGTCCGCTTTGGAACGGCCGGGTTCCGTACGGGGAACTCGCTATCTGGAAGGAAGCATCCAGGCTGCCTTCGTCATTGGCCCAGGCTGCCTTGGCTGACCATTGATATACCTGAAGATTGTTCCAAAGACTTGAGCAGAGATTGATGTGCTGGTCGAAGTCATACTCGTCTTCCTCAAAAGAACCAATTGAAAGTATGTCTTTGCCAAGGGTGAAATACCAGTTGCCGGGAGCATAAGTTACATTGGCCCAATCAAGCCAGTTAACTTCGTCGGAACGGAAGCTATTGGCATAGAGGGAGGATGGATTGGTGGAGAGCAGATGCCCTTCAATTGAATATGAAAAGTCTGAATCGCCGAACGCGCCTTCAATGAGGGTGTAGAGGGAAGTGTTGGACAGGTCAAAGCCCGAATAGGAAGCAGAGCCGGCAGGAATATAGGGATTCACATCAAAGCGGGGGATGACCAGAAAGGTATTCCCTTCATTCTCAGCCTCTTGACAGAGGCACAGACTGCAGCAAAGAATAGTTGCAAGCGATAAAAACAGTTTCTTCATTTCGTGCCATAAAAGAGTTTGGAAAACGCTCGGCAAAGATAACAAGGATTTTTATTATTTTTGTGAGAATCAATATTTCCGACATGAAAAAATCAATTTTATTTTTGAGCGCGCTTCTGGCGTTCTCCCTTACATCGAAAGCAGATGAGGGTATGTGGCTGCCGTCATTGATCTCACAGAGAATCGGGGATATGCAGTCCAAGGGCTTCAAACTTTCAGCCGAAGATATCTACAGCATCAATCAAGCATCCTTGAAGGATGCCGTTATGCTTTTCGGAGGCGGATGCACGGGAGAAGTAGTGTCCGATGAAGGCCTGCTCTTCACCAATCACCATTGCGGCTACAGCGCCATTCAGAAACTCAGCAGTGTAGAACACGACTATCTCAAGGACGGCTATTGGGCAATGACAAGGGCAGAAGAACTTCCTGCGGCCGGCCTGAGCGTAAGCTTTCTCGAGAGGATGGAGGATGTTACTGCAGCAGTACTCGAGGGTTACAGCGAGGGAATGAGCGAGGCTCAAAGAGATTCGGTCGTTAGAGCCAACATCGATCGCCTCATCAAGAATGCTACCGCCGGGGGCAATGGCCTTAGGGCAGAAGTGGATGCTCATTTCTACGGCAACCAATATTTCCTCTTTGTATTTCGCACCTACAGGGACATTCGTTTCGTGGGAGCGCCACCTTCATCGATAGGCAAATTCGGAGGAGATACCGACAACTGGATGTGGCCTCGCCATACGGGTGACTTCTCCATCTTCCGCATCTATGCTGACAAGAACAACAACCCGGCAGCCTATTCGGAGGACAATGTGCCTTATACACCGAAAAAATCATTCAAAATATCAAGAGCCGGCGTAAAGGAAGGAGACTTTACCTTCATTTATGGTTTCCCCGGAAGTACCAAGGAATATGTTACTTCGGATGAAGTTCGCTATACGGCAGAAATTTCCGACCCTGCAAAAATAGCTGTCCGTACCGCCAGACTTGACATTCAGAAAAAATACATGGATCAGAGTCAGGCTGTCCGCATACAGTATTCGTCTAAGAACCAGAGCGTTTCCAATGCTTGGAAGAAGTGGCAGGGAGAAGCCAAGGGCATAAAGAAGAACAAAACCGTAGCCACCAAGCTTGCATATGAGAAGGCCTTCCGTGAATGGGCTGAGGGAACCCGCTACGAAGGGGTTCTGGACAGACTCCACGCCCTTTATGAGAAGCGGAATCCATATTATCTTGCATACGAGTACTATAGCGAAACCGTGAGGACCATAGAACTGCTATCTTTGGCTTCAAGCGTACAGTCCCAGCTTTCTAACAAGGAAAGGAAGGATGCTGCGGTGGAAAGTTTCTTCAAGGACTATTACCAGCCCATAGACGAGGAATGCTTCGTTGCAGTGATGAATCATTTCAAAGAGGGTGTGCCTGATGAGTTCAAGCCAGCTTATTTCAAGGAAAAGATGCAGCAATACGGATCCGTCGAGACCTGGGGCAAGGATCTATTCTCCAAGTCCATCTTCACCGACAAGGCTGCTGTGCTCGCGCTGACTCCTGAAGACAAGGAAACAGTAGCTGCAGATCCTGCAATAGAAATGCAGAAAGCATTCTTGGATTGGTACAACACTGATCTCCGTCAAACCATAGCCGAGTGCAACGAAGCAATCAATCTGGAGTACAGAAGCTATATGCAGGGCCAGATGGACTTCCAGAAAGGCACTGACTTCTACCCGGACGCAAACCTCACCCTTCGCGTTGCATATGGCCACGTGGAAGGATACTCCCCTTCCGACGGAGTATATTACTATCCTGTTTCGACGCTCAAAGGCATCATAGAAAAGGACAATCCCGACATCTTCGACTACAATATTCCTCAGGTACTTCGAGACCTGTATGCACAAGGAGGACACGAAGACCAGCCGGTATGCTTCCTCGCGACCAACCATACGACCGGAGGCAATTCAGGCAGCCCGGTCATCAATGCCAACGGAGATCTGATAGGAATCAACTTCGACCGAGTATGGGAAGGCACAATGAGTGACCTCGACTTCGACCCCGAGTTCTGTCGTAATATCTCACTGGATATACGTTACCTTCTCTTCGTTATCGAGCACGTAGGACACGCCACCCATCTTTTCGATGAAATGCAATTCGTTGATTGAGACTTACCCCGTTCACTTGAACGGGGTAAGTACTATACGGAACTCGTAGTCTGCATAAGGAATGCGGTATTCCGGTTCAGGTAACGCTCCCCAACTGTTCACACAGCCCAAACCCATCTGTATCTTGTCAAACAGAAGATTGGTGACATCACAAGGCTCAATTTCGTGTGAGTGCATCTGTCGCTTGGTCTCACCCTCATCGAGAGTTTCGATGGTATAGTGAAGTGCTGAAGCAGAGAAACTTTCATCAGAATCAAGCATAAGACCATGTCCGCTGGCATCGGCAATCCGCCACCAGCGGACATCCGTTTTATTACCGTTCTCCTGCGGACGTATGTATGGATAGAACTGTTCACTCACACTCTGCTTGTAGATTCCAAGTCCAGTGCAATTGTTCCTGTCCACATAGTTTTCACCCGGGCCGCGACCATAATACTCGATTCTTTCGAATGAGGCAGGCATAGGCAGCTGCAGACCGAAGCGGAACATATCCGACACCTTAGCATCCTTGTCTGCAATCAGTTTCTGACTCAACTCGACTGCCCCGGCATTATTGATCCTGTAAGTCAGATAAAGTTTTGCGCTTACCGAAGGCAATTCGTACTCTGCCCTCACCACAGCGAGTCCGTCTTCTTCAGCCACTTCGAAGGACTTCAGATCCATCTTTGGATTCTTCCATGCCCTGTATCTCAATTGGAGGGCAGCGCCGAAATCATTGTCGGTAGGAGCTCTCCAGAAATTAGGAGTCAGTGATGCCCCTTCCTTCAAAAGCTTCACGCCATCGTACTCATAGCTGATTATCAAGCCATTGGCACGGGAGAAGACCAGTTCGAAGCCATTGCCCCTGACAGACAGGTAGTTCCTATCATTGCCATCAATGACAGGCAGCCCGGGCTCACGGTTGCTGGCAATGACATTGGCAAAACTCAGGCTCTCCTTCTTTGGTTCATTCAGCGCGAGCTGCTGGTAGGCTGAAACATGACCTGCTTCCAAAAGTCCGTCACTCTCATTGAGGATGTATTTAAGGTTGAGCAGCCATTCGGATTCGGAATCGATGCTGCCATAAGGGATAAGGATTCTGTCTCTCTGTTGAGGAGCGGCATCAAGACCGGAAATATGACCTCTGCGGACAGGATATCCGTCCTTGAGCAATTCCCATTCAAGGGTATGGTCAGAAATTCCTGTAAAGAAGTTCTCATTGTACACTTCGATTTCTCCCGTCGAAGCATCCTTGAGAGTAGTCCAAATGTTCTGATAGCAATAGCCCACCTCGTACATATGCGGATTCGGCACCCTGTCAGGGCTTATGAGGCCATTGTCACAGAAATTCTGGTCGCTCACATCGTAGCGGTTGAAATCACCTCCATAGGCATATATCATCTTTCCGCCCTTTCCCGTCCATCGTATCGACTGATCCACAAAGTCCCAGATAAAGCCTCCCTGGTACTTAGGATACTTTCTGATGAGATCCCAGTACTTCTTGAAACCGCCCTCGGAATTGCCCATAGCGTGACCGTACTCGCATTGTATCAGCGGTCGTGTCATCTCAGGATTCTCGCAATAAGAAACACAGCCCTTATATGACAGATACATAGGGCAATAGATATCGCTGAGACCATAGAGTTCAGCTCTTTCATACTGAACAGGACGGGTGCTGTCCATTGACTTGACCATATGGTATGCATCCTCGAAGTTTACTCCGTATCCGGCCTCATTGCCAAGGGACCAGAAAATGACTGAAGGATGGTTGTAGTTCCTTTGGACATTGCGCCTGTTCCTCTCAAGATGGGCGACCCTCCACTCCGGCTTGTTTCCGAGTGTAACTTCAGGGTTGTAGCCCATTCCGTGCGATTCCACGTCAGCCTCGGCAACGACATAAATGCCATATTCGTCGCAGAGCTCATACCAGTAACTGTCGTTTGGATAATGGCTGGTGCGCACCGCATTGACATTGAACTGCTTCATAATGCGTATATCCTGCAGCATTCTCTCCCTGGATACCACATATCCCCCGTCAGGATCGAGTTCGTGACGGTCAACTCCCTTGATAAGGACAGGCTGGCCGTTGATGAGAAGCTGGGAATCCTTGATTTCAATCTTTCTGAAACCGCAGCGTACAGGTATGACTTCACTCGCTTTGCCACCCTCGAGCAGTGTGGCTCGTACAGTATAGAGATAAGGAGTCTCAGCAGTCCATTTCTTCGGATTGTCCACATCCATTACCAAACTGTAGTCCTTTTTACCGGAAAGTTCAGTGCTGGTCACAACAAGTCCTTCAGCATCAAGCAGTTCAATATTTACAGAAGCCTTGGAAGTAAGCTGAATCTGCATTTTGAGGGATGCGTTCCTATATTCTCCATCCAGTTCAGGAGTCAGCCTTATATCCTTGATATGTGTCTTTGGACGTGAATAGAGATAAGTGTCACGTGCAACTCCGGAGAAACGGAAGAAATCCTGGTCCTCGAGATATGAACCATCACACCAACGGAAAACCTGGAAGGCAATCAGATTCTCGGCTCCCGGTTTCAAGTAATCGCTAAGGTCAAACTCACAGTCAAGCTTGCTGTCCTCGCTATATCCGACAAACTTGCCGTTAACCCAAAGATATATATTGGATGTCACCGAGCCGAAGTGAATGTATATCTTCCTGCCGGCCCAGGATGCCGGTATCATAAAGCTCTTTCTGTAAGAGCCTACGTGATTTTCCTTTACTGGAGTATAAGGTGGATTGTTCGTGAATTGATTGCTCCAAGGATAGCTGATGTTCACATATAAAGGATCACCATAGCCCTTCAGTTCCCATATTCCCGGAACAGGGAAAAGCTCCCACCCGGCATCGTTGAAAGAAGTCTTCCAGAAATCGGCAGGTCGGGCATCCGCATCCCTGACCCAGTTGAACTTCCAATCGCCGTGGAGGCTCATATAATTGGAAGAAAGGGTCGGATTGCCTTTTTCTGATGCCTCAAGCGACTCATAGGCAAAATAATCGGTGTGCATTTCCTCCCTGTTCACTGCATTGACGTTCTGGTCTTTCCATTCGGTAAAGCTCTGGGCACTTGATCTGCCTGAACAGAAGAAAAGGGCAAGCAGGAGAATGAAATAGCGGAATGGTCTTGTATTCATAGTGTATTTGGCTGATGCGGTTGATTAATATCACAAAATTAAGAAATAAATCGGGGATTAATCATTTATTTCACATCAAAGAATTATAAGAATTTTGGGTGAAAGAACAAGAAAATCGGGAGAAAATCAGTAGATTTGCAGCAACCAAAATCACAATTATTATGAAAAGAATTGTAAAAACAATCATTGCAGCATCATTGATGCTTGTTTCGACACAAGCTTTCGCTCAATTGAGTGTCGGTGTCGGTTATCTGAACTCAACAAGTAAAACCAAGGCTGGAGACGTAGTCAGCACTCTACCTTCAAACGGGTTCTATGCAGGAGCTGAGTACAATATCTCAGACGGCAAGGGCTTCGGAATCAGTGCAGGTGCTTACTATTCTTACCTTATTGCAGCCAAGAGCGGCAATGGCTCCATTGCCGGAATCAATCTTGGAGGAAAGGCCACGGTAGAGGAAATGTATCTCGATATCCCTGTTAACTTCAATCTCAGTGCAAAGGTCAACAGTTCACTCCGTGCCTTCCTTTTCGCTGGCCCGACATTCAGCGTAGGTCTCTCTTCCACCACCAAAGGTGAAGGCAGCATCGGTGGCATCAACCTTGAGACAGGTAAGCACGACAATTATTCAGATGACGACTACAACAGATTCGACATCCTTCTCGGCGGCGGTATCGGTATAGACTACGGCTCACTCAGATTAAAAGTGGGTTACAATGCCGGTATGCTCAACAGATACAAATCAGACAACGTAATCCAGAAGAGGAATGTACTCTCAGCGGGTATTGCTTTCCTTTTCTAATTCATTGATACAATGAAACTTGACGGAAGAAGAGTCAGTACAAACGTTGACGACCGCAGAGGCCGTAGCGGAGCTGCCAAGGCGACGGGACTCGGATTGGGCGGAATCATCATCGTAGGAGTGATTACCCTCCTTTTGGGCGGTGATCCGATTGAAGTGATCAATGACATTCAGCAGATGGGAGGTCTCGGAACCGAACTTGCTGAAGGGTACAGCCCAAGCGCGGAAGAAGAGGAACTCGCTGTTTTTGCGAAACAGATTCTTGCAGGAACAGAAGATGTCTGGTCAGCCATATTCGAGCAGAACGGACTCCAATACACAGCGCCGAAACTTGTACTTTTCAGCGGAAGTGTACAGTCCGGCTGCGGTGGAGCCACATCTCAGTCAGGTCCTTTCTATTGCAGCGGCGACCGCAGCGTTTATCTCGACCTGTCCTTCTTCTCGACAATGAAAAAGCAATATGGGGCAGGCGGTGATTTTGCCTATGCCTATGTGATAGCCCACGAAGTAGGACATCACGTCCAGTACCTGCTCGGAACCCTGCAGCAGGCTCATTCTGAAATGAACCGCGTCAGCAAGACCGAGAGCAACCGCATCAGCGTTCGCCTGGAGCTCCAAGCCGACTATTACGCCGGTGTGTGGGCTCACCACGACAATGAGATGTTCGGTTCACTGGAGGATGGAGATATCGAGGAAGGATTGGCCATTGCCGCCAAAATAGGAGACGATTACCTGCAGAAGCAGGCATACGGTTACACCATTCCTGACTCCTTCAACCACGGCACATCCGCTCAGCGCAGCAGATGGCTGAAGAAGGGCATCAGTTCGGGCGATCCTTCAAAGGGCGACACTTTCTCACTTGCCTACAGTCAGCTTTAGGCGGTACTTGGCACTGCCGAAATTCTTGTACCAACGGTAATAGGGATTGGATACGTGATCTCCGGGATTTCGTACCGGAGTCCGTGACCAATCCCTAATATCTATTCTGAAAAGGACAGCAGCCTTATCCTCCTCCCTTTCAAAACCCAGGCTTGAATAGACTGAGCCCTCAGACCATTCCAGGTCAGCATAACTCATTATGTCATCAGGCTTGACTTCCTCAATGAAATGCTTCAGCATTTTTCCCATTCCACCTTCAACTCTCACGCCTGGCAGAGAAGCGTAACGTACCCATTCATAGGAAGATACACGTCTTCCATCCTTCTCCCAACGTCTCGGTGACGAAAATTCTGATACTGCGACAAGTGTTCCGGGAACCAGGAGTCCTGCACTCCCTTCATCACTTGGCTTATCCGGACGCGTTCCTGTCTTTTCTCCAGTCCGACGTTTCAGAAACAGGCCGTATCTGTACCTGCAGGATGCATCTCCATAGCTATGGCAGGCTTTCAGGAAAGCAGAGGCAAGAGGCTTGTCAATTCTTCTGATTTCACAGTTCCTCGCATATACCTGGGAAAAAATGTGCTGATGAGCCAGCAATCTGGCTTCCATCATGGTCCTTTGCGAACGCCATCTATCCTCGACAAGAAAAAGCGCCTTCCCTGCAAAGGCCTTCAGGCCATCATTCTGCGCCTCAGCCTCCTCCGGTGTACAGGCAATCATTGGGACAGCCATAACAATGGGGTCCAACTCAAGGCCATGGGCTGAATAGAAAGTGTCGATTTCTCTGCAGAAAGCTTCTTGTTCATCAATATAAGCCATACAACGCAATAATAAGGAGTTAGCGAAAATAGCCAAGAATAATGAAATGACCAACGAATTGATTATATTTGTATTTCCTTTCAGAAACCAAGATAACAGAATATGTACGACGTCGAAAAAGGGCTTTATGTAGCCCACGGATCCAATGGTCCCATCACCATTTGCGGCAAAATGGCCAACAGACACGGTCTCATATCAGGAGCTACAGGTACAGGAAAAACAGTTACCCTGCAAGTGATAGCTGAAACCTTCTGTCAGGCGGGTGTGCCTTGCTTTATGGCAGATATGAAGGGCGACCTGAGCGGCATAAGCCAGACAGGAAAAATGAGCTCTTTCATAGAAAAGAGATGTGCCGAGTTCGGTATTGAAAATCCTGCCTTCGGCAGTTGCCCTGTAAGGTTCTACGACGTCTATGGCGAGCAGGGACATCCTATGCGCACCACTGTATCCAATATGGGTCCCCAGTTGCTCTCCCGTTTGCTTGGACTCAACGATACCCAGGAAGGTGTGCTGAACATAGTGTTCAGAGTAGCTGATGACCGCGGGCTGCTTCTGCTCGATATGAAGGACCTGCGCTCTATGCTTACCTATGTATCCGAACACGCATCCGAGTACAGCGCCTTGTATGGCAATGTCTCAGCCGCCAGCGTCGGAGCCATTCAAAGGGCCCTCCTGACTCTTGACAATCAAGGAGCGGACAAATTCTTCGGAGAGCCGTCTTTCGACATATACGATCTGCTCCAATGCGAGCAGGGCAAGGGTGTGATGAGCGTCCTTGCAGCAGACAAACTGATGCTCAACCCGAAACTGTATTCCACCTTCCTCCTTTGGCTGCTGAGCGACCTATATGCCCAGCTTCCTGAGGTCGGAGATATGGAACTTCCTAAGCTGGTTTTCTTCTTCGATGAGGCCCATATGCTCTTCGACGGCACTTCAAAGGCTCTCGTCGACAAGATAGAACAGGTAGTCAGACTCATCCGAAGCAAGGGAGTCGGCGTGTATTTCGTAACCCAGAATCCTTGCGACATTCCTGACAGCATTGCCAATCAGCTTGGAAACAGAGTGCAGCATGCACTGAGGGCATTCAGCCCGAAAGAGCAGAAGGCAGTGAGGGCGGCAGCCGAGACCTTCCGCGCGAACCCTGAGTTCAACACTGAGGCTGCGATTATGGAGCTTGGCACAGGCGAGGCTCTGGTATCATTCCTCGATGCCAAGGGCGCTCCATCAATTGTTCAGCGCGCCAAGATACTCTTCCCTCTCAGCCAGATAGGTGCAATCTCCGAGCAGCAACGCGATATGGCCATCAAACAGTCTCGCATCTACGGCCGCTATGACAAGATGATTGACCGTGAGAGCGCCTTCGAAGTCCTTTTAACAGAAAGTGAAGAAGCAGCGAAGGAGGCTCAGGCACAAAAGGAAGCTGAAGAAAGGGAGCTGGAGGAAAAGAAAGCATCGAAGAGTTCGTCCGGAGGCAAGGCCGGCAGGAGCCTGGGCAAGGCAATCTTCGGAGCTGCGATAGGAGCTGCTATCACCAGCGTAACCAACAGCATTGGTACAAGTGTTGCAAATGCTGCTACCGGCAAAAAGTCAAAGACAAAGACTGATGCCAAGACAGTAGCGAACAAAGCCATAAAGTCAGCGACCTCCACCGCGACCCGACAGCTTACCCGTTCTATACTCGGAAACCTCTTGAAATAAGCAGACTGAAATGAATTCTACTGGCTACTACGACTTCACCATCATTGTTCCCATCTACAACGAGGAGGACAATATGGAAGCATTGGAGCAGCGTTTGGGGACATTCCTGCCAAGATGCAGGGAGAAGGCCTGCGTATTGTTCGTTGATGACGGTTCCACGGATTCAAGCCTTGAGGGGCTCAAAGGAATCTGCGGGAGAAATCCTGATATGTACTATCTGTCCTTTCAAAGGAACGCAGGCTTGAGCGCTGCGATCAAGGCTGGCATAGACTACTGTGAATCAAAGTATTGCGGCTATATGGATGCCGATCTGCAGACTGATCCTGAAGACTTCAATCTGCTGCTTGAGGACATTGCATCATACGCTATGGTGATTGGCATACGCGCGAACAGAAAGGATTCTTTCTTCAAGAACCTGCAGTCAAAGATTGCAAACGGTTTCAGGAGAATGATGACAGGAGACGGTGCTATCGACACAGGCTGCCCTCTCAAAGTGCTTCATACCGATGTCGCCAGAAGACTCCCTCTGTTCAAAGGCATGCACCGCTTTCTTCCTGCTCTTGTACTCCTGCAGGACGGTTGCAGCTATAAACAGGTGCCTGTGAGGCATTATCCGCGAGTGGCGGGCAAATCAAAATATCATCTCTGGAACAGACTCTGGGGCCCTTTTGCGGATTGCTTTGCATACCGATGGATGAAACCGCGCTACATCAACTATAAAATCGGTTCTTCCAAGCTATAATGGATAGTCCACTTTGGATATATTGCGTTGGAATATCGGCCCAGGTCTTCTACACCGGAAGGGTCTTTGTTCAATGGTACCTTTCTGAAAAGCACGGTCGTGTAGAATCCCCTGCACTCTATTGGATTCTCAGTATTATCGGCTCGATGATACTTTTCTTCTATGGATGGTTGAGAAATGATTTCTCCATTATTTTCGGAGAATATCTGTCGTACTATATCTATATGTGGAACATCAAGGCCAAGGGTCTATATGCCAAGACTCCGAAGATAGTGCCGATAATCCAGGTTCTTTTGCCCGTAGTCGTATCCATTGCCCTATTCAAGGATATACCCCAATTTGCACAGACTTTTCTCAAAAATGATGATGTGCCCCTCAGGCTGCTGATACTCGGCACCGCAGGCCAGTTCATATATAAGATGAGATTTGTGTACCAATGGTTATACAGCGTAAAGAAGGGCCAGTCATTGCTGCCGCTTTCATTCTGGGTCATCGCGATTGTGGGCTCCTTGCTGATTATCATCTATGGAATCATAAGACACGACTGGGTTCTCATTTTAGGCCAGTTCGGAATAATAGCCTCAGCCCGCAACATAATGATAGGACTGTCCAACAAGATAAAGAATGTTCAAAAAAGCAATTGAAAAGCATCCTGTGCTCACAGTGCTGCTGTTTATGGCAGTCACTCTCACTCCGATGATGGCAATGAGGGACTACTCCCCATCTAACGAGTTGAGATATCTCAGCATCGCCGATGAAGCCTTGAGCGATGGCAATATCTTCGCATTCACCAATCAAGGCGAGCATTACGCAGACAAACCGCCTCTCTATTTCTGGCTGATTATGCTTTGCAAGCTGCTCTTCGGGAAGCACAGTATGTTCGTGCTGTCGCTTTTCTCGTTCATACCTGCCTGTGTCATCATTGCCATAATGGACAAATGGATTACGGCCGCCTTGCCGGGGTGCTTCAACGCCGAGGAGAGGGCGGGAGCTGCTCTGCTTGCCGCGACTTGCGGACTATTCCTGGGAATGTCGGTGTTCCTTCGTATGGATATGCTGATGTGTATGTGGATAGTCCTCGCCCTGTGGACTTTCTGGAAGATGGACAATGGTATTGGCAATATCAAAGTTCAACACTGGCTTCTTCCTCTTTATATTTTCCTCGCCCTTTTCACCAAAGGACCGGTCGGGCTTCTCGCTCCCCCTTTGGCAATCAGCGTTTATCTTATATGCGACAGGAGGCCTAAGGACATATTCAAATACCTTGGAATAAAGACCTGGGGGCTAATAGCCGGACTTTGCTTGGTCTGGTTCACCGGAGTATGGTTTGACGGAGGTAAGGAATATCTGAACAATCTTCTCTTCCATCAGACCGTAGGCAGGGCAGTTAATTCCTTCCATCACAAAGCTCCACTCTGGCAATATTGCATCCTTATTTGGGAGGTTATGTCTCCCTGGTGTCTTCTGACTGTTCCTTGTGCTGTCCTTGCTCTCTGTGGCAAAGCTGAAAAGAAACCATTGAAAGTTGAAAAGTTCTTTGCACTGACAGTAATAACTATCTTCCTGATGCTCAGCTGCTTCAGTTCCAAACTTGCCATCTATCTCGCCCCTGTCTTCCCTTTCCTCGCATATTGCTTCCCTGTGGTTGTCAAGCGCAGGTGCTGGAACGGCTGGTTCGGGGTCGCATTGGCCATTCCTGCATTGCTGTTCATAATCATTGGTGCGGCCGCACTCATTGTATCACTCGTCTGCATTATTTTCAAATCGGTGCCGGAACTGATCAACTACCCATTCCTGCGCTCGCCTATGATTCTGCTTGCTGGACTCATCGGCATAGCCGGAGGAGCAATTGCCCTTCATAGTCTTGCCAAATACAAGGGGCAATGGGAAAAGCCGGTCAAGGCAATGGCAATGTCATTGCTGCTCTTCATCTTCGCAGTGAGTTTCGAGATGCCGCGCATCAACGACTTTGTGGGCTATGGCAATCTGTGCAAACTGATTCCTGAAGGCAATGACGTCTATACACTGTCCGTTCACAGACCTGAGAATATGGATGTTTATCTGGGCCGTGACATCTACGATTTCGGGAAGGATGCAGAATCCTTCCTTATGATTGCTCCGAAGAAAGGTTCGCTGGTCGTATCGATTTCCTTCCTCAGCAAGAATCCGGAGGTAATGGAATACCTTGAAGGTCTGGATTTTGAATTCTGCGGCAATTATGCCATATACAATTTGGACCTGGAAGAAACTTCCAAGTCCAAAATCAAAATCAATAAAGTGACCAAAAAGTCAAGGAAGGATTCCTGACTTCGGAATGACTACTTCACAGCGAACTGAACGCTCGTTCTGATATCATCTGATGCGGAACCGATGAGGGCAATGAAATCACCCTTCTCGAGTCTCCAATCAGCAATTGAATCGTCATAGTATTTCAGGGCTTCAGCAGCTAACTCAAACTCTACCGTAGCTGACTGTCCTGGCTCAAGGTATACTTTTTCAAAGCCCTTAAGCTCCTTAACAGGGCGTGGGAGAGAGGATTCAACATCACGGATATAGAGCTGAACAACCTCAGCACCAGCTACAGAGCCAACATTCTTGACTGGAACAGTAAGCTTGAGAGTGCCATTTTCACCTATTGAAGTCTTGCTTGCCTTAGCATCACCATACTCGAAGGTGGTATAGCTGAGACCGTGTCCGAAGGCGAAGAGAGGTTCGATTTCCTTATTCTCAAACCATCTGTATCCTACGAAGATACCTTCATTGTAGTAATTCTTTCCTCTGACAGGGAACCTAAGACCATCCTGATGTGCTGGTGAGTCGGAAAGCTGCTTAGGGAAAGTGAAAGGAAGCTTGCCGCTAGGATTGACATCGCCAAAGAGTACATCTGCGAGAGAGTGACCGGCCTCTGAGCCACCATACCAGGCCTGGACTATGGCTGGAACTGAGTCAACCCAAGGCATTGCAACAGCATTGCCACTGACAAGGGCTACAATGACATTCGGATTTACATCCAGAAGTGCCTCAATGACAGCATCCTGGCCATAAGGAAGACCGAGAGAGCGTCTGTCGGTACCCTCGCAGTCCTGATTGTTGCTCTTATTGAGACCGCCTACGAAGATGACATAGTCAGCATCCTTAGCCTTGGCTGTAGCATCAGCTATGAGTTCCTCAGCAGAACGAGGATCCGAGAGATCATAAGGCGAGGTTACTCCATTGTATGAACCGGTAATGTCACCTACATAAGCTCTTTCATACTCCACTTCGATATTGTCCTGAGCAGCACGCTCCTTGATGGCATCGAAGGCGAAGATTTCGTGCATTGCCTTAAGAGAAGAAGAACCGCCGCCTATGGTCATCATCTTGATGGCATTCTCGCCGACAACGAGTATCTTCTTTGAGTCTGCCTTGATAGGAAGGAGATTACCGTCGTTCTTCAGGAGGACTATCCCCTCTGCTCCTATCTTGCGGGCAGCAGCATAATGAGCTTCCGAACCGATATTGCCAAAAGGCTTGTCAGGATTCATGGCTGTACGGAAAATCAGACGGAGTACTCTGCGCACCTTGGCATCAAGCTGGTCCATAGTATACTTGCCTGATTTAATACCCTCGCGGAAAGGCGCTGCAAGATGATACGCATCATAGCCGTTGGTCGCGCCCATGGTAAGGCCGTCAGTCCAAGTGCCGAACTCAAGGTCAACTCCATACTTTACAGTCGCATCTGTCTCGTGAACACCTCCCCAGTCGGATATAACGGCTCCGTCAAAGCCCCACTCTCCCCTGAGGATATCATCCAGGAGACGCTCATTTGAGCAAAGATACTGGCCGCGGTAAAGATTGTATGCTGCCATTACAGACCAGGCGCCTCCCTCTTGAACAGCTGCCTTGAATGCAGGAAGATAAATTTCATAAAGAGCCCTGTCGTCAAGGTCGACATCTGTCTGATGACGGAATGTCTCCTCATTGTTCAAAGCAAAATGCTTGACACAAACAGCTACACCGTTATTCTGAACTTCCTGAACATAAGGAACAACCATTTGGGAAGCGAGATATGGATCCTCTCCCATATACTCGAAATTACGGCCATTGAGCGGGGTTCTGTAGATATTGACACCGGGACCGAGGAGGACATCCTTCTCACGGTATCGAGCCTCCTCGCCTATTGACTTGCCATAAAGAGCTGACAGATCGCGGTCCCAGGTGGCTGCAAGACAGGTGAGCGCTGGGAAGGCAACGATAGAGTCATTGGTCCAGCCTGCCTGCTCCCACTCATCCCAGAACACCTCTGTGCGGATTCCATGAGGGCCATCAGTTGTCCAAAGTTCCGGAATTCCGAGTCTCTTCACACCGGGAGAGGAGAACTTGGACTGGGCGTGAACCATATCTATCTTCTCCTCGAGTGTCATTCTTGAAAGAGCGTCCTCTATCCTGTCCTCGATGTCTGCATTGTTGTCAAGATAGATAGGGCCTGAAGAACTTGGCGTTGTCGTTGTACAGGCAACGACTGCAGCTGACGCCAGGACAGCGATACAATTCTTAATCAGTTTCATATATTGATTGGTATAGTAGGGTTCTTTTCAGCTATATCTTGAATTATTTGGTTCCGAATATTCGGTCTCCTGCATCACCCAAACCCGGAAGGATATAGCAGTTCTCATTAAGTCTATCATCAACCGATGCCACATATATATCGACATCCGGATGCCTTTCCTGAACAGCCTTGACACCCTCGGGAGCCGCTACAAGACACATCAGCCTGATGCTGGTAACACCCTTGTTTTTAAGGAGGTCAATAGCGTCACAGGCACTTCCACCCGTGGCAAGCATAGGGTCCGTAATGATTACGGTACGCTGCTCAATGTCGAAAGGAAGCTTGCAGTAATAGAAGACAGGTTTATGAGTATCCTCGTCCCTGTACAGTCCGATATGACCCACTTTTGCAACAGGAATGAGGGTGAGAAGACCGTCCACCATTCCGAGGCCAGCCCTAAGGATAGGTACTACAGCCACCTTTTTTCCGGAAATCTTCTTTCCTATCATCTTCTGCAGCGGGGTTTCTATTTCGATGTCCTCAAGAGGGAAATCACGTGTCACCTCGTAGCCCATCAGAAGGGCAATCTCGCTGAGTAATTCCTTGAAATCCTTTGTTCCTGTGGAAGATTTACGCATAATGGTCAACTTATGCTGAATCATAGGATGGTCAATGATATGAAGTGTGCTCATGACTGTGATTATGGTGAATTAATATTATAATTTAAATCATTGATTATGCATTACAAGAGCCGAAAGGGCGGGAACGCTGGTCCGGCTGCCCCTGACTGTGCCCATCCCCTCAGGATTTACTTTGGTATCACTGCAAACAACAGTATAAACCCCGTCAGGAATCTGAAGCTTCGCAGGCTCGCGCGAAGAATTGAAGGCAACAATGATATCGCTCCAATCATCGCCAACAGCAGCTCCATTGAGCCTGAAGGCAATGAGGCCGGACTGATCCACTGGAAGGAACTCCATATTAGCGCGAATCAGGTCAGCATCGCCCATATGGAAGGCAGGATGAGCCTTGCGAAGGGCAATGAGTTCGCGAAGATATACGAAGAAATCATGATATGTGGTCTTGTTGCTCCACCTTATCATATTCACATCATCAGGACTGTCAAAGGAGTTGTGAACGAATTTCTTGTGACGGAGGACCTCTTCGCCCGCATAGATGAAAGGAGTTCCCTGGGAGAGCAGGGCTATGGATTGCCCCAAAGCTGCAGCTTTGAGAATGGTATTGATATCTTCTCCGCTCATATTGATTTTCAGACGGTCTCCGAGGCACATATCGTCGTGGCAACTGATGTAGCTGATGTGCTGCCACGGTTGGATTGCCCAAGGCTCATCACTATAATTGACAAGGCTGAAATCGATTTGAGGATGATTGATAGCACCTACGAGGCCGAACTTAATGCTCTCTTCATTGCCTGGAACTCCTACGAGAAATGCCCCCTTGCTATTGTCATTGAAGGGGCCTCTGACGGCGTCACGCAGCTCATCTCCGAAAGCGGCAATGCGCGGCATCGAAGGAATATTGGCCTTCAGCGCCTGAGCCTCCGAAGGCAGCTCGCAAGTTCCTGCTGCCCAACCTTCTCCATAAATATATATTGACGGGTCAATGGCATCAACGGCTGCGCGAATCGCGTTCATTGTCTCAATATCGTGAATGCCCATAAGGTCGAAGCGGAAACCGTCAACGTGATATTCGTTAATCCAATAGCACAGCGACTCTATCATGAATCTGCGCATCATCTCGCGGTCCGAAGCCGTTTCATTGCCGCAACCGCTACCGTTTGAATAGCTTCCATCCTCTCTGAGACGGTAGAAATATCCCGGTGCAGTAAGATTGAACGGATTTCTGTCGGTGTTGAAGGTATGATTATAAACCACATCCATAACGACCCTGATTCCGTGTTTATGAAGCGACTGGACCATCTGTTTGAACTCCCTGATTCGACAGCCCGGATCAAAAGGATCAGTACAGAAAGAGCCCTCAGGGACATTGTAGTTCTGCGGGTCGTAACCCCAGCCGTATTTGTTCTGTTCAAGATGTTCTTCATCTATAGAACCGAAATCATAGGATGGCATTATGTGGATATGATTAACTCCAAGCTCGACAAGATGATCGATTCCGCTGCTCTCTCCGTATGCGCTGAGTGTATTCTCTTCTGTCAAGGCCAAAAACTTGCCACGATTGACAATGCCGCTCAGGCTATCGATGGAAAAATCCCTGTGCTGAAGTTCGTAGAGCACTACATCTGAAAAGGATTTGAGTTCAGGACGAACATCCTCATCCCAATTGTCGGGATCAGTTTTTGAAAAGTCAATGATAGCGCCCCTCCAGCCGTTGACACCCACTGCTTTAGCCATAATACCGGGAGACTCGGCAAGAAACTTTCCATTATCCTTGATTTTGAAAGTATAAAACTTGCCCTCAAGATTGCCCTTGACCTTTGCCGTCCAGGAGCCATCACGATGATGCCTCATATTCAAGGTCTTGAATGGAGCAGCATCGCCATTGCCCTCATCATATAAAGAAAGAACAACCTCTTCGGCTGCAGGAGCCCACAGTGAAAAAGAGGTAGCCTTGGGAGACCAGACCATTTCATCAAGGGATCCCTTCTTCATAGGATATTCTTCATAGCTCTTGAAGTTTTTCGAGTTATGCTGACAGGCAACAAGAGAAAATGCCATAAGCAGAAGTGTTATTTTTTTCATAAATATTGGTATTAGTTCAGCAGCGACAAGCTTTATAAATACAAAGATAAGTAATTCAGAGTATTTTTTCTAAATTCGCGAAAATTGTAATGACAAAATAGCAGACAAACACAATTTGTTAATATTATGAAAAAGTATTTTGCTGAAATGATTGGAACCATGGTATTGGTTCTTATGGGCTGCGGAACTGCAGTCAGTCTCGGTTGTACAACCGCCATCACAGCTACAGTAGTCGGAACAGCTATGGCATTCGGTCTTGCGGTAATCGCTATGGCCTACACCATCGGCAACATCTCAGGCTGTCATATCAATCCGGCTATCACTCTTGCTTTGTGGCTCTCAAACAAAATGAGTGGCAAGGACGCTGCAATGTATGTATTGTTCCAAGTTATCGGAGCTATTCTCGGCTCAGCCATTCTCGCTCTCCTTACTGCCAATGTTGACTTTGCCGGCACAGGTGCAAATAGCCTTCAGGCAGGAGTGGGCGTTATCGGCGGTCTCCTTGCCGAGGTATTCTTCACCTTTGTATTTGTCCTCGTAGTCCTCGGTGCAACCGATGAGAAGAAGGGTGCCGGCAATCTCGCAGGACTTGCTATAGGTCTTACCCTGATTCTCGTTCACCTTATCTGCATCCGATACACCGGAACTTCAGTAAATCCAGCCCGCTCAATCGGACCTGCTCTCTTCCAGGGAGGCGATGCACTGAAACAACTTTGGATCTTCATCCTCGGACCTCTCGCCGGAGGAGCATTCGCAGCTGGAGTCTGGAAACTCATCTCTTGCGAGAAATAGTTTCTGAATACTTTCAATTATGGCGGCAGATTCCTTGTACGGAACTTGCCGCCACTTTTGTTCACTTTCTGTGAAAGCGTCTAAGCTACATATCTGGAGTCCCTGTCGAAGGAAGAACTCGTGAATCTTCTCTGTCAGAAAGACGGTAAGATTGCCGAACTCGAAGCCTGTATCCTGAAAGTCCTTACCCATATCAAGCACTGCCTGAACACAAACGCCATAGCGGCAAGCGCAAACGAAAAAAGCCTTGCAGACATGTCTACAAGGCTCATGGAGTGGAGATAAAGAGATTCGAACTCTTGACCCCCTGCTTGCAAAGCAGGTGCTCTACCAACTGAGCTATACCCCCGATTGCGATTGCAAATATATGAATTTTTTTTGGATTCAAACATTTATTTTGAACAAAATCGTTTTTTATCCTTTTTTCGTAAATTTGTAAGGTTATGGAATACGATTTACAGAGATTCAAAGATGCGCAGAACGAGGGCAACGCCTACAAGAACGCGCTAAAGGAAATAGGAAACGGTCAGAAGGAAGGCCACTGGATGTGGTTTGTTTTTCCTCAACTCAGAGGATTGGGAAAATCTGACAGGGCGATGTATTATGGCATAATAGGCAAGGGCGAGGCCAAGGCCTATCTTGCCGACAGGCAGCTGGGCAGCAGACTGAGGGAGATTTGTAACTCGGTGATTCAAGTCAGGGGCAAGTCTGCAGTTGATATTTTCGGCCCAGCGGATGCAGTGAAACTCAGGTCTTCTATGACTCTGTTCTATATTGTTTCCGGAAAAGAAGAAATCTTCAGAAAGGTTCTGGCCAAGTACTTCGATGAGAAACTTGATAAGAAAACCCTTGAAATGTTATAATAAGAGAAACGAACTTATGAGATACTCCACCGCGCTGACGATCCTTATTCTTTCCCTTTCTTTGCTGCTTATAGCTTCCTGCAGGAACAGGGAGCACAATCAGGAGGAAGCGCAGATTATCAACGATTCTATACCTCCACTCGGATTTTGGGAAGAGGACTATCATATTGCAGAGGGCAAAGTGAAGAATGGAGACACTTTCTCCGGGCTTATGGGCCGCTTGGGAATGGAGACATCACGAGCCATTGCCTTGGCAAATGCCTGCGATTCCTGTTTCGATGTCAGAAAACTGAGGGCCGGCAACAGCATCAAAGCTTATTCCGACACAGTCAGCGGCAGATTGGAATATGCAGTATATTCAGTCGACAAGACACATCAGGTGATTTTCAGTTGCGGAGACTCTCTTGGTGTCTGGACTTATACGAAACCGATAGAGACTCACAGGAAGTACGCAGATGTGACAATCAGTTCATCTCTATGGAACGATATGAGCGCATCCGGCTCCTCTCCCCTGCTGATTCTGAGCCTCTCCGATGTTTATGCCTGGACCGTGGATTTCTTCGGGCTTCAGAAGAACGACAGATTCCGTGTCATTTATCAGGAGAAGAGCTGTGAAGGCGCACTCATAGGCATCGACACCATCTACTTCGCTGCCTTCTCAAGGGATGGCAAGGACCTCTATGCGATTATGTACGACCAGGGAGATGGTGGCAATATTTACTGGGACGAGAAGGGAGGAAGCATGAGAAGGGCCTTCCTCAAGGCTCCACTTGAATTCAAGCGCATCTCATCCGGTTTTTCATATAAGAGAAAGCATCCTGTAACGGGCCAGATCAAGCCCCACACCGCCGTGGACTATGCAGCTCCGACAGGTACTCCGGTGGTTTCAATCGGTGACGGCACCGTCATCAGTGTCGGTTGGGCAGGAGGCGGTGGCAATACCGTCAAGATACGCCACAACAGCGAGTATGTCACCAGCTATATGCACCTTTCCAAGTATGCTTCGGGCATCAAGAACGGTGTCAGGGTGAGTCAGGGCCAGGTAATAGGCTATGTAGGAGCAACAGGTACGGCTACAGGACCTCATCTGGATTTCAGGGTTTACAAGAATGGAACTGCCATCAACCCTCTGACAATGGATTCCCCTTCCGCCGAGCCTATCCAAGAAGAGAATCTTGTAGCCCTTGACTCGGTTTTCGTCATCTACAAGGCTGAACTTGACAGTCTTACGGCCCTTGGAGACAATGCACAAAGTAATGACGTTCTATGATGAACATCGAGCCTATAGCCTATTTCAAGTCACCGTTCAAGACAAAGTTCGGTATTCCGCGTCAAAGCGGTGTCGTTGAGACCTTGCGCGGGGAAATCCGTTTTTCTGAGAAGTACAGGAGGGCGGAAGCTGTTAAGGGCTTGGAAGGCTTTGACTATCTATGGTTGATCTGGGGCTTTTCTGCCAATGCCAGGTCTAAAGGAGATTGGCAGCCTGTAGTCAGGCCACCCCGCCTCGGGGGCAATGCCACTATGGGAGTATTTGCCACACGCTCCCCTTTCAGACCGAATCCGCTGGGTCTGTCCAGCGTCCGGATTGAAAAAATCTGTATGGAAGGAAGCGATGCACCACTGATCCAAGTCTGTGGAGCGGACTTGATGGACGGTACCCCAATCTATGACATCAAACCCTATATTCCATACACAGATGCCCATCCGGAAGCCTCTGGCGGCTTTACCGACAGCTCTGATTGGACTGAAAAAGAGCTTTACATTGAAGCCGAAGTGATGGATGAATTGCAAAAGAGCCTCAATGCAGCAGACATTGAGACTCTAAAAAAGATTCTTGCCCAGGATCCTCGACCTCATTATCAGAAAGTCGGAGACAGGGTTTATGGTATGGAATTCAAGGAGTATGATGTTCACTTCCGAGCAGAAGGAGAAGGCATCAGGCTTCTGGATATCACTGAATCCAAGAAGTAAGGACTAGAGCAGTACTGCAGTGAGTTCCGCGAGAGCCATTTTGTAGTCTTTTTCAGCCTCCAGTGTCTCCAACAGATTCTCATAGTACAGATCAAGCTCGCTTATGTACTCAATCAGGGATATCTCACCCTGTTGTCTGGCCTTATTAAGCAGTTCTCTATTATCGAAGGTATCAAGTGCGGCTCTGTAACTCTCTGCAATGGACTTAAGAGCAGAAGCCTCATTATATAGCGATAGCAATTGGAAGTAGAATGCCTGAATGGTCTCATCCTTTTGCATCTTCGCAGCAGTATATTTGGCCTTGGATTGCTTGACCTTGTTCGAATTGCTCCAAAGAGGGATGGAAACGCCGAAGGTCAAACCCCTGTATGCTTCAGGCTGAGCGACTTCAGCCATATACCCTATTGAGAGCCCAGGAATCCAGGCACTCCTGTTAATATTCAGTTCCGCTTCGCTTACATCAATTTTGCTCTTGGCATAATTGACTGCAGGACTTGCAGCAGAGGCATTATCAAAAAAGGATTCAAAATCCGGAGACAGAGGGCTCATCCCAAGCGAATTGAAATCGCTCAGATTAAGGCTTGGCTCCTGTCCGCCGTTCAGGCTCTTGAGCAGCAGCTGGGCCTTTTTCTTGCCCACACGGACTTTTTCCAATTGACCTTTGATATCAGTATGGTGAAGCATAGCATTGTTCATTTCCAAGGCTGAGGATTCACCTAATTCCAAAGCTCTCTTGTACGCATCCACAAGAGTCTGGGCATTTGAAAAATGAAACGACAGCTCCTGTTCCAAGGCATTGTAATAGACAAGCTCTATACAGGCCTTCTCCGCCTCGAGCAATACATCCTGACGCATTGCCTTATATTCCAGCGATGCAAGGGCATTCTTTCCGGAGCTCAGGTTTGAGCGCTGACCGCTAAGCAAAGCGAAATCAATGCTTTGGGAAATGGAGAAATCGTGGCGGCGGGCATTGTCTTTGCCCCAAAGATAGTTGAATTCAAGCTCGGGATCGGGGAGGAGAGCTTCCTCTTTATTTTCGAGGAACATCGCTTCCTGGTCGAGTCTTGCGCTCTTGAGAGAAGGATTATTTCTCTCAATCTCGCCGAGCACCCTCTCCAGAGGGGTCTGTGCTGCCAGCGCAATGCCGCAAAACGCGAGTGCGGCCGTCAATATTGTCTTAAGCATCTTTGTTCCTGGTGATTAATATATACATTATAGGGATGATATAAGCATTCAATATGGTAGAAGTCACAAGGCCACCGAGGATAACCTTGGCCATAGGCGACTGGATTTCATTGCCCGGAAGCGAGCCTCCGAGCGCAAGTGGGAGCAGTGCGAGCGCAGATGTGATGGCGGTCATCAGTATTGGATTGAGACGGTCGAGTGAGCCGGCGCGTACACTGTCCAACAGCTTGCAACCTTCGGCGCGGAGAGCATTGTAGCGGTCAATCAGCAACATACCGTTTCTGGTGGCAATACCGAAGAGGGAGATGAAACCTATGATGGCCGGAATACTCAAAAGGCTGTCTGTCAGATAGATACCGAACACGCCTCCGATGAGGGCAAGAGGGAGGTTCAAAAGGACTACCAAAGTCTGCTTCGTATTCTTGAATTCTCCGAAGAGCAGTATAAAGATCAGGATGATTGAGATGATGGTCAGGAGGAAGATAGTGCGTGATGCGCTCTCTTCGGATTCAAACTGTCCGCCGTATTCGATGTGATAGCCCTCGGGCAGTTCAATATTCTCGTCGATAAGCTTCTCTATGGCATTCACAGCATGCCTGAGCTCACCACCCACCACATTGCAGGAAATTACAAGTTTTCTGGATACATTCTCCCTGTTGATGGTATTCGGTCCTGAAACAGATCGGACATCCGCAAGGTATGAGAGAGGCACCATTCCATTCTCACCCTTGATATTAACATCCACCAGGAGGTCTTCAATGGCCTCTTTCGTAGTTCTTTCAGCATCCTCAACCTTCAGAGTCAAGTCAAAAGCCCTGTTACCTTCATATACCTGGGACACCACTTGTCCTTGGAGCAGGACCTCCACCATTTCGCGGAACTCACTGAGTGTCACTCCGTAGCGGGCAAGCATTTCCCTTCGCGGCTTGATGACCAGTTCAGGCCTCTCAACCTGTTGCTCCACATTGAGGTCCGTAATGCCATCAACACCTGCGATTACGGTCTTGATCTGATTGCCAAGGGTATACATCTTATTGAGATCTGTTCCAAAGAGCTTTATGGCAATATTGGCCTGAGTGCCGGAGAGCATCGCATCAATCCTATGGGCAATCGGGCCTCCGATCTCGATATTGACACCCGGCAGGATTGACAGCTTCTCACGGATTTCGGCCATAAAATCTGCACGGGAGCGCTTCCCAAGCTCGAAAGGACAGTCAAACTCAGAAGTATTGACACCGAAAGAATGCTCCGCCAGTTCGGCGCGGCCTGTACGTCTGCACACGTTCTTGATTTCCGGCACGCTTAGCAGCAGCATCTCCGCTTCGTGACCTATCCTGTCCGACTCCTCGAGGGATATGCCGGGAACGGTGCTGACAGAAACCGTGAGCGAGCCCTCATTGAAGGCAGGAAGGAAGCTGCGGCCGATGGAGAAGAACATCACAAGGGCAACTGCCAGAAGGGCTATAGTGCCTGAAAGAATAATTGCCTTATGTCTCAATGCCCATTCGAGCGAGCGTCCGTAGAGCTTTTTAAGTTTCAGCACCAGCCAAGCTTCCTTGTTTTCATTTCCCCCGTCTTTTGAGCCCTTAAGGAGATATGAGCACAATACCGGAGTCAAGGTCAGGGCAACAAGGGTGGAAGTGAAGAGCGAAATGACGAAAGAAATGCCAAGAGGTATAAGCATCCTGCCCTCAATTCCCGAGAGGAAAAAGAGAGGAAGGAAGCAGGCTACAATGATCAGGGTGGAATTCAGCATAGGCATACGTACCTCCTTCGATGCTTCAAAGACAGTTTCTATCACCGACCTGCGCTTTTCCTTCGGCAAGAGCCGATTCTGCCTCAGACGCTTGAACACATTCTCCACATCCACTATGGAGTCATCCACCAGGGATCCAATCGCTATGGCTATTCCTCCCAGAGTCATAGTATTCACAGACAGCCCGAGAAGCTTTATCACTATCAAGGTGATAATCACGGACATAGGTATGGATATCAAGGATATGACCGTAGTCCTCCAGTTCATGAGGAAGATGAAGAGGACAATTATGACGAAGATACTTCCCTCAAGGAGGGATTTCTTTACATTGCTGATGGAATTCTGGATGAAATCAGCCTGCCGGAAGACCTGAGTGTTGATGGACACATCAGACGGGATGGTCTTCTTAAGGTCATCAAGCGCAGATTCAATATTCTCTGTCAGATCAATTGTGCTGGCATTCGGCTGCTTGGTTATGGCAAGGGTAACGGCCGCTTTTCCGTTGACCGATGCAACACCGAGTTTTGGAGTCTTGCTGCCAATCTTGACCTCGGCAATGTCATCAAGAGTGATAGGATAGCCAGATTCAGTCTGCTTGACCAGGGCACTGCGCATCTCTTCCAGGCTGTCAGTAGATAGAAGCCCTCTGACTATATACTCATTGCCGTGCTGATAGATAGTACCGCCGGGAGCATTGAGATTCATATCGTTGACGGCAGCGATTACCTCATCCATAGAGACGCCGTAATGCTTCATCCTGGCTGTCTTCAATTGGATCTGATACTCCTTGATATCGCCTCCCATCACAGTAACCTGGGCCACACCACCTATTGACAGGAGGCGCTGTCTTATGTTCCAATCGGCTATGGTTCTAAGATCGGCCATAGAAGTACTCTCCGCCGTAAGTCCGACTATGAACATCTCTCCAAGTATCGATGATTGAGGGCCAAGGGTCGGAGAGCCTGCGGTTTCCGGCAAATCTTCACTGATGACGGCCAATTTCTCAGAAACTATCTGTCTGGCCCTGTATATGTCCGTTCCCCAATCAAACTCAACCCAGACTGTGCAATATCCCGGGTTTGATGATGATCTCACCCTGCGCACATCTGTCGCCCCGTTCAGGGCTGTTTCGATGGGGAAGGTGACCAGCCTTTCAACTTCTTCAGGAGCCATTCCTTCCGCCTCTGTCATCACTACCACGGTAGGGGCATTCAAATCGGGGAATACATCCACGTCCATAGTGGATGCGGAGTAGAGCCCGGCTATCATTAGCAGCACCGCACATACCAGGACAACTATCCTGTTGTCCAAGGCAAATCTGATTATTCTGTTGAGCATAGCATCAATGTGAATGGTTATGACCTGATGGAACTGCACTTACAGAAGCGAGCTTAATCTGCATCGCTCCCTTGGTCACCAGTTCTTCTCCCTCGTCCAAACCGTTGAGTATCTGAACATTGACTCCGTCAGACATACCCAGTTCAACATCCTTCTTCATGAAGGCATCATCTTCGATTTTCACAAAGACACTGTACACGCCCTGGCTTTCGACTATGGATTCGAGAGGCACTGCTATGCAGTCCTCACTTTTTCTCGTCTTCAGATAAACCTCAACATATGAGCCCGGAATTATATCTGAATTGTTATCAAGCTCGAAAGACACCGGAATGAAATGATCCGATGCATTTCTTCCGTAGCTCAAGAGACGTCCGTTGTGGTCCTCGAGACAAACGGTCTTGCCCTCAGGGGTTACGATATTGGCACCTACAATATCCTTTGCTGCGCTGCTGTACTTTTCACTCAGTTCCGCACGTATCTGCAGTCTTCTGTTCTGGCTTACAACAGCCAGAACCTCACCAGTATTGACATATTGTCCTTCAGACACATAGATGGTTTTGATATAGCCCGACATAGGCGAAGACACACTCAGCCCGCTATCTCCGTAACCGTTCCTGGTGAGAGCCTCATATACACTCTTTGCCTGGCTGTACTCAAGTTTGCTCTGCTCAAAATGGCTGAGCGAGATGATATTGTCCTTAAGCAGTTCGGTGTCGCGCATATACTCCTTTTCGGCTGTTTCGAGCGCAGCCTTGGCCTTTGACACAGGATCACCGCCATCGACGCTTTGGGTATTGATTACTGCAATGAGCGCATCCTTGGCGACATGGCTGCCCTCGCTGAGCAACTTGCCTTTGAAGTGGAAGACGCCGGAAGTCGTGGCCGACAATGTTATCTCATCTCCGCTCGCAGGAAGTATCTCTCCTCCTGTACGTATGATGGATGAGAAAGCCTGTTTCCTTACTTCTCTTGTTTCGATGCCGAAGCGTTCCTGTTTGTGCTCGTCGAATACAATCTCATCGGCATGGGCTTCATGCTCATTGATGTGCCCCATTTCATGTTCGCTGTGTTCGTGGTCCTCACCCTCATGGTTGTGGCCATTATGGCAAGCCGGGAATGTTATGCATACTGCAGATGCCAGCAGAATAGCTATTGTTTTCTTCATAAGTCGAATCTGATATTTCTTTTGTTTCAAGTTACAAAGATACCCTCGCGCGGACGCAAAGGCAATCACCAATTATTGGGATTTATTAGCGGACAGCTATTCGCCGCAAAGCCTCGAAAAGTATGTCATCACCTCATTCCAGTCCTTAAAGCCGTCAGAACCAAAATGGATGAGTGTGCCCATAAAGTCATTGCCTCCGCATTCCTCTGGATGGGCATCCACCAGAAAATCTCCGAGAAGCAGTTCCTTGTGCGTAGTCAAACTAACTCTGTTCCAGGCAGGTACAGCAATGTGTTCCTCTATCCAGTTTCTCTTGAGAAGCATCTCCTCCCATTCATCAGCGGCGCCACTGACCACGAAGTGCAAATCATATCGTGGAGCAAGGTACTGCACCGCTTTCGAGGCAGCAGCTATCATCTCGGAATTGTGCCTGTAGCTCAGGACATCATCAAAGGCAATGAGCAGGGAAGGTCGCGAGACTTCATTCTGAATGTCGTCTATCCATTGGATTACCGGAAGGACGGAGTGGAGCAATGCTGCATCATTAAGATAATGTGAGCCATCGAAACGTATGCACTGACTGTAATGTTCCCTGGTCAGGCCCCAGGTATCCACCATTGTGTCGTGCTTGCCGAACAAGGCAAAAACCTTTGCATCCTCTTCAGAATCAATATTCTCAAAGCAATGAGAAGACAATTCCCTGAAAGCTTCCAGCAGGGCCTTTGTCACAATGAAGCTTTTCTGGCCGTCCTGACGCGGGTTATGATATTCTCTGAGTCCGAGACCGTTGTTTTTCAGAATCGTGTCAGCAAGACGGAAGGCCGGATTGACCAATATCCTGTAACTGCCGTGCAGGAGTTCAGCATACATTGCCCCCATCGAAGTGCCGATAATCAACTCCGGTTTCTGTTCCTCAACCAAGGATTTCAACAATGCAAGTGCCTCCGAAGGCTCGACAGGAAGATCCGGCGCAATTACTTCTGCCTCAGGCAGGAGCAGCCGGAGGGTTTTTACACTGCCGTTCTGGCCGCTTGATGCAAAACCGTGAACATACAAGATCTTCTTTCCGGACATCAGCTTCGGCCGTGCATATTCATACAATTCCATATTACTTTCCAGTTGAAATCCAAATAAAAATGGATCTCGATTTTATTGGTTAAACTTTAAAATATTGATAATCATATCCTTACGGATAAATAATTTTTTGTACGGGTACGCATAACCTTACGGCCTCTAGGAAGGTCGGATTCAAGAACACGATAAAGATCCTTCGGTAAACAAACTTTCCACAGCGGTCATCCAGTCAGATGCCGCAAGTTCCTGTATCAGTTCACAAAGGTGAGAGGAGCAAACTGTTTTAAGCGGACTTCAAAGCCGCAACCAATATGTAGTATTCTCTCTCAGAAAGTCTGTTTACCAGACAGGATATATCTCTGTTACGCCACAGCATTGACATAAGGCTGTCGGCGTTTGAGTACGAAGTAGATACGGTTCACAAGCTTTCTTGCAACCTTGACGATGGCCTT
>JALEPJ010000059.1 GCA_022766385.1 Rikenellaceae bacterium
GAACTCCTCGGAATCTCATACGCACTGGGACGAGGTATGGGTGAGGACGGCTCAATTCATCCGCAGTCATATGAGATCCAGTCAACCAACTTCAGCAGGAAGACCAGCATCAACTTCAACCACAGAGGCGGAGCCTACATCAAGCCAACCGAAGTCTTCGGTCCGGGCATTTTCTATCAACAGTAAACCAGCAGTACTATGTTCAACTCAATATCAAACAATTTCGGAGCAGGGATTATCCAGTTCAAGGATGTACAGGAGAGCAACTATATCGTGCTAAATGCCAAGTTCACCTGCAGCCCTCAGGACGATGCCTACAAAGCGGCTGAGGTTCTGGAAATCACCGTTCCTGCGCTTACAATCGGAAGAAGTACTGAAGCCGGCGTTATTGTCAGTTTCACTGACCGCCGTGAATACTACGGCCGCATCGAAAACTATGACGCTTGCACCGTGGCAAAGTCCTGGGTGAAGGATGCCAACACCATTTGCATTGAGAAACTCTCAGTCTTCGATGAGCAGCCTGAACTGATCTTCCACGTCCAGACGCTTTACTGTCAGCTCGCCCAGGGCGGCAATGTCATCGTTGGCAAAAAGAAAGACCTTTCCTGCGTAAGCGAGGATGACTTTCTCTCAATAAAAACCAGCGACTCGCTCTGCGTCGTATTCAAGAAGTGGGCATTCTACCACTGGATGTACGACTATTGTTCGACCGCAAAAAGCAAAGCAGACTGGGAGGCGTTTCTCAAAAATCTCCCGGAGGACATCAATGCCGATGTTCCGGTGATGTCGGCCACAAACTATCAGCACAAGCAACTTGGCAGTATAGGAATGTCACATCTTGAAGAAGGCTATTTCACAATGCCTGCATCAGAGCGCAGCAGCGGGTTCAACAACACGGCAAACTATGTGTTCTCATTCGCATTTCTCGTCCGCGACTTTGACACGACCCCGGAGGTTGAAGGCAGGCTGCATTACGAGAACGAAATGCTCCGTGCCGGTCAGTACGACGCCTTTTCCGATGTCAATCTGGAGATCATTCCAGATCCAACAGTAGCTGCCTTCTCTGGCTCTATGGGCATATACAAAGCCGGACCGGTAACATTCCCTGCTACGGATTTCCCTGAAGAGGTTCCTGCTTTTGGCGCATTCTTCCTGGCTGCTCACTACCACAGCAAAGGTCTGACTGTACAGCTGCTGGAGATTCAGGTAACAAAGACAGGCAGCAACACTAACGTCCAGGTCATTGACCAGTCCGGAGACAAGAACCTTGCATTCAAGATGTTTGATACCACAGTTCCAACGACAATCTAATAAAGACTATGCTTACCGTTAACGCAACCAATTTCGGACTCGCTCCGAGCGACATACAGATAAAGGAGTACCGCAGTGCAAATCTGCTGGTGCTTGACGGAGAGTTTATCGTAGATACCTCCGCAGAGGAGTATTCCGGTATCCGTCCTATGCAACTTTCTGTGGCCGACCTTCCCTTCAGCAAAAGCCGCCCCAGTACAGCCCTGGTGACCGTTCTGTCTGAAGGAGTCAAGTACGCCACCATCACGAAGGTATGGGTCAAGGACAAAAATACAATCTGCATAGACAAGATTCTCCCGTACAAGAGTGCCGGCTCCTATAAGGTCAAGCTCAACACAATGCTCATCCCGGAGAGGATTACGGGCGAGGTCGCTCTCCATCAGAGAACCGGCCACACACCAAGTGTTACCAAAGGCGAAGCTGCAGGACTTGAAATCTTCACTATCCAATCAGATGATTGGTTGATACTGACACTCAAGGCCACCTCTCTCACATTCGACACCGACTCACAGACTGTTGAAATCTCTGTGCCGGATTTGGCGGAGAATGCCTCAAGTTCCTTCCCTGTCCTTTACAACGAAGGCCTCTGGGTAGCACTCGGAAGCAAATACTATCCTGCAACCCTTGAGAACGGGAGCATTGTCATCTCAAAGGACGGCAATGCAGACGAAGCATCAAACACCGGAAACAAGTTCACAAGAATCGTCATAGTCCGTTAAGCAATGGACAATAACAATAGATTACTACCTATGAAAAACTTCACCATTTTCCTTGTTTCTCTCCTGTGTGTGGCCTGCGCTTCCGCAAGGCAGGTCACACCTTTAGAGAATACCCACGTGGAAGTGCGCACGGAAACGGTCTTCCAGAAGGATACCGTCTATCTTGAACTGCCGCTCCTTGTGGAGAAAGTCCAGACTCTTGATACGATGTCCGTATTGGAGAACAGATACGCAAAATCCGAAGCTATTGTCGCTGATGGGGTTCTGGTCCACTCGCTCGCTACAAAGCCTGTCAAAGAGCCCATAGAGGTCGAAACGAAGGTTGTTTACCGCGACTCTCTCGTCTATGTGGACAAGATTGTCAAGGAGACCGTGGAAGTTGCAAAACCTCTTTCCGGACCGAACAGATTCTTCCTCGCATTCGGCAAATGGGCTTTCGTCATCCTGCTCGGAATAGGCTTCTGGAAGTTGTTCAAACTCACTCACTTATCAAAATGAAAATAGCAACAGCTATCATATAACTCATTGTTTCACACCTAAAATCTTCAAGCTATGAAGTACATTCCATCAATCGCCTTTGAGGAGATGTCAGGCTCCGCCAAAGGAGTGACCGCAGCCAAGGTGCGCGGTCGCAAGTACATCCGTAACCGTGGCTACGGCGGCGGATTCAAGTCCAGCG
>JALEPJ010000009.1 GCA_022766385.1 Rikenellaceae bacterium
AAGATATCGTCCGTACTGCATATACAGCGCTGATAATGGATCGTCGGGGATAACTAAACTTACTCTGTCAAAGTATTCCCGGAAGGCTTTCAAATGTCTTTCTTTCAGTGTCTTGAATGATTTTGAAGCGGCATGATTGAGAGTTTTGCAGACTGCGCTCTCAATTGAGCCTTTTTCATGGTTGTAATCTGTTTGGGCACCGGTCAAAATAAGGATATGCCTGGCTCCCTTGACTATTAATGAGTCTCCGCGGGGATGGATTTTTCCGTCTGTTATGACTCTTGTCCTTGAGTAGAATGAAACACCTGGAGCATCTGTTCCGCTATTGAGGGTCCCTTTAAGAATCAGGTCATTGCCTTCTGTGGCTGTTTCCTTAATTCTGGAAGGTCTGTCATATCGTAAACTGAAGTCCTGTGGCTTAGTGTCTGTTATACTTGTGACGATGACTTCGTCTGCAATGGAGGAAAAATACTCCCTGGATTCTTGTACCGTCGTGCTATTTATCTCCACGTAACAGGTCGCATCATCGAGGGAAAGTTTTCTTGAATATCCCAGAGTATCAATTGACTCGGAAATCCGTCGAATTCCAAGTTGCCCCAAGGTCTGATAGGAACCATATTGTGGAGAGGAGCCTCCTTTGCCCCCGCATCTGAAGTGTTTATACATAAGTTCCTGGGCTGCAAGGTTGTCACCCTCCAGTAGTTTCTGGCGGATTAGTGGGAGCCATTTGAGGGCCTCGGGATTGTCTGTCTCCTGCACGGATCCGGACCACATGCTTTCCTCATTCAGGATTACCCTTTCATAGTCAATGCCTCCGTATGGCATTGCACCAATCTTCCCGTTCCCCAGAGGCAAGCTCTCTTCCCACATAGCCGCAGGAGATCGGAAGGAAATTTCAAGTCCTTTCGAGTCTCTACCAGTGCATCTGCAGGACGATAATGCTATTAGAAGCAATACAAATGGAACTATTCTTTTCATGCGCTTGTGCTTTGTTGCTGAATGTTTATACTTTGTTGCTATGTTAATTCCAATATCCTATGATACTGGACCGAATGCCGGTTTTTTTTATTTATTTTTGTTGCAAAGGTAGTCATCTTTTCTCTCCACATATGACACTAAATTTGAATAATATGCAATAATTTGATACAATGAGTTTTATGAAAAGGTTTATCACACTTACAGTTTCTCTGCTAATCTGTGCCATAGCTTTTGCACAGCCCCCATATCTTCAGAGCTCAACATACGATGTAAGCAAGGATTTTGAGGATTATTCTCATAATTATTTCTTTGCTGACGCAGTATCAGACGTCAACCCTGCAGATGCATCAGGTCATATCAGTTGGAAACGTCACAGTCTCTTCTCCCGTCAGGCATTCAATACAACAACAACGGCGATGCGACCTCTGAAGATGCTTGATTTTCCGGGCACGGAGTATGATAATGACCCAACACTTCCATTCAAGATAGATTTCGTCGGGCCTAGAACCGTCAGAGTAAGGATATATACATCTCCTGTTGTAATACCGGAGAGTGAAAAATCCCTGATGCTTGCTGAGGGACAGCCATCAGTTGGAACTCCTTGGAAGTATTCAAAGGTAGGCAGCGAGCATAGATGGACCGGAGAACACGGTTCTCTTGCTCTTGACGAGAATCCTTTCCGTATTGTTATATATGATAGGGAAGGAAAGGAACTTACGGACACCAGAACTTTTTCCGACAACGATTCCACCCAGGTTCCGACCCATCCTTTCCAATTCATAAGAAGAGCTTCTGACAATCGAAGAAGCATCAATCCTGTTTTTGCCCTGCATGCTAATGAAAGAATAGTGGGGTGTGGAGAATCTTCAAGCTCTATCAATAAGATTGGCCAGAAACTCAATCTCTTTGTTACGGACCCTCAGAGTCCGGAAACTCCTGATATGTATAAGCCTATTCCATTCTTCTTCAGCAACCGCGGTTATGGAGTGTTTATGCATACTTCAGCTCCTGTAACATGTGATTTCGGCAATACTCATGCTCCTGCAATGAAACTCTTTATGGAAGATGAAACTATGGACTTCTTCATTTTCCTGGGTACACCTAAAGAGATTCTGGATGCTTATACAGATCTTACCGGAAAGGCAGAGATGCCTCCTGTATGGAGTTTTGGAACCTGGATGAGCCGAATAACCTACCTCGCACAGGATGAAGTATATGATGTTGCTGCCAATCTGCGCAGCCATAGGATTCCTTCAGATGTTATCCATATTGATACCGGATGGTTTGAAACGGACTGGGAATGTGACTATGAGTTCGCACCAAGCCGTTTCAGCGATGCATCAAAGATGATGGACGATCTTTACAAGGATGGATTCCATATTTGTCTCTGGCAGCTACCGTACTTTACACCTCACAATAAGTATTACAAAGAACTTATTGACAAGGGCCTTTATGTAAAGAATCAGAAAGGCGGTCTTCCATTTGAGGATGTTGTACTCGACTTCTCAAATCCGCAGACAGTAGAATGGTATCAGGGTAAGATTGAGGGCTTGCTTAAAATCGGTGTCGGTGCCATCAAAGGTGATTTTGGTGAAGGAGCACCTTTGACGGGATACTATGCATCAGGAAAGAGTGGACTTTACGAACATAATCTATATCCTCTTAGATATAACAAGGCACTGTCAGATATAATAAAGAAGACCAATGGGCAGAGAATAATGTGGTCGAGAAGTGCATGGGCCGGTTCTCAAAGATATCCGCTTCACTGGGGAGGAGATGCTTCCAATACTGATGTGGGTATGCAGACTACCCTCCGTTGCGGACTGTCTTTCGGACTTAGCGGTTTTGCCTTCTGGAGTCATGATATGGGCGGTTTTGTTCAGAGTACACCTGAAGGACTTTATCGAAGGTGGCTTCCATTTGGATTCCTTACCTCACATACACGTGCTCACGGTGCTCCTCCGACTGAACCTTGGCTCTACAATGAGAGCTTTACAGATGCATTCAGGGCATCCGCTGAGTTGAAGTATAAGTTGATGCCTTATATTTTGGAGCAGGCCGAGGACTGTGTCGCAAATGGATTGCCTATGCTGAGGGCTCTTCTGATTGAATATCCTGAAGATCCTTATGTATGGACATTGGATGATGAGTATCTATTTGGCTCTGACATTCTTGTCGCTCCTCTTTTTGAAGAAACAACTTCGAGGGATGTGTACCTTCCTGAAGGAAAGTGGGTGGACTATCAAAACAAGAAGGTTTATAAGGCAGGTTGGAATAGAATTGAGGCAGGAGATATACCTTGTATAATCCTTGTTAAGAAAGGTGCTGTTATCCCTCATGTTCCGATTGCACAATCTACTTCCGAAATAGATTGGAGCAAGCAGTATGATGTGAAATATTAGTAGCAGATTATCAAGATCAAAATTCTCGCAAATAATGGACAAGTTTGTTAAATCAGTAGCGGCTTTTCTTTTGCTTCTATGCACACTAAGCTGCAATGACATAGCCCTGAAAACGGGTCATTATGAACTGAATGAAACCGAAGCTCTCGCAGAGGGGCGCACTGACTCTATAAGCATAAGCACAAGTGTTGAGTATCCAAGGTCCGGACTGCGGAGACAGGCGCGCGAAAAGATTTGCGACAGCATTGTCAAATTGTGCTACGGAATCAGTAGCTGTGATGTCGAGGCTGCCGCAAGGCAATGGGCAGACAGTTGCATCGCCGAATATAGGGAGGAGGGCAATGAACTTCTGAAGTATTTGAACGACAATGGCGAGAACGAGCCTATTGCCGCCTTATCATGGGAAAGGTCATTGAACGGATATATAGCCGGAGGACACGGGGATATCATTTCCTATATCGTCAGCTCTTACGATTTTTCCGGAGGTGCCCACGGCTCTTCTTCTGAGCTTGCTATCAATTTCAATAAGAAGAGCGGTGAAATTATTGATGAGGATGATATCTTCGCTGAGGGCTCAGGTATTGAACTCTCTGAACTGCTCTCGACACATCTCCAGGCAGTCTTTGACGATGAGACATATAACTCATTATTCATCAAGAATATTGAGCCAAATGGAAATTTCTTCGTAAGCGAGGAGGGGGTAACCTACATTTACGGCCAATACGAGATCGGACCGTATTATCTGGGCATCATCAAGCTTACATTGCCTTGGGAAGAGCTTGAAGGCTTGCTCAAGTAGAGGCAGCGTCCGAAGTTCATCTAATTTTCATATACGAATTGGTGTCAGAGTCGCTTCGTACTTTGAATCAGTCAATTATTATCTTATATGAAGCTTTGAAAATCTTGCCCGGAGCAAGTGAGTTAATCCAGTCTCGCTCAGAGAATTGTCCAGAATATCCTACTCTGTCGCAGCGTCCGTACCACGGTTCGATGCAGACGAAAGGAGCATTTTTGTACGGCGGCGACCAAAGGCCAACTACAGGAGCATCGAAGAGTACGCTCAGCCAAGGATTGCCGTCTGGCGCATGCAATGTGACTCTGTGCAATTGGCCATCCTGGAGCATTAGAGTGTCAATGCTGTCAAAGGTATCTGACTCAAGCGGATAGAGTCCATCGGCCCTAGTCTCGAGATAATATCTTGCATTGGTGTCCACGCAGCCCTTTTCCGTAATCTTGATGCATTCCAGCCCCTCGCTCCGATCAAAAGAAAAGTATCCTCTTGCCCTGCTATTCGGATCATAATAAGGATAATTGAATGCCGGATGTGCCCCAATCTGGAAATACATCGTCTCATAACCTTTGTTCTCAACCTCCCATGATACATCTATTTCATTGTCCCTCAGCCTATAAGATATTGTCAACGCAAAAGGCCAAGGGAAGCTCTCCATAGTTTGCAGATCTGAATCAAGACGGTAGCTGATGCTATCATCCGTATGAGAGAGGAGTGTAAAGTCCATATCTCGGGCAAAGCCGTGCTGCCCAAGCAGGTATTGCTTTTCGCCGACCCGGTAACGGCCTTCCCAGAGGCTGCCGACAATGGGGAAGAGTACCGGCGAGTGTCTGCCCCAGAAGGTCGGATCCGCCTGCCAGAGGTACTCAATATCGCCTTTCTTGATACTGGTCAATTCTGCTCCGTGCTTGCTGACACTTATTGAAATAGTCTGATTTTTCAATTTTTCCATATTTTGCTGATTTGAAATAAGCTTATTCTTTCTTCTGGCATCGTACCAAGCATCCGTAGGCTCTTTGGGAGTCAATGCAAGGCATGATATCATCTTTTGAGTTGCAGGATACCAAACAGTTTAGGAACAGAGCCGAAATATAGCCATCTGCAAATATATACAAATACGGGTGAATTCCCATAAATCAAAGATGAGGTTCATACTTGGAATAACAAACATAGGGGGAAGTTCACAAAAAAGGGAAGTATACAGGTGGGCGAATGTTTTTATGTATATGCTTTGAAATATTCATCTTATTGCTATTTTTGCGCTTGACTATACGTAAGCCTATGAGAAAGACTTTATTATTAGCTGTTTTGGCTACGATTAGAATCGTTCCAGCCTTTGCGCAGAATCATGTTGATGAAGCCTATGCTGATATTAGAACAGGATTCGCCCAGTCTGTTCAGAGTGGCGAGTATCAAGGGGGATTTCACGTAGATTATCTCAATATCCATCTTAAAGGCCATGTTTCAGACAACATTACCTACGTCCTAAGACATCGTCTGACCAAGGCAGCTTACTCAGAAAAGAATCCGCTTAACGCGACTGACTTCGCTTGGATGACCTGGCAGGCCAGCCAGAAGTTCTCCTTGACCGCGGGCAAACATCCTGTGTGGTTCGGTAGTTTCGAGTTTGATGATGATCCTATAGATGTTTTCTATTGGTCCAAATCTATTGCTGACTTATATCAGTATTTTACCCTGGGTGTGACCGGAACATACGAAGTAGCTCCGTCTCAGAGTATCTCCTTGCAGTTTAGCCAATCACCGCTTTCGCGAGGTATTACAAACTGCTTCAGTTACTCGCTCTATTGGAATGGCCGAATTGCGCCTTTCTGGAAGACTACATGGAGCGTCAATTTCGTTGACAATGAGCTCGGTACTATGATGAACTACATTGTACTCGGAAACCGTTTCCTCATCTGTAATCTTCAGCTTGATGCAGATTTTATCAATAAAGTCGCGCTCGCGAACCAACAGAAGCCTTTCTTCTCCGACGGCGCTATTATGCTCAATAGCAAATACAAGCTCGGAAAATTCAATCTCTGCGCAAAGGCTACATATGATTTCAATGATGCTGGAAACGGTGACTTCTCTGCGGGAGGCATCGGCAGTTGGGATGTAGTCGTTCCAGCAGGATATGAGGCTTGGCAGTTTGCTGCCGGTTTTGAATATTTCCCTCTTGGAAACAAAAATCTAAGGATTCACGCCTTCTATGACAGGATTTCCACACTTCCTGACCGCAATGCCCTCGAATTGGGCTTGACCTGGCGTTTTGATCTGTTTAAAAGATAAAAACTGATAAACAATATGGGTAATAAAAAGAAACTCATTCCGTCAGGAGTATGGTGTATCCTGGTAATAGTGCTTGTATTTAGCTATATGGGCTCTGTTATGGGCTTCACGAATATGCTGAATACTATGATGAAGACAGCTCACGATCTTCTTATCAATACTGTCTTCTATTTGATGGGTATGTGTGTGCTTACGGGCGCTCTTGGAAAACTACTGGTGGATTTCGGCGTTGTGGATCTTCTTCAGAAAGCGCTAAGACCTATTATGAAACCGCTCTTCAATCTTCCTGGAGTGGCTTCACTTGGAGCTGTTCTCACTTTCCTCAGTGACAATCCTGCTATCATTTCCTTGTGTCAAGACAAAACATTCTCAAGCTGTTTCAAGAAGTACCAGCATATCTCACTTATCAATTTCGGTACTACCTTCGGAATGGGTCTCCTTGTAATCATCTTTATGATGGGGCAGGGTTATTTTACCGCTCCGCTCATCGGACTTGTAGGTGCTGTTGTGGGATGTATCATCACTACAAGACTTATGCAGTACTTTACCTGCAAAGACCATCCGGAATATCGTACTCAGAATGCAATCAGTGATGAAGATCTTGAGAGAATTGAAGAAGACAATAAAGCTAAGGAAAACGAAAAGCATCAGTCTGCATTCATACGCATACTGAACGCACTTCTTGACGGAGGTAAAAGCGGTGTTGATATAGGTCTTGCCATCATCCCCGGAGTTGTTGTCATATCCACTTTTGTGATGATGCTGACATTCGGAGGAACCGTAGAAGGTGTTGATTCATTTGGCAATGACATAGTCGTATATACCGGAGGCGCTTATCAGGGAACAAAGCTGCTCCCTTGGATTGCCGGAAAAATCAATTTTGTTTTCAAATGGCTCTTCGGATTCTCTGCTCCTGAATTGGTGGCATTCCCAATAACAGCTCTCGGAGCTGTAGGTGCAGCCCTTGGCCTCATACCAGAATTTGCTAGCAAGGGCATCATTGATGGCAATGCGATTGCAGTATTTACGGCAATGGGAATGTGCTGGAGCGGCTTCCTCAGCACTCACGCCGCTACCCTTGATTCGCTAGGCTACCGTTCGCTCATCTCCCGAGCATATACCAGCCATTTCCTCGCAGGAATTGGTGCCGGCATTTTCACTCATTGGCTCTATGTTGGAATTACTTTCATTGCTTCACTTTTTGCCCATCAACCGGTTTGGGAAACCGAAGCTCAGGCTTGGAATGTGATGCAGGAACAGCCATATCAGGTTCAACTTGCCTGTTTGGAAGACAGTACATATGTTGTAAAGAACTGGTTCGGAACCGACCAGAATCTGGAGTTCAAGGTGAATGACGATAAATCCATCACCATCACCAACGCCTATGCAAGTTCAGACAACATATACTTTGTTTATGTTGATCCCAAAGCAAATGAAAGGGGGGATGTAGCCACTGCGAGCATATATACCACTGATGAGTATACTTATTTTGAAGGAAATGCAGAACACGGCCATATGTATATCTTTACTTGGCTCCGTGATCACTCCAACCATTTGGTGAACGGAGGATATTATGAAATTACTTGGGGCGGTGACGAAAGGGAAACCGATTCTGAACTCAATGATAATATCCAGCAGGCAGTTGACATTCAGATAGATTCATTGAATAGAGCAGAAGCAGGAGGTTGACCCAAAAGGTCAGCTTCTGTTTTTTTGGGGGAGAGAGAAGTTCAGGAGGATAACAACGGAAAACTAAATCCCTCCCACTCCTGCGGAGCGGAACTCTGGCGGAGCCTTCCGACAACTCATTATCACACTATATAATGTAAGAAACCGACCCTTTTGATGTGACCCCCAAAAGTTGGATGGTTTAACATTAGTTACGAGGACTTAGATTGGAAGAGAGCTCGGTATTGGGGTCGGCCCTCATAATAAACTGAATGTATAAAGGATGAAGTATCCTAACCCTTATCTTCCCTTCCTATATAAAGCATATGAAGAAAGTGGAGCCATAGTTCCGCTCAGTATTCCTTTCTTTACCTTGAACTGGGTGCCGTGGACTGCGTCGACATATTTTCCGTCAGGAAGGCTCGTTGGAAGCTCGGTGGTAATCTCCTTGTCGCATATATTTACAATCATTGCTCCCTTGCGCCCCCTGTTGACGGCGACTATGGTCTTGTCTTCATTGAAGCTAATCTTTTCGTCCTGGTCGACCATTGCCTTTCTGAAATGGTTGGCCGCGGCTACTTCCGGGTGGAAGAATTCGTCATTGCCCCTTGCTCCGACTATATTGTCTCCCCAAACTTTCTCCGGTGAGCTGCCATTCGGACGGGAGAAGAAGAGCGGCTGGCCGTAACGGCGGGCGGTGAGAAATGCCCAGGCCTGGCGTATCCTGTCGCAGCTTAAGCCGGCTGATTCGTGATCATTGCAATATGTATCGTGGCTTTCAACCCAGGTCACGAGATGTGAAGGATGCTGGCTATGGCACCAGTTGTCCCAATTGTCGGCGCTCCAATTCTGCGCTTTCAGGATATTGCGCAATACATAGCCGTAGCTGCTGGCGGTGAGGTCCATAAGCGCACTATACTCTTCCTCTTTTACATTCTTGTCCTGAAGCACCTCACCATAAATGAAGAGGCCATCATCTGGAATAGTAAGGCTGAGTCCCTTTACAGCCTTCTTGCCGAGCGCCACATCCCAGAAATCATTTTCCTTCGAAGCAGGGTCCACCGGGTCGGACTTAAGGCCTATGTGCTTGGCTGTGTCATATCTGAAACCTCGGACTCCACAGGCAATGAGCTCATTTACATAAGACATGTAATAGTGCTGAAAATCAGGATTTTCCGTATTAACATCCGGCAGCCCTCCCATCTGTCCTGTCGTACATTGGAGGCGGTCGTTGTAATCTTGGATTTCATTGAAACCATTGGCGTGGTAAAGCTTCTCATGTCCGCCGACCGCTTCATCGAGTGTATCCTCTACTCTGGTGTCGTCTATTGATGTGTGATTCGGCAGGACATCTACAATGATTTTGATCCCGTACTTTTCTGCTTCTGTACAAAGCTCTACAAGATCTTCTTTGGTCCCGACCTGGTAATTGCCGATGGTCCAATCAGTTGGCTGGTAATGGTAATACCACCTCCCATGACCGTAGAGCTGGTTTCCTCCTCCTTTATCACCCTTGGTCTGGGTTACGCAAAGTTGGGCAGGGGGAGTCTGAACAGTATTGAATCCGGCTTCGGCGATTAGAGGAAGATTCTCCTTTATTGTATTGAAAGACCAGCACCAGGCTTGGAGAATTATGCGCTCATTGCCTTGTTCTGGTGTTTTGTTGAAATTGTCAGGGGCAACGGTCTGCTGCGCAAACGCAGTAAGGGAAATCAGAGCTGCGTACAGGCAAATGATATGTTTTATCATAATTCAGTTATGTTTATTCTCGGATTAAAAGGGACATATTACTATACAATAATAGTAAAATCGTTTTACAAATAAAACTCTTTTGTTCTTTTCTTATCTCTCTTCCAATCGACAAATTTCTACCCTCAGGTCACGATGGACCTGAGGGTAGAGTCATGCATTCCCGCCCGTGGAGAGCCAGCTTATTCAACTTCTCTCAAACAGTATCTTCGAGTCTGCGGTTCAGGTTTATATTGCATCAAATGCTGATGAAAGGTCATCGATGATGTCGTCAATATGCTCCACTCCTATGGAAAGACGTACGGTAGAAGGGGTAATATGTTGTGCTTCAAGCTCTTCCGGACTCATTTGCGAGTGTGTTGTGGTGTAAGGATGGATAACCAGAGACTTGACATCAGCCACATTTGCCAGCAGGGAGAATATCTTTAGATTGTCGATGAATCTCCATGCATCATCCTGATTGCCATCAATCTCAAAGGTAAAAATCGAACCTGCTCCCTTTTGAAAATACTTCTTGTACAAGGCGTGATCAGGGTGAGTTTCCAGCGAAGGGTGGCTCACCTTTTTCACTTTAGGGTGAGATTCCAGGAACTTAACTACCTTGAGGGCATTCTCGACATGTCTCTCGATTCTCAATGGCAATGATTCCACTCCCTGTAGGAGTATCCATGCATTGAAAGGAGAAATAGTCGCTCCGGTATCGCGCAGAATCACCGCCCTGATTCTGGTTACGAATGCTGCTGCGCCGGCAACATCTGCGAATATTGCTCCGTGATAAGAAGGGTCTGGAGCGGCAAGGCTTGGGTAGCGCTCCGCATTCTTCTTCCAATCAAAGCGTCCGCTGTCGACGATGACGCCTCCCAGAGAACTTCCGTGGCCTCCTATGAATTTGGTTGCACTGTGTACGACAATGTCAACACCGTGCTCTATTGGCTTGATAAGGAGAGGAGCAAAGGTGTTGTCAACGATGAATACTATTCCGTGCCTATGCGCGATTTCTGATATTGCATCAAGATCGGTTACGTCCGAGTTAGGATTGCCAAGGGTCTCTGCATAAATTACTTTGGTGTTCGGGCGGATAGCATTTTCGAGTGCCTCAAGGTCATTGACCTTCACGATGGTGTTGCTTATGCCCTGAGTCGCGAGGGTGTGGGTGATAAGATTGAAGGAGCCTCCGTAGAGATTGTCGGCGGCAACGATATGGTCGCCTTCCCTTAGGACGTTCTGGAGGGCATAGGTTACCGCGGCAGCACCGCTGGCGACTGCAAGGGCTGCGACACCACCCTCAAGGGCGGCAATTCTTTTTTCAAAGACGTCCTGGGTTGAATTTGTAAGGCGGCCGTAGATATTGCCTGGATTGCGGAGTCCGAAGCGGTCAGCTGCATTTTGCGAATTGTGGAATACGTATGATGTGGTCTGGTAAATTGGAACTGCTCTTGAATCGCTTGTAGGATCTGCATTTTCCTGCCCAACATGAAGGGCGAGTGTCTCCGGATGATAATTCTTGTTTGCCATAATCAGTCTGTTTTCTTGTCTTTTTCTGTTGCAAATTTGAAATACCAGGAAGAAATGTCCAAGAAGAATTTGAAATTATGGAAGAAGATACTATTTTTGTATTAATATGTAGAATAACCTACTAAAATTGAATTGAAAAGATCCTTATGGCAGAATCATATACACTTGACTCTAAGGATATGGAGATACTCAGGGCTCTCCAGCATAACGCCAGATTGTCCAACAAGGAACTGTCTGCCAAAGTGCATCTCTCTACGACCCCAACCTATGAAAGGGTCAAACGTCTGGAAAAACTCGGTTTCATTAAAGAATATGCAACTATACTCGATGAAGCAAAGTTGAACAAAGGCTTTGCTGTATTCTGCAGCATCAAACTGCGTCGCATCAACAGCGAGTACGCGAATGCCTTTACCGATATGATTAAGAAAGTTCCCGAAGTGACTGAGTGTTACAATATCTCGGGTAGTTTCGATTATCTGATGAGGGTACAGGTCCCGGATATGAGATCATATCAAAAACTCCTTCTGGAGGTCGTGGGACGTCACGAGAACATCGATTCTATGGAAAGTACTTTTGTAATGGAAGAAATAAAACACGACTACGGAGTAGGGGTTTGAAATAGACCATATCCGCAGTCGTCAAATCAAAATGCCATGTCGAGAAAACAAATGGTAGTGAATCCCAGTATCAGTGAGATAGTGGCAATCCTTTCGTATCCGTGAGCATGAGTCTCCGGAATCATTTCATCGCTGACTACATATAGCATCGCTCCACCCGCCATCGCCAGCATCATAGGAAGCATAAACTCCGAAATCGCACCAATACCATAGCCGATGAAAACACCGACTATCTCCAGCATCGCGATGGCAAGGGCAATGATGAAAGTCCTCGCAGTGCTTACGCCCGCTATCAGCAGAGGAGCGATTACTACCATGCCTTCCGGTATGTTCTGAATGGCAATACCAATCGAAACAGCCCAGGCAGTTGAGGTTTCAGCTGCATTGAAACCCACACCTGCAGCAATTCCTTCCGGCAGTTTGTGAAGGGCAATGGCCATAACGAAGAGCAGAATATGGTTCAAGGATGCATTGTTCTTATGCTCTTCTCTGTCCAGTCCGGTGAGTTTGTGTAAATGGGGAGCAAACAGGTCAAGGCAATAAAGGATTGCAACACCAAGCATCTCTCCTATTATGATTATCCACCATTTTCCAATTCCCACTGAGTCGGCGGCTGGTAGTATCAAACCAAGGGTCGCAGCTGCCAGCATCACACCGGCGCAATATCCAAGGACGGCATCGTTCCATTTGTGGGGAAGTTCCTTGACGAAAAAACCCAGTATGGAGCCGAATACAGTAGAAAGCGCCAAACCTGCAGCGCTAATCCACACCTGCGTCATAATCAATTAGCCAGGGACTTTATTCCCTGGCACAAGGCATATTATGCTTCTGAGAACTGATCCTTTCCAACTCCGCACAGAGGACATACAAAATCCTCAGGAACATCTTCCCACTTTGTACCGGGTGCGATTCCAGCCTCTGGAACACCTACTTCCGGATCATACTCCCAAGCGCATACGTCACAAACATACTTTTTCATAACTCTTTCTGTTTTAAATTATTCCTATTCTATTTCTTGCCATTTGCGGCCACCCAGCCATTGTAGCCGGTGCCAAGTTCAATGACTTTGTATTTCTCTGATAGCAGGGCTGCAGCCTTTTTGCTTCTGTTACCGCTGCGACAATACAGTGCAATAGTCTTGCCTTCTTGTATTTCTGCTCTGGCTTTCTGCTCGAAATCATCTTCCAGAACATCAATGTTGATAGCCCTTTCTATGTGTCCGGCCTGATATTCTTCTGCAGTTCTCACGTCCAGGACAACAATGTTGGTATCTGCAATTACTTTGGCAAAGTCGTCTGTACCAACCGTCTTGAATTTAGCATTCTGGGCATTGCAGCCCATCAGTGAGAACAAACAGGATGTAAGGCTCATAACAATCAATTTCTTCATTACTCTAATCTTGGATGGCTATACAAATATGGCTTTTTTTTGAGAAAGTATTATTATCTGAATGAATATTTCGATGGTAATTTTGGGAATAATTGCCTGCCTTACAATTACCTTTCATTGCTTATTACACTTCTATGGCTATCTTTGCATTATCACAAATAACATTATTAAAATGGCTAACAAGTATTCAGGTACCCAGACCGAAAAGAATCTGGAAGCGGCTTTCGCCGGAGAGTCACAGGCTCGCAACAAATATACATATTTCGCATCACGTGCAAAGAAGGATGGTTTTGAACAGATTGCTGCTCTTTTCCTTGAGACTGCAGACAATGAAAAGGAGCACGCAAAGCTCTGGTTTAAGGAGTTAAACGGAATCGGTGATACAGCACAAAACCTTGCAGCTGCAGCTGAGGGCGAGAATTACGAGTGGACAGATATGTATGACGGTTTCGCTAAGACTGCAGAGGAAGAAGGCTTCCCTGAACTTGCTGCGAAGTTCCGTGGTGTTGCTGCTATTGAGAAGCGTCATGAGGAGCGTTACCGCGCTCTGCTTAAGAATGTTGAGACAGCAGCGGTATTCGAGAGATCTGAGGTCAAGGTGTGGGAGTGTCGCAACTGTGGTCATATTGTAGTGGGCACTAAGGCTCCTGCAATTTGCCCTGTATGCGCTCATCCTCAGTCTTACTTCGAGCTGCACAAGGAGAATTTCTAATTGCATAGCGCAATTAATATGAGGAGATGGCCGATTTGGCCGTCTCCTTTTTTTCGATTTGCTCCATAAGGCATGATACCGTTGGAGAAGCGCGTATTATTGGTTATATTTGTTATTCTAAACTAATTTATAGTATGAAAATAGGAGAGATAATGCCTTCTTTCGCAGTTAATGACCAGGATGGAAATTTGGTCAGAAGCGAAGATCTTTTAGGAAAGGGCAGGAAGATAGTTTTGTATACCTACCCCAAGGACAGCACAAGCGGATGCACTGCTGAGGCTTGTAGCTTCCGTGACCATTATGGGGAGATAAATGATGCAGGGTATATACTGATTGGCATAAGCAAGGATTCAGAAAAGTCGCATACAAATTTCAGGACAAGGTACGAATTGCCATTCTCTTTGTTGGCAGATACGGATACTGCTCTTCTTCAGGCACTTGGAGCCTGGGGTGAGAAGAAGATGTATGGCAAGACATGTTTTGGTACCTTGAGAAAGACCTATGTCTTTTCCGAGGACGGAATACTGGAGCGCATCATCGAAAAGGTTGATACCAAGAACGCTGCCTCCCAACTTTTGAGTTCCGAGTAATAATGATGAATAAATAATAAACTCATATGAAAATAAAGTTTTATCTGCTTCTGATGGCTTTGGCTTTCAGTCTTACTGCTTGCTATGACGACTCTGAGATACGCGAGAGAGTTGAAAATCTTGAGGATACGGCCATAGTCAGCATCAACAATCAGTTGAAGTCTATAAGCGAGTCCATTGTTTCGATGGAAGAGGTCAGCCGCACCCTGGTGGGAATGATTGATGCTCTTCAAGGTAGCACCCAGGCCAATACCGCTGAAATAAATGCTCTTAAGAGTCTGTGTTCAAGTCTCGACGCCGCTTTGTCAGATTTGAGAGAATATATGGAACAAGAGCTTTCCGATACTAAGGATTGGTTGGAGAAGAATGCGCTTACCCTTGATAAATTCAACATGCTTGTGGATGAACTCTCCAATGTGAAGAATACAGTTGACAATATGTCTGAGCATATTGCCAGTATCGACGACACTGTCACAAGAATGAACGATTACCTCGTCGATCTGGACTCAGCCATCAATAAGAGTCTTGACTCAGTCAAAGATTGGGTTAAGCAGACTCTTGAAGGTTATTATACCTCTGAAGAGATGGATGCCAAACTTAAAGCCTTGGGTGACAGATTGGATATTATTTCTAAATCTGTCCAGAATCTTCTTTCCAGAATCCAGTCCCTTGTATTCGTTCCGAGATACAACCACGCATCAGTGTATGCCTGGTATTCGCATATGAACTCCTCTTACATCGGTTTGGCTGATACAGTTGATTTCAGAATACGTCCGGCCGCTCTTGCTAAGGACCTTGCAAACAAACTGTCGTCATTCTCAATGGATGCAGTTCTTACCGCCACTAAATCAAGCATATACAGAACTGAGCTTGATGTTATGAAAGTCAGTGCCGAGGATGATATTCTGAGCGTTGTGTTCAGCTCTTCCTCTCTTTCCAAGGAATTCTTCCGTGGGGAAAAAGGAGCCCGTATCAGTCTTGTGATAAGCGATGGCAACAATGACCGCAGTTCCGAGTATATTCCTCTTATAGCAAAGGAGGACGCAGCTTATATTCCTTGCACTTCTTTGAGCCTCAGTCAGAATATCCTTGAACTTCAAGCAGGAGAATCAGCTTCCTTGACTGTTACAACTCTTCCTTCAGCAATTCTTCCTGAAGATCTGATTTGGAGATCATCAGATTCCAGCATTGCGACAGTAGATGAGCACGGCATAGTATCCGCTCTGAAAGAGGGTATTACTACCATTTCTGTATTATCCCGTGACAATACTGCAAAGGATTACTGTACAGTCACAGTACTTCCTGTTCCGGAAGAGGAGCAGTAGAAAAGACTATTTTCATTAGAAGCCTTCCTTGAAAACAGAAGGAAGTTCAGGCCAGAAGATCGGCCGGCACACAATCAGCCATTGCCTTGTATGCACTCTCACTTGGGTGCAGATGGTCCCCGGAATCGAAGCCGGGTGCAAACGCTGAAGGGTGCCGGCCGTCTCTTAATGCCAGGTCAAAATCAACACAGCCATCGAATTCCGGTGCGTTTCTAAGCCATTCATTGAATTCATTTCTGAGTTCTTCTCTCATAGGACTATATGTCCTCCATCCCTCGATGGGAAGCAGAGTCCCGCTATGGACTTTTAGCCCCAATGCTTTGGCCCGAGGAAGGTAAAACTTCTTGAATCCGTCTATAAGTGCTTGACAATCAGGCATATCGCTCCAAGGCCGGAAAGGGTTGTTCTCTACTCCTACTGGGTGAATGATATCGTTGATGCCGTGTTGTATTATCACCGCCTCTGCACCGGCGACATTCATTTCAATAGGGAAACGGGTTTCTCCTTTCAGCCCGTAAGCCTGATAGGTGATACAATCATATTGGCGCAATACCCTCGTTCCGCTGACGGCGCGCCTGACGATGGAGACATTGCGAAAGCCCTCATCCCAGCATCTCAGGCTCAGATAATCAGGCCAGCTCTGAGCTGTAATTGAATCGCCATAGCAGATTAATGCATGATTCCTATCCTCTGTAAGAATGTCAATGGTGTTGAGAAAGAAAAACCAGTTGGTGTTCCGACTGAGATTCAGAGGCAAGTCTTCCCGGTCAACAAAATCTCCATAGCTATATTTCCCTTTGGAAAGAGGACCCGTAATGAGGGTACCGGCATTCATCTGTGTGAATTCTCCAAGATATATGCTTATGGCAATAGTCTCACCTGCAGTGATATCCATTTCCAGATTATCACTTTGAACTTCTGTTCCGGCTGCTATAGACACACTATCTTTTCCCTTGAAAAGCACACGAAGGGGAGTCCATTCTCCCATCCCGATTCTGGCTACTGAGACCTTGGTCAGGGTAACGCTCTCTGTTCCTGTAAGATTGGAAAATCTGAACCTGAGCTTGCTCCCGCTGAAACACATCCTGATTGGATAACGCAGGGTGAGGTCTTTGGCATAGGTACATTCCTTTCTGTCTGTAATGGATGTGGAATTGCCCCAGCAAGCAACCCATTTTGTATATTTTGTCATAGCGCTTTTAGTCTTTTTCTATGATCGCACCCTTGTCATTATGTTCTCCTGTTCCTTGCGCCTGCGGTATAACTGCCATGTATTGAAGCAGTTATGCCAGATGCTGTAAAAGCCTCCCGCTGTAGAAACTATCGGGTCCATGAAGGTGTAGCCCATCCAGATGGCGAAAACAGTATTCTTTTGCCCCAGAGCCTGTCCTGCTGATATCCTGCATCCGTAGGCAGAGCCTATGAGTTTGCCGCACAGGAATTGCATCAAGCAACTTAGCAGGGAGGCAACAGCTATACCCAGCAGCACAGAGGCTGCATTTTTAATGTGTACGATGGAACGGGTGCTCATAACAAGCGCAAGGCTCAGACTCACTGCCCATATGTGAAAAGAGAGATCAGAACGTTGCAGCAGTTTTGAGTGCAGTTTTGGAAAGAGATAGCGCACCATCCATGCACAGAGGCAGGGCAATATCAGCAGAGGAAAGACCTTCGCGAGTATTTTGCAAATCGCGGTGCTGAATGAGAGGCCGCCCGTAGGATATATGAGCGGAATGAAAACTGGCACGATAATCGACACCAGCAAGTTGATAATGATGGTATAAGTCATTACGCCGGCCATATTGCCCCCGAGTTTTCCGGTAACAACAGCACAGGCTGTCGCAGTAGGGCATATTATGCAAAGCATAGTTGCTTCAATGGGAATGCGCTGCGAGAGTACCGAACGGGCAAAATTGCAGTCCGAATGCATAGCCCAAAAAATGAGTAGGGATAGGGCAATGTACCAAATTCCCTGAAAGAGCAAAAGCCACAAATGCCATTTGTGCGGTTTCATCTGGGAAGGCTCAATCTTGCAGAAACTCAAGAAGAGCATCGTAAAGAGCAGCAGGGGTTGAATAATCTTGACTGCAGTCTCCAAGTATGGCCCAGCCGGATGTAAAAATTCCAAACTGTTGTAAATCAGATAAATGCCAGCTCCTGCAAGCATTCCGATTATCAGCATCCAGTCATTGATGAATTTTTTGAATGTATATTTGTAGCTGGACATTTTCCGGGTGAAGTCTTATTATCTGGCGAGCTGGACGGCAGAGGCAATAGGTGTCCAATCACCCCACCAATCTTCTGTCCCGTTCTGTACATGCGTGCTGGCTTCAACTGTGATCGACTTTGGATAATTGTCAAAGTTGGAAGGTATGTTGACGCGGTAGATGTCGTTTCCATCGTAAGAGAAGTTCTCGCTTCCAACCACTTTGCCATCAATTATTGTCCTGCACTCCCATTCGTAATAGAATGTTGACTTGGTCATATAGAACTCATACTTGTATTTGACGAGATATGTTCCGCCTTCGCTAGGGATGACGGCGGGGAGATTGTCAGGACCGAAGACTGGTTCATAGTACGTGGTGCTGCAGCCGGAAATACAAATGAGCATTAATGCTGTTAAGGCAGCTATCAGGAGTCTTTTCATGATAATCGTTGGTTTATTCATCTGCAAATATACTATATTTGTGTCAATATATGTAACGTTATTCTTACTATACTGCTTCTCCTGCCCGGAACTGAACTCGGGGCACAGATGAAATAATAATAGATTATGAGACTAGTAATTCAGAGAGTCAGTCACGCCTCGGTAAGCGTGGACGGAAAGAAAGTTTCTTCGATAGGAAAGGGCTTGTTGATATTGGTTGGGGTAGAGAAAGGAGATACCGAAGACGATGCCAAATGGCTCGCCTCCAAGACTGCCGGAATGAGAATCTTTGGTGACGCCGGGGGAGTAATGAATTGTAGTGTAGTGGACGTTGACGGAGAACTGCTCGCCATATCCCAATTCACTTTGACTGCTTCTACCAGAAAAGGAAACAGACCTTCATACATCAGGGCTGCCGGTCATGAGCTGGCTATACCTCTTTATGAGAAATACTGTTCGCTCCTTGAGGAGTCTGCTGGCCGCCAAGTGTTGAAAGGCATTTTCGGCGCTGATATGAAGGTAAGCTTGCTGAATGACGGTCCAGTAACCATCATCATCGACTCACGAATAAAGGAGTGAGCCGATGATGCGGTAAAACAACATAGGACTAAAGAGACCTGAAGATGGTCGCGTCTCTGTCAGGACCTACTGAAACGGTAGAAACCGGTACTCCTGTCTCATGCTCAATGAAACTGATATAGTCCTTGAGCTCCTGAGGAAGGGCATCGTAGTCTCGAATGTCGTTGATGTCGCACTTCCATCCCTTGAATTCCTTGTAAACAGGTTCAATTTCTGTGTCGCAAGCCTCGTATGGGAACCAGTCTATGATTTTTCCGTTTACCTTGTAGCCTACAGCCACCTTGATGGTATCGAAATCATTCATTACGTCAGCCTTCATCATAATGAGGGAAGTGGCTCCGTTCATCATAACTGTGTACTTCAGTGCCACGAGGTCAAGCCATCCGCAGCGACGTGGACGGCCTGTAGTAGCACCGAATTCGTGGCCGACCTGACGGAGTTTCTCACCGGTTTCATCGAAAAGCTCGGTAGGGAATGGACCGCTGCCCACGCGGGTACAGTATGCTTTGAAAATGCCATAAACCTGTCCTATTCTTGAAGGAGCGACACCCAGTCCAGTACATGCTCCTGCACACAGGGTGTTGGATGAGGTGACGAAAGGATAGGTCCCGAAGTCGATATCAAGGAGTGAACCCTGTGCTCCCTCGGCGAGGATGGCTGTATCCTTCTTGAGGAAGTCATTGACTACCACTTCATTATCTATGAACTCAAAGTCAGAGAGTTTCTTAACACATTCCATCCATTTCCGCTCGTACTCGGAGAACTCGGCTTCATAATCAAGGGCCTTCAAGCTCTTGAGATGCTGTCCCTTCAGGGTGTTGTACTTGGCTTCGAAATCTGCCGACTTGATATCTCCTACACGGAGTCCGGAGCGGGCAATCTTGTCAGTATAGGCAGGACCTATGCCCTTGAGAGTGGAACCAATTTTGGACTTCCCTTTGGCAGCTTCATTTGCGGCATCGAGAGCCCTGTGAGTAGGGAGGATGAGATTGGCTCTTTTTGCTATTCTGAGTCGGGAAGCCACATCGACACCCTTGGCCTCGATAGCTGAAATTTCTTCCATAAGGATGACAGGGTCAATGACAACGCCGTTGCCGATGATATTCACCGTACCCTCGCGGAATATGCCTGACGGAACTGTGTGAAGCACAAAACTGTCACCTGCAAAATGGATAGAGTGACCTGCATTCGGGCCGCCCTGGAAACGGGCAACCACATCATAGCCGGGAGTAAGTACGTCAACGACCTTACCTTTACCCTCGTCTCCCCATTGGAGACCGAGCACTACATCAACTTTCTTCATATAATCAAATCAGTTAATGCAACGTTTTTCCGTTGCATACAAATTTAATGATTTATTCTGTTATTCCTACGCGTTTGAAGATGTAATCTACATTCTTGAAATAGTATTCAAGGGTGAAGCAGGCACTTAGTTCTTCCTCGCTGAGCAGGCCCATAACCTTTTCACTATCTTTGAGCAGGGTCTGGTAGTCGAGTCCTTCGCTCCAGGCTTTCATAGCCACAGGCTGTACAGTGTCGTATGCTTCTTCGCGGGCAAGTCCCTTTCCAATAAGAGCATTCATCACTCGTTGCGCGAAGATTACGCCATTGGTCTTGTAGATATTCTTGAGCATATTCTCAGGATATACAGTGAGGTTCTCAAGTATGCCCTTGAAGCGACAGAGCATATAGTCGAGCAGTTCAGTCGCGTCCGGCAGCATAATTCGTTCGGTAGAAGAGTGGGAAATATCCCTCTCATACCACAAAGCAACGTTTTCGCAGGCAGCTGACATATAGCCGCGCATTACTCTCGCACAACCGCAGATGTTCTCGGAGCTGATAGGATTGCGCTTGTGTGGCATTGCGCTGGATCCCTTCTGTCCCTTGCGGAAGGCTTCCTCCGCTTCGCGGACTTCCGTTCTTTGTGCATTTCTCACTTCAGTTGCCATTTGCTCAAGAGTTGAGGCAATGACAGCGAGGGTCGCCATATAGTACGCGTGACGGTCACGCTGAAGTACCTGGGTGCTGATGTCAGCACTGCCTATTCCAAGATGCTCGCATACATAATCCTGGATGAATGGCGGGATATTGGCGAAATTGCCCACGGCTCCGCTCATTTTTCCGCACTCAACTCCCTTGGCTGCATACTTGAAACGCTCAATATTGCGCTTCATCTCTTCATACCAGAGGGCCCATTTGAGACCGTATGAGGTGATGTCAGCGTGTATTCCGTGGGTACGGCCGATGCACGGAGTGCCCTTGAACTCGAGAGCCCTCTTCTTTAGAACCGTGAGGAACTCTTCCATATCCTTGAGAAGGATTTCGTCAGCCTGTTTGAGCAAATAGCCGTTCGCTGTATCTACGACATCGGTGGAAGTGAGTCCGTAATGAACCCATTTGCGCTCTTCACCTAAAGTTTCACTGACGGCGCGGGTGAAGGCTACTACATCGTGACGGGTCTGCTCCTCGATTTCGTAAATTCTGTCAATGTTGAAACTGGCTTTCTCCCATAGTTTCTTTACATCCTCCTCCGGAACGATGCCCAGTTTGCTCCAGGCTTCGCTTGCATAAAGCTCAACTTTCAGGTATGCATCGAACTTGTTCTGTTCTGTCCAAATGGCCCTCATACAGGGGCGTGAGTATCTTTCTATCATAAGTCTTTGATAATCAATGCTTGAAGTGTCTTTCACCGGTAAAGAGCATAGTGATGCCATATTTGTTGGCTGCATCTATGCTTTCCTGGTCGCGTACGCTGCCTCCAGGTTGTACAATGGCTTTGATGCCATACTGGGCTGCGGAATCAACACTGTCTCCGAACGGGAAGAAGGCATCCGAACCCATAACGAGGCCCTCCTTCCTGATGTCTTTGCCGGCAGCAGCCAGTGTAGCCTCAGCCTGCTTGAGGGCAATGTTGGCTGATCCCACGCGGTTCATCTGGCCAGCACCTACTCCGAGAGTCATTCCGTCCTTTACGACAACGATAGCGTTGGATTTGATGTGCTTTACGATTCTCCAGGCGAAGTCCATATCTATAAGCTGAGCCTCAGTGGGCTTGGTTTCGGTGACGCACATATCTGCTGTAGGAGTTACAATGTTTATATCCTGCTCCTGGACAAGCATACCTCCGTTAATGCTGACATACTGGGTCTGAGCTTTGTTGTCCCTGGTCATATCCACTTTCAGGAGACGGAGATTCTTCTTTGTACAGAGAACTTCAAGTGCTCCTTCCGAGAATGACGGGGCCATAATGATTTCAAGGAAGACCGGTTTCATCAGCTCTGCAACTTCGCGAGTGAGTTCACGGTTGACAGCAACTATGCCTCCGAAGATGCTGACTTTGTCAGCCTCGTAGGTTTTCTCCCAGGCCTCCTTGATGTCTGCTCCTATAGCGGCACCACAAGGATTCATGTGCTTGAGACCGACACAGAAAGGAACATCGAACTCGCGAACTATGTTCAGCGCAGCATTTGCATCCTGAATATTGTTGTATGAGAGTTCCTTGCCGTTGAGCTGTTCAGCTGTCGCCAAAGAGAAAGATACAGGCTTGAGCGCAGAATAGAACTTGGCTGACTGATGAGGGTTTTCGCCGTAGCGGAGTGTCTGCTTGAGGTCATACTCGAGGAAAAGTTTCTCGTTAAGGCCTGCTTTTTCACGCATCCAGGAAGCAATCATCATATCATACTCCGCAGTGTGGGTGTATGCCTTGGCTGAGAGTTGAAGGCGTGTTTCGCGGCTGGTATCTCCGTTAGCCTCAAGTTCCTTGATGACGGTATCGTAGTCCTCCGGGTTGACGACAATAACGACTGATTCCCAGTTCTTGGCAGCAGAACGTACCATTGAAGGCCCGCCTATGTCAATGTGCTCGATTGCATCTTCCATTGTAACGTCGGGCTTGGCAATCGTGGCAGCGAATGGATAGAGATTGACGCAAACGAGGTCGATGTACTCTATTCCGTTCTCTTTGAGCTGCTGACGGTGGCTTTCGAGATCGCGTCGGCCGAGGAGGCCTCCGTGAACCTTTGGATGGAGGGTCTTAACACGTCCGTCGCAGATTTCGGGGAATCCTGTTATCTCGCTGATTCCAATAGTCTTGACTCCATTGCTTTCAAGGAGTTTCTGAGTTCCCCCAGTGGCAATTATCTCCCAACCGAGGTTTACGAGCTTCGAGGCGAACTCAACTACGCCTGTCTTGTCGCTCACACTGAACAATGCTCTTCTGGCCATTTATCTTGATTCTTTATTGTTTATCCTTATTATGTAGATTCATACTATTTGACCTGCCAGCCGATGTCGCTGCGGTGGAATAGATTATCGCAATGGACTTTGCCTGCGGCAATGTTGGCCTTTGCCCTTGCCTCGACCACATCCGCGCCCTTGCACACCACCATCATCACGCGGCCTCCGGCAGTTTTGTATCCTGCTCCGTCAGCAGCCGTTCCCATATGATAGATATGAGCGTCAATATCGCTGTCAATGACGATAGGGAAGCCTTTATCATAGGAGCCGGGATAACCCTTGGAAGCGAGTACGATTCCCAGTATGGCATCATTGCTCCACTCAAGAGGGTTTTCAGGTTCATTTCCTTCGGCAATTGCGCTGAAGATATCGTAGATGTCGCTCTGCATCAGAGGCAACACCACTTCAGTCTCAGGATCTCCGAAACGGGCGTTGAACTCTATCACCTTCACTCCGCCCTTGGTCTTCATCAGACCGCCATAGAGCACTCCGCTGAGAGGGCATCCCTCACTGACCATAGCATCGGCTGTCTTCTGAAGCACTTCTTTGAGCGTAAAATGGATGTCCTCCTCAGTAATGAAAGGCAGGGGAGAGTATGCTCCCATTCCTCCTGTGTTGGGACCCTTGTCTCCGTCGAAGGCTCTCTTGTGGTCCTGGGCAAGTGGCATAGGATAAACCCTGTTTCCATTGACAAAACACATAAAGGAGAACTCAGGCCCTTCGAGATAATCCTCGACGACGACCTTGCCCTTTCCGAACCGGTCATCCAGGAGCATATCCTTGAGCGCTTCTTCTGCCTCCTCCCTGTTTTGTGCAATGATAACGCCCTTTCCTGCAGCAAGACCGTCATATTTGAGCACTGCAGGGAATGAACCGGCATTGACATAGTCAAGAGCCTCATTATAGTCTGAAAAAGAACGGTATGCTGCTGTAGGCACTCCGTATTTGATCATAATCTCCTTGGCGAACTCCTTGCTGGTCTCAATGCGGGCAGCAGCCTTGGTATGGCCGAAGATGCTGAGACCGTTTGCCCTGAAACGATCGGCAATTCCTGCGGCAAGAGCCACTTCCGGGCCCACCACGGTAAGATTGATGTCGTGCTCCTTCGCGAAGGCAAGAAGCGCTTCGACATCGCTGTCCTTGATAGGAATGCATTCAGCCTGCTTTGCAATACCGGCGTTTCCGGGTGCGCAATATATCTTTCCAACCTGAGGTGAACGGCTCAGAGCATCCACAATAGCGTGGCATCTTCCGCCTCCTCCCACTACGAGTACTTTCTTCATCTGCCTGATACTTAGTTGATTTCAACCTTGCCACTGTCAGTAATGGTGCCGATTACACTAGCCTTTTCACCAGTAGCGACGAGGATGTCAATCGCCTTCTGCGCCTCTGAAGCATCGAGAGCGATGACCATACCTATACCCATGTTGAAGATGTTGAACATCTCGCGGTGAGGGATATTTCCATATTTCTCGAGGAAGCGGAATACAGGGAGGATTTCCCAACTACCCTCCTTGATGTCTATGCCCTGACCTTCGTGAAGTATTCTAGGAATGTTCTCGTCAAAGCCTCCTCCTGTAATGTGAGCCACACCGTGGACGTCGCAGGATCTGAGGACTTCAAGTACCTGCTTTACGTAAATTCTTGTAGGTGTAATAAGTACGTCGCCTATTCTGCGCTCTCCGAAGAATTCTTCGCAGCTATCTGTATATTTGAAGCCTGCATCTTCAACTACCTTTCTGACAAGTGAGAAACCGTTTGAATGAACTCCTGAGGAAGCAATTCCGACAAGTACGTCACCAGATTTGACTTTGCTGCCGTCAATAAGCTTTGATTTCTCTACACAGCCTACGGTGAATCCGGCAATGTCATATTCGCCACCCTCGTACATTCCAGGCATTTCAGCAGTTTCACCTCCAACAAGCGCGCAACCTGCCTGACGGCAACCTTCCGCCACTCCTGCTACAATGGCTTCGACCTTTGCCGGCTCATTGTGGCCCACGGCCACGTAATCGAGGAAAACGAGAGGTTCGGCTCCCTGTGCGAGAACATCGTTCACACACATCGCTACGGCGTCAATGCCGACTGTGTCGTGTTTGTCAAGAGCGAAAGCAATCTTGAGTTTGGTGCCGACTCCGTCAGTCCCGCTGACAAGTACCGGCTCCTTGTATCCGAGTGATGCAAGGTCGAACATACCTCCGAATGAACCGATATTGCCCATTGAACCTTCGCGCTGGGTGGATGCGACATGTTTTTTGATACGTCTTACAACGTCGTAGCCGGCTTCAAGATTCACTCCGGCTTTTTCATAAGTCTTAGCCATATGTTGTGATTTTTATTGTCCTATATTATTCTCCCCTGAAATAGCTTACCGCATTCTCAAAAATGGTCTGATAGCGGTTACCTGCTATATTTCTGAAAAGATTCTGTTCGTAACGCTCGGAGTGTCCCATCTTTCCAAGTATCTGTCCGTCAGGACTTATGATACCCTCGATAGCATAGTTTGAGCCGTTAGGGTTCAAAGGAGACTCCATGGTAGGAAGTCCAGTCTCAGGGTCCGCATACTGGAAGGCAACCTGTTCGTTTGCAAATAGTTCGGCGGCAAGTTCAGGACTTACGGTGAACTTTCCCTCACCGTGACTCATTGCTATACTGTGAAGTTCACCTGTTTTGAAGCTCTTGAGCCAAGGTGATTGATTGGTAGCCACCCTTGTGCTTACCATCTGTGAGATATGGCGGTTGATGTTGTTCCTGAACAGGGTCGGAGACTGTGCGCAAAGTCTGCCGCTGCGTCCATAAGGAAGGAGGCCGGATTTGACGAGGGCCTGGAATCCGTTGCAGATGCCAAGAATGAGTCCTCCGCGGTCAAGCAGAGCATCTATTGCCTTGGCAATGAGCTCGTTGGTAAGGACGCTGGCAATGAACTTCCCGCTTCCGTCAGGCTCGTCTCCAGAAGAGAAGCCGCCCGAGAGCATAAGAATGTTGGTCTTGTCAATTTCAGCCTTCATCCTGTTGATGGATTCGAGCACATCTTCAGGGGTCTGGTTGCAGAACACTCCGAGATGAACCTCTGCCCCCGCCTTTCTGAAGGCTTTTGCAGAGTCGTAGTCACAGTTCGTTCCCGGGAATACAGGTATATATACAAGCGGGCTTTCCACAGCTGTGCCGCTGTACTTCATAGTCTTGACGCTCTTCTTTGCCTTTCCGTCATAAGGGACGGCGCAGATCTCACTGTCAGGTTCTGCCGTCATTGCAAAGATTCTGTCGTGTCTTCCGAGGTAGGCATGCTCGAGGCTCTCCAGCTCCATTGCATTGCCATTGACAATTATCATTTTGTCGGCAATGACTTCTCCTACAGGGATGGCGCCATCGATTCCAAGCTCAGCACCTGCTTCAAGGAGTATTGAACCGTAACTGTATGAGAAGAGCTCGGATTCGTCGATATTGATGTTGGCGCCAAGGGCATTGCCGAAGGCCATCTTGCATACAGCTTCAGCGAGACCTCCCTCGGTGAGGGCGAAAGCGGCCTTGACCTTACCGAGCTCGACTGCGTCCTCGATTGCGGCCCAATTCTTCTTAAGCTGGTCAGTATTAGGCATATGATTGGCCAGTGCCTCATGCTTTACGAGGTAGAGCCTGTCTCCCGGACATTTGAAATCACTGGAGATGACCTTCCCGGCATTGACAGTAGTAATACCGAAAGCGACAAGGGTAGGAGGCACGCTGATATTTTCGAAGGTGCCGCTCATCGAGTCCTTGCCTCCGATTGAAGGAAGACCGAGTGCAAGCTGCATCTTGAGCGAACCGAGGAGCGCGCTCATAGGCTTGCCCCAGCTGTGAGGGTCAGAGGTCATACGCTCGAAATACTCCTGATATGAGAATCTCATTCCTTCATAGCGTCCACCGGCGGCAACAACCTTGGCACAAGCTTCCACAACTGCGTAAGCGGCTCCGTGATAAGGGCTCCAGCTTGAAATGACAGGATTGAAACCGAAGGCCATCATACTGGCTGTATCTGTGTATCCAAAAGTCGGGAGCTTCTGGACTGAAACCTGGGTCTCGCTTGCCTGGCGTTTTCCACCATAAGGCATAAGGACGGTTGAACGTCCGATGGTGGAGTCAAACATCTCCACGAGGCCCTTCTGTGAGCAGACGTTTGCGCTGCCCATAAGGCTGTGAAATTTGTCGTTAAGATTCTCTCCGGCATATTCCGGGCAAGGGAAGGCATCCTCTACAGGATTGATTGTTGCCTTTGCATAATGCGTAGCGCCTGCACTGTCAATGAAAGAGCGTGAGAGGTCAGCGACTATCTCGCCATTGTTGAACATTCTCATTCTTCCGCGGTCAGTGACATCGGCGACGTGTGTTACTTCAATGTTTTCCTCGCGGCAATATGACTCGAACTCAGCCCTGTCCTTCGCTTCGACCACTACCGACATTCTCTCCTGTGACTCGCTGATGGCAAGCTCGGTGGAGTTGAGGCCGCGGTACTTGACAGGAACTCTGTCGAGGTATATATCCAGACCGTCAGTGAGTTCTCCTATGGCTACGCACACACCGCCAGCTCCGAAGTCATTGGATTTCTTGATGAGACGAGTAACTTCAGGACGGCGGAAGAGTCTCTGTATTTTTCTCTCCTCAGGAGCATTTCCTTTTTGCACCTCGCTGCCACAGGTCTCAAGAGAAGCCTCGGTGTGCTCTTTTGAAGAGCCGGTGGCACCTCCTATGCCGTCACGTCCGGTACGCCCTCCGAACATAAGGATGACATCTCCCGGGGCAGGGGACTCGCGGCGAACATCCACAGCCTTGACAGCACCTACCACAGCCCCGATTTCAAGCCTCTTGGCTGTGTATCCAGGATGATATATTTCCTTGACGAGAGTTGTAGCAAGTCCTACCTGGTTGCCGTAAGATGAATAACCGGCAGCAGCCTTCTTTGAGATGACCTTTTGAGGAAGCTTGCCAGGGATAGTCTCAGAAACCTCCTTCCAGATGTCTCCGGCACCGGTTACGCGCATTGCCTGATATACATAGCTGCGGCCGGAAAGAGGGTCGCGTATTGCACCGCCCAAACAAGTGGCAGCGCCTCCGAAAGGCTCGATTTCAGTAGGGTGGTTGTGGGTCTCGTTCTTGAACTGGAGCAGCCATTTCTCTATCCTTCCGTCCACATCGACGTCAACATAGATGCTGCAGGCATTGTTTTCCTCACTGACTTCCATGTCGTTGAGCAGTCCCTTCGATTTGAGGTAACGCGCTCCGATGGTGGCCATATCCATAAGGTTGAGACCTTTCTTCGTACGGCCGAGTTCCTCACGCATCTTCAAATACATTCTGAATGTTCCGTCAATATCCTCTTTGATGAATGACTCATCGATATTGATTTCTGTGAGTTCGGTCGTGAAGGTGGTGTGGCGGCAATGGTCACTCCAATATGTGTCAAGTATCCTGAGCTCGGTCTCTGTAGGATTTCTCTTTTCAGCATTGAAATACTTGACGACTTCGTTCAGGTCATCGGCATTCATTGCCAGACCATTTGCCTTGCAGAATGGAGCGAGATCCTCGGGCTTCATATCAATGAAACCACTGAGGTCCTGAAGCGGTTTCACGTCAGCAATCTCATTCTCCACAAGTCTGTTGAGGTCCTTCTCCCTACATTCGACCTTGTTGATCATATACTTGCGTATAGCCTCATATTCAGCCTCGCTGATTCCGTTGTCAAAGATAAGGAGCCTTGAACTCTTGATTCTGACATTGGCATTGGGGTCAATGAGCTTGACACAATCAACAGCTGAAGATGCTCTCTGGTCGAACTGGCCGGGGAGGTACTCGATAGCCAGATACTTGCAGCCATCAAGGCAGCATTCGTCGATGACGTCATCTGTAACTATCTCTCCGAATACCTTGTATCTGCATTTTTCAACCAACTCGGGAGTGAAACCGAAGAGGTCATATACATTTATGAGTCTCAGGCTCTTGAGGCTGAGCTGAAGATTTTCAACGAGTTCCTTTCTAAGGCTGTCGGCCTCCACTCTGAAGGACTCTTTTTTCTCGACAAAAAGTCTGCAATTCATTGCTGGATGATTTGTTGATTACTGTATTGTGGCGTCAAGCACCTTCTGAGTCTGTTTCTTGCGGAATTCATCGAGTTTCCGTGCGAGTCCCTCATCAGAGAGAGCCAGGATGGAAACTGCATAGAGGGCTGCATTCTTGGCGCCGTCTATGGCCATGGTTGCAACAGGAATTCCCGAAGGCATCTGTACTGTTGACAAGAGAGAATCAAGGCCGTTGAGCTTCGACTTGATAGGCACACCGATAACCGGAATGGTGGTCATTGCAGCAATGACACCAGCAAGATGTGCAGCACCGCCTGCGCCGGCTATAATAACTCCGAATCCGTTTGCCTTTGCATTCTTGGCATAATCAGCGGCCAGATCCGGTGTCCTGTGCGCGCTCATGATTCTGGTTTCACAAGTGATGCCGAATTCTTCAAGGGTTTCGGCAGCGGCTGACATTATGCCCCAGTCGCTAGTTGACCCCATAATCAAACCAACCTTCATATTATCTTCCGTGAATTATTATTTCCAATTTTGAATATGCTCTTTCAGCCTTGGCAAGAGCTTTTTCGACAGTATCGTCAGTGGCGAGAATAACACCGAATCTCCTGTGCCCCTTCACCTCCGGCTTTCCGAAAAGTCTTATCTGCACTCCTTCCTCCTCAAGTACCTTTTCAAGATTGCCGAACTCAACCTTGTCCGTATCTCCTTCTACGACAATGGCTTTAGATGCGCTAGGGCCATAGAAGCGTACTGATGGAACAGGAAGTCCGAGCAATGCGCGTGCGTGCAGAGCGAACTCTGAAAGATCCTGCGAAATCATTGTTACCATGCCGGTGTCGTGAGGACGAGGTGAAACCTCGCTGAAAATGACCTCATCACCCTTGATGAACATCTCCACTCCGAAAATGCCATATCCGCCAAGTGCGCCGGTAATGGCTGTGGCAATCTCCTTTGCCTTCGCCAGTGCTGCAGGACTCATAGCCTGAGGCTGCCAGGATTCGCGGTAGTCTCCGTCTACCTGATGGTGCCCTACGGGCTCCAGTATTGTAGTTCCAGCGCAATGGCGCACTGTAAGGAGTGTAATCTCATAATCGAACTTCACGAAAGCCTCGACTATCACCCTGCCGGCTCCGGCTCTTCCGCCATCCTGCGAAATGTGCCATGCCTTGTCAATATCCTCTTCGCACTTGACTGTACTCTGTCCGTGTCCGGACGAACTCATTACCGGTTTTACGACACAAGGAATGCCTACAGTTCTGACAGCTTCGACAAACTCCTCATAATTGTCAGCAAATTTGTATTTGCTGGTTGGAAGACCGAGTGTTTCTGCAGCAAGCCTCCTGATACCCTCCCTGTTCATGGTGAGCAGGGCTGCGCTTGCTGTCGGGGTAACGTGGTATCCTTCTTTCTCGAGCTCTACAAGGGTAGGGGTGGCAATAGCCTCAACTTCCGGAATAATATGATCCGGTTTCTCGAGTTCAATAATCTCACGGAGCTTCTTTCCGTCGAGCATAGAGAGTGTATGCGACCTGTGAGCTATCTGCATAGCCGGCGCATTTTCATATCTGTCGAGTGCGATAACCTCCACTCCATAGCGCTGCAGTTCGATTGCAAGCTCTTTGCCGAGCTCACCTGAGCCGCACAGCAAAGCCTTTTTTGCAACCGAAGTCAATGGTGTTCCGATTTTTGTCATGTGGTCTATTAATCTTCTTTTGAATGAAATAGCGAAGAAACTGATTCCTCGAACTGGCTGTTCTCCTGAGTCAGGGTATAGGCCGAAGATCCGTCGAAGCAGTGTGTACAGATTTTACATTTAGGCAGTCCGATTGACTCGACAAGAGTCTCGATAGTGCTGAATTTCAATGAGTCAAGACTAAGTTCCTTGGCAATCGCATCTACCATAGCATTGTATTCGGGACTTCCAGTGCTTGCATATGCTTCCACATTCTTGTTCATATCTCCCTCGAACTGGCGTATTACCCTTCTGGTAATCAGTTCCAATTCGCTCTTGCTTGCCGAGAAATTGACGAAAGGGCAGGCATAAATCAGCGGTGGGCAGGCTATCCTCATATGGACTTCCTTTGCTCCCAACTCCTTGAGTATCTTGGTATTGTCCTTCAGTTGGGTTCCGCGAACTATCGAGTCGTCGCAGAACAGCACCCTCTTGCCTTCGAGTATGGCCTTGTTCGGGATAAGTTTCATCTTCGCCACCAAATCTCTCATAGACTGGTCGCTGGGCATAAAGGATCTCGGCCATGTAGGGGTGTATTTGGCAATGGCGCGCTGGTAAGGAACTCCGTGGCCTTCAGCGTAACCGGTGGCCATACCTATGCCGCTATCGGGAATTCCGCAGGCGCAATCCACTTCGACATCATCTGTCTTGCCCATCGCTCTTCCGCATTCGTTACGTACGAACTCGGCGTTTCTGCCTTCGTAGCAGCTGGTAGGGAAGCCGTAATATACCCACAGGAAAGAGCATATCTGCATTCCTCTGTTGGGTTTGCGCAATACTTCCATTCCGTCCTCGCGGATTTTCACAATCTCGCCAGGACCGATGAAGCACTCTGTTTTGTATCCCAGATTCGGGAAAGCACTTGTTTCAGTAGTCGCCGCCATGGCTCCATCCTTGCTACCTATTGCAATAGGGGTGCGTCCCCAACTGTCGCGTGCAGCTATTATTCCATCTTCTGTCAGAAGGAGCATGGAGCATGATCCTTTGATGCTTCTGAATACGTTCTCAATGCCGTCAACGAAATCCCTGCCCTTGATAATGAGCAATGCTATCAGTTCAGTCGGGTTGATTCTGCCACTGCTGAACTCGCTCAGGTGCATATTCTCATTTAGAAGTTTTTCAGCAAGCTGTTCAAGATTGTTCACCTTGGCTACGGTAACCAGGGCGAAGCGTCCTAGATGGGAATTCATAAGCATAGGCTGAGCATCGGTGTCTGAAATGACTCCGATGCCGGCATTGCCATTGAACTTGGGCAGTTCACTTTCAAAACGCGTCCTGAAATAGGTATTTTCCAGATTATGTATGCTGCGATAAAAGCCTTCAGACTTGCTGTAAGTGGCCATACCACCGCGTTTGGTGCCTAAATGTGACTGATAATCAGTACCATAGAATAGGTCGGTGGAGCATTTCTCCTTAGCGATTGTTCCAAAGAATCCTCCCATTGTCCAATATCAGTTACAGGTCACTACTTCAGTTTGGCTAAACAATCAGCTACATTCTTCTCCATCTGTTCGACGGTGTATTCCTCACGGGTGAAAGGCTCTCCGACTATATTCTCATAAAGTTCGACATATCTGTCGGTGATTCCTTTGACTATCTCTGGAGTCATTTCCGGAACCTTCTGGCCTACCTGTCCCTGAAAGCCGTTGGCCATCAGCCACTCGCGTACGAACTCCTTGGATAGTTGCTTCTGATGTTCGCCTTTTGCCAATCTCTCCTCATATCCGTCAGCATAGAAGTAGCGTGAAGAATCAGGGGTGTGGATTTCGTCCATCAGGTATATCTTACCGTCCTTCTTTCCGAACTCATATTTGGTATCGACCAGAATGAGGCCCTGCTTTGCGGCGATTTCCGTTCCTCTCTTGAATATGGCACGGGTGTATTTCTCAAGCTGCTCGTACTCTTCCCTTGTGGCGATGCCCATTGCTATTACATCTTCCTTGCTGATGTCTTCATCGTGACCTTCTGCAGCCTTTGATGTAGGGGTAATGATAGGTGTAGGAAATTTCTGGTTTTCAACCATTCCGTCAGGAAGCTCAACACCGCAGAGTGTGCGCTTGCCCGCTTTGTACTCTCTCCATGCGTGACCTGCGAGGTAACCGCGGATGACCATCTCAACTTTGAAAGGCTCGCACTTGTAGCCTACGGTAACATTCGGATCCGGAACTGCGATCTTCCAATTCGGGACTATGTCCGCTGTAGCGTCCAAGAAGCGTGCTGCAATGCGGTTCAGAACCTGTCCCTTATATGGGATACCCTCCGGAAGCACAACGTCAAATGCGGAAATGCGGTCTGAAACGACCATAACTAGGTACTTGTTATCGATGTCATAGACATCACGGACCTTACCGACATACTTTCCCTTCTGTCCTTCAAAGTGGAAATCGGTGTTAACAATGGCTTTCATTATGTAAGTGAAAATTTACTAACAATTCACAAAGATACATCCAAAATCGGGATGTGCAATGAAACGAAAGGTGCATTTATCAACAACTTATTCCACAAATCGCTCTTTATCGTTTTACTGCGTATCCGAGGCAGCTTGCATTTCTTCAACCTTCGGGGTAGGTTTGTTGATAATGTTTACATTGGACGATCCGAGACGTATTTTCAGCCAGTTTTCTATGGTTTTGATTGAACTGCTGCTCAGTAGAGGTTTGCTGTAGACTATGGCTATGATTTCCTCCTTGGTGGCGTTGGATTCCAGCATAGAACTTTCTCCCCGGGTCAGCACCACGCCTGTTACATTGCTGTATTGTGCGCCCAGTTCACGGGCAATGAGTGCAACCGGCATTTCTTTGGACCTATAGGCATCAAGTTCCTGTTCGAGTCCCTTGATGGTCTCTTCTCTTGCCTGCAGGCGTTTCTCGTTCTGTTCGTATATGCTTCTTACTATCTCTTCATCCGAAATAGGCACGTTCTGAATGGCAGCATCCTCCCTGAATACTATTTGAGAACGGGTGATGCCGTGGCTCTCGGCGCTCTGATAGATTTTTTCCTTCTGGAGCTCATCAAGCAACTCTCCGGCCATAAAGAGTTCGATAGTGGCAGGTTTGCTGGAAAGGTTGGTCTTATGGTCGTAAATGTAACTCTTTCCTATACTCTTGTTTTCGGAGACTATAATCGCCGCATAGCGGTTGAAATTGCTCTCTTTCACTACCTTGATGGCGGAAAGAATGCTCGGAACTATGATGACGAGCATCAGGAAAGCTATGGTCCTGGTACGGCGCTTGTCAAGTTTTGCATCTTCCAGCTTCACGACAGGGAAGGACAGGTATTTGGTGGTCAGGAAAGTAGCGAGAGCAATGAAGATACAGTTGATCATGAAGAGATACAGAGCTCCGATGAAGCTGCTGAAATCCAGATTGGCAATGCTGTATCCGACTGTACAGAGCGGCGGCATCAAAGCAGTGGCGATGGCTACTCCGCTCAGCACTACACCCCTTTCCTTGCGACAGGTCTCCACCATTCCGGCTATACCTCCGGCAAAGGCGATGAGTACATCGTATATGGTAGGATTGGTCCTGGCCAGGAGTTCTGTCGGATGCTCCAAAGTAAGAGGCGATACGATGAAGTACAGAGTGGAAGCCAGAATGGACACAATGACCATTACTAAGAAGTTCTTCAAGGCATTTTTCAGCAAATCGGTATCATTGGTGCCGAGACCGAGTCCGAAGCCGATGATAGGTCCCATAAGAGGGGAAATGAGCATCGCGCCTATAATGACAGGGATGGAGTTGACGTTCAATCCTATTGATGCGATAACGATGGCGCAGATAAGGATTATGACGTTAGGTCCTTTGAAATAAATATTATTCTTGATTGAAATGCTTGCGCTTTCGGTGTCAATCTGATCTGACATGCTCAGTATCGAGCGGAGATATGCTGAAAATTTGTTCATGGTTCCGGTCTGTTTTGGAGCCGCAACTGATGCGGCAGGACTTTTCGCCTGCAAAAAATATGCGAGAACTGTTTTCTGACATTCGGGTACAAAGCTTATCTTTGCGGGAAAAAAGATGGATTTGAGAGGTCAAACTGATAATAAGACAGTTCTACTGTTGGAGGCTGAAGGCAAGGTGGGGGACGCTGTCCACCGCAGTCTCAAGCGTAAGGGCATCAGAGTGCTCCTGTCTCCGGTGAAGGCTGATGATAGCGGCTTCCTCAGCTTGCTTGAGGAGTCGGGCGCTGGAGTGGTGCTGCCTGTCTTCCATCCCGAGACCCTTGCCTCGAGGCTTGATAGCCTTCCTCCAGGTGTCGTTGCTCCCATTGACAGCAGGGAAAAAATAGAACTTCTGGACAATAAAATCAGCGCCATTGCTCTCGCTTCTGAACTTGGGCTGCCCTTGATGGAATTATACTCTTCTCCAGAACAGATAGAACACTATCCCGTGGTGTTCAAGCGCTCCAAGGGTCTTGGAGGCTCCGGAGTCTATTTTCCGAAGGACAGAACGGCATTGGAGCATCTTATGGCGACATCCGGCCGCTCAGGTGCGCTGGTGATGGAGTATGTCGATGGCTGGGACTGTTCGGTGGATGCGCTGCGTTGGGACAATTTCTTCTATGGAGCCGTGTATAGGACGATATTGCCCCGACGCAAGGGCAGTTCCACCCTTCGCAAGAGCATAGTCGCACCGGAACTTGTGGCAATGACCCGCAGGATTCTGGATTATATTGACTTTCATGGTGTTTGCGGAGTTGATTTTCGCATAGGAAGAGATGGCCGCGCCTATTTTTTGGAGTGCAATCCACGTTTCTCTGGAGGACTCGCCACTCAGATACAAAGCGGCTTTGACCAGCCTTTCCTTTGGTGGAAACTTGCGACCGGTCAAAGCCTTGATTCTGAATCCATCCGTTTCAGGGCAGGGAAGTACAATGTGGACAGTCCCCTGCTGTCCAGGAGGAGTAGATGAAAGTATCTCTCTTAGAGATCAAGCTTTGGAAGCTGGGAGAGATAGCCTGCGATGGTCTCGTCAGAAGGTATCTCATCTGTCAAAACTCCCGAATTGTATTTTTCGTATGCGACAAGGTCGAAATATCCCGTTCCTGAAAGGTTGAATACTATGGTCTTGGCTTCGCCGCTTTCCTTGCACTTTAAGGCTTCGTCTATTGCTACCTTGATGGCGTGGCTGCTCTCAGGAGCAGGAAGTGTTCCTTCCGCACGGGCGAAGGTGACTGCAGCCTTGAATACATCGTTCTGCTCTACAGCACGGCACTCGAAGAGACCATCGTGATAAAGCTGTGAAAGTATGGTGCTCATTCCGTGAAAACGGAGACCTCCGGCGTGATTTGCTGATGGAATAAACTGACTTCCAAGAGTATACATCTTAGCCAAAGGACAGATTCTGCCTGTGTCGCAGAAATCGTATGCAAATTTTCCCTTGGTGAAGCTTGGACACGATGCAGGTTCTACAGCTATGATTTTGTAGTCAGCCTCTCCGCGAAGCATCTCACCCATAAACGGAGCGGCAAAACCTCCCAGATTCGAACCTCCTCCTGTGCAGGCAATAAGGATGTCAGGCTTGATGTCGTATTTCTTCAGTGCAGTCTGGACTTCCTGGCCTATGATTGACTGATGGATGAGCACCTGGTTCAGCACGGAACCGAGCACATATCTGTAGCCCTCTTTGGTCACAGCCGCTTCCACAGCTTCTGAGATTGCGCAGCCGAGACTTCCAGTCGTTCCAGGATGCTCCTCCAGAATCTTGCGTCCCACAGCAGTTGTATTGGAAGGTGAAGGCGTTACATTGGCTCCGAAGGTACGCATAACCTCACGGCGGAAAGGCTTCTGTTCATATGAACACTTTACCATAAAGACTTTGCAGTCAAGTCCGAAGTAAGCGCAGGCCATACTCAGTGCTGTTCCCCATTGTCCTGCACCTGTTTCGGTGGTGATTCCCTTTAGTCCCTGTTTCTTGGCATAATATGCCTGTGCAATAGCAGAATTAAGCTTGTGGCTGCCTGAGGTGTTGTTTCCCTCAAACTTGTAGTAGATTTTGGCCGGAGTATCAAGAGCTTTCTCAAGGAAGTATGCCCTTACCAGAGGGGAAGGACGGTACATCTTGTAGAAGTCGAGCACCTCTGTAGGGATGTCGAAATATCTGGTGTCATTGTCAAGCTCCATCTTATTGAGTTCTTCGCAGAAAATCGGATTGAGATCCTCTACGGTAAGAGGCTGGAGGGTGGCAGGATTGAGAAGCGGCGCCGGCTTGTTCTTCATATCCGCACGGACATTATACCACTGTTTTGGAATCTCATTTTCTTCAAGGTAAATTTTGTAAGGAATTTTCTTTTCCATAGTAATGTTGATTTTATAGTTGTTTTGGAATAAGCGAAAAAAAAGGACCCAGTCGTAATCCGGCTGAGTCCTATATATTATTGAAATATACGGCGGCAGAACCTTTTACGACTATTTTAGCTGTAAAGGGCACCACCACCAATATTTGTTGATATTTCTCATGAATACTTCGTTTGTCTTGGTCAAAGATGGAAAACTAAAATTGAAAATGCAAGACTTTTAAAAAGAATTTATGAATTTTTAAAGTATTAACAGGAAGCGTGCTCCTCCGGTATAGGAAGTGTCCAGTTTGACACTGCCGTTGAGGTTTTCAGCAATCACGCTGCAGATGTTGAGACCGAGACCGGAGCCCTGAACCATATTGTCAAGTTTCTTGAATCTTTCGAAAATATCCTGAGCCATCTCAGGCGGTACACCGCAGCCTGTATCTGTTACGGAGAAAGTCAGGTGTCCCGGATTTTCGGTCTTTGATAGGTGCAGATGTATCTCTCCATCGGATGTGTGTTTGCAGGCATTTGTGAGAAAGTTGATGAGGACCTGCTGTATGCGCCTTCCGTCCGATTCTATCGAATATGAATCTTCAAGTTCTGTTGTGAAATAGAGTCTTACCTTGTCAGGGCACCTGATATCGGCTATCTGGAGAGAACTGCGACAGATTTCATTCACTGCTACCTGGGCCTTGTTGATGCGGAACTGGCCGTGTTCGTCATCTGAAATATCCAGAATATCATCAATGAGCATAGAAAGCATATTGAAACTGTTGTGGATGTATTTTATATATTCATCCTTCTCCTTGTCGCTGATGAAACCCTCCGGTTGGCTTAGCAACTGTGAAAAACCGAACATCGCGTTAAGTGGAGTCCTGATTTCGTGACTCATGTTCTGGAGCAGAGTGGTCCTTAGAGTGATAGCTTCCCTGCTCCTCTTCAGTTCATTATGAATTCTCGCTTCAATCTGTTTCTGGGTATCGATGTCATTCAAGCCCAGGATGAAATGACTTACATTTCCCTTGCTGTCACGGTCAGAGATGATAATCTTTAGTTCATTCCATTTGTCCTCATTGTCAAGGAATTGCAGGGCCAGCCTGTTCTTGTATGCGATTCGCTTGTCGAGTGTACCCAAATCCAGGAAGTCCTTCACCTTTGCTTCAAAATCCTCTTTGGCGAGATTGTGACAGAGCAATGTCTTTAAGGCCTCGAAGTCTCCTGCGCCTGGTATTTCTTCCGGAAACAGGGAACTGTTTGTAACATATGAGGTATATGAATGGGACTTGTTATCTACATAGTATAGGCAACGGTAGGTGTCAGCCAATGCGTTTACGACAAGAGAATTCTCCTTCTCTCTCAGTACTTGGTCTGTGACATCGGTGTGGTATCCCATTATGATGTACCCCTTTCCCGGAATTAACTGGGCTAATCCACCGCAACGGACGTATCTCTCACCGAGTTCAGGATGTATCCATTTGTAGGTATTTTCGTCGTGTTTGCCTTGCATCATCTTTTGGAGAGATGCGTTAACAGAAGGCATTGACTCTGGAGGGATACCCTTGAACCAGGCTTCGTAAGCCTCTTCTTCTGAATGGGGTACGCTCGGATCCAAACCTATGAGCCTCATCATTGTATCATTGCCTTTCAAATGAGGCAGTTCATTATGAAACAACTCCATATAATAGATTCCGAGCCAGGCAGCTTCAACTATGTCGTGAACTTCTCTGAGTGTCTTATTGAATTTGTTTTCTTCCTTGTTGTATTTCTTGACTATGAAGAATGCACGAGTGGCCTCACCTTTCTCGTTTCTGGATGCAATGCGCCATTCCATATCACAGGTGACGCCGATGTGCAGACGGCTGTTTACAGTTATGGTCTGAGTGAAGTCATCGTGTCTTAGTTTGTTTGCAACTGATTTGTAATCAGTGTATTCACAAAACATCTGATGGTTTGTGACCGTGATAAAAGGAAGAAAGTACTGGCTGAGTGCACAATCAGCTTCCGCTTTGTTTTTATAGTAATCACTTATGGATTTCTCCGTTTTGATTATTTCAAATTCCCGGTTGACAAGGTCCACTAGACAGAAAGATGAATATTTGGTGGCCAGACCTTCGAACATTGTCCTTTGTTCCGGCGACAAGTCGTGAATTGAATGCATGCTGTTCAGTTTGAAAAGCGAAAAGTAGCAAAAATAATTGAAACGAGTATTGTTTTGTAGGAAAAATTATTTCAATCGACTGGTTACTACCGCTTTCCAAGCTGAAAACCACTACCAGGAGGCTGCACAGTCCATTTCTTTAGCAATGTCCTCATTGCAGAGATTGCCAATGCTACCTATGTGGGTGTGCTTCAGGTCCGAAGCCTTGAGCTCAGAAGAAGCTATTCCGGCATAGTGGAAACGTCCCTCATTGACTTCAATGCCGACTTGTTTATAGGCCTCCCTGAATGGGGTTCCTGCAAGAGTCCTCCTGTTGACCTCCTCTACTGTGAACAGATATTCATAAAGAGGGGAGTCGAGCACTCTGTCATTTACCCTTATGTAGTGGAGCATGTAATCTGCCATATCCAAACACTCGTGCATCAGCTCGAGGGCTGGGAAGAGTATATCCTTAAGCAGTTGGTATTCACGATGATAGCCGTGAGGCATATTGCTGCATAGCAGGGATATTTCATTCTCTACAGAAAGGATGCGGTTGCACTTGCCTCTCATTATCTCCCATACGTCAGGATTCTTCTTGTGCGGCATAATGCTGGATCCTGTGGTGAGATTGTCAGGGAAACTTATGAAACCGTAGTTTGGGCACATTGACATACAGCAATCAGCTGCAAACTTGTTGAGAGTCAGCGCTACCGAGCCTATCGCTGAGGCAACGCACCTTTCTGCTTTTCCTCTACTCAATTGAGCGGCAATACTGTTGTAATCCGGGCTTGAGAAGCCAAGCAGTTCCGTGGTCATCTGTCTGTCCAAAGGGAAGGAGTTTCCGTAACCTGCGGCTGAACCCAGGGGATTTCTGTTTACCACCTTGTACGCTGCACCGAGCATATGGACATCATTTACGAGAGCTTCTGCATATGCTCCGAACCAAAGCCCGAAAGATGAAGGCATTGCAATCTGAGCATGGGTGTAACCTGGCAGAAGCACTTCTTTATATTTCTCGCTTAGTTCCTGAAGAGTATGGAACAGCCGGAGCACTTCATCTCTAATCTCAGTAAGCTGGTCGCGAAGGAAGAGCTTTATGTCCACGAGTACCTGATCGTTGCGGGAACGGCCGGAATGAATCTTCTTTCCCATTTCCCCCAATTCCCTGGTAAGCAGCAGCTCGACCTGTGAATGAATATCCTCTACGTCATCCTCAAGCCTGAAGTCACCTTTGTCTATACTTGCGGCAATCCGATCCAGAGCTGCAGTGAGTTTTTCGAGCTCATCCGCTTTGAGAAGACCTATGCTCTCGAGCATCCTGATGTGTGCCTTCGAGCCTTGTACATCGTATTTTGCCAGCTGAAGGTCGAGTATTCTGTCATTGCCAACGGTGAAGTTTTCAACCTTCTCTTCGGCACTGGTGCCTTTATTCCACAGTGTTGCCATAAAAATGTTCTATAAATGATATGTATATGTCAATTGCTTCCGATATTTCCTCTACCCTTATGTATTCGTCGGCTTTGTGAGAGCGGGTACTGTCGCCTGGTCCCATCTTGATAGCATCGCTTCTGATCAGCATCCAATCGGAAGTGGTTGGAGATGAGAAGGTTTCAATTCCCATTGCCTTCACCCTGAAGAGCAGTTCCGAGCAGGGACCGGCTGCGGACGAGCGGTTTGAAAGATTCCTGGCTTTGAGAGTGCTTTTGCAGATTCCCTGCAGCTCTTCGAGTATCTCTGCGTTTGTATATTGCTCCGTAGGTCTGATGTCAATGACGAAATCGCAGCTCTCAGGTACGACATTGTGGACCTTGCCGGCTTGAATCATTGTGACGTTCATTCTCACCTCGCCCATCAGCTCCGAATATCTGGAAAAGCGGTGCTGCCTGAGAACGTTGATGTCATCCAGGGCAATGTACAAGGCATTGACCCCTTCGTTTCTGGCAACGTGACCGCTGACTCCGTGGGCCTGAGCGTCTATTACCAACAGCCCCCTTTCGCTGACCGCCGCCTTCATCCCTGTCGGTTCGCCAACAATAACCCATTCGGGCATGGGCAATTCCCCCTCAAGCTCGAAATAACCTCCTTCTCCGTAAAGCCAACGCGCTCCGTTAGGGCCTGAACATTCCTCTTCGCAACTGAGCACAAGCATCAGGTTGAAGGGGAGCCCGACAGCCTCGTAGAAATGGCGGAAGGCCGCAATCATTGATACGACACTGCCTCCATCATCATTTGATCCCAGACCGTAAATGATATCCTTCTCATCTCCGGGACTGAATGGGTCGCGGGTGTAGCCCTTGTTGGCGGGAACTGTGTCGATGTGCGCATCCAGCGCCAGAGTCTTCAATGCCGGATTGTAGTTCTTGTTGACGGCAATGATGTTGTTCCTGCGGACAAGATGCTTTATCCCCCAGGAATCGAGTGATGAGCTGATAAGTCTGCAAACCTGTTCTTCCTGACGCGAGAGGGAACTTGTTCTTACCATTTCCCGCAGCAGGGTGAGTGCATCTTGAAGTAAGGCCTTATTATTCATCTTCTGTGAGTGTTAAAAGGCTGCCGCTATGCTCGTTCAATCGTGATGCGTGTTTTATTATGACTTCCTGAACACCCTGCCTCATGGCCTGGAATGAGTTGTCCAGCTTCGGAATCATCCCTTCAGCCACTCTTCCTTCTACTTTGAGCCTTTCATAAAGTTTCGTGTCAATGACAGGAATGACACTGCCCTCGTCATCCTTGTCATAAAGGACACCTTCTTTTTCGAAGCAATAGGTCAAGGACGCTTTCAGTGCCGCAGCGACACTTGAGGCAATGGTGTCGGCATTGGTATTCAGGAGCTGACCTTTTCCATCGTGATTGATGGCACAGAGGACAGGGACAAGACCCAGGTCAAACAAACTCAGAAGAAAAGCAGTATTGACTGATTCAGGTTTGACATCTCCGACAAAGCCGTAATCGACGAGGGTAACACCGTCAGACAAGAGCTTCGGTGACCTCCTTTCCGCCTTTATTACTGAAGCATCACAGCCGGACAGACCTATTGCATTACACCCGTAAGCCTGAAGTTTGGCGGTAATGTTTTTATTGCACCAGCCTGAATATACCATCGTGACAGTCTTGAGGGTCTCTTCATCCGTTACACGGCGACCTTCAATTTTTACAGCTTCATGTCCCAGCGCCTTCTGTATGCTGCTGGCCAATACTCCTCCTCCGTGGACAAGCACTTTCGGACCCTCCAGACGGGCAAAATCCCTGCAGAAGCTATCGAGCATTGCGGGGTTATCCACTACGTTCCCGCCTATCTTTATTACCTTTATCATAGTTATGCTTGAAGCCCTTCGAGCATCCTTTTCATTACGAGTTGGGCTGAAACGACTCTGTTTGCAGCCTCCGGAATCACGAGGCTGGCAGGGGAGTCAATGACTTCGTCCGTCACTATCATATTCCTTCTTACTGGAAGGCAATGCATAAAGTAAGCATTGTCGGTAACGGCCATATGCTTGGCGTCAATGGTCCAAGCCATATCCTTGGATAGGATTTGTCCGTACTTGGCAGGCTCGCTGACTCCCGGACAGCTCCAATTTTTCGCATATACAAAATCAGCACCTTCCAGGGCCTTCATCTGGTCATACTCCACCCTTGCCTTGCCAGCGAACTCGGGGGCCAGTTCGTAGCCTTTAGGATGGGTGATTACAAATTCTACGTCAGCTGCGTTCATCCATTCCGCAAAGGAATTCGGAACAGCCTGAGGCAGTGCCTTTGGATGCGGAGCCCAACTGAGAACCACCTTCGGCCTTTCCTTCTTCTTATATTCTTCTATGGTAATGAGGTCCGCAAGGGCCTGACAAGGGTGAACTGTTGCGGACTCAAGACTGATTACAGGTTTGCCACTATAATCCACAAACTGTTGGAGCACCGTTTCCCTATAATCGAAATCTCTGTCGCAAAGGCCGGCAAATGAGCGAACGCCAATTATGTCGCAATAGCTCGCCATGACCGGAATCGCCTCTTTGAGATGTTCTGATTTGTCTCCGTCCATAATGACACCCATCTCGGTTTCAAGTTTCCAGCTGTCTTGGCCGATGTTGAGTACTATCGGGTTCATCCCCAGATTCAGGGCTGCTTTCTGGCTGCTGAGCCTGGTGCGCAGACTGCTGTTGAAAAAAACAAGCATTATGGTCTTGTTCTCACCCAGCTTCTTCCATGCAAATGGAGTCGCCTTGACCTGTTTAGCCTCTTCCAGAGCAGTTTTGAGGTCTCCAATATCCGATACGTGAAAGAATGATCTCATAATTATTTATCTTGGATTACTTCTGTTAATGCTTTGATGAATTCGTCCGCTTCAGCTTTGCTTAAGCAGAGAGGAGCGAGCAGCCTTATCATATTCTTTCCTGCGACTCCCGTGAATATGTGTTTGTCGAAGAGCAGGGCCTTTCTCAGAGGAGCAACCTCCTCATTGAACTCTATTCCAAGCATCAGACCCTTGCCGCGTACATCCTTGATGCGCGGGGATGACGGTATTCCTGCCTTGATATATTCACCAATTTCGCCTGCATTTTCGACCAGATTTTCCTTCTCCATTACTTCGAGCACAGAAAGGGCAGCTGCCATTGCGAGATAGTTGCCTCCGAAGGTGGTGCCCAGCATACCCTTGCTTGCCTTGAATTCCGGGGCAATGAGTATTCCGCCGCAAGGGAAACCGTTGGCAATGCCTTTGCCCAAAGTAATGATGCCAGGCCTGATGCCCGCCCATTGGTGTGCGAAGAATTTTCCGGTGCGGCCGTATCCGCTCTGAACTTCATCCAGGATAAGAACGGCTCCGTACAAGTGGCAAAGACTCTCAAGCTCCTTCAGAAAAACATCGCTTGGAAGATTAATGCCGCCGCAACCTTGAATACCTTCTATTATTACAGCTGCAACGTCGCCCTTTTTTAGCTCATACTCCACCTGGCCGGCATTGTTCAGTTCGCAGAAACTTACCTTATGATGCGAATTGAAAGGGGAGACAATGCCCGGATTGTCGGTCAATGAAACAGCGCCCGAAGTGCGTCCGTGAAAACTCTTGCGGAAGGCAATGACCCTGTCTCTGCAGGTATGAAAAGAGGCGAGCTTAACTGCATTTTCATTGGATTCGGCTCCTGAATTGTCCAAGAAGAGGGAGTAATCCTCATATCCGCAGGTTTTCCCAAGTTTCACGGCCAGTTGCTCCTGAAGCGGATTGATGACGCTGTTGGAATAGAAGCCTATTTTGGAAAGCTGACTGGTGATGGCTTTGATATAATCGGGGTGGCTATGTCCTATCGAAATTACAGCATGTCCTCCGTACAGGTCCAGATATTCCTGGCCTTTATCGTCCCACACCCTGCATCCTTTGGCTTCCACAGGTGTTACATCAAATAAGGAATATACGTCAAAAAGATTCATATTCAATCGTTTAGAATGCCGAAGCCTTTAACTTGAGACCACAGGTCTCATCCAGCCCGAACATTAGGTTCATATTTTGGACTGCCTGTCCGACAGCTCCTTTGAGGAGGTTGTCGATAACGCTGGTGATAAGCGCCTTATTGCCGAATTTCTGTATATGGATGAGGGCTTTGTTTGTGTTGACAACCTGCTTGAGGTCAAGTTCCCTGTCAGAATAGTGGGTGAAGGCAGCATTGGCATAGAAATCCTTGTACAGCTTTACCAGGGTAGATTCATCAGGATTGCCCGGGCTGCCCTCCTCGCCGTTGAAACGGACAAGTTCGGTGCAGAAAATGCCCCTGGCAAAATCACCGCGGTAAGGTATGAAATCGATGGCCGAATTCAATTCCCCTTGGAGTTCCTTTAGGGATTGCTTTATCTCGTGAAGATGCTGGTGTGTGAATACTTTATACACGCTGATATTGCCTTCTCTCCAGCTGAAGTGAGTTGTGGCTCCCGCTTTCTGCCCGGCTCCCGTGCTGCCTGTTATCGCATTGACGCAGACGTCATTGACTAACAGACCCGCTTCGGCCAGTGGCAGCAGCCCCAATTGTATGCAGGTGGCGAAGCAGCCGGGGTTGGCCAGATGCTTGCACCCTTTAATGAGTTCTCTGTGCAATTCCGGCAAGCCATAGACGTAGTCGTGCTCGGGGGAAGCAATGCGGAAATCCTGAGCGAGATCAATGATTTTTACCCTCTCTGGGATTTTGTGCTCCTTCAGAAATTCGGCGCTCTTTCCGTGGCCGAAGCAGAAGAACAGGACGTCAACGTCATCGAAAGGCAGGTCTGCGCAGAATTCCAGTTCTGTATCGCCAAGCAGACCTTCGTGGACGTCACAGATGGAATTGCCCGCGTTCGATGAGCTGTTGGCAAAGACGATTTCCGCTTCAGGGTGATTGATGAGCAGTCTGATAAGCTCTCCGCCCGTGTATCCGGCGGCTCCAAGTATTCCGACTCTAACCATATTATCTTTCTTCGTCAGGATGGGCGAGATAGTATGCGCGCAGCGGATTGCTGCTAATCTTGATAAAGCCCTTGGCCTCTTCGGAAGTCCATCCCTTCGCGCCTTCACCATATTCTCCGAGTTTGTTCTTTACAAGGTCGTCAGGCGAATCGACTCCTATGGTGGAGAAGCTGAGGGGGCGCAATTCGAGAGTGACAGTTCCGTTGACATTACGCTGGCTGCTGGTCAACATTGCCTCGATGTCCGGCATCACAGGTTCCAGATATTGGCTCTCGTGGAGGAACATTCCGTACCAATTGGCTACCTGCTCCTTCCAATATTGCTGCCATTTGCTGAGGGTGTACTTCTCGAGGAACTTGTGGGCAGCGATAATGAGCATAGGCGCTGCGGCCTCGAAGCCTACTCTTCCCTTGATGCCAATGATGGTGTCTCCTACGTGCATATCACGGCCGATTCCGTAGGCTGAACCTATTTCTTCAACAGCCTGAATGGCCTTTATCCTGTCTTCGTACCTAACGCCGTTAACCTCGGTAAGCTCTCCTTTCTCAAAGCCAAGGCTGAGGATTTCGCTGCCACTCTTGGTGACCTGCTTAAGGTAGGCGCTTTCCGGGAGTCCCTGCTTCGAATCGAGAATCTCTCCTCCGCAGATTGAAGTGCCCCAGATTCCTACATTGTACGAATACTTCAGTTTGGTAAAGTCGGCGAAATAGCCATGGGTGTTGAGGTAATCCACCTCTTCCTGACGACTCAGGTTGGAGTCGCGCGTAAGGGTGATGATTTCCATATTCGGGCACATTACAAGGAAGGTCATATCGAAGCGGACCTGATCGTTGCCCGCACCAGTCGATCCGTGTGCAATGGCATCCGCGCCTATTTCATTAGCATACTTGGCTATTGCAATGCCCTGGAAGATTCTTTCGGATGACACTGAAATGGGGTAGGTCCCGTTTCTGAGTACATTTCCGAAAATCATATATTTCAAACTTTTCTCATAATATTCCTTGGTGACATCAAGGGTTATATAGCTGACGGCTCCAAGCTTGTATGCATTTTCCTCATTTGCCTTGAGCTGTTCGGCGCTGAATCCTCCTGTATTGGCGCAGGCGGCATATACTTCGTAGCCTTTCTCCTTGGCAAGGTACATCACTGTGTATGATGTGTCAAGGCCTCCGCTGAAGGCTACAACTACTTTCTTCTTCTTTTCCATATCCGTTATTCTTCTATAATATGCTGTTTGTGAATATGATCCTTTGGATCATAGAGGAGCCCGGTGCAAATGCACATCTTGTAATCGTGGCTCTTAAGTATGTCGAAGTGGCGGCAGCCTTCGCATCCCTTCCAGAACTCCGGATCGTCCGTCAATTCGCTGTACGGTACGGGTCTGAAACCGAACTCATAGTTCATCTTCATCACAGCTGCTCCCGTTGTGATCGAGAATATCTTAGCCTGAGGGAAGAGCTTGCGGGACAGCATAAAGGTCTGTTCCTTTATCCTCTTGGCAATACCCATACCTCTGTACTTATGGGCGACAATAAGCCCCGAGGTCGCTACAAAACTTTTTCCTCCCCAGGATTCAATATAAGAGAATCCGGCAAAATCACCATCGGAACTGAGGGCAATTACTGCCTTGCCTGCCAGAATCTTTTCGCTGATATATTCAGGAGTCCTGTTGGCAATACCTGTTTTTCTCTCCTGAGAAGAGATGAAAATCTCCCGGCAAATATCATCTGCATATTTTACATCGTCTCTGGTTGCTGTCCTGACCACAATTTCAGATATGTTGAAAATGGCCTTGACTGAATTCTCGACAAGAGTATTGTCAGCATCTTTTCTGAGGAGCATCAAAATGGTATCGTCTCCTGCTATGGTACCCATTACACCATCAATCGCGGCTGCATCCAGAACCGATGCAATGGCAGAAGCAAAACCAGGTTTGGCGTGAAGGACGCAGAGTTGGCCGGAAATGTCTATTTTGTCAACATTCATTGGGTTTTTTGCAATAACCGGAGCTGGCATTTTGTAATAGAATCCCTTATCATCCGGCACCTTGACTGCCCCAAGATCTTTGATATCCCTTGAAAGTGTGGCCTGAGCCACTTCGATTCCTTTTTCCTGAAGCACTTTAACCAACTCTTCCTGGGTATGTATGCGGCTCGAATTGATTATTCCTCTAATAATGGACTGCCTGTTTTCCTTTATACTCATCTTATCTGCATTTGATAATGATTGATAATTTTATGCAAAATTATGAATATAATTCTTAATATACAAAAATAGCGACTCAAATTGAGCCGCTATTTGAAAGAATATTCACTATTTATTCCGAAAGTATCTTATTCTGCTCCTGAACGGAAGCATCGTGAATGGAATTGAAAACACTCGAGATGAAAGACCTGTCCAATCCATAGATGTCAGCGGATGTGAGAACCTTTTCAAGTATGCTTTCCCAGCGGCTGGTCTGAACAATCGCCACATTGCTCTCCTTCTTGATCTGTCCGATTTTGCGGCTGATCATCATACGGGCGCTGAGTGTTCTGATCAACTCTTCATCTATGGAGTCGATTCTGGTTCTGAGCTGTTCAATGCTCTCCTGGAACTTGATATCGTCGCTATCAGGATTGCGGACCGTAAGACTGTAAAGCATATCGAGCAGTTCTTTTGGGGTATATTGCTGCTTGGCATCACTGAGCGCGCAAGCCGGATTGTTGTGTGATTCCACCATCAGACCATCGAAGCCTATATTCATTGCCTTCTGAGAGAGTTCAGGTATGTATTCCTTGCAACCTGCCATATGGCTCGGGTCACAGAAGAATGCAAGTTCAGGATAGCGGCTCTTCAATTCTACTGCCACTTCCCAATGAGGGGAGTTCCTGTACCTCTTTTCCTCGAATGATGAGAATCCTCTGTGAATGATTCCGAGTTTTTTTATGCCTTCGCGGTTCAATCTTTCAAGCGCGCCTATCCAAAGGTCAATGTCGGGATTTGCAGGGTTCTTTACGAGCACCGGAATGTCAGTGTCGCGGAGAGCTTCTGCGATTTCCTGAACCAGGAAAGGATTGGTTGTAGTCCTGGCACCTATCCAAACCATATCGATGCCATGCTTGATACATTCATATACGTGTTTTTCGGAAGCGACTTCAGTACAGATTCTGAGACCGTATTCCTTCTTTGCCTTCTGCATCCATTTGAGTCCTTCCGAACCTATGCCCTCGAAACATCCAGGGTGGGTGCGTGGTTTCCAAATGCCTGCTCTGAGTACGTGAATGCCGCGCTCGTGAAGCTGTCTGGCTGTTTCCATAAGCTGCTCTTCCGTTTCTGCGCTGCAGGGTCCTGCGATTACACAAGGCTTAGGAAGGGTGAAGAATCCCCATTCCGAAAGTGGAGTGATGTCTAATTTTGCTGCCATAATGTTTATCTGATTATTCGTTTTATTCTGTTTGCATCTTGGATGAGCTGCCTGATGGCATCTTCGTCATAGGCGTCGATGGCATCCCTGAAAGCCTTCATCTTCTCGATATATGTATCAATGACTTGAAGTATATTGTTCCTGTTTTGGGATAGAATCGGGACCCACATATCCGAGTTGCTCTTCGCCAATCTCACTGTAGAGGAGAAACCTCCGGAAGCCAGGTCAAAGATATGTCTCTCATCTTTCTCCTTGTCCAATACCGTCAGGGCCAGGGCAAAGGAGGTGACGTGCGAGATGTGGGATACATAGGCGGTGTGAACATCGTGATTGGAGGCATTCATATGGATGATTCTCATATTCAGAGTGTCGTACAGTTTCTCAACCAGCCCAACAGCCCTCGAGTCCGAGTCCTCGCTGTTGCACAGTATGCAGGCTCTTCCGTCAAACAGCCCTGGCATAGCCGCCCAAGGACCACTGTACTCCGTTCCCGCCATCGGATGTGTCGAGACATAGTGTGAGCGCATAGGATGGTAGTGGACTATTCTGACCATCTGCTCCTTGACCGAGCACACATCAATGACGATTTTACGGCAATCCTTGCCCTCCTTCGCGTAAATGTCAAGCACTTGGGGCAACATTTTCACCGCAGCGCCAACGGGAACGGCAAGAATCAGAATGTCGCATTCCGCTGCCGCCTCTTCCAAAGATGCAAGTCTGTCCGCGAGACCAATTTTGATCGCGGCTTCGGCATTGACGCCGTCCTTCTCCACGCCGATGATTTCATCGGCGAAATGCTTGCGTTTCAGGTCAATGGCCATAGAGCCCCCGATAAGACCCATTCCGACTATCCCAACTTTCATATTTCCAATGCTTTTTCGATTCTTGACAGTGCTTCTTTGAATACCTCGATTCCGGCGCATAGGGAGATTCGCAGATACTGTTCTCCGTTGTGGCCGAAAATGAATCCAGGGGTGATAAAGACTCCTGCCTCGTAGAGGAGTTTGTCCGACAGCTTGGCTGCGTCAGGGCCTATCTTGCCCCATAGGAAGAGACCCTGGCTGTCCGAATTGTAAACGGCACCCAGTTTGTCGAAAATCCTGCCAGCATATACGCGTCTTCTGCGGTATTCGTCATTGAGGGATTTGAACCACGCTTCTCCTTGCGATAGAGCTTCAACTGCTGCGAGCTGAAGGGGCTTGAACATTCCCGAATCCATCTGGCTTTTAACCTTCAGTATTTCTGTGATTATTTCTGCATCTCCTGCCACCATACCTATGCGCCAACCGGCCATATTGTGGGCCTTGCTCAATGAATTCAGTTCAATGCAGCATTCTTTGGCTCCGGGGATGGCGAGGATTGAGCACGGCTTGTCATTGAGAATGAAACTGTAGGGATTGTCATTGACTATCAATATCTTATGCCTTCTTCCGAAATCTACTATCTTCTGGAAGAGCTCAAGGCTCGCAGGTGCGCCTGTAGGCATATTCGGATAGTTCACAAACATTAGTTTAACACCTTCCAGATCCATTCTCTCCAATTGGTCGAAATCAGGCTGCCAAGCCTTATCCTCGCAGAGGTCGTAGCTGAGCAGTTCTGCTTGACATAGTTTGGCTGCGGATGAATAGCTTGGGTAACCGGGATCCGGTACAAGGACTTTGTCCCCCTTGTCCAAGAAGGTCAAGCCGATGATTAGAATGCCCTCCTTTGAACCCACCAGTGGCTGTATTTCGTTCCTTGGATCCAATTCGACCCCGTACCAGCGCCTGTACCAGTCAGCGAAGGCCTGCCTGAGTTCAGGTATGCCTATGTAGCTCTGGTATCCATGTGCGTTTTCTTTGCAGGCTTCCTCATAAAGTCTTTCGATTGCAGTTTGAGGTGCACTCCCATCAGGTGAGCCTATTCCGAGGTTTATGATGGGAGTCTGCCTTTCGGCATTGAGCCTGGCTATCTCCTTGTTCTTTTTTGAGAAGTAGTATTCCTGGACACTTGCCGTCCTTTCCGCTGTTCTTATTATCATTGTGTGTGAATTTCTATAGTCAACTGCTAATAATATCTGGGTTTGAAAACTCTAAAGCCCTGATTTGTATTCTCCCAGCACTTGAAGGTCGGACATCATCGGCCTGACTGCAGACATAGCCTGCTTGTATCTGTCATAGGATTCGAATTTGATATCCGCGTAAAAGAAGTATTGCCATTCCTTACCGGGGATGGGAAGGGATTGGATTCTGGTCAGGTTCATGTCATAGAAGGAAAGTATGGCCAGTATGTGAGCCAATGAACCCGGCGTGTGTGGAAGAGTAAAGCAGAGAGATGCTTTGTCAATATCGGGCTCTGCCACTTCAATGGCATCGTCGAGTATCAGGAATCTGGTGAAATTCTGTTTGACTGTCTCTATGCTTGTCTGCAATATCTTCAAGCCGTAGAGTTCGGCAGCGCAGGCTGATCCTATTGCTCCGACTCCCTCAAGCTTTTCTCTGGCAATCTCGGCTGCACTCTTTGCTGTATCTTCCGATTCAACCAGCTGAATATTAGGATGGGACTTAAAGAATTCTCTAGTCTGGTTTATGGCCATATAGTGGCTTCTGACCTCCTTTATATCTTCGATATTTTGTCCCGGAAGGGCCATCAGGTTCTGTACTATCCTAAGATATATTTCTCCCTTGATTGTGGTTTTACTTTTCCTTAAAAGCTCGAAATTCGGAAGCAATCCTCCTGAAATGCTGTTCTCAATCGCCATCACGGCAGAATCAGCCCGCCCCAAATCCATAGCTTCAAACAGCTGGTCGAAACTGTCGCATTCAACCATCCGCAAATCTTCGTCCCAGTAGAATTTTCTGGCAGCCTCCTCGTGAAAGCATCCGGAAAAGCCCTGTATAGCTACCTTCTTCATAAGTATTTGTTAATCAAGTTTTAAACTTGATATTTTTAAGTTGGGGGTTTAGAAAAAAAGCTGTCCGAATCACTTCCGGGCAGCTTCTGTTTTTTCTCATAAATGTGCACACTGTATCCGGCTATTTCCTTTTTTGAAAATAGTAAAAGAAAAAGCTATATGAATACACGTTGCACATATCTGGAGCAAAGTTAATTAAAGAATTTAATAAATCAAGTTTTTTTGTTTATTTTTGTATCTACAAGAAACTGAAAGAAATGAGTACATACATACATCAAGTCAACTATTACGAATGTGACCGTATGGGAGTCACACATCACTCGAATTACATCCGCTTTATGGAAGAGGCCAGAGTCGCCAGGATGGAGGAACTCGGCTACGGTTATGCCAAGATGGAAGAGGATGGGATAGTGTCTCCAGTGATGTCCGTAAGCTGCGAATACAAAAAAACCACAACCTTTATGGACAAGATAGAGATTGTGGTGAAAGCTGTCGAAATATCAGCCTTGAAGGTGAGCTTCGAGTATGTTATGCGCGTGGGAAAAGCCGTAGTCTGCAAGGGCCGCACTATGCATTGCTTCCTGAAGGACGGCAAGCCGGTGGTTCTTGAAGAGCATTGGCCAGATTTCGTCAGAATTCTTAAGGAAGAGATTGACGGATAGGCTTTATCCTGTTTCCTCAATCAATCTTCAGATGTTCGTCGACATAATCCACAAGGTCGTTGAGTTTCTGCTCGTCGCTGTGTGAGATTATGGCCATTACAAGCGTTCCTGGGACAGGCTCGGTACAGATGAGCACAACAGGACATTCATTTTCATCCTGTGCTTCATAATACCAGGCTTCGGCGCCTAGGAAACGTGTGCTTTCGACCGGTATATCTTCCTCCTCTTCATCAAGCCCTATTGCTTCGATGTAGGAATTAATGCACTCTATTTTTGCATCAGAATCTTCGGGGGTATTGCCGACATAAAGTTCGATGCTGGCATCTTTGATATCCGGATTGGCAGAAGCTTCAGCGGAAGCAAAATACGAAAGGACTTCTTCGCCTTCTTCGTTGATGATTTCTTCTTCTACATCCCATTCTCTTCCGAGAGGGAGATTGATTACGTGTGCCATGCTTGATATGATATTAGTTCTCTGATTCTGCAAAAATGGATTTACTTTTCATATTTTCCAAAAAGAAAGTCTGCTTCTGTTCGGAATGTAAGTCTTTTTCCGTTTACGGGATGGGTGAATGTTAATGACTCCGCGTGCAAATGCAGCCTACCTCCGCTGCTGCTCCCATACAGTCGGTCTCCGACTATCGGTCTTCCCAAGCCCTGAGGATGAGCGGAGTGCACCCTAAGCTGGTGCGTGCGCCCCGTCAGGGGAGTGAAACGTACGTCAATGCTGCCGTCGTCATTGACCGAAAGCACTTCATAATCACTGACTGCCTGCTTTCCATGCTCGAAATCCACCATCTGTCTCGGCCTGTCGTAATAGTCCGCAGCAATTGGAAGTATTATGCGCCCTTTTTTCGGGGGCAATGCAAGTTCCGGTGCAGCTGAGAGTCTGGCGAGATAGGTCTTGGATGTTTCCCTTTGCTCGAATTGCCTGCTTATTTCAGCCTTGGCTGCAGGATTGCGTGCGAAGACCATTACGCCTGAAGTATCCATATCAAGCCGGTGGCAGGATTCAATACCCTTGTCATCGAGATCTATCCTGAGTCTTTCAAGTAGGGATACTTTCAAACTTTTGCCGAGAACTGCCAGCATTCCTGATGGCTTGTTGACGACGATTATGCTGCTGTCCTTATATAATAAGGTATAATCGGTTTCAGTATCTTTGTCTTCATTGAGTGGATTTGCCTCCAGTTCCAAGCCTCGTATCATAAAGGACAGCAGGGGACCGCATTTGCCCATACAGGATGGGTAGAAACTGCCTTGATGCCGTATTTCCTTAAAAGGGGAGGCTCCATACCAGAATTCTCCCATTGCCAGCGGCTTCATTTCGTGGGTGTAAGCATACTCAAGAAGTTTAGGGGCTGCACAGTCTCCGGTACCTCCTGGAGGTATCAAACCCCGTTCCTGAAAGATATCCCAGATGCTGCTGCTCTCTCCTTGAGCATTGTGAACTACGTATTGTTTGAAAATCCATTCCTGCAGGCAAATGGACCTCTTTTTTCTTTCTGCCTTTATCGCGGCAATCTCCTCGTGGATATCACCGCCTTTTTCCTCCAGTCTCTTGATTTCAGCATTCAATGCCGAAATCTCTGCCTCCTCTTGTTTAAAATAGCCTTGGGGCTCAAGAAGATCGAAGATCGGTGGAACGAATCCATCTATCCTGCTTTTCCCTCCAACACAGCCTGAAAAGGCATATAGAAATGATATCTCAGGCTTGGCCTCTGCTATACTCTTTTCTTCAACCATAAGAACCCCCATCATTTTTCCTTCAGAAAAAAGACTTTTCAATTCTGCTGAGGAATTTATCCTGTCAATCAGTTCTTGAGACGCCTTTATAATCTCCGGAAGTGGGACATAACAGAAGGGGAATGTGAATCTATTAGGAATTTTAAGCATTTGCTTATGATTTGAAAGCGCTGAGGCTTATTTTGGTTTATCTAAAATGTTTAAATAATGATTTGGGGTGTGAATCTCAATGATTTATGTTTTTTAATCATTGGCCTTCTGTATACAAACTTACGGTTTAAATCGTTGAAAATCAATCTAAAAACATACTAATTAAATTTTTTTCAAAAAAGTTTGCAGATAATAAAAAAAGCAGTACCTTTGTATCCGGGTTGAGGTTCTAATCCAAACAGTTCAGTTTGTCTCAACCTATTGGTTATTAGTTTTAGTGTTATTAATTATGTGGTTAGTATGAGTGGTCCACGCGTGAGCGTCGACGACTCATTTTTTTTGTACCTGCACATAGCTGGGTACAAAAAAAGAGTTGTCGCAGCGGCACAATTGCCCTATTTGGTAGTCTTGAAACTGATTTCAGAATCGACTGACTTTGTTCCGTCCTGGGCGATGAAGCCATTACCCTTGATAAGGAATCCGTACTCCATTCCTGACTCCAATATAAAATGGATGGAAAGTTTTCTGTGGTCTTCGCTCCACTCTATTCCCGTGACCTCTGGAAAATCAAGCTCAGACATATTGATCGAAGCCGATTCGCTCATCGGCCTGTCGAAAGTCATTGTGAAAACGAATTCACCGGCTGGAATGTTCTTGGCTCCTGAGACTAAGTTGCAAGTGTACTGTACTTTGAGCTTGTCAGCAGCTTCTTTGTCAGCGAGATAGCTCTCGAGCGGATAGCTGTTGACGGCGGTTATCAAGTCCTTCTCGGTCCATCCTTCATCCAGAATATCAACAAGTCTCCCTACAAGCATAAAGCCCTTGTCAGTTTCCTCATCAATTAGTAAGCTTATGTTGACTTGAGGATAATGTACTGCAATGTATTCTATGACTGAGGCTCTTACCAAGCTTTCATACATCATTATCCTTGCATTATTATATGCTTGTTGTTTGAGTATGTTTCCATTAGCCTTGAAATAAGCTTCCGCGCTTGAGGCAATATTGTTGAAGGTTCTGTCAATCAGAGGATTGCAATAAGGATGGCAGAACTCGTGAATCAATATGTCCAAGGACGGACTTCCCAAAACTGGGCACAGAACCACTCCGCCCTTTCTTTTATTTACGCTGAGTCCATAATTGTTTTGTCCGGCCAAAGGGCAGGCTATGATTCTGAAAGAAGGACTGTCCGAATGGCTGAACCATTTTGAATACCATTCAGTGTCAATGGCATCACCCAATTTGATGTAAGTCCCCATTGCTTCCAGCCTGATGTCTTCTGTTGAAAGGTACCACTCGTGGAAACCGGTGTCGGCGCAGAAATCCTCTAATGCATTGAGCATCTTCTTCCGTCTGGATTTCGACCATCTATTGTCAAACTTGTATTCAAGCTCTTTGTCGAATTCAGGCAAGCCCTCGGAGTTTATCTTAAGCAGCGAGCCGTAGCTGGCGACTGCATCATAGCCTACACCTTTTTTAATATATTCTTTTGCCAAGAGAACTGCCGGGTGGGTAACGTATGCTCCGAAATGGGCGTCAACTTTTTCGTTTAGCCCTGTATTCTGACAATTGTTGTATTCCCTGGCGCCCGCCAAGCGCCAGACTATAGACATAAGGTCGATGCCCTCATTGCAATTTATCTCAATTCTGGTCTGAGCCTGCCCGCCAAGCGTAGTAATAAGCAGGAATAGCAGTGTAAGTATGCGTTTCATAAATTATTCAATGAATTCCTGGAGCATTCTGTAAACAAGGTGGGTGGGGAAGCCCATTACGTTGAAGTAGGACCCTTTGATGCCGGTAATGCCTATGTAGCCTATCCATTCCTGGATGCCGTAAGCACCTGCCTTATCATAAGGCTTGAAATGCTCGATGTAGTGATTGATCTCTTCATCGCTAAGGTCCTTGAAACTGACGATGGTGCTGTCTGATTCGGTCAGCATTCTGTGTCTATCCCTTATAGTGACAGAAGTAATGACCTCGTGGTCTCTGCCAGAAAGCAGTTTAAGCATTCTTTCAGCATCTTCACGACTGTGGGGCTTGCCAAGTATGGGAGACTGTTCCATACCACCTTCCCCTTGAGGAAAGCAAAGGACCATGGTGTCGGCTGTGATCAATATCTCATCCTCCTCCAACTCCCTGTGGAAGCCCTTTGATTTGCCTTCGGACATAAGGGCCGGAACCAGTGAATGAGGTGTTTCAGGATTATACTTTTCCTCGAAACTATTACGTGTATCAATCTCGAAATCAATGCTTAAGCCAGCAAGTAACTCCTGCCTTCTTGGAGAGCCGCTAGCTAAAATGACCCTTTTGCCTTTCAAATCCATCTTTAAAAGAGTTTTTTATAAAGAGCATTATCAAGTTTCCAGATGCCCTGAGCCTTCATTACAGCTTCAATCGCATTTCTGACACAGCCGTGTCCACCTTTGTAAGGTGAAACATAGTCTGCAGCTTCCATTGCCTCTGCCACTGCATCTGCCGGGGCGACTCCAATTCCGCAGGCTTTCAATACGTCAATGTCCGGCAGATCATCTCCGAAGTACATCACTTCGTCGTATGAGAGCGAGTGCCTTGAACAGAAATCGTCGAATTCCTCCATTTTGATTCTGGAGTGAAGGTAAACATCCTCTTCGTCCACTCCGCAATATACGAATCTCTTCTTGATGCTGTCCGAAGCTCCACCCGTTATGACACAGGTAATAAGACCGTTGAGTTTGGCCATCCTTACCCCAAAAGAGTCCTTGGCATCGAACATCCTTAGAAGGTCGCCGTCAGAAGTGGCCAGTATGCCGCCATCGGTCATTACGCCATCAATATCGAAGGCTATAGCCTTGATTTTCTTGAGTTTGTCTATATCCATCATTACGATCTGGTGCCTCCGTTATTCATCAGGTCGTTAAGGTTGATTGTGCCCTTAGGCTGCTGAGGCTCAACTGTGGATATCGGCCCGAACTGATTCTCATACTTGTTTACATTATCAATAAGAGCGCTCAGAAGCCTCTTTGCGTGTTCAGGATTCATTACGATTCTGCTTATTATTTCCGGCTTCTGGAGACCTGGCAGCATTGTTGCGAAATCAAGTACGAATTCCGAGTGGGAATGTGAAATGATGGCGAGATTGGAATATTTTCCTGTGGCGGTTTCCGGCTTCAGTTCTATGCTCAATGCCTTGCTTTCTTTGTTGTCCATATTCAGTTTTATTCTCAAGTTTCGCAAGTAAACAATTATCCGTCATTCTGAGCTTTGTGCGCCTTGCGAAACTTTTCCGTCCGCACAATTCTCAATTTCTACAAAAATAACTGAAAAAATCCTATCTTTGCGTGATTGCGCGAAAAATGCAAAAAAACATCATATGGAATTGTCTGCAAAATACAATCCTTCAGAAGTAGAGGATAAATGGTATGCCTATTGGCTGGAGCATAAATATTTCCATTCCGAGCCGGATGGAAGAGACCCTTACACTGTCGTTATCCCACCTCCGAATGTGACAGGTGTCCTTCATATGGGACACGTTCTCAATGAGACTATCCAGGACATTCTCGTGCGCCGTGCGAGAATGGAGGGAAAGAATGCATGTTGGGTGCCGGGAACGGACCATGCTTCCATCGCCACGGAAGCCAAGGTCATCAAGAGACTGGCTGAGCAGGGCATAAAGAAAAGTGACTTGAGCCGTGAGGAGTTCCTCAAGCATGCCTGGGCTTGGACGGACGAGCACGGTGGCATCATTCTCAAGCAGCTCAGAAAGCTCGGATGCTCCTGCGATTGGGACAGAACCTCGTTCACGATGGATGAGACCCGTAGCAAGGCTGTTATCAAGGTCTTCTGTGACCTCTTTGACAAAGGGCTTATATACAGAGGCTTGCGCATGGTTAATTGGGATCCGGAGCGTCAGACCGCTCTTTCGGACGAGGAGGTTATCTACCACGACGAGCATAGCAAGTTCTATTACCTTAAATATATGGTAGCGGAAGAACCGGGCAAATATGCTGTCGTGGCTACAACACGCCCTGAGACCATCTTCGGCGATGTTGCTGTATGTATCAACCCTAAGGAGGAAAAGAACCAGTGGCTTAAGGGCAAGCATCTTATTGTGCCTATTGTCGGCCGTGAGATACCTGTCATTGAGGACCGATATGTGGAAATCGGCTTTGGTACCGGTTGCCTCAAGGTGACTCCTGCCCACGATGCTAATGACTATATGCTCGGTCAGGTACATAATCTTCCTGCGTACGATATCTTTACTCCAGATGCCCACGTTGATATTACTTGCCTTGAGGAGGAGATTCAGAAGAATTGCCGTCCATATCAGGGCATGGACCGTTTCGAGTGCCGCAAGTGCATTGCCAAGGATCTTGAAGCCGCAGGCCTCATTGAGAAGGTGGAGGATTATGACAATAAGGTGGGTTATTCAGAGCGTACCAATGTTCCTATAGAGCCGAGGCTTTCGCTGCAGTGGTTCATCAGGATGCAGCACTTTGCTGACATTGCATTGCCTCCGGTAATGAACGACGAGATTCAGTTCTTCCCTCCGAAGTACAAGAATACCTACAACAACTGGCTGTCAAACATCAAGGATTGGTGCATTTCCCGTCAGCTATGGTGGGGCCATAGGATTCCTGCTTATTTCCTGCCGGGTCAGGAAGGCGTCAAGGATGAAAACCGCAAGTATGTTGTAGCTCCGACAGCGGAGGAGGCTTTGGCGAAGGCCCGTCAGATTGAGGGATACGAGAATATTGCCCTCGAGGACCTCAAGCAGGATGAAGGTGCTCTCGATACCTGGTTCTCAAGCTGGCTTTGGCCTGTGTCCCTGTTTGATGGCATTGAGCATCCTGACAATAAGGAAATCAATTACTACTATCCTACTGCAGACCTTGTGACCGCTCCTGACATCATTTTCTTCTGGGTAGCAAGAATGATTATGGCAGGTTATGAGTACAGGGGGGATATGCCTTTCAAGCACGTGTATTTCACAGGAATAGTCCGCGACAAACTTGGAAGGAAGATGTCCAAGTCACTGGGCAATTCTCCAGACCCTCTTGACTTGATTGCGAGGTTTGGTGCAGATGGTGTCCGTATGGGCATTATGCTCTCGGCTCCTGCTGGAAACGATATACTCTTTGATGAATCTCTCTGTGAGCAGGGAAGAAATTTCTGCAATAAAATTTGGAATGCCTTTAGACTTGTAACCAGCTGGAATATAGATGATTCATTGGCTCAACCTGAAGCATCAAAGCAGGCTGTGGCATGGTTCTCACAGAGACTTGGCGCAGTATCAGCTGAAATCAATGATGCCTTCGATAAGTTCAGGATTTCAGAAGCCCTGATGGCAGTATACAAACTCTTCTGGGATGATTTCTGCTCATGGTACCTTGAGATAGTCAAACCTGCTTATGGCGCGGGCATTGACAAAGACAGCTTTGCTGCAACGATTGGTTTCTTTGACAGTCTTCTGCGACTCCTTCATCCATTTATGCCTTTCATTACCGAGGAACTTTGGCAGAATCTCGAAGAGCGCAAGGATGGCGAGACCATTATGTTCCAGCGTACTCCTTCCGGAGAACTTGGGGCAGGCGGACTGCTTCAGACTTTTGAACTAGCACAGGGTGCTGTCAATAATATCAGAAGTATACGCCAGCAGAAGAATCTCTCTCCTAAGGAGGCGCTTGAGCTTCGAATCAAGGGTGCTTTCCCGAAAGAACTTCTGCCTGTTGTCGAGAAACTTGCCAATACTTCATCCATTGATTTTGTGGAGGATTTCGGTGAGGCTGCCGGCGCTTCTTTCATTGTTGGGACAGTCGAGATGTTTGTGCCTCTCACGGGCTTGGTGAATGTCGATGAAGAGATTGCCAAACTGCAGGCTGAGCTGGATCATCAGAGAAAATTCCTTGAAGGCGTTAGAAAGAAACTCTCAAATGAGTCTTTTGTAGCCCATGCTCCTGAGAAGGTGATAGCTGTGGAACGAAAGAAAGAGGCAGATGCCCTTTCTCGTATTGATAGCTATGAAACTCAGCTGAAAGCATTGAAAAATAATAAGTAAAACACATTTGTTACATTGTTTAACATTTTTGTTATATGTTGATTCGACCACTTTTTATCGGTACTTGGGAAATCATTGCCATTGTGGCGATATTCCTGCTCCTTTTCGGAGGCAAGAAGATTCCAGAACTAATGGAAGGCTTAGGCAAAGGTGTCAAGAGTTTCAAGAAAGGAGTCAGGGAAATCGAGAATGAGGTCAAGGAAATTGACCAGGAAGACTCGAAGAAAGATTGACGGCCTTGGCAGAGAGAAAAACCAAAGCATTGGAAATGTCCTTCTGGGACCATCTTGAGGAGTTACGTTTCTGCGTACTCCGATCTTTGGCAGCAGTGGGCATTTTCAGTTTAATCGGGTTCATTTTCAAGGGCCCGGTTTTCGATGGTATTGTTCTTTTGCCAACCAGGCCTGACTTTTTTCTTTACAGGTGGACGGGTTTGGAAGTTGATATGGAGCTGATCAACATCGATGTTACTGCGCAGTTCTTTATTCATTTGAAGATGGCAGTAGCGCTTGGTTTCGTTGTTGCTTTTCCGTATATCATTTGGCAGATATGGCGCTTCATTGCCCCGGCTCTATATGAGCATGAAAAGAAGGCTATAGGAAAGGCTTTTCTATTGGCCTCCATCCTTTTCTATATGGGTGTAGCTGTTGGATATTGCTTTGTTCTCCCTGTCTGTCTGAATTTCTTTATGGGCTATTCTGTTAGCGAGACAGTCAACAATACCATTGCTCTGGGCAGCTATATTGCTCTTTTATCATCAATGGTGCTTTTGATAGGCCTGGTGTTTGAATTTCCGACTGTAATAATGGCTCTGTCGCGTCTCGGTATTGTTGGCAAGGAACTTTTGCGCAAATACAGGCGTCACGCGTTTATGATCATTCTGATTCTTTCTGCCCTGATCACTCCGTCAGACCCTGTTTCGATGCTGGTCCTGTCGATACCTTTGTACCTACTGTATGAATTCAGCATCCTGCTATGCAGGAAATACAATACTTCATCACATGAAGAAAAATGATATCAATCAATGACTTGAGTGTTGCTTATGGCAACTGGACCCTGCTTGACAGAATCAGCTTTCACATCAGCGAAAGCGACAAGATCGGTCTTGTCGGAAAGAACGGTGCCGGAAAGTCAACTATATTGAAATTGCTTTGCGGGGAGCAGAGCCCCAGTTCGGGGACAATTGACAAGCCCCAGCATGTTACCATTGGGTATCTGCCCCAGATCATGCAGCATAATAAGGGTAGGACGGTTCTTGAGGAGGCTATGACTGCATTTGATGCATTCAAGGCAATGGAGGAGGAGATAGCTGAGATTACCGTTCAGCTTTCTGAAAGAGTCGACTATGAATCTGCTTCCTATCTCAATCTCATCACGAGACTGAATGACTTGAACGATCATCTCGCTATCAGTCACAATGAGCCGCCTGAGGTCAGGGCGCAGAGGACCCTGCTTGGCCTGGGCTTCAAGGATGAAGAGCTTTCCCGAAAGACCGAGACCTTCAGTCAGGGCTGGAATATGCGTATCGAACTGGCCAAGATACTGCTCGGATCTCCTGATGTGCTGCTCCTTGATGAGCCGACCAATCACCTTGATATTGAGTCAATTGAATGGCTTGAGGATTATCTGAAGAATTATAGGGGGGCTCTTATGCTTGTCTCCCACGACAGGAAGTTTCTGGACAATGTCACCAATCGTACCATCGAAGTGTCTTTGGGACACGTGACTGACTATAAGGTTCCTTACAGCAAGTATGTTGAACTCAGGGCAGAACGCATTGCCCAGCAGACTGCGGCTTATGAAAACCAGCAGAGAATGATAGAGAAGACCGAGGATTTTATCAACAAGTTCAGGTACAAGCCGACGAAATCCAATCAGGTTCAGTCTCGTATCAAGGCTCTCGAGAAGCTGGAGAGGATAGAAATAGATGAGACTGATACCAAGGCCATGCACGTCAAGTTTCCTCCAGCTCAGCGTTCGGGAGATGTTGTTTTCAAGGGAAGTGATTTGACAGTAGGATATCCTCAGAAGGTGGTTTTCCATAATGCTGAAATTGAGATTAAAAGAGGGGAGAAGGTGGCGCTCATAGGACGCAACGGTGAGGGAAAGACCACCTTGATGCGTGTAATTATGCATGAATTGGACCCCATCTCCGGAGAGGCGAGGATAGGTCATAATGTTGATATTGGATATTTTGCTCAGAACCAAGAGGATGTACTTGACAAACGGGAAACTGTTTTCAGTACCCTTGATAGAATAGCTGTTGGTGATGTCAGAACCAAGCTGCGTGATATCCTTGGGGCATTCCTTTTCCGTGGGGAGGATATTGATAAAAGGGTTTCAGTTCTCAGCGGTGGAGAACGTGCCCGTCTGGGCATGGCAAAACTTATGCTTTCAAGCCACAATCTTCTTGCCCTTGACGAACCTACGAACCATATGGATATTCAATCCAAGGATATTCTAAAGTCAGCTTTGAAAGAGTATGACGGTACGTTGATTGTAGTGTCCCACGATAGGGATTTTCTCGACGGGCTTGTTGAGAAAATGTATGAGTTCAAGGATGGAAGAGTCAAAGAGCACCTTGGCAGCGTGAGCGATTTCCTGGCGAAACGCAAGATTGAGAACCTTCAGGAACTTGAGCGACGTTTTGGAAACTCCCATGCTTCTGCTGCAAAGACTGATGAGAAGAAACTTGAGGCTCAGAAGGATTTTCAGGATAAAAAGGCATCCAGCAAGGAATCGCGAAAAGTCAAGAACAGGATTTCCTGGCTCGAATGTGAGATTGGCAAAAGGGAGAAACGAATGGCGGAAATTGAGACACTGCTTGCCGCCCCCGGCCCGGATGACGATATTATGGAGCTCACCCGAGAGTATCTGGAGCGTAAGCGCGATTTAGATGCAATGACGGATGAATGGGCTACTTTGATGGAAGATTAATTATTATGTTGAGATTTAATTATTTAAAAGTTTTGTTCTGTAGCGTTGCTTTATGCATTGCTGCACTTGGAGCATCAGCTCAGGTAGTAGAAATCAACCGTGATTTCTCTTCTTTTGATGCGATTGATGTTAGCTATGATTTTAATGTCAGGATGGTAAGTTCACGCAAGAACTACTCGGCCACTTTGACGGTTGACAGTGTCCTTGCTGATTATATCCAAACCTATGTGAAAAAGAATGTTCTGTATATTACAATTGACAAGAAATCGTTGCCTTCTGAAGTAAAGAAGCTTTATAAGGGAAGGAAGGCTGTGGTTCCTATCCTCAATGTTGTTGTAAGCACTCCTGAACCGATTTGCTCATTTAAACTTGCTGACAAGTCCACGCTTTCTGTTGAGAATGTGCTGAATTGCAAGGATTTCAGTATTTCTCTTAATGGCTTGTCTCGCCTGAAAAAGCTTGAACTTGACGCCACAAATGTTAGTGTCACTCTCGCTGACAAGAGTCAGGCCGAGTTTGATGTCAATGCGGAAAGTCTCGAAATTTCAGCCTCCGGTTCATCTTCTGCGTATATCAGCCACAACAGTGAGCATCTTGCGCTCAATACTACATCGAACGCAGATCTGGAGTTGGAAGGGCAGACTCTCGTCGCTGAGGTTAAGGCGGATGGAGCTTCGAAGACCTGCATCAAGGGGAAGACTGGTGAACTCATTGTCAATGGTTCGGGCAATGCCAATATCGACGCTATCAATCTTCGTACTTCTAATGCTACGGTCAAACTGTCGGGCACTTGCAAACTCACCGAGGCGGCTACTGAGAAACTTAACATTGAAATGAGCGGATACTCCTCCCTCGTCTTTGACGGTGACCCCGTTGTCAATATTGTCAATATCAAAACATCTTCTGTATCAAGGTACGAAGAAGGCAAGAAGTAAGTATGCTTGTATTAGATTCCCATTGTGATTCACCTTCTCAGATGGTACGGGCCCGGAGCTTTATGGAGAACAATGTCTGGGGCCAGGTTGATTTTCCGAAGATGAAAGCAGGCGGAGTTGATGCTGCCTTCTTTGCTTTGTATAATTCACCTGCCCTAACTCCTGATGAGTCAACGAGATACGTCCTTCAAATGCTCTCAGAACTCTATGACCAGATTGATGCTGCAGAAGGTAGGGTAGAGTTGGCATTCAATTCGGAAGAACTGCTTGAAAACAAAAAGCGCGGTCTGACCTCTGTCCTTATCACTATGGAGAACGGTGCTCCCATTCAGAAATCCCTTTCCCTTTTAAGGATGTTTTATCGAATGGGAGTAATCGGCATGACACTTACCCACAATGCTGATAATGAAATCTGCGACTCTTGCGCAGGTCAGCGCAGATGGGGAGGCCTCAGCCCTTTCGGAAGGGAAGTCGTAGCTGAAATGAACCGATTGGGAATGTTGATTGACATTGCCCATTGCTCAGACGATACTGTCCGCGACTGTCTTGAGCTATCAAAGGCACCGATAGTATCGACCCATTCCTGCTGCAGGGCAATGGCTTCGCATCGCAGAAACCTTTCCGATGAATTGATAAAGGCAATCTCTGAGAAAGGCGGAATGGTAGCTATCAATTTCTACCCTCGCTTCCTTTCTGACGCTTTTTGCACGGAATTGGATTCTTGCGGCCTCGAGGATGAGGCTGATGCCATAGAAGCTGCTTTCATTGCTGACCCCCGCAATCCGGAAAAGGTCAAGGCTTGGGTGGATGTACAGAACAGACTGTTGGAACTTGACCGTCCTTCATATGTTGATGTGGTTAATCATATTGAGCATGTGATAGACATTGCGGGCATTGATTACGTAGGTGTTGGAAGTGATTTTGATGGCATAGCAGTTCCTCCTTCCGGTTTGGAAAATATATCCTGCTTTCCTGTTCTTTGGGAAGAGTTGAGAAGGCGCGGTTATTCCGAGAAAGATATAGAAAAAGTGGCAGGAGGGAACCTGCTTCGGGTACTTAAAGAAGTCGAAAGGGTGTCCAAAGCCCTTTAACAAAAAAGTTATAATATTTAACACTTTTGTTAAAGTCAATGATAGAGGCTAATTTAGATACTAAATTAACTTCGAAGCCTGATTCTTTTGTGTGACTGGGTAATAATGATGCAAGTTAGCGGAAACCTGCCAGTCGTGGGGAGGGGATAGCTGGCCGTATGTCATAACTTATCTCCCACGAGTGCCTTTCTCCTAAAAATGATGAGCTATTTGTCATCCTCTTCAATCATTTTCCTCAGCTCATTAAGAGCAGAGGCTGCAAATCTCTGGATATTGATCGCCCTCTTATTCTTGAAATTGAATCTTACTGTTCTTGTACCCCTCGGGCCGCTTATTCCCACCCATACGGTACCCGCTTCTTCAAACTTGTCTCCGTATGAATCAGCCCAACCTGTTGTAGAGACAGAATACGTACAGCCCAGCAGTTTCCTGACCCCATCTGCCATCTCGGCAGCAACCTGGCTGCTGACGATTCCATACTTCTCTATACTTTCATGAGATACGCCCAGTAATTTTTCCTTTACGTTTGGAGAATATGAGGTGACTGAACCGAGGTAGTATTCGGATGCACCAGGTACTGTGGTAATAAGGTGTGAAATCTCCCCTCCAGTGCAGGACTCGGCTACGCAAAGTGTTCTGCCGCTGCCTCTGAGCAAGCTGCCTATACGCCCCTCCAGGCTATCTTCTTTATCCGAATATATGTAATCTCCTATCAGCTCGTTTAGCTTGGAGAATTCCTCCCGGATGCGTTTCTCATTGCTGCTCTCATCTCCTCCGTAAATAGAGAGTCTTAATTTGACTCCCGTAAGCAGATTAGGGAGATAGGCCAGATGCATCTCTTTTGGCAGGGCTTCCTCCCATTTCTCGATTTTCTTGGCTAACGCGGATTCTGCAATGCCGTATATCATTATATTTCCGTGCGTTATGCTGCCAATGCTATAGTGTTGCTTTATATCCGATATTATATCTTCCAATGCTCCTATCGCTTCAAATGGTACTCCAGGCAATGTGTAAAGGGTGCATTTATGCCCAAAGCGCTTTTCATCGAATCTGAAAACCATTATTGGAGCTGTGCCGAGTTTGTTGACTATGATCTCACATTTGTCCGGGACACAAGCTTGGAGACGGTTGATGTCCAGCATTTCGATACCTCTGGATTTCAGTATCCTCTGTATCACTTCCATCTGGCCTTGGTGTATATAGCTTCCCTGGCTGTCGGACAGTTCCGCGAGAGCTTCTTTGGTTATATCGTCCTTGGTCGGGCCGAGACCTCCTGTGGTTATGACTATGTCATTGCCCCTCAATTCCTGTTCGAGGCTGGAAATGATGCTTTGTTTGTCATCTCCGATGGAGAGCATTTTTCCTGTTCTGATTCCCAGCGAGTTCAGTGCTCTCGAAATATGGGAGGAGTTGGTGTCGACAATCTGGCCGATAAGTATCTCATCACCGATGGTGCAAATTGATGCTGTGTACATTGCAATTGACTAAATTGATTTCAGAATACGTTTGACCAGCTTCGGACCTTCATATTCGATGCCGCTGTAAAGCTGGATCAATGAAGCGCCGGCATCAAACATTTCCTTCGCCTGTGCTGGACTCATTATACCACCGCAGCCGATAATCGGGAATCGTCCTTGAGTATAGATGTGAATATGTTTGACAAGCTCAAGACTCTTTGGATACAGTTCTTCTCCTGAGAGGAAAGCTGAATCCGTCATCCTGTTGGCAGCAAGGACTTCTCTTGAACATTTAGAATAATTCCCCGCAACCACGCCATCAATTCCGTTCAGGCGGCAATAGTCAAGCATACGGTCAATTTGCTCGAAAGGAGTATCGGGAGAGAGCTTGATCAATATTGGCTTGTGTTTCTCATAGCATAGCCTAATCTCGAGGAGAGGGTCAATGACGTCAGAAAGAGAACTGCTATCCTGGACGAATAGCAAGCCATTGTCGTTGGGACAGGATACATTGACAACGATGATATCAACAAAATCGTAGAGCAATGAAAAAGCCCTGCAGTAATCCTCGACCATTTCCTCATCTTTGTGACTGCTTTGATTCGGAGCAATGCTGCCGAAAATAATCGCAGATGAATTACGGTCCTTAAGATTCTCTATTGCATTTTTGATGCCCTTGTTTCTGTTGCCTGGTCTTGTAATGATGCTACGCCTGGATTTATCTCTAACTGTTCTTGGTTTCTTGCCTCCTTCCTGCTTTTCGCAGCTTAGTGAGCCTACTTCGATGAAAGAGAAGCCGAAGGCTGAAAGGCCTTCAAGGCATTCAGCATCGGTGTCATAGCCAGCAGCGAGGCCAATAGGGTTCTTGAAATCCATTCCGAACAATTCGCGATGCAGTTCGACTTTTTCATATTTATGTGTCAACTTGATGAGCGAACCCAAAACAGGGAGGCGGTTTGTAAATCTGACCAGTTTCAGAAACAAATCGTGCGCGTTCTCCTGATTGAAGACTGACAATATCGGGCGTATTATCTGTTTGTACATCTCTAATTAGTCTATTGACGTACAAATATAAGAAACTTACTTTAATTCTTGATAGGTATTGTCACTGTAAAAGATAATAATCTTTTCTATAACTCTTTGACTATTAGTTTCTTGTTTAAGTTTATTTAAAGTATTGATGTCGTTTATGCTTTCGTTATTTTCTCCCTCTTCACTTGGGAATAGGCTGTTTGTAAATACAGTTTCGTCTGTCACAGGCTGCCGAGGTGTTTCACGGGCAGTTTCGTTATTCTCTTTCTTGTACATCTTTCCCTTTCCCGCAATCAGCCATTCTATATTCAGCTGAGGGTAGTGGGCGGCAATGCTTCTGATAAAATCATAACCAGGTTTGTTCCTTCCTGCAAGAACATGGGATACGCTAGCCCTGGCTACCTGGATAGTATCGGCAAACTGGGCTTGGCTTATATTCTCTGCTGCGAGAAACTGTTGAAGGCGAGTGTTCATTATTCTAAATAGTACTGTTACAAATGTACAAATTGCAAAATTAAATTCAAAGTCAAAAAAGTAAATTCATCAAAGGGGAAGGGTAGGGGCCTGTATACTTTTGTATATTATTAATCTAAAATAAATA
>JALEPJ010000033.1 GCA_022766385.1 Rikenellaceae bacterium
AGACCAGGGCTGGCATTATCAGCATAAAAGATATCAAAAAGCACTGGAGGATAGGCATATAACGCAAAGCATGTCGCGCAAAGGTAACTGTCTGGACAATGCGATGATGGAGAACTTCTTTGGGTTAATCAAAAATGAATTGATATATTTGCAGGAGTTGGACTCTATCGACCAGTTCAAATCGGCTCTCCGGAAATACATCCGGTACTACAATAATGATAGAATCAAATTGAGGCTAAAAGGAAAGAGCCCGGTTCAATACCGAGCTCGCTGACGGTTCTACCTTGATAACCTTGACTATCGATACTACTGCTGAATGCAATATTGAGGAGTTCAAGTATCAGCCGTCCTCACTACGTTAGAATCGCTGCTTGTGGTGGTCCTGCTGCTGAGGCTGTCAATCCTTGGACAGGTCAGGTTCAGTATGGAATGACAGTGAATACCAACAACAGATACAATTTCTCTCCAGTGTACAAAATCTCTGATGATTTCTCAAAGATTGAACTTGTAACTGAGTGGTAATCAATATATAGTCTTATGAGGCAGGTGGCTGATAAGTGATTATTGGCCACCTGTTCTGGCCCGGGTAATCGGTTGCCGTGGGAGATAAGTGACTGATACACTGCAAGTTGGGCAATCGTCTATGGGGAATTTTATCCATAGACGATTGCTTAAAGTGCTAATATTCAATGAGTTAACCTCCACGGGGCGGGCCGGACGGGGGATCACGCCCCGCGCCCGTCCACAGTCTATTTCCTCAATTGCTTCCTCAGCTTCAGGAAGATAGCTGCGCAGAACAGCAGCAGGAAGGTCGTATCAATTGCCATAAGCAAAATAGGGGAGATGTCGGCGAAGCCCTTCCTTATGCTCTCGGAGAGAGCAAATATTGCCGCAGCGAGTATTGTGAAGATGGAGATAGTCTTCAAATCATAGCGTATAGGATACTTCTTCTGCCCTAAGATATAGCTCAGGAGCATTGCCGTACCGTAGCCGGCGAGTCCTCCCCAAGCGCAGGCGTAATAGCCGATACGGGGCACGAAGAAGACATTGACCAGTATCATTACTGAAGCTCCTATTGCGCTGATGATGGCACCCCAATGCGTCTGGTCAGATAGTTTGTACCAAAAGGAGAGATTGAAATAAACTCCCATAAATATTTCGGCCATCATTACAATAGGAATCACTCCGAGCCCCTCCCAATAGCCGGGCTGAATAAAATGCTTGAGTATAGGCATATAAGTCATTACGGCCAGGAAGGCCAGCAGTGCAAACATCACGAAGTAAGTCATACCCTCGGACAGAGTCTCAGGACTGTTTTTATCCCGGCTGCTGTTGAAAACTATAGGCTCATAGGCATATCTGAAAGCCTGGGTGAGCAATGACATTATCATAGCGATTTTGACGCAGGCTCCGTAGATGCCCAATTGCACTTTGCCCTCAGCGCCTGGCATAAGGAAAGGGAAGAGTATTTTGTCCGCCACCTGGTTCAGAATTCCCACCAGGCTCAGTATCAACAGAGGCCAGGTGTATTTCAGCATACGTCCGGCAAGTTTTCTGTCAAAGCCTATACGCAAACCCTTGAGTTCGCTTGAGAAGCCTATGAATACCAGGGACGTACAGATCAGGTTTACAAAGAAAATCAGCCCAACCCCGTAATCCATATTGACATACAGGCTCTCCAGCTCAGGCATGCGCCCGAACAGCGATGGCATCAGCAGGAAGATGAAAAGATTGAGCAATATGTTCGGAATGATGAAGGCAAATTTGAGACACATAAACTTGAGTGCCTTTCTCTGCTGCCTCAGCCTTGAGAACATTATCGCCTGAAATGCATCCATTGCCACAATTACCGCCATACAGCCTATGTACTCCGGATGCAAAGCATATCCCATTGCAGCAGAAATGGGTCTGAGCAGGATGAGGACCAGGGCAATGAAAGCCAGCGCGACTCCTCCGACCAGCCTCAGGGAAGTGCCATAGACCATCGCGCTGTCCTCGCCATCCTTGTTCGAGAAACGGAACAGTGTCGTCTCCATTCCGAAGGTCAGCAGCGCAAGGAAGAGGGCAGTATAGGCATAAAGGTTCGTGACAATGCCGTAGCCTCCGCTTTCAGCGGCAATCCTGTATGTGTAAAGAGGGACCAGCAGATAGTTCAGGAAACGTCCGACTATGCTGCTCAGGCCATATATGGCCGTATCTTTCAAAAGGGACTTGAGATTCATTGTTACTTTCTATGCTGCGAAGTTAAGCCTTCTTGTTTGAAAAAGAGCATAATTAGAACAAAAAAAGAGTCCCGCGTTTCACAACGCAGGACTCTGCAATTCTAACCTAAAATTTAACCTATGAAAAAACTATTCGTGAAAATCTTGTTGCAAATTCTATGCCATTTAGATTTTGTATTTCAAAATCCACGACTATTCTGATAAATTATTATACTTTTCATCCAATTTCACTGCAATGATTCTCACGTCATTGACAGGTCTGTCATTTGGCAGTGTCTCCACCTTGGCAATCCTGTCAATGACATCGAGTCCCTCGATGGTCTCACCGTACACGGTATATGAACCGTTGAGGTGTGCACATCCTGCCTCATCCTGTACGATATAGAACTGTGAGCCTGAAGACTCCTTGTATGGATTGGCGATGTCACCCACTCTGGCAGCTGCGAGTGCTCCCTTCTTGTGAGTATATTCAGGGATGAACTCTGCCGGCACCTGATAACCCGGACCGCCTTCGCCGTAAATATTAACGTTGAGCGTGTCCTTGGTGAGAGGGTCGCCTCCCTGAATCATGAAGCCGTCAATGACTCTATGGAATAGAACCCCGTCATAATAGCCGGATAGAGCCAGCTTTGCGAAATTCTCACGATGTTTTGGAGTCTTGCTGTATAGCTTGATCTTTATCGTACCCATATTGGTGATTATGTCGAATATGGGCTCCTCAGGAAGCGTAGCGAGTATGTTTATCGCCTCCTCCTGATTCTGCGGCTCCTGAACGAACTCGCTTGAGTCTGTACTTGCCTGCTCAGCCTCACCAGCTGCAGCCTTTGATTTCTTTGAATTGCCGCAAGACGCTGCCACCGCTACGATGGCAGTGATGCAAAGAATGCTTGTAAACAACTTTTTCATAGCAGTTTATTGTTTATTGAAACCGTGTATTCCGAGTATAACTTTGCTATAGGTATACCCCAATCTGTCTAGTATTCCGAAGTGATGTCCGGTCAGAGAGTCCTTGAACCTGTCGAAATCCTTGTTTTCAGGCTTGCACCACTGTACCTCGCTCAAAGCCAGCATTCTTGGCAGGAGCATATATTCCAGGTGCTCGTTTGAGGCAATGTATTCGGTCCAAAGATTTGCCTGGACTCCAAGCACGTGGCCTTCTCCTCCTGCAGGCATACCCTCCATAGGTTCGTATCCGTAGATTGTCTCCAGAGGTATATAGCCGCCGATGCCGATTGGCTCAAGTTCCTTTTCCTTGGCCTGGCAATAGTCAAAGTAGCAATATGTGGTCGGTGTCATTATTGCGTTGAATCCGAGTTCTGCCGCCTTGATGCCCCCGTCAACACCTCTCCAGGACATTACTGTGGCTCCTTCTGCGAGCTCTCCCTCCAGAATCTCATCCCAGCCTATAATCTTTTTGCCCTTGCCGGCAAGAAACTCCTGCATCCTCGCAGTAACATAGCACTGAAGATACTGCTCGGCGCTGAAGCCATTGACGTCCTTAAGTCCAAGCTTAGTGATAAGTGCCTGACAGTCAGGGCAATTCTCCCACTCGCTCTTAGGACATTCGTCTCCACCTATATGTATGTACTCGGAAGGGAAGAGCTCTGCAATCTCGCTGAGGACGCCCTCCAGGAAGGTGAAGGTATCCTCCTTACCCGGACAGAGAACCTGTTCCGATACTCCCCATTTGGTCCAAGGCTCGTAAGGGCCTCCGCTGCAGCCAAGCTCCGGATATGCGCTGAGGGCGGCGAGCATATGACCTGGCAGGTCGATTTCCGGAATAACGGTGATACCCTTGCGGGCAGCATAGGCTATGATGTCCTTGACCTGCTCCTGAGTGTAGTAGCCGCCGTAGCGTATTCCGTCGTTCGAGTTGAAATCGCGACCTATCATTGTCCCGCTTCTGAAGGCTCCTTCTATGGTGAGCTCAGGGTATTGCTTTATCTCGATTCTCCAACCCTGGTCATCTGTGAGATGCCAGTGGAAACGGTTGAGCTTGTACATTGCCATAACATCGAGGTACTTCTTGATTTCATCGATGCTGAAGAAGTGCCTTGAACAGTCGAGGTGCATTCCGCGGTAGCCGAAACGAGGCTTGTCCTTGATGGTGACGCAAGGAATGGTCATCTTCATTGGCGAAGAGCCGGCATGGCCATAAACCTGCTCCGGAAGCATCTGCTTGATGGTCTCGATGGCGTAGAGGACTCCGTTGAGGCTGGAGGCTTTCACGAGCACGCTGCGGGTGCTGACGCTGATGCTGTACTCCTCATCTTCGAGGCTGCCGTCCTTCAAGAAGGCGACGCCCTTGAAATTGCCCTTGGCAATAGTCGATGCGAGACCGTTCGGGGCTGCGAAGGAACTCATCTTGCCCGATGCGAGAGTCAGATCGTTGGCGAAAGCCTGTATGCATCTCCTAATCTCCTCTCCGAACTTGTCGTCGCAATTGATCGCAGCTCCGCTCATTTTGAAGCCGCCTTTTTCCATTACCACGCTCTGAGGCTGCGGAATGATGTGAAGTGTGACAGGCTCCTTGCCGGAAGCGGGGGTGTTGAAGCAAAGAAGTGCAGCAAGCGCTGCTATGGCATATCCTTTAATATTCATTTTTGTTCAAAATTTACGCAATATACAAAATAAAAGTGGTCAGTATAACAGAAAGCCTGCAAAACCTGCACAAACAATAAGCAGAATAGGGTTTATCCTGAATCTGTATGAAGCAATGAAGGCGGCCGCGAGTAGCAGCCAGCTTTTCCAGTCGGGGAAGTTCTCATCCACCACGCTCACGGAAGGGACGAAGCCGTTCCAATCGACCTTCAGGCAGAGTATCACCGCCGCGGCTCCTATCAGGCCGACCACCACAGGTTTCAACACACTCATCACAGCCTCGAAGATGCGGCTGCCCTTTACCTTGGTGTAGAATCTAACGAGGGCAAGGACAATGATGAAAGAAGGTAGGCTGATGGCCAATGTCGCTGTGAATGAGCCAATTACGCCCAAGAAAGGGGAATAGCCCGCCGTCGTGAGCACATCGTAGCCGACAAAGGTGGCGCAATTGATGCCAATAGGTCCGGGGGTCATCTGCGAAATGGCCACGATATCCGTGAATGTGCTTTCGCTGAGCCAGGAGTGCGCCACCACGACCTCGGACTGTATGAGCGAGAGCATAGCATAACCTCCTCCAAAGGTGAAAAGTCCGATAACGAAGAAGGTGCTGAACAATTGAAGAAGCAGCAATATCATAGCCCGGCGCCCTCCTTGCGCTTGCGCTCCTTGAAAAGGGTGATAGCCAGTGCGAGCACTATTGTCACGAGCAATATGTACACGGGTGAGAAGTTGAGGAAGGCCACCCCCAGCAGAGCAGATCCGCTGATGACCCAGGCCCACCATTTGCGATTGTTCTTCTTCGCCATATCAATCATAGGCACCAGAATCAGCGCCACTACTGCCGGCCGTATGCCCTTGAAGACCCGAATCACGATTTCATTGTCCTTGAAATTGGAAAACAGCATCGCGATCAGCAGTATGGCAATGAACGAGGGGGTAATTGATCCAAGGGTGGCGGCAATACTGCCTTTGATGCCTCTGAGCTTGTATCCAGTGAAGATGGACATATTGACGGCCATCACGCCGGGAGCGCTTTGGGAGAGGGCAATGATGTCCGGGAGCTCGGATTCGTCCATCCAGGCCTTCTTGGTCAGCTCGCTCTGAATAATAGGTATCATGGCGTAGCCGCCGCCTATGGTGAAGGCTCCTACTTTTGCGAAAGTGAGGAAGATGTTCAATAATGAGACTTTCTTTTCCATAAATGCAAATTTACCCCATTTTCTTGGGCGATGAAATTCTTGTGCGAATTTTTTATGAATTTTTTAGGGAAAGTATTGCAGGATAAAAAAAAGTTCGTACCTTTGCAATCCCAAACGGAACGAACCGCTCTGCGGGACGCTTCAAAAGGGTAGTTCATTGAAAACGTTGAAAGATAAGTACAAGCAAGTACCGAGAAAATAAATAAGAATCGAGAGCGTTGATTTCTTTAGAGATCAGAAGCGTCAGGAGCAAGCTGGAAGAATAGAAAATATACAAAGAAGAGTTTGATCCTGGCTCAGGATGAACGCTAGCGGC
>JALEPJ010000050.1 GCA_022766385.1 Rikenellaceae bacterium
TGGTAATGGAAGCCTGACTCTTCTAAGCTCTTACTGCAGTATGGACTTCCCTACCGAACTTGTTGCCGTAAACTGGAGCCCGGACTCAGTTGATTATAAACAGATCAGTTCAGAAAACGAGCATATACTCTGTCAGCTCGATGAACACAGGACAGAGATGAGGTACATCAAAACCGTTGATGGAAAAGATATGCTGACCTGGGTATTGTATCCACCTGAGTTTGACGAAGAAAAGGAATACCCTGCGATAGAAATCTGCCTTGGAGGTCCTCAGGGGACATTAAGTCAGGGCTGGTCATACAGATGGAACTATAGGCTGATGGCAGCACAAGGCTACATAGTCGTGCTCCCTAACAGGCGTGGTACTACAGCATTCGGCAAGGAGTGGTGCGAACAGATTTCCGGTGACTACTCAGGCCTCAATATGCAGGACTATCTGAGTGCAGCCCGTGAAATCAAGGCTGAACCATATGTCAACAAGTTAGCTGCCTGTGGCGCAAGTTACGGAGGATACTCCGTCTATTATCTGGCTGGTATTCACGAGAAGACCTTTGACTGCTTCATAGCACACGCAGGCATCTTCGACGAAGAAGAGCTCTATTATACCAGTGAAGAAATGTGGTTTGCAGAGTGGGACAACGGTGGACTTGGCAGGGGTTACCTGAGCGGTTCGCCATGGAGCAATTATGCGGAAACCGTGCGTCACTATCAACACTCACCGAAGCTGAAGGTAGAGAATTGGGATACACCGATTCTGTGCATCCACGGCTGTATGGACTTCCGTATTCCATATACTCAGGGAATGGCAGCATTCAATTGTGCTCAAATGATGGGGGTTCCATCAAAATTGGTGATTTTCCCAGATGAGAACCACTGGATACTGAAACCTCAGAATGCTCTTTACTGGCATCGTCAGTATTTTGATTGGCTTGAGCGCTGGATGAAGTAGGCATCTCAATAGTCCGCGTGGGGTAACATAAAGCTGAACGGGGCGGATTGGCGGCAGAACAGAACTATACAAGACTTTATATTAAGATTCATGACAAATAATGAATACTTAACAAAAGTTTTGTATATTTTTGTTTTACAGATATTTATAACACTAAAACAACTTAATGGAAGCTTTTGAGCCTAAATGCCCAATTTAATCCCAAGCAATAACAGGATTGAGAAAGCTTATGTAAATTTGCGTACTATGTTATTCAGGAGAAAAACCAGAAGAACAATAGCGGATCTTGACAAGTTCTTTGAAATAACAGACCAGTCATTACTGGTCTTTGAAGAAGGCGTTAAAAGCTATTTGTATCACGATGAAGGCAGATTCCTCTCATCCCTCAAATCAATCACAACCCTCGATGAAGACTCAAACAATTTCAGGAGACAGATTGAAACCAGCATCTACAGCCAGCCGGCCCTTTCCGGACTGAGCGGAGACATACTGAAACTGCTTGAGAGACTTAACCACATCATCTACACAATGAGCAACGATATGTTTCAGTTTGAAGTGGAGAAGCCATACATTCCTGTCGAACTTAGAGCTGACTACCTCAAACTGCTTGAGTTATCAGTAAAGGCGGCCTCAGATGCCATACCGGCGGCAAGAGCCATTTTCAGGTCTCCCGACGAAGTTCAGGACACCATTCACAGGATTTATTTTTATCAGAGGGAAGCGAACAGACAGTCAAAGGAGCTAAAGCGCAAGGTGTTTCAGGAAATGGAAAACCTCAAACTGAGCGAAAAGTTCCATTTACGCTACTTTGCCCTCCATATCGAGGACCTTTCTTCAGCGGCGATGAAGCTTGCAGACCATCTTTCAATTATGTCTGTCAGAAGGTATTAGCTATGTTTGATTCACTTCAGTATCTGACAGGCGACGCACTTCTTGCCGCAGCTGCTATTGCCGGCATACTGTTCCTGGCCTGTCTCAGCCTCGGCTGGAGATTGTCAGTGACGCTGATGCTGGCAGCGTCAATGGCAGGTTTCGAAGGGCGAAGCGATATCTTCTGCATCCATCTGGCTTTCTGGTGTACCGGAGCTATTGCTGTTGCACTGCTGACTATCCTTTTGGATTGGTTGGAAAAGTACATATTCCATAAACGGAAACAGCATTTGCTTCTAAAAATCAAGGAAAAGTGGATTGCCGGAATGATTGCATCTGTCCTGCTGGCCTTAGCAAGTGTGGCCAATCTCCGCTTTTGGGAAGCATACATTGCCCACCCTGCCGGCGGATGGCCTGTTCTGGCCGTGATTTGCATCGGATTGGTCGCCGACGTCATTGGCATACGAGAGTTGAGGACAGCCCCTAACTCATTGGGAATGCCAGCAATCATTGCCACAACTGCAGTTATGGCAATGATGCCTCTCGTAGCTTCTCCATCGGCTCTGCTTCTCGCAGGCATGTTCGCGGGAGAGGCTGTCAATCGCGAGCCTGTCTATCAGGGGAACAGGGCAATGAAACTCGTCCTGAATACCGCAGTGCTTCCTGCAGCCGCATTCCTATTCGCTTATATTGCATCTCATTACGGTATCACGGCCTCTCTGATGGTCATTGCCATCGGATATTGCCTTGCGCTGCTGAAGATGCAGGATGCAAGAAACCGCAGATATATTCGAAGGAGAGGTGATTACACGCGAGTCATCGAGGAAGAAGTCAACGAAGAGAGGAGGAAGCTCCACGAAATCGAAATTGATATCATCAGAAAGGAGAAGGAGCACCTCATCAACCTTCTTGACCTGCGTCGGGATGAAGTCAGGGATGTAACTGAAAAACTCACTGACCAAAGGGAGTTTATGCAGGAACTATACAACAGCATACTTCAGGCAAAAAACACCGCTGATACAAATGCTAAGGACGCCATTCTTCACGAAAGCTTGTCCAGGATCAGTTTGAGATTGAATTTCTCGGATGAGAGAAATGAAATCAACAACAAAGTTGAAGAACTGCACAAAGATTTCAGTATCAGACTGAAATCCAAGTACCCGCAGCTCTCTCAGCAGGAATGCAAACTTGCCGCTCTGCTGAGGCTCGAGTTCCCGACCAAGTATATTGCGACGGTGCTCAACATCTCGCCCAAAAGCGTGGAGGTGGAAAGACACAGATTGAGGCAGAAGTTCGGTCTGAACAGACAGACCAAACTTACGGACTTCATCAAGACAATATGATTAATACATAATGCTAACACTAAACACAACTGAAATGAAAAAATCATTGATTGCTCTCGCAGTCCTCTGTTCGTTTACGGCATTTGCCCAGAATATGGCTGCTCAAGAAGTTCAGTACAACCAGTACGGTGTAAAGGTATCCGCTGAACCTCTCGTAACTGAGAATCAGGACGGAATCCTCGTGCACAGGTCAACAAATGATTCAGGTTTTAAAGTATGGCTTGATATGCGCGTACAGGCTGACGGAGCCGTATTCTTCGGTGAAAACGAAGATTTGGATCCTATTGGAAACGGACTCTCCATCAGACGCGCGCGTTTCGCCGTAAAGAGCCAGATCAACAAGAACTGGTACGGTGAAATCGATATGGATATGGCCAACGGAGTCTTCGAGCTAAAGGATGCTATCATTAGATTTGACGGTATTCCGAACACTCAGATTCAGATTGGTAACTTCAAGGAATTCTTCTCAATCCAGAGAAACAACTCATCACGCTATCTTCAGTTTATGGAGCGTCCTATGGTGGCTCAGGCACTTGCTCCTTCACGCCATATCGGAGCCAATGTCAAGTGGGCGAAGAACTGGCTCTGGCTCTCAGGAGGCGTTTTCGGCCAGACTATTGACAATCTTGAAACCAGGACCTTCGTAGAGGATGCCAACAAGGATTTCGGCAAGAGTCAGGGGCTCTCATATACCGGTAAGTTCGTCCTTATGCCAGGTTACAAAAACGAGAACTGGGGACTCCATCTCGCAGGCGCTCTTTCTTACCGCCAGCCAAATATCAATGATGAGCAGATGAGCGTTTCTCCTGGCAATTTCGTAAGATTCAGCACCAGGAACTCGACCTCGATCAACAGGAAGAAATACATTGACACAGGTGAAATCGCTGACGTTGACCACGATCTCCTCTACACTGCAGAAATCGCAGGTTACTACAAGGGACTCCGTTTCGAGGGCGCCTATATGGCTGACGACAACTTCGTGACCACATCAAGCACACCTAACCATCTTTGGGGCTGGTACGCACAGGCAGGCTATCTCCTCTTCGGCGGACGCCAGAGATATGACATCGGCGGAGCCAAGTTCACCAGAGTATCAAGAGGTCGCGAATGGGGCGACATCGAGCTCTGTGCACGCTATGAATATGTTGACTTCAACGCACCTGCCCTTATGGCCGGTTCAGCTGAGGCTTATGCTCTCGGAATCAACTACTACATCAACAACAATGTCAAGTTCGCCGTCAACTACCAGTACAACAACAACGACAGATACGCCAACGGCAAGGGCAACAAATTCCTTGTAGGCTATGACGCAGCAGGCAAAGCTACTTCCGATTACAAGAAGGTTGTAAGCGGAAACGGCAAGGCAGGTGTGGACTACCATATGCTCGCAGTACGTTTTGAAATCAACTTCTAATTCCGAACGACAATGAAAAAGATACTTTCACTTATTGCAATCGCCCTTCCGTTTTTGTTCTCATCTTGCGTGAAGGATGCTGTTTATGAGGGACCTACCACTATTGACAACGTTTCCATCAATCCTGAGGCTCCTACATCCAACGACGAAGTGACCGTTACGGCCACCTGCAGCGGCCTTCAGGAAATCACCTCAGCTGTACTCACTTACAACGGCACAGCTGTCAATATGACCGTTTCAGGGATGACCTGCACAGGCATCATCCCTAAGCTTGCTGACAAGACTGCCGTTACAGTGGTCGTTACTGTAAAGAACAGCGCAGGCTTCGAAACCAAATCTGCAGAAAAGTCATACAAGGTCGGCAATCCGGCAACTGACTGGACCAAGGTCAAGATCAACGAGCTCTATGGTGCAGGTGCGGACAATGAGAAGGCTATCGAGCTTTACAACGGTACCGACTTCGAGGTAAGTCTCGAGGGAATAACACTGTTCAAGGACGAGGAGCTGACCTGGACAGGAATCAAGGGTGAGGCAATTCCTGCACATGGCGTTTTTGCCATTGTAGGCGCCAAGGGAACCACAGAAAGAGGATTTTCATCCGGTCTCTCTGCAAAGAAGTCCGTTCTCATACAGCTTATGGACCCTAACGGAAAGGAAGTCGACAGATTCCAGAGAGGCGAAAAGGGCGAAGGCTGGGGCAGTCAGGGCCTTTCAAACAATTCAGGTTCTTGGAGCCGTATCCCTGATGGAAGCGGCAAGTTTATGATAACTGAAAGCCACTCAATTGGAAGCCTCAACGCCAGCAGCGGTAAAGATGATCCTACAGTAGTACAGTAACCAAACATATTGAATAATGTCAAAAGAAGAAATGAAAATAGGCGAAATCTCAAAGCCACGCTTCGAGTTCCGTTCGTTCGGCCAGGACTTCAGTGCTGCAGCAGCACGTATGGCCCGTCTCTCTGTTCCTGTTCCTGAAAAAGTATGGGAACGTGAAAGCGATGAGATCTACATAATCTCCAACAAAAACGACATCAACAACACCAAGATCCGTAACGGGAAGATGGATATCAAAACCTATGTCCAGACTGTTGACGGACTCGAGCAGTGGAATCCTCTTATGAAAGGCGAATTCCCAATCAGCAAGGAGGTTCTCGAGAAGGAGGTATTCCCTGCATTTATGGTTGAGATGCCAGTTCTTGACAAGGGCAGCTATACCTTCGAGGAGTTCATCGCAATGGTCAAAGCCAATCCTGACCTCGCAGCCGTCCGTGTCCACAAACAGCGCTTCGGATATATGGTCAATGACACTATCTGTGAAGTGGGCAATGTGCTCATCAACGGAGCAAAAGTAGTCACCATCAACTCAGAATCAACTGAAATTGAGGATATTAAGAAGACAATAGCAGACTGCGGACTCGAAGGTGTGGAGAACATCAACTATCTCCAGGCCATCAAGCGTGTCATAGGTATGTCAGACAAAGCACTTGCTAACGAATAGAAAAAATGGCACAGGAAATTGAAAAGAAATTTCTCGTCAAAGGAGAATTCAAGGCCGAAGCAATAAAGGCCACACGTATTACCCAGGGTTATCTCTGCTCTGTTCCTGAGCGCACCGTAAGAGTACGCGTCAAGGGAGAAAAGGGCTTCATAACCATTAAGGGCATAGGAAATGCTTCCGGAGCAGCACGCTTCGAGTGGGAAAAGGAGATTCCTGTTGAAGAAGTCAAGTCTCTTCTTGAACTTGCAGAACCGGGCGTAATCGACAAGACCCGCTATCTTGTCAAGAACACTGACGGTGTTCACACCTGGGAAGTGGACGAGTTCTACGGTGACAATGACGGCCTCACAGTGGCTGAAATCGAGCTTGCCGACGAGAACGAGGCATTTGACAAGCCTGAATGGCTCGGAGAGGAAGTAACGGGAGACCCTAAGTACTTCAACTCCATGCTTATGAAGAATCCATACAAAAACTGGAAATAAAAGACCATAGTTTGAACCGGTGCGGGGAGTTGAGAAGCTCCCTGCACCATTTAAAACAGAAAGCACTATAACTGAACAAGGACTTCTATGAACGACGAAAACAAGAGCTTCGATCCGCTTGATATGAGCAACTACAAAGTCGAGCGGCTTCCGAAAATGAATAAATCCCCTTTCGAGATCTGGATGGCAAGGCTTGGCGTCCCGCTTGCAATCATTGCATTCGTCGTCATCTATTTCAGTCACATAGCTTTCATTGACAATATGAACTTTGACGGTATGGCAGACACTGCCGTCAAGAGATTCAATGTATTGGGAGCGGATGGCTTCATCAAGGCAAATTACGCTATGCTGGCGATTTTTGTCAGCTCCCTGATACTCTGGATCACTGAAGCGATCCCAAACTATTTGACCTCATTGCTGGTCATTCTCAGCACCGTAATATTCGGGGTGACCACACAGAAAGAAGCGCTTGCCCAATTGGGACACCCGGTAATGTGGCTCAACATATTGAGCTTCGTGCTCGCAAGCATGCTCGTAAAGACAAGGTTCGCCAAAAGACTGGCGCTCAGCTTCGTCATCAAATTCGGAAAAACAGCCAAGGGAGTTCTTTGGAGCTTCCTGGTTATCAATATAATACTTTCATTGTTCATATCCGCCACCACGGTAAAGGCAACGATAATGCTCCCTATTTTTATGGTAGTGTGCGCCATATACGGAGCCTCCGAAGGCAATAGGAACAATTTCGGAAGGAATCTCGTCATTCAGAACCTCTTCCAAGTCAACATCGGAGCCAACGCTTTCTACACCGGTTCCGGAGCCCACCTTCTCGCCATCTCGCTCATTGCCGGTTTCGCCGGCAGCTGCGATTTCGGCTATGCGGACTGGCTTCTTGCATGCGGTCCAATGAGCTTTCTCATACTCATAATAGGCCTTGTTCTGGGTATTTATATCTTCTTTCCTATGAAAAAAGAAGAGCAAATCCCTCAAATCGAAGGAGGACTCGACAGGCTGAAAGCAGAGTTGGAGGCGATGGGCAAGATGTCCGCACAGGAATACAAGGCTGTAGCAATTTTCTTTCTCGTCCTCGTCCTCTGGGTGACAAAAGGAACTTTCCACAATCTCGACGAGACCATTGTCGCCCTCCTCGGAGCCATCATTGCCCTGATGCCTGGTATCGGAGTAGTCAAATGGAACGATGTTGACATTCCTTGGCATCTTATGCTCTTCTCGGCCGGAGCCTACACCCTCGGTTCTGGTCTCAATGCCACAGACCTGCCGAACACGATGGTCAATGCGGCCTTCGACGCAATGGGAATCACCTCCAGCACTCCTTATTGGGTGCTCTATGTCATCCTGACCTTCTTAATGATGTATTCAGGCCTGCTGTTCCAGTCGAAGACCATCAGAACAATGGTATTCGTCCCTATTGCCCTCGGAATCGAAGCCCGCTTCGGATTTCCGTTGATGAGTCTCTCCCTCCCTGTGGCAATGCTCATAGAACACGTATATGTGCTTCCATTCAACAGCAAACCGGCAGCTCTGCTCTATAATACGAACCAATACAGCCAGACTGACGCGTTCAAGTTCGGTATAACAATGATGACCATCTCCTGGATACTCGTGCTCATATGGGGAGCAACCTTCTTCAAGTGGATGGGAATCACACCGGGTTTTTAGCACATGATTGATCTCAAGACCAAAATACACGACAGGTACTCCATTGAATTCAAGATGGGTTTTGTAGCCAGAAGGAAGCTTCCTGAAAGCGACTTTTCGGTCTACACCTGGATATTTGTGCCTTCAAGTCTGGACATCAACAAATTCAGCTACTCGAAAAGTCATTTCTACAGAGATGTAAAATCAAACATCCGTCTCATTACCCCGCGTTTCCTGCTCAGGGACATTGCCCAGCAAGGAAGCGAACCGCTTTCTCGGCTGAGCGCGGCAATGAACGCCTATGCCTCCAATCCCTGCCTGTCAAGTTTCAGGGAGTACGAACACCAGATGAAGCTTTTCGCAGCAATAATCAAAAGTTCGCTCAGAGACGAGAGCTCGCATATATTGTCCCGCAACAAGAGCAGTGAGATTAAGGATCTGTCGCAGCAATTCGCCAGAAATACGAAGACCGTCTTCGAATCTTTCCATAGGCTCAGGGCAATCATCAATGCCCCGACGGTAAAGCCTGAAGGCTACAAAGTGTACGCATTCACAGATGAATTCATTTGCGATACGATGGTGCGCAATTGCATGAAACTGCTCGAGCTTTTCGAGAGCGGAATCCCTGCGCCAGAGGAAGTACTGATGCTGAAGGAACTCATTGCCACAATCAATGAGTACAGGCGCGATAAGGAGATGCCTTTCGTGAAAGATGAGAACAGGGAGGAGAACAAGAAATACTTCTTCCGCCAGAGTATGCTCAAGAAGTACGTTGAAGGTATACTCTACCTCCGGGCAGACAAAAAGAAGGACGGAGTGGTAGCGGAACAACTCCTTTTCAGCGTTTCAGCCGGACTGGCAATGATCTTCGCTACATTAGTGGCATGGGCATTCCAAAGGCATTTCGGAAACCTCACCTGGCCTCTGTTCATTGCCCTGATCATCAGTTATATGCTTAAGGACAGGATAAAGGAACTGATGAGATACTACTTCGCCCATAAGGTTGGTAGCCGCTTCTTCGACAACAAGGCAAGCATACGTTACAAGGACATCAGCTTGGGTTGGTTGAAAGAAGGTGTCGATTTCATCTCTGAATCAAAGGTTCCGGAGAGGGTAATGGATGAAAGGCGCCAGGGAACTGCCATAGAGATGGAAGAATCAATGCAGGACGAGCACATAATGCTCTATCGCAAATCTGTCCACATCAACAGAAAAATGCTCGACGAAATCACTGTCCACAGGCTGGACGGTGTGAATGACATAATGCGTCTGAACATTCACTCCTTCCTGTGGGATATGGACAATCCTACCGTACCATCACGCGTACTGGACAGGAACGGCAGATTGTCTACCGTGGAACTGGAAAAAGTATATTACATCAATATCGTTATGGAATGCAGTCACGATGACACCACGGATATAAAGCATTTCCGTATCGAGCTGGACCGTGACGGTATCAGGGAAATAAAGGAGATCTGACAGAGGCTGTTTTTTGTACCCCCTACGCGAATCGAACGCGTATCGCAGGAACCGGAATCCTGAATTCTATCCATTAAACTAAAGGGGCGAGTGTACAAAAGTAGGTTTTTTCATTAAAAAAACCATAAATTTGCGGATATTTCCACCATTGGGGATACAAAACACAGTAACATGAAAAACGCGTACATTTTTCCCGGACAGGGCTCACAGTTCCCTGGAATGGCCCGCAACCTATACCTTAACGACAACGGAATCAAGGACCTTTTCGAGAAGGCCAATGATATTCTTGGATTCAGAATCACGGACATAATGTTCAACGGCAGCGATGAGGATTTGAAAGCCACTAGAGTCACACAACCGGCTATTTTCCTCCACTCGTATGCATTGGCCAAGAGCGATCCGGACTTCAAGCCGGATATGGTCGCCGGACACTCACTCGGTGAATTCTCCGCTCTTGCGGCAGCTGGAGTGATGGACTTCGAGGACGCACTCAGACTTGTTGCCCTGCGTGCAAGCGAGATGCAGAAATGCTGCGAAGCAGTTCCCGGCACTATGGCGGCAGTTATCGGTCTTCCAACGGAGAAGGTCGAGGAGATTTGCGCCGGATGCGAGGGCACTGTCATTGCCGCAAATTACAATTGCGACGGGCAAGTGGTCATTTCAGGTGAAGTCGAGGCCGTAAAAACGGCTTGCGAAGCGATGAAGGCGGCAGGTGCCAAACGCGCATTGCCCCTCGCAGTCAGCGGAGCCTTCCACTCCCCTCTTATGGAGCCGGCCCGCGCAGCCCTCGGCAAGGCCATCGAAGACACCCAGTTCAAGACTCCTTATTGCCCTATATATCAAAACGTCAGCGCTAAAGCGGAAAGCGACCCTCAGACCATCAAGGCCAATCTTCTCGCACAGCTCACCTCCCCTGTACGGTGGACTCAGTCGGTGAAGGAGATGCTTGCGGACGGAGCAGGAAGATTCATAGAACTCGGACCTGGAAACGTACTCCAGGGCCTGGTAAAGCGCATCGCAGGAGCCCAAGGCACAGAAGTTGTCATAGAGGGCAGGCAGTAAGTCACAAAAGGCTTCTAACTTCAAATTATTTTACTTACATTTGTAGAATAGAACTAATTTTACATAACATAACATTCAACTATGGCAAAAGAGAAAAAATTCGTCACTTGTGATGGTAACTATGCTGCTTCGAATATCGCATATCTCTTCAGCGAGCACGCAGCCATTTACCCTATCACTCCTTCATCTACGATGGCAGAGAACGTCGATGAATGGGCCGCTCACGGCAAAAAGAACCTTTGGGGTGAAGTCGTAAAAGTTACCGAAATGCAGAGTGAGGCCGGTGCTGCAGGAGCAGTTCACGGATCACTTCAGGCTGGCGCGCTCACAACCACCTACACTGCTTCACAGGGTCTCCTCCTTATGATTCCAAATATGTACAAGATCGCAGGAGAGATGCTTCCGGCAGTATTCCACGTATCGGCACGTGCACTTGCATCACACGCACTTTCCATCTTTGGAGACCATCAAGACGTAATGGCTTGCCGCCAAACGGGCTTTGCGATGCTTGCTTCCGGTTCTGTTCAGGAAGCTCAGGACCTCGCAGCCGTAGCTCACCTTTCAGCTATCAAGGGCAGCATTCCTTTCCTCCACTTCTTTGACGGATTCCGCACATCACACGAGATCCAGAAGATCGAACTTATCGACGAAGACGACCTTCGCGATATGGTCAGCAAGAAATCACTTGAGAAGTTCCGCAAGAGAGCACTCTCACCTGAGGCTCCTGTAACCCGCGGTACCGCTCAGAACGGTGACGTTTATTTCCAGGCAGTTGAATCAAGAAATCAGGCATACGATGCCATCCCGGACATCGTTGCACGCTATATGGGCGAAATCAGCGAGCTGACAGGCAGACAGTATCGTCCATTCGAGTATTACGGTGACCCTAATGCCGAGAATATCATTGTGGCTATGGGTTCAGTTACCGAAACCATTAAGGAAACCATTGACTTCCTTGCAAAGCGCGGTAAGAGATACGGTCTCATCACCGTTCACCTCTATCGTCCATTCTCTGCAAAGTATCTTCTCAAGGTGCTTCCTAAGTCAGTTAAGAAGATTGCCGTTCTTGACAGAACCAAGGAGCCGGGAGCTCTCGGAGAGCCTCTCTTCCAGGATATCAAGACCGTCTTCCAGGGTAACAGGGAGCAGTCACCTCTCATCATCGGTGGCCGCTACGGACTTTCTTCAAAGGACACCACCCCTGCACAGATTATCGCTGTATTCGACAACCTTGACCAGAAGGAGCCAAAGGAGGATTTCACCATCGGTATAGTTGATGACGTCACCTTCAAGTCACTCCCTATCAAGGGCGAGATTTCAATTGTGAAGAAGGGCACAACCGAGTGCAAGTTCTTCGGTCTCGGTTCAGACGGTACCGTAGGTGCCAACAAGAACACCATCAAGATCATCGGATCACATACCAATCTTTACAGCCAGGCATACTTTGACTATGACTCAAAGAAATCAGGCGGTTACACCTGCTCACACCTCCGCTTCGGAGAGGCTCCGATCAAGGCGCCTTATCTTGTGAATACTCCTGATTTCGTTGCCTGTCACGTTCCATCATATCTTGAGAAGTATGACGTTCTCAAGGGCATCAAGGACGGTGGTTCACTCCTCCTCAACTCCCTTTGGGACGAGGCTGAAACCCTCAAGAGGATTCCTGACCATGTAAAGGGCATCATTGCCAGAAAGCACATCAACTTCTATATCATCAATGCTACCAAGATTGCGGCTGAAATCGGCCTCGGCGGACGTACCAACACCATCCTCCAAAGCGCATTCTTCCGCATCACAGGCATTATCCCTGCCGACGACGCTGTGAAGTATATGAAGGATGCTGCCCTCAAGAGCTACGGCAAGAAGGGTGAGAACATCGTCAATATGAACTATGCTGCAATTGACCGCGGTGGCGAGTACATCAAGGTTGAGGTTCCTGCAGAATGGGCTGAAATCAAGGCCAAGTTCACCAACCCTAATGCAAACCGCATCGCCCCTGTATTCGTGAAGAATGTAGCAGACGTTGTCAACTCACAGTGCGGTGACACCCTCCCTGTAAGCAGCTTCGTTCCTTATATGGACGGTACAATGCCTGCCGGCACAGCTGCTTTCGAGAAGCGCGGAGTCGCTGTCAATGTTCCTGTATGGGATCCTGAGAAGTGTATCCAGTGCAACACCTGTGCATTTGTATGTCCTCACGCTGCCATCCGTCCGTTCATACTCACAGAGGATGAGGCGGCTGCAGCACCTGCAAACATAAAGATGGCTCAGGGCAAGGCAAATCTCAAGGAGTACAAGTTTGCTCTCTCTATCTCTGTTGACGACTGTACAGGTTGCGGCAACTGCGTTGACGTATGTCTCTCTAAAGAGAAGTCTCTCAGCTTGGCCTCATACCTTGACAACAAGAGCGAGCAGGCTGCATTCGACTACCTGAACTCAAAGGTCGGCTACAAGGAGGATATCTTCAACAAGGCTGCAAATATGAAGAACTCACAGTTCGCACAGCCTCTCTTCGAGTTCTCAGGAGCTTGCGCCGGTTGCGGTGAGACACCATATATCAAGAATATCACCCAGCTCTTCGGTGACCATATGATGATTGCAAATGCTACCGGTTGTTCATCTATCTACGGAGCATCATTCCCTGCATCACCATATTGCACCAATGCCAAGGGTCACGGTCCTGCTTGGGCAAACTCACTGTTCGAGGACTTCTGCGAGTTCGGTCTCGGTATGAAACTCGGTTCAGACCGAATCCGCGAGACTATTGCCGCTGAGTTCCAGCACATCGTTGAGGAAGGCAAGAACGAAGAAGCAGTATCACTTGCAAGCAAGTGGCTCGAAAACAGAAACGACTATGCTATCACCCGCGAGGTTGCTGACAGAATCGTTCCTATCCTTGAGGAGAAGACCTGCGATCATGCAAAGAAGATTGTCGCACTCAAGAATTTCATCCCTGCACGCAGCCAGTGGATTATCGGTGGTGACGGTGCATCTTACGACATCGGTTACGGTGGACTCGACCACGTACTTGCATCCGGAGAGAATGTCAATATTCTTGTACTTGATACAGAGGTATATTCAAATACCGGTGGCCAGTCATCTAAGGCTACACCTGCAGGAGCCATTGCGAAGTTCGCAGCTTCAGGAAAGAAGATACGCAAGAAGGACCTCGGTATGATGGCAATGAGTTATGGCTATGTATATGTTGCTCAGGTAGCTATGGGTGCAAGCCCTGTTCAGTATCTGAACGCAATAAAGGAAGCAGAGGCATACGACGGACCATCTCTCATCATTGCGTACGCACCTTGTATCAACCACGGTTTGAAGGCCGGAATGGGTCTCAGCCAGAAAGAAGAGAAACTCGCTGTAGAATGCGGTTACTGGCACCTCTACAGATACAACCCTGCACTTGAGGGCACAGATAAGAATCCGTTCTCTCTTGACAGCAAGGAGCCTGATTGGCCCAAGTTCCAGGACTTCCTGAAGGGTGAGGTTCGTTTTGCATCACTTTACAAGCTGTTCCCTGAGAGAGCCGAGGAGCTGCTCCAGAAGACAGAAGAGTTTGCAAAGGTTCGCTACTCAACATACCAGAGACTTGCTCAGAAATAAGCCTTAAGGTATCAGAATAAATAGAAGCTGGCCCAAAAGGTCAGCTT